>NZ_JACCEY010000007.1:57174-281957 GCF_013591995.1 Rhizobium sp. WYCCWR 11146
CGCTGTCGCGTCAGATGTCGACGACGAGGCCCTTGGCTTTCAGCACCGGTTCGAGATTGCTGACCTCGATGACCGATTTGCCCTGCTTATATGCCGCGATATAGCCGGCCTCGGCATCTTCGCGGGCCTGTGACAGCCTGGCGACTTCCTGCGCTTCCTGGCGGCGCACGATCACCAGGCCGTCGGCATCGCCGGCGATGATGTCGCCGGGATGGATGATTTCGCCGCCGACGATGATCGTGTCGTTCACCGCCGCGATGGTTTCCTTCACTGTCCCCTTGATGCAGACGCTGAGCGAGAAGACCGGAAAGCCAAGCTCCCTCAGTTGCAGCGTATCGCGCACACCGGTGTCGGTCACGAGACCGCCGATGCCCTTTGCCAGGCAGGCATTGGCGAGGACGTCCCCGAAGGATCCGGCCTCTTCGTATTCGCCCGCCGATACGACGATGATATCGCCCGGCTTTGCGTAATTGATGGCGAGTTGCAGCATGATGTTGTCACGCGGCGCGCACTTCACTGTGAAGGCCGGACCGCAGAGTTTCATGCGGTAGTCGACGGGCTTCAGACGGGAGGAAAGCGCTCCGCGGCGCCCTTGGGCTTCATGGATCGTCGCTGGCGAAAATTTGGAAACGGCGTCGATATCGGCTTTGCTTGGCCGTTCGGCAATATCTTTAATATGGATCATGGATGCCTCCCATTTTTGGCTGACGGCGGGCATGTCCCGCCGTCTGATTTCGTTTGGATATCGTCATCGGAAGACACCGAGGTCTTAAGGGATCGGGTCGAACTTCAGCTCCGAGAGCGATACGACCTTGTCGGTGCGCGTCATCTTGTATTCGGTATCCGGGCCGAGCCACTTGTCCCAGATCTTGTTAATCTCGCCCGATGTGTCGAGCTTGCGAAGGATCTCGTTGATCTTGGCGGTCAGCGCCGGCTGATCCTTGGCCATGCCGATGCCGATCGGCTGATACAGCATCGGCTCCTCGATCATCCGCATTGGCTTGCCCTTGCTCTTCGATTCATTGACGAACTTGGTCGTCGTCATGGTGTTGGCCACCATGCCGCGGGCCTTGCCCTGCTGAACGGCGAGATAGGCCGAGGCGGTATCCTGGAAGGTCAGCGGGTCGGATTTGTTGAGCTTGATCGACATCTCGGAGGTCGAACCCTTGGTCGAAGCGATGCGCTGGCCTGCGTAGTCGGCCTTCTTCTTGCCGGCATCGTCCGCCGGCACGATCAGCATTTCCTTGGCGAGATAATAGGGATCGCTGAACTGGATCTGCTCAGCACGGCTCAGAGTATAGGCAAGGTTGGCAACGGTGATGTCGACCCGGCCGAGCTTGACCTCGGGCACGCGCGCCTCGACCGAAACCGGCTTGATCTCAGCCTTGACGCCCAATTCCTTGGCGATCGCGCTGCAGAGATCGACATCGAAACCGGCCATTTCGCGGGTCTTCGGATCGGGTGATGCGAAGGGAGGAACGTCGGCGAACGTCGCGCAGCGCAGGGTTTTCGCCGAGATGATGTTGTCGAGCTGATCGGCTTTTGCGGGCACAGCGGCCGCCATGCCGGCAAATGCGACGGTGAGGGTTAGGCATTTCCAGTTCATTGCTGTTCTCCTTTGTTTTTGGTGGTTGGTATCAATGCCTGAGATCAGCGAGGAAACGCTGCGCCCGGGGATGGCGTGGATTGTTGAAGAATTCCTCGGGGGGCGCCATTTCGAGGATCTGGCCGGCATCGATGAACCAGACCCGATCCGCGACGTCGCGCGCGAAACCCATTTCGTGGGTGACGCAGAGCATGGTCATGCCTTCGGATGCCAGGCTCTTCATGACGGCCAGCACTTCGCCGACCATTTCAGGATCGAGCGCGCTGGTCGGCTCGTCGAACAGCATCACCGGCGGTTCCATGGCAAGGGCGCGGGCGATTGCCACCCGTTGCTGCTGGCCGCCCGAGAGTTGCCCGGGATAGGCCCGCGCCTTGTCGGCAAGGCCGACCCGATCGAGAAGCTTGAGGGCCTTGTCCTCTGCAACGTCAGGCGCCACGCCTTTCACCCGGATCGGCGACATCGAGACGTTTTCGACCACCGAAAGGTGCGGAAACAGGTTGAAATTCTGAAATACGAAGCCGATCCGGCTGCGCAACGCGTTGAGTTCCTTCGCCCGCATGGCGGCGTGAATGTTTTGCCCGTCGAGCGTGATTGATCCGCTGTTGATCTCCTCGAGGCGATTGATTGTGCGGATCAGCGTCGATTTTCCCGAACCGGACGGCCCGCAGATGACCACGACTTCGCCGCGTGTCACCTGCGCATCGATGTCCTTCAGGACCGGATAGTCGCCGTAGCTCTTGCAGACTTGCGAAAGCCGGATCGTCTGCAATTCCTGTGCTGAAACTGACATGGTCATGGCTGCTCCGATATGATTTTCGATGGCGCGACCAAGGCGGCGGAAGGAAGGTTGGAAAGTCCCGCACGCCGCCGCGTGATGCTCCGCTCGAGGCGATTTGCGAAGTAGGTGAGCGTCCAGCAGATGGCGAAGTAGACGATCGCCAGAATGAGGAAGACCTGGAAAGGCTGCGTCAGGAGCTGGTTGTTGACCTGGCTTGCGGCAAAGGTCAGGTCCGGCACATTGATCACGTAGCCGAGCGTCGTGTCCTTGATCGTCGAGACGAAGGTGGAGATGATGCTGGGGATCATGTTGTAGAGTGCCTGCGGCAGGATGATGAAGCGCATCGCACCTAAATAGCCGTGACCAAGCGCACGTCCGGCGTCCATCTGGCCCGGTCCGAGCGCGACGATGCCGGCACGCACGACTTCGCTCAGAAATGCGCTCTGATAGACCACGAGCGTCGTCAGCATGGTGACGAAGCTCGGCACGTCGGCGCCGGTCAAGAGCGGAACCAGGAAATAGCTCCACAGGATGAGCATCAAGAGAGGCACGCCCCGGGTGAAATAGACGAGTGCGGTGACCGGCCAGCGCAGCAGCGGCGACTTGGAGAGCCGCGCCAATGCGAACAGGATGCTGACCGGAAAGGCGAGAGCGATGCTGAGCGCCGACAGGATCAGCGTGTTGGCGAGCCCGCCGAGCGGTCCGTTCGGATATTGGCCGATCAAGAGCAGAAGCCAGTAGTCTTGGACGATGGCGATCATGTCATGGATCATGCGCGCGCACTCCTGGCAGGATCGGTGCGCATCGACAGATAGGCGCCGATGCTCATGATCACGAGCGAGAAGAAAAGGTAGAGAACCGTGCCGATCAGGTAGATCTCGAAGGTCCGGAAACTGAGGTTCTCGATTTCCTTGACGGCATGGGTCAGTTCCGAGGCGCCGATGACGACGGCGAGACTGCTGTTCTTGAACAGGGAGACGCTATGATTGATGAGCGGCGGCAGGGCGTTGCGCACGCCCTGCGGCATGATGACGAAACGCATCGCCGAGATATAACCGTGGCCAAGCGCGCGGGCTGCCTGCATCTGGCCGGGGCTGACCGAGCGCACGCCGGAACGAAGATCTTCGCCGAAATAGGCCGCCTGGCAAAGCCCGAGCCCGATCACCGCGAAGATGGCCTCGGCATTATGGACGGCCAGCCATTCGGCTACTTCGCTTGGCATCAGGGTGAAAATCCCGAAGTACCACAGCATGAGCTGAACCAGGGTGGGGACGTTCCTGTGGTAAGAGACGTAAGTGGCAACTAACGGATCGCCGAAACGAAAGGGTGACAAACGCAAAGCCAGCAGCAGAAGTGCCAGCGCCATCGCCATAGACCACGAGCCGGCATAGATGATGAAGGTCATCTCGATGCCATGCAGCAGCATGGCGGTGTATTCCGGATTTCCGAGGATTGCCGAAAGGTCGAAGCCGCTCACGGGTTTGGCTCCCCGGATTGATCCGGCTTCGCCGCAGGTTGGGGCTTTGCGGTCTGCAGGCCGCCCATGACCTGCAGCGTCGGCGTGATCTCCATGTGTCCGATGTTGACGGCGACGGGGGCTGCTATGGCGAAGGCAATCGCGTCGGCGATATCGGCCGCCTGCGGCAGTTCGAAGCCGTCGATGAACCGTTCGCGGATGCTGGGGTCATCACCGTGCACGTGATTGAAAATGTCAGTGGCGACCCGGCCGGGGCAGATTTCCGTGACCCGTACCCGCTTGCCGAAAGCGTCGATGCGCAGCTGGTTGGACAGCATGCTCACCCCTGCCTTGGTGGCGTGATAGGATGAGTTGCCGCCGAAATTGTAGGCGCCGGCGATCGACGAAATGTTGATGACATGCCCGCGGTCGCGCGCCACCATACCGGGCACGACCAGCCGGCAGATGTGCAGGACCGCCCGGAGATTGACGTCGACAATGAGATCGATATCGCCCTCGTCGGCTTCCAGGAACTTCTTCGGCCGGTCGACACCGGCATTGTTGACGAGAATATCGAACTCCACCCGACGCGTGAGCTCGGCCATGGCCTGACGGTCGGTTACGTCGATGACGTGGGCGATGCAGCCCGTCCGCGCGGCCAGCTGCTGCAGCGCTTCGGCACTGCGGGCAACGGCATGGACCTCGATGTTCTCCCGGCGGAGCCGCTCAACCACGGCAGCGCCGATACCGGAGGATGCGCCGGTCACCAGTGCGGTCTTGTAGTCGGAGAATGGCATTGTCGTTCCCTTGTTGTTGATTGAGACAGTAGCGAAGCTTAAACCCCTTGCCTAAGACCGATTATCTCTGGAGCAATAAGCAACGGTTATGGAGCCGGCGCAGGCTGCTGAAGAAGAGAAAGAGCTGATGCCGGGCATCGTCTTGCGGCATCAGGGCCTGAGGAAAGCAGCGACGGCGTCGCGTTGCAAAAGCAATGCGTGTCTGCAAATGTAAGCCGCGCAGATCAGAACGGTACCCCGATCCTCATGGACATCAGACGCCTTAAATCTTTCATCGTGATCGTCGACAGCGGCAGCATCACGCGAGCGGCGGACCTTTTGCACATCGCCCAGCCGGCGCTCAGTCAGCAGCTTGCCGCACTGGAGGAGCATTTCGGCCATAAGCTGCTGATCCGCAGCCAGCAGGGCGTCAGCATGACCGATGCGGGACACGCGGTGTATCGCCATGCGCAGATTATCCTTCGGCAGATGGAGCAGGCGCAAGCGGATGCATCGGCAGCCGGCAATTCGCTTGCCGGGCGTGTGTCCGTTGGTCTGGTGCCGTTCAGCAGTGCCGCTACGCTGTCGGTCGACCTCCTGGCGGAGACCCGCAAACGACATCCCGGTATCCTGCTGCACCTCACCGAAAGCGTCGGCCAGACCTATAGCCAGATGATCATGAACGGCCGGCTGGAGATGGCGCTTCTCCATGGAACCGGACCGATCAAGGGTGTCCGGTTCGAGCCGATCCTCAGCGAAGAGTTTTTCCTTGTCGCGCATCGGGACTTTGCGATTGAAGCGGATGCGAAACCCGTTCCGGTCAATACTCTCGACGGAATACCGCTGCTGTTGCCGCCGGCCTATAATTTCGTCCGCCGCGCGGTCGATACCGCCTTCACCCGCACCCGCACCAATTTGAAAGTCGTGGCGGAAGTCGAAATCGTCCGGACGCTGGCCCGGGCGGTGGGCAGCGGCCTCGGCGCGACGATCATGCCGAAAGCCATCGCCGACCGCATCGTATCGGAATCGAGTGAGCCGCTGATCTGCCGGCTCGTCTCGCCGCGAATAGAAGAAACCCTGTCGCTGTGCGTTTCCGACCAGAATCCCCTGTCGGAACCGGCCCTTGCCGTCCGCGACATCCTTCTCGAGCTGACGGCGCGGTTGAAAGTCTGAGGAGGCTGCGCTTAGCGCATATCCCTGCAGAACTGAGCTATGCGCGCGCAGCCTTCGCCGAGCTTTTCCATGCTGGTCGCATAGGAAATGCGGAAGAAGGGGCTCATTCCGTAAGCCGCCCCTTGCACGGTCGCGACATGATGCTCCTCCACGAGCGCCATGACGAAATCGACGTCGGTCTCGATCTTTCGCCCGCCCTTGCTGGTCTTGCCGATCAGCCCTGAGATATTCGGATAGATGTAGAAGGCGCCTTCGGGCCTATGGCAGCGCAGCCCTTCCACTTCCGACAATTTGTCGAGGACGAAGTCGCGTCTTTCCTTGTAGATCGCGGCACGCTCCTTCAAGAGATCTTGAGGACCGTCCAGGGCAGCGGTCGCCGCAGCCTGCGTCAGCGTCGCGATGCCGCCGCCATTCTGGCCGTTGACGTTGCTGACGGCAGAGATCAGCTCTTTCGGCCCGGCACAAAAGCCGAGCCGCCAGCCTGTCATAGCGTAAGCCTTGGAGACGCCGTTCATCGTCAGGACGCGATCATAGAGCCTGGGCTCGACTTCGGCGATCGTGCAGAACTGGAAGTCGTCATAGACCAGGTGTTCATAGATATCGTCGGTCATGATCCAGACATTGGGATGACGCAGCATGACCTCGGCGATGGCAGCCATCTCCGCCCGGGAGCAGGCTGCACCGGTCGGATTGTTCGGGAAATTCAGGAAGAGCCACTTGGTGCGCGGCGTGATCGCCGCCTCCAGATCCTCGGGACGCAGCTTGAAGCCGGTCTGCTCGTGGCAGGGGACGGCGACCGGGACGCCACCGGCGAATTTGACGATATCGGCATAGCTGACCCAGGAGGGCGTGGGAATGATGACCTCGTCGCCCGGATTGCAGGTTGCCAGCATGGCATTGAAGATCACCTGCTTGCCGCCCCCCGAGACGACGATCTGGCTGGCCTCATAGTCGAGATTGTTGTCCCGTTTGAACTTCCGGATGATGGCGGATTTAAGCGCCGGCGTTCCGTCCATCGGAGGATATTTCGTATCGCCTGCAAGAGCCGCCGCGTGAGCCGCCTCGATCGCATGCGCCGGAGTGGGGAAATCCGGCTCTCCAGACGAGAGGCTGACGACTTTAATCCCGTTGGCGGCCAGTTCCCTGGCGCGCTGGGTCATGGCGGCGGATGCGGATATGGAGACGTTTTTCAGGCGGTCAGCGATGACGGACATCGACATGGTCCTTCGATGGGAGATGGGAACGGGAGACCGCCCGCAGGCGATCGGGATTGTGTCAGTCGGCGAGTTCGGCGGCAGGAGCGAGCGTCGCGCCCGTGGCTTCGATCTCGCCGCGCACGATGCCGGCAAGCTCGAGGGCGCCGGGTGTGTCGCTGTGGACGAGAATAGAGCGGGCCGGCATCGCGATCACGGTTCCGTCGATCGTCTCGACGCTTCCCTTGAGGAGGAATTGCCGCACACGCGCACGCACTGCGGCTTCGTCCTTGATGACGGCCCCAGGCAGCCCGCGCGCGACAATTCTGCCCTCGGCGTCATAGGCCCGGTCGGCAAGGAAAAGCGCCAGCGTCTTCAAACCTACGCGTTTGGCCGCCTGCTGAATCTCGCTGCCATGGGTCACGAAGACGACGAGACCAGCATCGACCGTGGCGATCGCATCCATCATCAGATCGGCCAGCACAGGATCGCGGTTGACCATATTGCCCATGGCCGCATGGAAGCTGATATGGGAGACAGTGACACCCTCGGCTTTGGCGATCGCCATCAATGCGCCGAGCTGATAGAGCATCTGCTGGCGAAGCTCATCGGCCGGAAACGGTATCTCGCGCCGGCCGAAACCCGGCCGGTCGGGCAAACCGGGATGCGCGCCGATGCCGACGCCGTTCAGCTTCGCAAGCCGGACCATGCGTCCCATCGTATCCGGGTCGCCGCCATGGAAACCGCAGGCGATGTTGGCCGACGAGACAAGTTTCATCATCGCTTCGTCGTCGCACAGCCGGTAGGGACCGAATCCTTCGCCCATGTCGGAATTCAGATCGATCTTCATCAGTTCCTCCTTTTGACGGCCTTTTCGGCGACACGCATTAGGCCATCGCCTTCAAGGCGCGCTTGACCATCCGGGATGTCTGCCTGACGTCCTCGACATAGCCGGCGACAGCCTGTTCCACCTTGCGCGCCTCGGCATGCGTCGAGCGAACGAAGTTCAGGCGGGCGCCGATGCGGGCTTGGCCGAGCCGCCAGAGATCGCACTCGATCACGCCGGCGATCTTCGGATATCCGCCGGCGGTGTTGGCATCGCTCATCTGCACGATCGGTTCGCCGCCGGGCGGAACCTGGATCACGCCGGGCACGACACCGTGGGAGCGCATCTCGATGGACGCAGTCGGCGTGATGGGCTCGCCTGATAAGCGGTAGCCCGTCCGGTCGCTTCGGGAGGAAATCCTCCAGGTCTGGCTCCAGAAGGCTTCGCCATCGCCGGCGAAAAGATCATGCTCGCCGGCAGGCAGGGCGCGGATCGGCAGCGTGCCGTCGACAGCAGCCGGGAAGACATCGCGCAGCGCCACGGATGGTTCGACGACGGCGAGACCAGGGGCCGGAAGCATGACCAACTCTGCGTCCTCGCCGACCGCGATCCGATCGCCCTTCGCCAAAGGCCGGCCGGCATTGCCGCCGAAACCGCCGCGAAGCGACGTGCTTTGCGAACCCATGACAACGGGGATATCCAGCCCGCCTCCGAGCGAAATATAGGAGCGCGCCAGCCGCGGGGGCTGCTTCAGTTCGAGAACCTGTCCGGGCTCCGCGAGGTAGGCGCACCAGGAAAGCAGTTCCGATCCATTGAGATGAGGATTGCCGTCTGCACCGGTAACGGCAAACACCATGCGCCGCTCGAAACGCAGACTGAACGGGAAGGTCTGCACCTCTATCGCGGCCGCATTTTCGTCATTGCCGACGAGAATGTTGCCGATCCGGACCGCAAGCGGATCCATGGCGCCGCTCGCCGATACGCCGATGTCGCGATAGCCGGGGCGGCCAAGATCCTGCACTGTGTTGAACGGGCCGCTTTCGATGATCTCGATCATAGCTCAATCCCTGCCGGCAGGAACCGCACCGTATCTCCCGGCGCCATCATGGCGGGGGTCGGCGACGTAGGGTCGAACATCTCAAGTGTCGCGAAGCCGATGGAATTCCAGCCATTCGGACCTGTGAGCATGGCGACGCCAGTCTGCATGCCGCCGATGGTCAAGCAGCCCTTCGGCATCTTCAGCGAAGGTACGGTCTTTCGCGGCATGTAGATGCGCGGATCGAGACCATGCAGATAACCGAAACCGGGAGCGCTGCCCAAGGCGAAGACACGGTAAGTCGCTTCATGATGGATGCGGACGACCTGGCGGTCGCTCAAGCCCGAGAGATCGCAAAGGGCTGGAAGATCCGTCGCATATTCGCCGCCATAATGGACGGGGATCTCGATGGTCTTGCCCTTGAGATCGATGCTGCGGGCATTCTCCCATGCCTCCAGCAGCCGAGCGACCACCGCATCAGGATCCTCGGGCGTCTCCTTGAGGATCACCAGCAGATTGGTCATGCCCGGAATGTTTTCCGCAAGGTCCGCCCAACCTTTCACGGTCTGGGACAGAGCCCAGATCCGCCGCTGCGCGATGAGATCGAAGTCGCCTGGCGCCTCGAGCAGGAAGGATCTGGCGCCGATCGAGGAAACCCGCGCCAGGCTTTTGGTGGCCGGAACGATCTCGCGTTGCGATGCATGTCTGTTCGTCGTGACGATCATGACTGGAGCTCGATTTCGAACAGAGGGTCACCGAAGCCGACCAGCGCACCGGGCTCGGCGAGCAGCCTGGTCAAAATGCCGGAACGGCCGGCGCGAAGGGGAAGCAGGATATGCCCTACCCCGACAATGCCGACGATATCCGCGTCGGATACCGAGCGCGGCAGATTTTGCGGCGCGGCGGAGGTCGGATGCTCGACACAGAAGCGGCCGGCCATCGGCGCCTTCACGACGGCGGACGCGGAGCCGGGAGTGCGCGGCATCGCTCCGGTCGAGCTGATCCGGGCGCCGCCTTTTCCGGCGACGACGATACGAAGCTGTCCGCCCGGCCGGGAGATTTCAAGACCGTTCACGCCCGCGGCCGTCAACGCCTCGGTGAGCAATGCGATGGTCGCCGGATCGCTGAAATCGATCGCGCTCATGCCGCCCTCCGCAGCTTCAGCCATTGTTCGAGATAATGGATATCCGTCTCGCCGCGCGCGAATGTGCCATCCTCGAACAGAGCGCGCAGGAAGGGGATATTGGTGGAAATCCCCTCGACCTCAGTGCCGGCAAGCGCTTCGCGCATTCTTGCCATCGCTTCGGCCCGCGTCGGCGCATGGACGATCAGCTTGGCGATCAGAGAATCGTAATAGGGCGAGACCTTGTAGCCGGCATGAATATGCGTATCGACGCGGATGCCCGGGCCAGCGGGCAACGCCAGATGGGTGACAACACCCGCCGACGGCAGGAAGGTTTCCGGATCCTCGGCGTTGATGCGGCATTCGAAGGAATGGCCATCGCATGTCACATCGCCTTGGATGAGATCGAGAACGTGACCCTGAGCCGCCCTTATCTGCGCCTGGACGATATCGACACCGCTGGTCATCTCGGTGACGGGATGCTCGACCTGAAGTCGCGTGTTCATCTCGATGAAATAGAAAGCGCCATCCTCATAGAGGAATTCGAAGGTTCCGACGCCCCGGTAGCCGATCTGAAGGCAGGCCTGTACGCAAGCCAGACCGACCGGCTGGATGATGTCGGGCGCGATTCCCGCTGCCGGCGCCTCCTCCACCACTTTCTGATGGCGGCGCTGCATCGAGCAATCCCGGTGGCCCAGCCACACGGCATTGCCGTGATCGTCGCAAATGACCTGTATCTCGATGTGGCGCGGATGCTCTAAGAATTTCTCCATGTAGAGCGAGGGTGAGCCGAAGGCCTTGCGGGCCTCCTCCCGCGTCAGCGCAATTGCTTCATGCAGCAAATCGGCCTTTGGCACGACACGCATGCCGCGTCCGCCGCCGCCCCCGGCCGCCTTGATGATGACGGGGTATCCGATTTCCAGCGCTACACGCTCGATCGTGGCGGGGTCATCGGGCAGCGCGGTGTCCGGACCGGGAACGCAGGGGACGCCGGCTGCCATCATCGCCCGCTTTGCCGAGATCTTGTCGCCCATGATCGCAATCGAGGAAGATGTCGGACCAATGAAGATCAGCCCCGCCTTTTCGGCGGCGTCGGCGAAGGCGGCGTTTTCCGATAGAAAACCGTATCCCGGATGGATGGCGCCCGCACCGGCGAGACGCGCCGCCAGAAGGATGGCATCCTGATTGAGATAGCTCTTGGCAGCACTCGACGGACCAATGCAGAGAAAGCTGTCGGCGGTGCTGCCGTAAGGCGCTTCCCTGTCCGCCTCGGAGCAGATGGCGACCGTCTTCAGGCCGAGCTCGCGGCAGGCGCGCTGGATCCGGGCTGCGATCTCGCCGCGGTTGGCGATCAGGACGGTATCGAAGCGGCCGGTCGCGGATTGTTCAGGTGTTTCCGGCATTAGGCAATCTCCGCCAGCAGATCGCCGGTCTCGACCTCGCCGTCGTCGATTTCGGTGAGGTGTGTAATGCGCCCTGCCCGCGGTGCGGCGATCGCGTTGAAGACCTTCATTGCCTCGATGATGAAAAGCGTCTGCCCCTCCACCACCTTGTCACCGATCGTGACGAATGGCGGTTCCCCAGGCGCCGGGGTCCGATGCAGAACGCCGAAGACCGGCGCCTTCACCGCATAGGTTTTCTCACGCCTCGAAGGCGTATCGGCGCCGGCATCCTGGGCAAGGCTTGTCGTCGATCCTGGCTTTTGCGCGGGCTCGGCAGCAGCCTCCTGATCCGGAGACGTACGGAAAATCCGAACCGTCATGTCCTTTTCGGTTACGGTCAGCTCGGTAATGTTCGATCGTCCGACAAAGTCGATCAGCGTCTTGATCTTCGAGAGGTCCATATGCGTGCTCGGAATTTCAAAATTCCACCGCGCGGACCTGACATTTCAAGTCGCTCGGTGTTGTGATTTTTCGTAGCACGATGCGTCGGTTGATGGGGTCAGACGAAGTTTTGATGGAGTGCAATCCGCACTTTGCGGGGACAATTCCTGAACACTTGCGAAGTCCCTCGACGGCGACCGGCGGCCGCTGGAATCCCCTGCGAGAACAGATCGTTTTGGCGAGATCCGCTCTTGATGGGATTCGAACCCGCAACCGCACTCGTTTCTCGGTCGGACGCTTCTGCAAATCACTTATAATTTTACCGGCGAGATGAAATAGAATCCATGGAAGAGCAAAGCGCTTTTGGAAGCGGGGCTGCCGTACGCCATGATCCACGCGTTACCTCGCGTGCCCCTCCGTCGCAGGTCGGTGGGCCGGAAGCGCTGGACGACGGCGGTCAAGGCCGGCGGACCTTATCCCGCAATCGACAAAGCGATCTCGAAGTCAGACAAGTTTGAAAGTTTTTCGCGCACCTTCAAACTTACCATTCATATCATCCAGTTTTACAGCAACCCAAAACTCTGTTTTTTCATCGAACGGGCCAGCGTCAAGCTCTGGTTTAACAATTAACGACAAAACTCTATCTGTGCTCGTGGCAGAATCGTCAGTATCTATTTTGATTTTATAAGTTTCTTTCTTGTCGCTGGCACTTGGGTTTGAAACATCATCACTACCGTCTTCTTTGGTAGATATATATACATATATCTTATTGCTGAAGCCGGAGCCTATGATTTTAAATGGCGTTCGAACAAGTAATGGAGCAACTACAGTCGCTGGCTCGAGGCGCTCGATTTTAACTTTAGGGTTCACGGTGGGCATATTATCCTCCCTAGTCCGCTTTATATTAGATTAGTCGTTATCGCCCGATCTGCGAGGGATGAACCCGCCTGATCTGGACATTACACCACCAGAGCGGGACAGGGCACCGCCCGATCTGGACATTGCGCCGCTCGTCATCCCTCGGGGATCAGCAGAAACCTCGGCCGACAGCAGGATTTGCTCAAGGGTTCCTGTTTCGGCATCGAGTCTCATTGAGACATCACCTTTGTCATAAATCCAGACCCTCATGTCCTTAGCCAGAGCTCCGAATTGAGAACCAAGGCCGGTTCGTGCACTCGAACCAGGCGACCGATACAATCTGTCATACTCGATATCACCGTCCACGTTCCTCGGGGGCGGATCGTCTGGATCGGCCCCAGGACCGTGGACAACGAAGATGGCTGGTCGACCAAGTTCAATGAATGCTCCCTCAAAGGAGAAAGCAAAGATCCGCGCCAGAACCGCATCGGTCGCACCAAGCTGGTCCCTCAGAAAATTATTTCTCCCTGCTATTGGTACGCTTAGATTCTGGTAAATGGGTCCGCCTCTGAGAATCAGATCACTCAGTGGGCGCCCGAAGAGATGTATCGCTGATATGCCGAGTAAGGTTTCATTGTCTGCCACGTCTCCCTCCATCTAACTGATTATTGACCGTTCATTGATCTCGACAGCAAAACTTTCTCGCGATAGTTCATCTTCGGAAACTCCAGATAATCTATCGGCAACAACGTGCGCGCAGAGAGGACATGACTGTGATCCTCGCCACCTTTAATATGCGCGCCGGCGTGCAGCTCGCCGATCGCCCGTCGCCTGAAGTTTCTGCTGATGATCCGTGCGAATTGGCCGGCACTTTCATTACGATCAATCGCAAGCATCGTCCTCGCGACATCGCCGTAGTCCAGAAAGTCGGGAGCAAGAGCCCACAAGGTTTCCGCCAGATACGTCCCAACGATATCGCGCGAGTCGAGCAGTGCTTCTACAAAACCATCTGAGTTCCGCGCGAAGGCGCGGTCGAAAGCATGCTGCACGGGCGCCTCGGCAGCCGGATCGAACTCGGCAATATCTGCGAGGTCTTCGACGGCACGCGAGATCAAGCCGCGCACCACCAGGCTCTCATGGAAGATATCGACGAGGATGTCGAATATCGCGCCGGTGAGCGGTTGCGAGAGCTCATGCTCGTCCTTCCACCCGTGTGCGAAGTCGGCCATCGTCCTTTTGTTGTTTGCCGACCGTATCTGGCGATGTGGCGAAAATTCCGAGAAGCGCGCTAGGCGATTTGCCCGGTAAAGGTTGCCGCGTGTCTCCGTGAGAACATTGTCGATCACGGACGGAAAATGCATGGCCGCGATCAGCGACACGCAGTCGGAGAAGGCCTCCTGGAAGCCAAGATATTCGGGGTACTCGGTTCCCGGGCGCGGCACGCCCAGTACGCTGAAGATGATTGCGTGCCCCACCTCATGAGCGATGACGTCAAAATCCAGGCTAAACGGAAGGACGCGCCCGTCGTTTTCGAACTGGCTCCCAACTTCGAGGAAACCATAGCCGTATTGAGCGTTGTCCCATCGCTGCAGGATCGAGATTTCCAGACGGTCATAATGATCGCGAAAATGCCAGGTGAGCGGCTGACCGAGATAGCGCTCCCACACATCCAGTGTGAATCGCACGCAACCAAAAACATGTGCGGCTTCAAAGCCAGCCATCGAAGGTCGCAGATAGTCGAAATTGCCGCACCCATCGGGGTTGGCCGGCTCGAGGATTTTCCCGGTCCAGGGCGGCAGATACATGTACGGCGTTCCGAGCGGTCCGCGGTTCGCACCGTAAGGACCGGTCTTGCCAACCGGCTCCACAACGAACATCCGATCGTCGGCCGGCCCAGCTGTCAGGCTGCCCAGCGGAGACGACACTTCGACAATCTCGGGACTGGACCAATCATCTTCAAATGGAGGCTGTACAAAAAGTCTGAACCGGGCGCCCATCCGCTCCCCCTCAAAAGACTTTTATGGTTGCCAGTTTAAGTTGACCTTCGGCGCTCGCGAGAATTTTAGCAAGTAATGAAATAGTATTAGGGTCGGCTTGCCAAATGTACCGGGCGTTATTCAGACGGCTCAACCAACCTCGAATAGCGCGGGTGACTGCGAATGGAATCGAGGTCGGAATCGTTCTTGAACCACAGCCGCATCTCGATGCCGACTTGAGGCATCCAGACCTCAAGCAAATCTATCGCTCTGTCGATTTCGCCAAGCAGTGCATAGGTGCAGGCGGCATTGTACTGGATGTTTATGTCGTTGGGATCCGTCGCCAGCGCGCGCGCCAACCATTCCAGCGCCATGTCGCGGACCCCGAGAAAGGCCAGCGCCGTCGCTCCCAGGCAGGCAACATTGGCATTTTCCGGATGGAGCCGCAGTTCCTCCTCCGCCCTTTTCAACGCGATCCGCGCATAGCTGCGGGCCTTGTCTATTTGCCCGAGCGAACGAAAGACGTTCACGAGCATGATCGGCGCACCATAATCGGCAGGCTTGATTTCCATTGCGCGCTGAAAGTGCGTAGCCGCCAGTTCGAACTGACCGTCGGTGACGCAAAATTCGGCATAGTACCGGTTCGCCTCGTGGCAGTTGGCGTCCAGCGACAAAGCCTGCTCGAATGCTGAAACCGCCTCAGCGCGATTGCCGGCCACCGCCAACGCAAACCCCCTGGCTGCATGTGCCTCCGCCAGATTGGGATCGATAACGAGCGCCGTCGCCGTGTTCGCGAGAATGGCCTCCACGGGGATTTCCGCGCCGAACTGAGACCGTAGACGCGCATCGCAAACCGCGATGCCGGCATAGGCGCGGGCATAGCCCGGATCCAATTCGATGGCTCTGGCGAAACTCTGCCTGGCCATCAAATGGTTCGAGCGCGAGGCAATATGGTAGTATTCGCGCCCCCTGAGGAAATGTGTATAGGCTTCAACGCTTCCTGTCGGCGCCTGCTCGATAGCTTTCTTCTCCTCCGGAAGCAGCTTGACCTTAAGCTGCTCGACGATCGCCTTCACGATCTCGTCCTGCATTTCGAAGATGTCGGTGAGGTCGCGGTCGTAACGCGCCGCCCAGACATGGCCGTCGCTGGCTGCTTCGATCAATTCCGCATTGATCCTTACATGATTGCCTGCCTTGCGGACGCTGCCCTCCACGATATAGGCAACGCCGAGTTCTCCGGCGATGCGCTGCAGGTTTTCGTTCCGGCCTTTCCACGTGAAAACTGTGTTGCGGCTCAATACGAATAGGCCTGAAACATTCGATAGGTCCGTGATGAGATCTTCGGTGATGCCGTCGCTGAAAAAATCCTGCTCGGGATCGTTGCTGATGTTGGCGAATGGCAGGATTGCAACGGATGGCTTGTTGACGGGTGCCCGTGTGTGGACACCTGCGGCGGGCGGAACCTCCTCGCTGGAGGCGACATTGCCCCAATCGGCAAAATAGACATGGACCGGACGGGAAATGTTCTTGACGTTCATGGCGCCCTGATCTGCGAAATCGAGACCGAGCTTGTTTGCGACTTCGTGGCGCACTGCCGCCGAACAGGCAATGCCGCCGGGGGCTGCAAGGGCTTGCAGCCGGACCGCCACATTAATGCCGTCCCCATGAAAGTCATCCGCATCGAAGACGATATCGCCCAGATTCAAGCCTATTCGGAACGCAAAGTGCCTGTCCGCTGGAAGCCCCATGTTGCGCTCCAGCATGCCGCGCTGGATTTCGACGGCGCATCGTGCAGCACTGAGCACGCTCCCGAACTCGACCAGGAAACCGTCGCCCATCAGCTTGATTATATGTCCGCCATGGGTCGCGACAGCGGGATCGAAGAGCTCGCGGCGATGCTGACGAAGAGCGTTGAGCGTCTCCTCTTCGTTGGCTTCCAGGAGACGGCTGTAGCCTACTACATCGGCAGCCAGAATAGCCGCCAGTCGACGCTCGACAAGTTCTGCGCACATGCCCGTCTCCCCAACGTGCTGGTGGCAATACTATTCAATTCTAGAAGCCGGCCAGTAATGTTGCCGGACGATTATATTAATGACAACTAAAATATCTCTCTTGCACGCCAAACCGGCAATTAACATCCTCCAGATTCGGCCATCTGGTGACTATCGCCTTCGAAGGGCTACTGGATCGTTCTCCCGACCCTGGTGGACGTGCTGCGGCGATTGAGCTCGGACGGTCGTGGCGCAGTAGAACGATCACGGCTTGCCGGCTCCGTCAGGTCTTTGGAGGAGCGACGCTCTCCCGCAGAATAAGCTTGCTGCGGATGACGGTACGGACCTCCCCCGCTTTTTGCCGCTGGTCAATGGCGTCGAGCAGGAGATCGACCGCCGCGCGTCCCATCTCTTCCACAGGCTGCTCGATTGTCGAGAGCGGCGGGGAGGAGAATTCGCAGACGGGCGAGCCGTCGAAGGAGACGACGGACAGATCACCCGGAATGCTCAAGCCCGCACGCTGGATACGGCTGACAAATGAGATAGCCATGTCATCGCTGGTAGCGATGACTGCCGTCGGCCTTTCCGTCAATGTCGCAAAATCGTCCGCTGCCTGCACTCCGATATCGAAGCCGTGTTGATAATCGAGATGACCGCCCGAGCGACGCACCAGTTCCTCGGACAATCCCGCCGCCTCGAGCGCCTCGAGCACGCCGCCGTAACGCTCGACATCGTGATAATTGCCTTCGGGCCCGGCCAGATAGAAGAACCGCCGGTGACCCAGCCGGATGAGTTCGGCCGTGACGTCGCGCACCGCCTCGCGGTCGTTGGTCACGACGCTCTGCAGGCCGGCATCGCTCATGTCGAGCAGCATCGAAACGATCGGCAGGCCGGAACCGCCAAGTGAGCGTCCATCCACTTCAGGAAGCTTCGACGACAGGATGATGGCGCCGCGCACGCTGCCGCCAAAGGCGAGGTCGAGAATATGCCGTTCGGAAATCTCGTCGCGATCGAGGTTGGCGATCATCAGGTTGTAGCCGCCCTGGATCAGCGACTTGTTGATGCTCTGCAGGACCTGCGGAATGATCTGGGAGACCCCGTAATAGAGCGATCCCGGCAGGATGATCATGACGATGTTGGATTTGCCGACCCGGAGACCGCGCGCCATGGCATTCGGCGTGTAGCCGAGCTGCCTCGCTGCAGCATTGATCTTGGTGCGCGTCTTTTCGTTGACCCGCCCGGGATTGGCAAGCGCCCGGCTGACCGTTGAGATCGCCACACCGGCGAGCCGCGCAACATCGGCCATCAAGGCACCCGATTGCTCTTCTCCTGCCACATCCTTGTTTTTATTCACTTTTATTTCTCTCTCCCGGATGCTTCGATTTGCAACTTTAGGGCAGGCGACGATTTATAGCAAACGTTTGCCAAAAATCGCTTGCTTAAAAAACCAGCTTGATTATCATTTGGTCATGGCAAACGATTGCCAATCCTTAATGCTTTGAAAATCCATGGCTTATTGGATGCGGAACACCCCTTCCGCACGCGGGTAGGCCATGCCTTGGGAAATGGATAGGTTATGGCTACTGGCGAAAGGCTGCGCTTCGGCATCGATCTCGTGACATTCTTCCATCCCGGCTTCTGGGGCGTCGACAGCCATGAAGCGATTGTCGATCATGCACGCGCCGAGCCGCGCGCCTTCTGGGACAAGATCCTCGACAGCGTCCAGGCCTCCGGCGTTACCGGCGTCGAGCTGACCTTTTCTCCCTTCAACTGGCAGGACGCGATCAAGACCTATGGTTCCATCGACGCCTTCGCCGCCGAACTGGCAAGACGCGGCTTGACGCTGTGCAGCGGCTTCTTCGCAGAGCTCGAGGCGGCCGGCGACTTTGCCGATCCCGAAGCCCAGAGCGCGCTGATCGACAAGGCCGAACGCTATGCCGACTTCCTGAAAGCCTGCGGCAGCGACATCATGGTGATCGGCGCGCCGTTGCGCCAGACGCTCGGCGCCCAGCCGGTGCAGTTTCATGATTTCGACCGCGCCAAGGTGATCGCCGATTTCCTCAACCGGCTCGGCGCGACCCTCTATGCCAAGGGCGTGCGGCTGGCGCTGCACACCGAGGCGCACTCGATCTTTGCCGCCGCGCGCGATGTCGACCTGATGATGCTTTTGACCGACCCGGCCTATGTGCATATGTGCCCCGACACGGCGCACATCATCGTTGCCGGCTCCGATCCCGTCCAGCTTGTCGATCGCCATCACGAGCGCATGATCATCGCCCACTGGAAGGATGCGATCGGTCCGATGCCCGCCGATACCCCGATCGACAAGCACATCCATGAACGCCACCAGCCCTATTTCTGCGACTTCGGCCTCGGACGGGTCGACTGGCCGGCCTGGATCCGGCTGCTGCGCGACCGGGCCTATGAAGGCTGGGCGATCCTCGAACTCGATGCCGCGCCGGATCCCGTCCGCGACATTGCCAACGGGCTCACGCTCGTCCGGCAGGCGCTCCTGCCGATCTATCGCTGACAGTCACTCCCGAGACAACAAACGCCCCGCAAAGAGGGCATTTTCAAGAGGTGGAACTATGAAGACCATGATGAAGCTTTTTCTTGCCGGCGTGGCATTTGCCGGTCTTTTCGCCTCGGCGCATGCCGAGGACAAACCGACGATCGAGATCATGTCGTCCTGGACATCGGGCGGCGAAGCGGCAGCCCTCAATGTCATTAAAACCGAGTTCGAAAAGCGCGGCGGCGTCTGGAAGGATTCCTCGATTGCCGGCTTCGGCGCGGCCGATGCTGCCTTCCAGAACCGTATCGTCGCCGGTGACGCGCCCGGCGCCAAGCAGGGCGTCATCGGTCTCGCCGCCGCCGATTTCATCAACCAAGGCCTGTTCAATCCGATCGACGACGTGGCCGCTGCGGGCAAATGGGCCGACGCCCTGCCGAAATCGATCCACGATCTCATCTCCTATGACGGCAAGGTCTATCTTGCGCCGACCGGCGCCCATGGTGAAAGCTGGCTCTTCTATTCCAAGGAAGCCTTCGAGAAGGCCGGCATCGCGCAGGAGCCTAAGACCTGGGACGAGCTCTTTGCCGATCTCGACAAGCTGAAGGCTGCCGGCATGGTTCCGGTCGCCTGGGGTGGCCAGCCTTGGCAGCAAACCAAGGTCTTCAACATGATCCTGCTCTCGCAGGTCGGGATCGACGGCTTCCTGAAGATCTATGTCGACAAGGACAAGAGCCCGGCATCCGTCGAAGGCGTGAAGAAGACCCTGGAGATCCTCGGCAAGCTGCGTGGCTATGTCGATGCGGGTGCAGCCGGCCGCAACTGGAACGACGCAACCGCCATGCTGATCACCGCCAAGGCTGGCGTGCAGTTTATGGGCGACTGGGCCAAGGGCGAATTCACCGTCGCCGGCAAAGAACCGGGCAAGGATTATGGCTGCATGATTGTGCCGGAGTCGAAGGGCATGGTCTACATCGCCGACTCCCTCTGGTTCCCCAAGACCGCCAATGCCGAGACCGACAAGGCGCAGAAACTTCTCGCCGAAGTCGTCATGGATCCGGCCATTCAGGTCGAATTCGCCCTCAAGAAGGGTTCGGTTCCGATGCGCTCCGACGTCGACAAGTCGAAGCTGGACGCCTGCGCACAGAAGGGTGTAGAGCTGATGGCTGCGGGTGCGATCGTGCCGGACCAGGCGATCGTGCTGACGCCCCAGCAGGTTGGCGCACTCGACGACTTCGTAGACGAATACTGGAGCGGCGGCTCGAACGATGCAGGCGCTGCGGCCGAGAATTTCTTCGCCATCTTCGAGTAGGATAGTGCCTGTGGCGTCGGTCTGACCCGACGCCACAGCTGCCGGCCGCCGCCTCGCGCGGGGGCGCGAGCCCTGCTTTCCATTCCGTCAACGAGCTGGCCGATGTCCGTCAAACGCAAGCCCAATCTTTCCGCCACCATCGCGCTGCTGCCGACATGGTTCGTTGCGGTCGTGGTCTTCATCGGCACCATGGCCTGGTCGATCCTGCTGTCCTTTACCAATTCGACGCTTTTTCCGTCCTCGACCTATGTCGGCTTGGCGCAATATTCGAAGCTCTTCTCTTCCGCCAAATGGCTGGCATCGCTGCAAAACGTGTTGATCTTCGGTGTCCTTTACGTCGCAGGCTGTTTGCTGCTCGGCTTCCTGCTGGCGGCGGCGCTGGACCGCAAGATCCGCTTCGAAAGCGCCTTCAGGACCATATTCCTCTATCCCTACGCCATGTCCTTCGTGGTGACCGGGCTGATCTGGCAGTGGATGCTCAATCCGACGCTCGGTATCCAGGCGAGCGTGCGCTCGCTCGGCTGGGAAAGCTTCGTCCTCGACTGGGTGGTCAATCGCGACATGGCGATCTATGCACTGGTGCTTGCCGGCGTATGGCAGGGCGCGGGGCTTGTCATGGTCATTGCGCTTGCCGGCATGCGTGGCATCGAAGCCGAGCAATGGAAGGCGGCGCGGATCGACGGCATTCCCGTCTGGCGGATCTATGTGTCGATCATCCTGCCGCAGCTCGGGCCGGCGCTGGCCGCCGCCGGAATGCTGCTCGCCATGGGCGTGATCAAGACCTATGACATTGTCGTCGCCATGACCAATGGCGGCCCCGGCAATGCGACGGAGGTGCCGGCGAAATTCATCATGGACAATCTGTTCGGGCGCCAGAACCTCGGCCTCGCCACAGCAGGCGCGACGGTGCTTGTCCTCGGGGTGATCGTCGCCGTCGCCCCGTTCCGCTATGCGATGCACATGCGTGACAAAGCAAAGGGGGCTGCGTGATGGCCCGTCCTCATCCGAATGGCCCGAAGCCGGCACAGATCACCGCCGGGCGCATCGGCCTCTATGCCTTCCTTGTCGTCGCAGCACTTTTCTTCCTTCTGCCGCTCTACACCATGGTCGTCACCTCGCTGAAGTCCATGGACGAAATCCGGCTCGGGCAGATCTTTGCCCTGCCGGCCACGCTCGATTTCTCCGCCTGGGTGACCGCCTGGTCGGGCGCCTGCATGGGAACCGTCTGCGTCGGCATTCGCAGCGGCTTCTGGAATTCGGTGGCGATCACCCTCCCCTCGGTCGCGCTCTCGGTCTTCATCGGCGCCGTCAATGGCTATGCGCTGTCGCTTTGGCGGCCGCGCGGGGCAAACCTGCTTTTCGGCCTGCTGATGGCCGGCGGCCTCATCCCCTACCAGATCTTCCTCTATCCGATGGTCCGGGCGATGGCGAATATCGATCTCTACAATTCGCTGGCCGGTATCATTCTCGTGCATGTCATCTTCGGCCTGCCGCTGGTGACGCTGCTCTTCCGCAATTATTTCGTCAGCGTGCCGGAGGAGCTCTGCAAGGCGGCGCGCGTCGACGGCGCGGGCTTCTGGCGCATCTTTTTCGAGATCATGCTGCCCATTGCCGTGCCGATGGTCGTGGTGGTCTCCATGCTGCAATTCACCGGCATCTGGAACGACTTCCTCCTCGGTCTCGTCTTTGCCGGCCGCGACAACCTGCCGATGACCGTGCAGCTCAACAATATCGTCAACACCACGATGGGCGAGCGGACCTACAACGTGAACATGGCGGCGACGATCCTCACCGCCATCGTTCCGCTTGCCATCTATTTCCTGTCCGGTCGCTGGTTCGTGCGCGGCATCGCGGCCGGCGCAGTCAAGGGGTAACGCTTCCATGCAATCTGCCGTCTCCGTCAAGGACCTGAAGATCGCCTATGGCGATCATACGGTGATCGAGAAGATGTCGATCGACATCGCGCCGCGGGAGTTCCTGGTGCTGCTCGGCCCTTCCGGCTGCGGCAAGTCCACGCTTCTGAATGCCATTGCCGGTCTCCAGGACATTACATCAGGCGAGGTCTGGATCTCGGGCAAGAACGTCAGCTGGGAGGAGCCGAAGGACCGTGGCATCGGCATGGTTTTCCAGTCCTACGCGCTCTATCCGCGTATGTCGGTCCGCAAGAACCTCTCCTTCGGACTTCGCGTCGCACGCCTGCCGAAGGCCGAGATCGAGGCCCGTGTCGCCCGCACCGCCGCCCTCCTTCAGCTCGACAAGCTACTCGACCGGCGTCCTGCCGAGCTTTCCGGCGGTCAGCGCCAGCGCGTCGCCATCGGCCGGGCGCTGGTACGCGAAGTGGATGTCTTCCTGTTCGACGAACCGCTGTCGAACCTCGATGCCAAGCTGCGCAATGAATTGCGCGTCGAAATCAAGAAACTGCACCAGCGCCTCGGCAATACCATGATCTACGTCACCCACGACCAGGTCGAGGCACTGACGCTGGCCGACCGCATCGCCATCATGCGGGACGGCGTGATCCAGCAGCTCGCCTCGCCGTCCGAGATCTACCGCCGTCCGGCCAATCTCTTCGTCGCCGGCTTCATCGGCGCTCCGGCGATGAATTTCGTCGAGGGCAGGATCGGGCGCGGCAACGGCGCGCCGGTCTTCCGGAGCAAGGAGCTCACTGTCGATCTCTCCGGTTATTCCTTTAGAGCAGACGCAGCGGAAGGACCTGCTACACTCGGCTTTCGCCCGGAACATCTTGTGCTCGATGGGTCCACGAGCGGCCTGCCCACCATTCCCGGCCGCGTCGCCGTCGTCGAGCCGATGGGTTCGGACGCCGTTGTCTGGTTCGACTGGGCGGACCAAAGTCTCTCGCTCCGGCTGATGGGCGACGTAACCCTTGAGCCCGGCGATGCTCTGGCTCCCGGGCTCGATATCGCCAAGGCGTCCCTCTTCGGCGCTGACGGATCGCGGCTGTGACGCACCATCCCTTTGTTTTCCCGCAACTCCGGGTGCGTTTCGCGCCGTTTTGAGGATTGCTCCAGGACAGGATTTGAAAAGACATGTCTGAGATCGTCTATGATGCGCTGGTGATCGGCTCCGGCGCAGCGGGTTCCTTTGCGGTAAAAGAACTGACGGCCCAAGGGCTGTCGGTGCTGCTGCTCGAGGCTGGGCCCGCCGTTGGACCCAGGGATTTCGACCCGGCGCGCAAGAAGGCGCCGGCAAGCAGCATCAATATCTGGGAGCGTGCGCGGGCCACACTCAAGGGCCAGCCGATCCAGGCGCGCGCGGCGTTTTTTACCGAGCGCTTCAGCCACTTCTTCGTCAACGACCGCAAGAACCCCTATACGACGCCGAAGGGCGAGCCCTTCCTCTGGATCCGCGGCCGCCAGGGCGGCGGGCGCCTTCACAGTTTCGGCCGGGTGCTGCTGCGCTGGACCGATGACGATTTCAAGATCCGCTCACGCGCCGGAAAGGGCGTGGACTGGCCGGTCTCCTATGACGAGCTGGCGCCTTTCTACGACGAGGTCGAAGCCTATCTCGGCCTCTACGGCAATAGGGACAACGTCGCCACGCTGCCGGACGGCGTCTATGCAAAACCGGCAAGCCTGACGCCCGCCGAACAGATCTTCAAGCAGGCGGTCGAAAGCCGCTGGCTGGAAAGGCACGTCGTCTCCTGGCGCTACATCGCGCCGGACGCCGACCGCATGCCGCGACCGCTGCGAGACGCTCAGGCCACCGGCCAGCTGACAGTCCGTTACGACGCCGTCGTTCGTCGTATCACCACGGATGAGAAAACCGGCCGCGCCACCGGCGCTGAGTTCATCGATCGCAACACCGGCGAGGTATCGACCGCCCGCGCCGCGACATTGGTGCTTTCGGCCTCGCCGATCGAAAGCGTGCGGCTGCTCCTGAATTCGGCTTCGGCGAAACATCCGGGTGGACTCGGCAACAGCTCTGGCGCGCTCGGACGCTATTTCATGGACCAGCTTCCGTGCCTTGCTTTCGGCTCCTTTTCGAAGGCGAAGGGCTGGGCGGCGGACGAGTCCGCCCCGACCGACCCGTTCTACAATCCGTCGGGCGGGATCTTCATTCCCCGCTTCGGCGCGGGCGACGTTGCCCGCGGTGATTTCGACTACCAGGGAAGCGTCGGCCGCGCGCCAGTCTCCGAGGACAGAGATGCGCGTCTCGCCTTTTTCGGCTTCGGCCGTATGCTGCCCTATGCCGACAACCGCATCACGCTCGACGTCAGGCGTAGGGATGCCTGGAACATTCCCGTGCCGCATATCCGCTGCGTCATGCAACAGGAGGAGCAGGCGCTGCTCAAAAGGCAGGAGGAGACTCTGATCGCCATGATCAAGGAGATTGGCGGCGACCTCGAATTCATCGGCTCGCCCACCGGCCTCAAGGAGATGGGCAAGGGCGCCTTTCCCGACGCCGGTGCCTTCAGCCGCTTCATGTTCCGCAAATGGTTCCGCAAGACCATGTGCATGGGCGCGGCAATCCATGAGACGGGCGGCGCGCGTATGGGAGAAACCCGGCAAGCTTCTGTGCTCAACCCCTACAACCAGGTCTGGGATGCCCCGAACCTCATCGTCACCGACGCCAGCGCCTTCCCCGGCAGCGGCATCGCCGGCACCACGCTCACCGTCATGGCCCTGACGATCCGCGCCTGCCGGAATCTTGTCGACCGGTACCGGACGGGACAGCTATAGCCGCGCCTCGGCGGCTGAAGCGCATTCGACGTCAATCATCGGCTTAAGGGATCGGGAAGTCGCTGTTCCAGCTTCGGCTAACCGAACCGTCACACAAACTTCGCAGTGACATGCTCCTGTCAAAAAAAGGCAGGAAGGAAAAGCCTATGACTCAAACACCTCAGGACCAACTCAGCCGTATAAAGGCCGAAATCGCCGACAGCTTCGATGAAGAGCTGGAAATGCAGATGGAGGAAGACCGGCTCGACGATCTGGTCGCCGAAGGAATGTCGGAACCGGCGGAGCAGACGCTCGAGCGAAAGATCTACTTCCGGGAGCTTTTCCGGTTGCAGCACGAGTTGGTGCGGCTGCAGGATTGGGTTCAGCATAAGAAGCTGAAGGTGGTGGTGCTGTTTGAAGGCCGGGATTCGGCCGGCAAGGGAGGCGCGATCAAGCGCGTGACCCAGCGGCTCAATCCGCGCGTTTGCCGGACGGTCGCGCTGCCCGCCCCGACCGAGCGCGAACGCCATCAATGGTATTTTCAGCGTTATGTCCCACATCTTCCGACCGGTGGCGAGATCGTGCTCTTCGACCGAAGCTGGTACAATCGCGCCGGTGTCGAGCGCGTGATGGGGTTCTGCACTCCTGATGAACTCGAGGAGTTCTTCCGCTCGGTGCCCGAATTCGAACGCATGCTGGTCCGCTCCGGAATCGTGCTGATCAAATACTGGTTTTCGATCACCGATGAGGAGCAGGAATTCCGCTTCAACATGCGTATCCACGATCCACTGAAGCAATGGAAGCTGTCACCGATGGATATGGAAAGCCGTGTCCATTGGGAGGAATACACCAAAGCCAAGGAAGAAATGCTGGCGCGTACGCACAGCCCCGATGCGCCTTGGTGGGTGGTTCAGGCCGTGGACAAGAAACGGGCGCGGTTGAACTGCATTGCCCATCTTCTCGAGCAGATCCCTTACGAGGATGTTCCGAAACCGGAGATCCAGTTGCCGGACCGTATCCGTAACGCCGATTATAACAGGGCGCCGGTTCCGCCTGAAATGTATGTGCCGGAGCGCTATTGAAAGCATAGCCGCAACGGGTCGGCGGCGTTGAGGAAATAGCGGGAGCCGTATGGCTTCGCTCCGCCATGCGAGAGCGTGGCGGAGCGATCGGATCGTTTGCAGCCATCGGATGCCGTTAAGCGGCGACATCAGCCATGCGGTTCAATTCCGAGACAGCGTCATTCGGCAGCACGAGCGCGGCGGCGGCGAGGTTCTCCCTGAGATGGCCAACGGAAGAGGTGCCGGGGATCAGCAGGATGTTTTCCGCGCGACGCAGCAGCCAGGCGAGCGCCACCTGCATAGGCGTGGCGTTGAGGCGTGCGGCGACATCGGACAGGGTGGAAGACTGCAGCGGGCTGAACCCGCCGAGCGGGAAGAACGGCACATAGGCAATGCCGTCGCGCGCGAGATCGTCGATCAGGGCATCGTCCGCCCGGTGCGCCAGATTGTACTGGTTCTGCACGCAGACGATCTCGGTGATCCCACGCCCCTCAGTGATCTGCCTCGATGTGACGTTGCTCAGCCCGATGTGACGGACCAGGCCTTGCCGCTGGAGATCGGCAAGGACCGTCAGTGGCGCTTCGATCGACCCTTCGGCCGGGCCGTGCACGTCGAACATGATCCTGAGATTGACGACATCAAGCACATCGAGGCCGAGATTGCGGAGATTGTCGTGCACTGCCGCGGTCAGTTCTTCACGCGAGAAGGCCGGCATCCACGATCCGTCCGTGCCGCGCCGGGCGCCAATCTTGGTGACGATAGTGAGATCGTTGCGATAGGGATGCAGCGCTTCACGAATGATCCGGTTGGTGACGTGCGGGCCATAGAAGTCGCTGGTGTCGATGTGGTTTACGCCGCTCGAGACCGCCTCTCGCAGCACGGCCAGTGCCGCGCCATGATCCTTGGGCGGACCAAACACGCCAGGCCCGGCAAGCTGCATGGCGCCATAGCCAAGCCGCTTCACGCTACGGCCGCCGAGGTTGAACGTGCCGGACTGATCGATAGTTGACATGATCTAATTCCTTTCAAGAGATGACGCCAAGATAGGCCCAAGATAAGCATTGTCGGCGCGCGTGAAAATTGGCTATAATCCGCACGGGCTGTGCGGAGTGGCGAACAATGAAAGCAGATCTGGGCGATCTCAATGCCTTTGTTGCCGTGGCCCGTGCCGGGGGTTTCCGCGAGGGCGCGCGCGTCAGTGGCAGCAGCGCCTCCTTCCTCAGCGAAGCGGTGCGCCGCCTGGAGGCCCAGCTCGGCGTCAGGCTGCTCAACCGGACGACACGCAGCGTCGTCCCAACCGAAGCAGGCAAGGGCCTGCTGGAGCGGCTCGGCCCTGCTTTGAGCGAGGTGGAGTCTGCCCTCGACGTTGTCAACGGATTTCGCGACAGGCCGGCCGGTGCCTTGCGCCTCAATGTGCCGGTCAGCGCGGCGCGGCTGGTGCTGCCCGCCATCGTTCCGCCGTTCCTCGCCGCCTATCCCGATATTCGGCTGGAGGTGGTCACCGACGAGAGCTTTGTGGACGTGATCGCGGCCGGCTGCGACGCCGGCATCCGCTATGACGAGCGGTTGGAGCAGGATATGATCGCGATACCGATCGGGCCACGCGTCCAGCGCTTTGCCATCGCAGCCTCCCCCGACTACCTCGATCGCCGTGGCCGGCCGCAACATCCGAGCGAGCTGCTCGGCCATGCCTGTCTGTTGGGTCGCTTCTCGAGCGGTGCGATGACGGCGCCGTGGGAGTTCGAGCGCGATGGCGAGATCGTGCGGGTCGATCCGACGGGGCCGCTGATCGTGCGGGTCGGCGGAGCGACCGATCTGGCCGTCGATGCAGCGATATCAGGAACAGGGATCGTCTGCCTCTTCGAGGACTGGCTGCGCCCGCATATCGACAGTGGCGTGCTCGAGCCCCTCCTCGAACCGTGGTGGCAACGCTTCTCCGGGCCGTTCCTCTATTATCCCGGACGACGGCTGGTGCCTGCGCCGCTCCGGGCGTTCATCGATTTCGTCAAGGCATCGGCTACCGCATAATTCATTAAGCCGGAATGGATCGAAGGATAAAATGATGCAGCAATTCAGGGTGTTACAGCATCCTTTGCGCGTCTAAAAGATGCGGCGCTGTAAGGGGGTTAGTGGCCGACGATGCGCTAAAGCTTGACCTCGGCATTGTCGCCCATATCAGGTTTGGTGTTCGAGACCGCTGCCGCCGCCATCTTGATATAGCTGATGATCGTGCCCGGGCTGTCCCAATATTCGGCTGAAGCCGGCGTCATCTTGAGGATGCGGATGGAAGGATCGTCGGGATTGTCCCACCACGCCTTTGCCGGCGTCGCCCATAATTCCCTGATTCTCTCCCGGTCGTTTTGCACCTCGGCCGTCCCCGATACGGAAACGTATTTCTGTCCCTTGGTGTCGGCAAAGGCGAGGCAGACGTTTGGCCAGCGAGTGATTTCATCGTCCTTGTGACTGCTGACATCGGTCAGAAAATAGATCGCATTCTCGAGCTGCGCGGTATAGGCGGACATCGGGCGGGCTCGCAGTTCGTCGCCGCTGCGGGTCGTCAGCATGCAAAACCCGATCTTGTCGATCAATTCCCATACCCGTGTCACATCGTCTTGATTGGTCATCGTCATCTCCATCTATACAAGAGACGAAGTAACCATCTGCCGCGGCCGATGTTCCCAGTCGGCGGGCCTAGTGAGCCCATTCCCAAGATGATCGAGGCACGCAGTCGATCAATGGACGCTTGGGGTTCTCATGACCGTTGCAAAGTCTTCGGCGACCAGTTCGCTGACGGCGATGAGAACTTCCTCCCGGGAAAAGCCCGATGTCAGAGCACGTTGAATCAGATCCTGCAGATCCGGCTCCACGACATCGCGGCAATCCTCGAGGCGTTCTTCCGAAACGGTGAGGCTATTGAGTTCGTCCATTGTCTGTCCTTTCAGGAATGTAACCACCAAAGCCCGAAAAGGCTGGTGAGGATAAAGCCGCTAGCGGGCGGCCACCGCCCGCTTCGGACCGGGCAGCAGGCCTTCACGCTGCATCTGCTTGCGTGCAGCCTTGCGATGTCGGCTGATCGCCTGCGCCTTTTCCCTGACGCGCCGTTCGGACGGTTTCTCATAGGCGCGCCGTTCTTTCATTTCGCGGAACAGCCCTTCGCGCTGCATTTTCTTTTTCAAGACTCTGAGCGCTTGATCGACATTGTTGTCTCTGACGAGTACCTGCATTTCGAGTTCTCCTTGTCTGGGATGGTGGCCCGATCGCCGCTCAGCCGAGCTGCTCGGCGATCAGAGCCTGCAATTCGCGGCGGGTGAGAAGGCAGGGAAACGGCTTCCAGCTCCTGGGAACATTGCGGACAGCCTCGTCATCCTCACGCGGATTCGCCGCCGCAACCGC
Source organism: Rhizobium sp. WYCCWR 11146 (assembly GCF_013591995.1). Taxonomy (NCBI): domain Bacteria; kingdom Pseudomonadati; phylum Pseudomonadota; class Alphaproteobacteria; order Hyphomicrobiales; family Rhizobiaceae; genus Rhizobium; species Rhizobium sp. WYCCWR 11146. The sequence goes on from NZ_JACCEY010000007.1 coordinate 86,744, forward strand.
GGTGGCTGTATGTGTGTTGTTCAAAAAGAAATCCTTTGCCGGCCTTGGCCGACGTTATCGATTGTTTGTGGGATTGCCCATCACGCAGCCTTAAGGCGCGCGCCGATGCATAAGCGTCTCAAGCAGCAGCCGGCAACGGCTTGGATTTCCGCTTGGATCGGGTACATCCAGCAACATAGGGCTCGGCGAGCAGAATTGCAACGGATAGCCCGGATGGCATGGCGCGGGCACCGCTAATCGCCTTCAGATATACTCGGTGCCATTTTATTCAAGTTAGCCGGGTATAGTTTTTGTCGAATTTTCTTCAATTTGGCGCGAGAGCGACATTATTCCGCCAGAATGGAAGCAACGCGAAGATCGCCATCGAAATTAACCTTCTGTTAAATAGGCCATTGACTTGTAGTATTAATAGGTTGTTAAAGGAGCCGCTCGCTGAGGTCGAAATTGACCCGCTAATAAACAATTTGAGGAGAGAGCAATGGCTTCGCCGATACATGCAACTGATGATAGTGCAACATTTCAAGAAACCGACGTTATTTCCGGAAATCTGCTTTCCAACGATTCCTCCGACAACGGCCACCTGTTCCTGCGCGCCTTCGACGGCGCAAGCGTAGGCGCCAAGAGCGGCAACAGCCAGGTTACCCAAATCCAGGGCGATTACGGCACCTTCTTCGTCAAGCCGGACGGCAGCTACACCTATGTCCTGAGCGACGCTGCCAAGATCGGTTTCGCCAACGGCGAATCGTTCCAGGAGAAGGTTTCCTACAAGATCTCCGACGGCAGCGGTCATACCGACGTCGGCCTGTTCACCCTGAACATCCAGGGCGTCACCCAGGTAAAGCCGATCGCTGTTGACGACCACTACAGCTTCAACGAAGGCGACGCCATCGGCGGCAACGTTCTGGACAACGACATTGCCGGCGACAATGGTCACCTCTTCCTCCGCCAGTTCGACGGCACGAATGTCAGCGCTAAGAGCGGCCCCGACGCTGTTACCGACATCGTCGGCGACTATGGCGTCTTCCACGTCAAGCCGAATGGCGAATTCACCTATGAGCTGACGGATGACCTGGCTGCTGGCCAGACCGTCACGGAAACCGTCCAGTATTACAAGATCTCCGATGGCGAAGGCCACACGGACGCTGGCGTTCTGACGCTCAACATCACGGGCACCGACGCTCTCGTTTGATCAGCAGTCATAGATCAGTGAGACATGACGCCCGCCGCGCAATCGGCGGGCGTCTTCGTATATCGGCCTGATTGACGCAAGTCCGCCGGGGGGAGCCAATCATATTCCGATGGTCTGCAAAACGGCATAATTCTTTTTAGCTAGTTCTTATAAATGCCGGCGTGGCGTAGTCTTGATATTCGGAGGACACGCCGTGACCGAACACATCGAACCCAGGCAAGTCGAAACAGACGATCTGACGAAAGTCTGGTCCGTGACGGAGTTCTGCGCTCGTCACCGCATAGATTCCGAGGAACAAGCGCTGCTGCTCAAACTCTTTGGGCCGTTCGCGACCGCCTCCGAATTGCTTCACAATGCCAAGCGCGCGCCAAGGTTCAGATGAGGCCTCCTCCATTTCTTCAACGATCTTCTCACAAATCCCGGCAAGTCATTCGGTGAACGAGACGGCGCAAGATATCGCCTGATCGGGTGACGCTCGCTATTTTGCCTCTCCTTAGACATTTAGGCAGTAATCGAAATGGTGCGATCGTTGCATTTGGCGGAACCATCATCGTGAAAACGAGCGGCGCTGATATGGATCATGTCGATATCGTTGATGCTGTCTATCAGGCGGCGGTCCGTTCAGAACTATGGCCGGATACGCTGTGCGCGATCGTTGATTACGTCGGTGCCGTCGCCGGAAATATTGTCTATCAGGCGCCCGATGGCCGCGGCAGCTTTCTGATCCCCGGCCGTATGCGCGAAGATTTGAATGCGCTCTATCTACAGCATTACACGAGCAACCCCTATGCCCGCGCATTCGAGAAGGTAAAGCCGGGCGAGATTGCAGTCGGCAATAGGTTGATCGATGCAGAGGCCGTAAGGCATTCCGCGTTTTACGCCGATATCTGCAAGCCTCAAAACATCTTCAATCAGCTCTTCCTGCCGCATGCCAGCCTGCACGAGCGGGGAGGTATCGGCGGTGTCGCTCTGTTCCTGTCTCGTCAGCAAGACGAGCACGCCGCGGAAGCGGCAGCACGGTTAGGGCGGCTGAGCCCGCACATGGCGCGGGCGATCGATCTTTCCTTTCAGGTAAACCGGATCGCCCGCGCACCCGAATTGCCGCAACGGCTGATCGATGCAATCGCGGATGCGGCTGTGCTGATCGATGGTCGGGGTGCGGTCCTTCTCTTGAATGCGGCAGCCGAAGCACTGCTCAAGCAGGCCGACGGCATTTTTCTCAGCCGATCCGAGAGGCCCTCGCTTGCCGCCCATATTTCGAAGACATCCAGCCGGCTGGCGAACGCCATTCGTCAGGCTTTGCTGATAGCCGATGGCGAAGACACGCCTTTCGACGGGGCATTGTCGATCTCCCGGCCATCGGGTTTGCCGCCCTATCTGGTGATGATCACGCCGCTTGCACCGACAGCGGTTTCGATATGGGATGCGGTTGATAGTGGAGCGCGCGTGCTCATTCATATCGTCGATCCGGAAGCGAAGACGCGTCGGCAAGCGCAACAACTGCAACACATCTTTGGCCTGACCGAAGCCGAAACCCGGGTCGCCGCACTGATCGGCAGCGGAATGAATCTGCCCGAGATTGCCCGGGTTCTTGGAATTTCGTCCAACACGGTAAAAACCCACACCGGCCGATGCTTTGGCAAAACGGGGGTGCGATCCCAGGCGGCTCTCGCCAGGCTGATTGCCTCGATCCCGATCGCCGGAAACAGGCCGGCGACGCCGTCCCGCACGAATGGAAAGAGCCGTCCGCGGCAATCGTAAATTCTACTAGGCTATCTTCACGCGATGATCTGGAGAGGCCTGCTGCATGACCTCATAGGTCCGGGTGATTTTCCTGAATTGCTGCTCACTCTCTGCACAAAATCTGCAATCCGGCGCGGCATTCTTCCGCCATGAGCAAGAACGACATCCCCCTCGCGCCACGCCGTCCGGCTTTGCCGGATCGCCTCCGCAATGACGGATGGTGGCTGACGGAGGCGAGCTGGCCTCGAGGGACCGCCTCCGAGGAGACCCCAGCAACCATGCTCATCGTGATCGAAAAGCGGCATCTACGAGAGGAGCACCAATGGACACAACCGACACGCTGACAGAAGCAATGCCGATCAGGCGTGGCAGTGGCCGGATTACCGCGCTGTTTGCACTGGTGGCGCTGTCTGATTTTCTGATCTTTGGTGAGATGCCCGGGATAAATCTTTTCCTGTTTGCACTCGCCGTCTGCACCGGCATTCTACTTTCGGCCGGGAAGATCCGAGCGCCGTCAATGGCTGCTCTCCTGTTTGGTTTTTCGGTTCTGGCCTCGGCACCTCTGCTGGAAGCGCCCTCATTCACCGGCATCGCCCTTTGCTTCAGCGCGCTGATAGTGGTTGCTCTCGTCGGCGGCAGGCTTATGCCTCGCAGTCTGATCGGTCTGCCGCTGGTGTTTCTCCGTTTCACTCTTGTCATTCCCTTGCGGCTTGCCGACGATATTAGGAAATATCTTAAGACGCCGGCCAAACGTTTCTCCTTCACTGTCGTTTGGCAGGGCGTCGGTCTCTGGATCATGCCTCTCGTTCTCGCCGCAATCTTCGTGTTCCTTTTTGCGGCTGCGAACCCGCTGATCGAGATCGCGCTGCGCAGTATCCGTTTTGCCGTTCTGCTGCAGTTTCTCGACCTTTGGCGGATCGGCTTCTGGATGATGATCGCTACTGTGGTCTGGGCGATGTTGCGGCCGCGCCTGAAGCGGCGCGCTGCGAGGTCGCAAGCCAGCAGGGCGTTCGTCATCGTGCCGACCAGAAATGCACCGTTCGGCCAGGCCTCGCTGCTGCGGTCGCTGCTCCTCTTCAACGCGGTCTTTGCGGTGCAGACGCTTCTCGATCTCGTCTATCTCTGGGGCGGCGCAGATCTGCCCGATCACATGAGCCACGCCGAATATGCTCATCGCGGCGCCTATCCGCTGATTGCGACGGCGCTTCTGGCCGCCGGTTTCGTTCTTCTCGCCATGCGGCGCGGCGGCCCCGGCGATCAAAGTTCGCTGATCCGCGGCCTCGTCCATGCCTGGATCGTCCAGAATGTCCTTCTCTGCCTGTCCTCGATGCTGCGGCTCGGGCTTTACGTCGAGGCCTATTCGCTGACGGAACTGCGCGTCGCCGCCGGTCTCTGGATGGGCCTCGTTGCCATCGGCCTTGTCTTGATCCTGCTGCGCATTCTGCTCAATCGATCCAACGAGTGGCTGATCGCCACGAACCTCGCTTCCCTGATTGCGGTGCTCTACATCAGCGCCTTCATCGATTTCCCTGATGCCATCGCCCGCTTCAATGTCGTCCACAGCCAGGAGATCAGCCAGGAAGGTCCGCCGCTCGACCTCGATTATCTCTCCTCGCTCGGTCCTTCCGTCATTCCGGCGCTCGACCTCTACCTCCTCAAGTTGCCGGATCACCTGATCGAAAAGAGGAGCCAAGCGGTGACAGTTCGGTACTACCTCGCCAGGAATTTTGAGAGGCGCCGGCTGGACTGGCGGAGCTGGACCTTCCGGGCGGCGCGGCTGGAGAGTTATCTTCTGGCTCCCATTGCAAGATAGAACGAGAACGATAACAACAGGCACGATAAACCAACGCAGGACCGGTGATGGCGCCCCGCATTCTCGTCGTCGATGACGAACCCCACATCCGCGACGTGATCTGCTTCGCCCTTGAGCGCGGCGGCCTGGCCTGGATGGCCGCCCGCAACGGCACCGAGGCGATGGCGGCCTTCCGCCGTGGCAACATCGATCTCATCATCCTCGATATCGGCATGCCCGACATGGACGGCCTGGAAGTCTGTCGCCAGATCCGCAAGACGTCGGGATTGCCGATCCTGTTTCTTTCGGCGCGTGACGAGGAGATCGACAAGATACTGGGTCTCGAAATCGGTGGAGACGACTATGTCACCAAACCATTCAGCCCGCGCGAACTCGTGGCTAGGGTCAAGGCGATTTTGAAGCGCAGCAGCAATGAAGTGGGGCCCGACAGACGCCACGCCACCCTTGTCGCCGGTGAACTCAGCCTGGATCGGCGTGGCAGGACGGTCATGTTTGGCGAGAGCACCATCGCAATGACAGCGCTCGAATTCGCAATCCTGGACGCATTGTTGTCACGCCCCGATATGGTCTTCAGCCGCGAACAGCTGATGGAGGCGGCCTATGGCGCCGGAACCTATGTCGCTGACCGGACGATCGACAGCCATATCCGCAACATTAGGGCCAAATTCCTGGTGGCCGGCGGTTCCGCGATCATTGCAACCGTTCACGGGATCGGCTTCAAACTCGGCATCGAAAGCGGGAGGAAGGGCTGATGCCGGCACCGAAAGTCAGGACGAAATGGCGGCCGACGCTGGCGCTGATCGTCTATGTGGTGCTTCTCGCGGTCATGGCGCTGCCGATCCTGATCGTTATCTGGTTTCGTGCCGTGGAGGCGAGTTCGAACCGGATGGCACCGGCGGAGATCGGCGCCCTCGCGGTCGCCTTCCTGCTGACGCTCGGCGTTGCTTATGTGCTGACGCGCACCATCACCGGGCCTATCGACGCTTTGATCGCCCGGACGGAGGAGATCGCCCGCGGTGGCAAGGGAGCAATCCGGCCGCTGGAAAGCTATGGAACGTACGAGATCGCTTTGCTGTCGCAAAGCTTCCTCGATCTTGCCGGAAAACTGGTCGATCGCACCGAATATGTCCGTTCCTTTGCCGCTCATGTCTCCCACGAACTGAAATCGCCGCTGACGGCGATCCGCGGGGCGGCGGAGCTTCTGCGTGACGATGATGCCGAAAGGCCGATGACGAAGGCGCAGCGTTTGCACTTTCTCGACAACATCGTCGCCGATGCAGTCCGGCTCGACGCATTGTTGCAGCGGTTGAGAGAGCTTGCGCAGGCGGAAACGCCCGTGGCCGAGGGCAGAAGCAGCGTCACCGACATCTTATCCTCACTGCGCGGGCAGTTTCCCGCCCTCCATATTTCCGGCGCAGGCGATACGGAAATTTCGGTTGCTCTTCCCCAGGAAGCAGCCGGCATCGCCTTTGCCAACCTTGCCGAAAACGCTCTTCAGCACGGCGCCACGCTGTTGGAACTCAGAGTATCGGCCGATGGCCGAACAGCCGTCATTCTTATCCGTGACGACGGCAGCGGTATCTCCGAGGCAAATCGTCAACGCATCTTTCAGCCGTTCTTCTCAACCCGCCGCGAACAGGGCGGCACCGGCATGGGCCTCGGTATCGTCCGCGCCATGCTGAGCTCCCATGGCGGTACGATCCGCCTGCTGCAGACGACCGGCGCAGGCACCGAGTTCGAAATCACCATGCCCGTGCAAATCTTATCCGGCTGAGATCGCACAGATGCGATGTGCGGCGGAACTGGCTGAGGGGCCGCAATTTGTCTTCGAGGCCCACTCCACGATTATATACGCAGGAGGGAGAGAAATTCCCTCCCCGACCAAGCGGCTGCGAGCCACCCTCCCCCAATCTCGTATTCGCGTCTCACCGCGTCGTATAACCGCCGTCGATAACCAGCACTTCGCCGGTGACATAACTTGCCGCCGCCGAGCAGAGGAACAGGGCAGCACCCGCCACCTCCTCCGGCTGCCCGACGCGTCCCATCGGGGTCATGCTGCGCCAGGTCGGGAACCAGTCGGGATTTTCGATGCCGCCGCGCGACAGATCGGTTTCGATATAGCCCGGCGCGATGGCGTTGACGCGGATATTCTCGGCGGCGACCTCGCTGGCGAGGCTCTTCGTCATCATATGGACCGCCGCCTTGGAGGTGTTATAGGCGACCTGGTTCTGCGGAATATTAGAAACGATGCCCGAGATCGAGCCGATATTGAGGATGACGCCGCCGCCCTGGCGCCGCATCGGTGCGAGTGCGGCGCGGCAAGTGCGGAAGACGGTGTCGACATTGACGGTCATGATCTCCCGCCAGATGGCATCGGAGAACTCGCCGCTGTCGCCATGAATGGCGATGCCGGCATTGTTGACGAGGATGTCGAGCCGCCCCGCCCGTGAGAGGGTCTCAGTGACGAGTTCGTCGGCAGCAATTTCATTCATCAAGTCGGCAGCGATGAAATCGCAATCGACGCCGGCTTTGGAGAGCCGGTCTTCCGCCGCTGAATTACGGGTTCGTCCGGTGATGATGATCTTGGCGCCCGCCTCGCCGAGCGCCTCGGCGATCGCAAGCCCGATGCCGCGCGTGCCGCCGGTGATCAGCGCCACCTGTCCGTTCAGGCGAAATCTGTCGAAGATCATGTCCGTTTCCTCTCGGCGGTTGTTGAAGGCGATCGCACTTGCGTCAGATGTCGGCGCTCTGCGGCAGGATAACGAGATCGCGGATCGTAATGTTGCGTGGGCGCGTCAGCATGAAAAGCACGGCTTCGGCCACTTCGTTCGCCTCCATCAGGCCGCCCGCGGCGAGCGCCTCATCCAGCTTCTCCTGCGGCCAGTCGCTGAGAAGGGCGGTGACCACGGGGCCAGGAGCGACAGCGCCGACACGCAAGCCATGCTTGGCCACCTGCCGCCTCAGCGTATGGACGAATGCCTGGACCGCATGTTTCGAGGCGGTGTAGATCGGCTCCCAGACGACCGGGATCATGCCGGCAACGGAACTCGTCAGGATGATATCGCCGGTCTTGCGCTCGACCATATGCGGCAGAACCGCATGCACCGAACGGAATGCGGCGTTGATGTTCAGATTGAGCATCCGGTCCCAGGCATCAGGGTCGCCACCCAATACCTCACCGCCGATATAAGAGCCGGCATTGGCGTGGAAGATATCGAGTTGGCCCGCTTTTTCGAGAATTTGCGGCATCATCCCTTCGACGCTTTTCGGATCGGTGAGATCGATGACCAACGGAATGGCGCTCGCGTCGAGTTTCGAGCAGATCTCCTTCAAGGCTTCCTCGTTGCGGTCGACCAGCACGACCCGAGCGCCCGCGGCAAGCAAAGCCTTGGCGCATTCAAGGCCGATACCCGACGCCGCTCCGGTGACGGCCGCGACTTTTCCAGACAGATCCTGTCCCATTTTCTTCCTCTGTTTTCCTGGTTGGTTTAGGCCCGGCCGTGCGAGATCCGCGATCGGCGTGCCAGCGAGTCGACGATGACGGCGACGGCAAGGACGGCGCCCGTGATCATGTATCGAAGCGACGATGACAGATCGAGAAGCGTCAGCCCGCTGGCAATCGACTGAATGACGATGATGCCGAGAAGGGCTGAATAGGCACTGCCGCGCCCGCCGAACAGGCTCGTGCCGCCGATAACCGCTGCGGCGATGGCGTTGAGATTGACGTCGCCTGTGCCGGCCTGCTGACTTGCCGTCGCCAGCCGTGCGGCGGAGAGAACGCCGCCGGTTGCCGCAAGCAGAGCGCACATGACGAAGGCGCTCGTATAGATGCGCGAGACGTTGATGCCCGAGCGGCGCGCTGCTTCCCTGTTGCCGCCGACGGCATGCATGGAGCGTCCCCATTTGGTGCGCGTCAGCGCATAATTCATGGCGGCGGTGAGCCCGACGAAAAGGCCGAACATCCACGGAATGCCGCGCGACTGGTTGAGATAGAACGCGACAGCCTCCAGGGCGAGTGTGATGATGACGGCGCGCAGAAGCAGCCCACGGGCCGATTTCGCCGACAGGCCTGCCGCCCGCCGGCGCGCCGAGGTGCGGTAGCTGGCGAAGAAAAAGGCAATGCCGGCGAGCGCCACCAGCAGATAGGCGACCGGGTCCGGCATGACCATGATCTGGCCGAAACTCACGAGCCAGGAACCATAGGGAAGATTGATCGAACCGGTCGCTCCGAGGATATAGAGCTGCAGGCCGAGAACCGCGAGCAACCCCGACAGCGTCGACACGAAGCTCGGCATGCCGAAGCGGTTGAAGAGAAATGCGTAGAGCGAGCCGATCAGGGCGCCGACAATCATCGCGGCGAGGATCGCGAGAACCACCGGCCAGCCCTGGTTGACCCAGAAGACGCCGACCAGCGCCGAGGCGAAGCCGCTGACGGAGCCGACGGAAAGGTCGATTTCACCCACCATCAGGATGCAGACGATACCCAGCGAGATGACGCCGACCGTCGAGCAGTCGAACAGCATGTTGACGAGGTTGCTACTGGAGAGAAACACCGGATTGAGCGCCTGGAACACCGTCCAGATGATCGCCAGGCCGACAATGACCGGCAGTGAACCGAGATCGCCGGAGCGGATGCGATCCCCAAAGGCGCGGATCGAGCCGGCAAGGCTATCGTCATGGTGTACTCTTTCGTCACGTCGGTCGAGGAGCGCAGGTGCTGCCGGTTCATTCTGGATGGTTTTCATCATGGCCTGCCCTCCTCGTTTTGTTGGCTTTGCGCCTTGCGGCGCATCGCGCGGCGGGAGACGGAATTGTTGGATGCGCCGGTGATGGCGCTGACGAGCTGTTCGTTGGATGCGTCGGGCAGCATGGTGCCGTTGTTGCGGCCGAGCCGAAGGACGACAATACGATCGGCGACGGCCCGAACATCCTCCATATTGTGGCTGATCATGATGACCGCGAGGCCGCGTTCCCGCACGCGCTCGATGAGGTCTAGCACCTCGGCGGTCTGGGCGACGCCGAGCGCTGCTGTGGGTTCGTCGAGCATGATCAGTTTCGGCTGGAGCAGCAGCGATCGGGCGATCGCTACCGTCTGGCGCTGTCCGCCGGAGAGTGAGGCGACGGGTTCGCGCACGCTCGGAATGCGGGCCGAAAGCTCGTTCAAGAGCTTCCAGGCGGCGATCTCCATTGCAACCTCATCCAGCTGATAGGGATTGAGCTCCTTGCCGAGAAAGATATTGGCGACGACGTCAAGATTTTCGCAAAGCGCCAAATCCTGGAAGACGGTTGCGATGCCGAGGTCGAGCGCAGCACTTGGGCTCGACAAGTTGACCGGCTTGTCCTCGAAGATGATCGTGCCCGAGCTTGGCTGGTGCACGCCGGCCAGGATCTTGACCAGCGTCGATTTGCCGGCGCCGTTATCGCCCACGAGCGCCACGACCTCACCGGCATACACATCGAGTTCGATATCGGTGAGCGCCGACACTGCTCCGAAGTTCTTCGATATTCCACGCAGACTGAGGACAGGCTGACGGGAAGGGTCAGGAGTATGAGAGGTTTCAGACATTGCCTGGCCTTTCGAAAAAGCGAAAATCGGAAGCGCGACCGGTGGCCCGGCCGCGCTTTCCCTTGGCTCGATTACTTGGTGATGCCGAGCTTCTTGCAGCCGTCGGCATAGCGGCCGGTGCACAGCTCCTCGGCGGTGTTGATCTTCTTGTCGATGATCTCGGCCTTGAGGTTTTCGGCGGTAACGACAGCCGGTACGAAGAGCTGTGCGGGCGTGTCGTAGAGCGTCATTTCGGCCTTGATCGTTTCTCCGGCCAGGAGCTTCACGGCGACGTCGGCAGCGGCAGCGGCGACGATTTCGCTCGGCTTGGAGATCGTATTGTACTGATCCCCTGATATGATTAGCTGCAGCGCAGCGATCGTCGCATCATTGCCGGTCACTGGTGGCACGGGATCGACACCAGCAGCCTTGAAGGCTGCAATGGCGCCGCCGCCAGTGCCGTCATTGGCAGCGACCACGCCGACGATCTGCTTGCCGAAGCGGGTGATCTGGCCGCCCGCCCATTGCTGGGCGTTCGCGGGCTGCCAGTTCGGTGTGTCGAATTCGGCAAGCGTCTTGTATCCGCCGTTCGCCAGACCCTCGTGAATGCCGTCCTTGATCAGCCCGGCAGCCGCATCGGTCGGTGAACCGTTGATCTGCAGAATGCCGCCGCCATCGGTCGGCACCTTCTGCGCCTTCAGATGCTGGACAAGCGATTCCGCAATCGCCTTGCCGATCGCCTTGTTGTCGAAGGAGACATAGAAATCGGCCTTGCCCTTCGGGATAGGACGGTCATAGGCAATGACCTTGACACCCTGGCTCTGTGCAAGCTGGACGAGCGATGCGGCGGCCGCCGAATCCACCGGGTCCAGCACGATGACCTTGGCGCCTTGCGTGATCGCCGAATTAAACTGTTGCTGCTGTTTGGCGATATCGGCATCGGCGTTCTGATAGAGAACCTTGCACGACGCGCAAAGCTTCTTCATTTCCGCGACAAAGCCCGGATGGTCGTGCTCTTCGTAGCGGGTCGAGCCCTGGTCGGGCATGAGGAATGCCACTGTCGCATCCGCAACGGCCGTTTGCGCAAAGGCGGAAGTACCGCCCAGCAAGGACAGGACAAATACCGCGGCGCCTACCGCCTTTGTTGAGAATTTCATCATTTCCATCTCCTCCCATTGAAAAAATTGTGTAGATTCGTGATTGCACTGTTCTGCTGTGGCCGTTCGGCTGAAGGAACGGTCGCGCTTGTCCCGACGGTTTGGCGTTTTTGAGGACAAGCATCTCCGATCGCGAGCCGCTCATCGCGTGCCCGCGTTCAAGTCAGTGTCAGTTTTTGTTCCTCCTCCTTGTCCTCCCTCGTCCCTTGGATCGTGCTCGTTCGGCTCCTCTAGGCCGCCTTTGCCACGTTGATATTGTCACCCAACAACCGTCGGAAACGGGAAGGCGTCATGCCTTTTTCCGCGAGAAACTGCCGGTTGAAGTTGGACAGATTGTTGAAGCCGACCTCGAAGCAGATATCGATGATCGATGCGTGCTCATCGCTCATCAGGATCTGGCAGGCGAGATTGATGCGCAGGCGTTTCACATACTGTACCAGCGACATGCCGGTATGACGGCGGAATGCGCGCGAAAAGGCGCCGGTCGACTGTTCGGCGATCGCCGCGAGATCGGCTTCGTCGAAGGATTTTGTCAGGTTCTCTCTGATATAGGCGAGCGCCTTGTTGATGCCGGCCGACATGTAGCCCGACGGATCGGGCAGATAGCTCGGACTGGCAAGGAGCTGGGCATCGTGCGCCCGACTGAGCAGGCCGATGATCATCATGAAGAGCTCGATGCGGCGCACACCGTGGGCCTGCTGCACCTCATTCATCAAAGGAGCAACCTGCCGGCTGGTATCGGCGCCGAAGAGCACACCGCGGCGGGAGGCTTCGAGAACAGGTTCGAAGGGGCCGAGTTCGGCCAGCACCTTCATCGTATCGCTGATGAAGCCCTCGCTGAACTGGATGAGCTGGCATCGAAGCGGAATGCTTGAGCCCTTCGGGACATCGCTGATCCAGTTGTGGGGAAGATTGGGACCAGCAAGAACGAGATTACCAGGCTCGAATTCGCCGATGAAGTCGCCGACGAAATACCGTCCTGTCGTCGCCACGACGAGATGAAGTTCGTATTCCGGGTGAAAATGCCAGCGAACCGTATGGTATGGATAACCGTGCGCCTTCGTCGCGAAAGATTCGCCCGGCCTGATCTGAATGACTTCCAAGTCAGGTTCCATTGTCTCCTCCTCCGAGGACGGTTCCAGGCCCGCCAGCCAAATTCCCTTTTTGGCTTTATTGTTGAAGGGAGTGTAGTGGGCTCTTGTCACGCCCGCCACCACGATTCCCGGCTAAAACCGATACTTTTTTGACAATTGACGCTGCGCAGCCGGCGTAAAGACGACAGCAATCCGCATTGCACATCGTTCAAGAGCGTTCCTCAGGCGGCCAAGGCGGCAATGACGTTTCTAACCAGCGCAGAGGAGGACAGCCGGCTCGTGGCGCAGCTCGGGGAGCCGATCGCACCGACACGGACGGAAACGCCGCCGCGGGCATTGGCGACCGCAAACATCGACTCGTCGGTCAGATCATCGCCGATGGTAATCGGGGAGCGGTTCTTGAACGGGTCGGACTGGAAAAACCGCTCCAGCGCATCGCCCTTGCTCGACCGTGCCGGACGCAGTTCGAATACCATCTTGCCAAGCTGCAATGCCCAGTTCGGCCCGGCGAGCTCCGCATAGTAGTGCATGCGGTCTTCGAGCACCTTTTCATACTCGGGCGCGAGCCGGTAATGGGCGGCAACGGCCGCACCTTTATCCTCGATCAAGACTCCAGGATAGTGCTCGGCTTCCGCGGTTAGCGCATGCTTCAGCGCCTGAAATTCAGGTGTCGCCTCGATCGTCTGCATTCCAGCGGCGTTCCTGATTTCCGCGCCGTGCAGGCCTGCTGTCGGAAATGCAAAGGGCTTGAACAGCTCGTCTGCATAGGCAAGTGATCGGCCTGTGACCAGCGCCAGGGCACCGCCGAGCTTGTTCGACAGGCGATGAAGTTGTCCGGGAAGCGCCTCTGGGACCTCGATCGCATCCGGCGTGGGCGCAAGATTGAGCAGCGTCCCGTCGATATCGAGAAACATCGCCCAGTGATCCGGCTCTTCCAAGACCAGTGAAAGCATTTCCTGAGTAGCGTCGTCGTCCTGCACGGCATTCTCCAAACTCTGCAACCATGGAACCTAGGTCGCCGGCCGACAAGGACAAGGTGGCTTTTCAGACTCCGGAACATCCAGAGGCTAGTCCGCGTTGTATCTCGCCGCCCGTTCGAGCACTCGCGCCGTAGAAGGTACATTGATGGCCAAAAGCAGTTCCGATCCCCGTGATGAGGTCAATGCCCCGCTGGCACATGGCGCTCTAAACCTGCCATTGGTGACGATCGACGACTACAACAACGAACTGCGTGACAAGGATGGTTTCGTTGGCGACAACGCAAACAAAAAGACGTTCCAACAGAAGCTCGACGATTGGAGAAAACGCATCCGCAAGGTCGGAGACGACCCAATCGGCAAGACCGCGACGGAGAAACTCTCCAAGAAAAAAATCGATGCTATTTTGAAGGGCGATGATTTGGAGGCGGCGGCGTTGGTCATGGGGGCAGTGGAGGATTTTGCGCAAGACTTTGCCGATGTGATAGGCAAGTTTCTGAAGGACAAACGCTGGGGAAAGACAGAACGTATCGTCGTTGGCGGCGGCTTCCGTCGGAGCCACTTTGGCGAATTGGCGATCGCCAGGACCATGGTCATTCTCAAAGCGGCCGGCGTCGACGTCGAAGTCGTGCCGATCGTTCACCACCCCGATGAGGCCGGACTGATCGGCGCGGTCCACCTGATGCCGCGCTGGATGTTCAAAGGTCACGAGGCGATCCTGGCCGTCGATATCGGCGGCACGAACGTTCGCGCCGGCGTCGTTCAATTCGGAAAGGACGATGTGCCGAATTTTGCGGATGCAAGCGTCTGGGAATCCGCCATCTGGCGTCATGCCGACGATGAGCCAAGCCGGACTGCGACCATCGAGAAGTTGGCCGCGATGTTGCGGGATCTGATCGGCAAGGCCGAGAAGGCCAATCTCAAGCCGGCACCCATCATCGGGATCGCATGCCCCGGCATCATCAAAGCCGATGGCTCCATCGAACGCGGCGGACAGAACCTGCCGGGCGGAAACTGGGAGAGCGACAGCTTCAACCTTCCCGCCGCACTGATGAAGGCCATTCCGGAGATCGGTGACGACAGCACATTCGTGATGATGCACAACGACGCCGTCGTGCAGGGATTGTCGCAGATCCCTTTTATGAACGACGTGTCGAGATGGGCAGTGCTGACCATCGGCACGGGGTTGGGCAATGCTCATTTTACGAATCGCGAGGGAGCGAAGACGCGATAGTGGAATCCTGCCTCGTGCGGCACCCGCCGACAAGAAAAGCGGGATTGACCGCGATGCGGGTTCGGCCGGCGCCGTGGAGCATTATGGTAAATAGCAGGTAAACAAGAAGGAATTCCGTAGACGGAAGCGAACTCGCCAATAAGTTCCGCTAGGAGGGTTTGCCGCTCTGCGGAACATGGAGTGAGATCTGGCCGATCGGGCTAGCGGCAACACGTCTGCGATACCAACGCACGATCCTGACCAGCACGTCGATCATACCCGCCGAGACCTGATTCGCCTAGCATGCCCTGTTGTGATCTCCGCGGTTGATGACGCCCCGGGATGTCGGCAATCCTATTCGCGCTCAACCGCCGGGATGCGATTTGACTGGTGTCATAGGCCTGGCCTAGCCATTAATCGGATCTCCGGACAAACGAACCCCCAACCCCCTTAACGTCAGCTGCCCCCGCATTCAGCCGACTTAGATCGGCGTGAGAATTCAGGTTAGACGTCCCCTCCCCCGATAACGCGCAGCAGCCTCGCCTGTCGTAGGACCCGCAGCCGGAATTTCGCAATTCTGGCGATGACGCATGATCCGAGACAGCGCCAGTTCGCCGGTGTCGGCGGGGATGCCGCCTTTCGCGTGTCGGGCTGGTCTCTGCGAGGCCCTCTTTGATCTCTGCGCGCAGAAGCGAACCGGGATGTCTGGCGTCGCTGCCGCATTTGGAGGCAGCGCTTGGAAGACGGAGGCCTCCCCTCCCCTTTCCCGCCTCACGTTGGAAAAGATGGTGATAACGCCGCCGGGCCGTTCTCTGCGGGTTCAAATTGCGCTTATCTCTGCGCTTCACGCAAGCCATGCGCAGACGAAAGATGGATCATGAACTTCAAGGGAATAAGCGCTCCGCTCAATGCTGGTCGTCTCGAACAAATGCTCGGCCTTGCTCCGTCACGCCGCGATCCTGAAGCCCAGGACGCAAATGACAAGCCTTCCGGCAATGAACCCGTCCGTGGGCTGGAAACCGAAAACTTGTACCGTTCGTCCGCTTATAAATGATGAGCGGCAACGACGCTGAGTCGCCTCGAAAATGTGCCGCGATACTTTAAGACTGGCCTTGATGGATTCGGACACGACCGCCATTGTCAGCTGACAATTGAGCTAAGATTCCGGAATTCCACGTGATTTTTTCATCGAATCCAGTTTGTTATCCATTGGCTAACCAAGAAATCGCTTGACGGAATCGGCAGACTCACGATCATTTGCGCAAAATGACCCGATTTATCAGGATTTGCGTGAATGCCGACCAAGGCCGCGATTGTTGAGAAAGCCAAGAGAGCGAGTCGAGTCTCGATCGACGAGACGATCGCGCAGGACTCGACGATGCTCAGCAGCCAATTGCAGGTGCTGTTCGAGCGGTTGTTCTCGCCCGACGCCCGCAAATCGCTACGGCGGTTCAGCAGCACCGAGACTGCCAAGCTGCTCGGCGTTACCGACAGCTATGTTCGCCACCTCGCCGCCCAGGTGGAAAGCATCAATCCGGAAAAGACGGCCGCCGGTCGGCGGGTGTTCTCGCTTGAGGAAATTCATGCGATGCGCCACCATCTCGGGCGCACCAAACCCTCTTATTTGCCGATGCGCCGGCCGGGCGACCATCTCCAGGTGATCGCCGTCACCAATTTCAAGGGTGGCTCCGGCAAGACGACGACATCAATCCACCTGGCGCAGTTCCTGGCTCTTCGCGGCTACCGCGTGCTTGCCGTCGATCTCGATCCGCAGGCGTCGATGTCGGCGATGCTCGGATATCAGCCCGAATTCGACGTCGGCGAAAACGAGACGCTTTACGGCGCCATCAAATATGACGAAACGCGACGCGACGTAGCCGACATCGTCCGCCAGACCTATTTTCCCGGGCTCGATCTCATTCCCGGCAATCTCGAACTGCACGAGTTCGAGCACGATACTCCAAAGGCGCTCGCCGACACCAACCGCGACGACAAGGACATGTTCTTCATGCGGGTCGGCAATGCGCTGCATTCGCTAGAGCAGAGCTACGACGTCGTCATCATCGATTGCCCGCCGACTCTCGGCTTCCTGACATTGTCTGCTCTCTGCGCCGCTACTTCCGTCCTCATTACCGTCCATCCGCAGATGCTCGATGTGGCGTCGATGAACCAGTTCCTGACGATGACCTCCGACCTTCTGGCCGTCGTCAAGCAGGCAGGCGGCAATCTCGATTACGACTGGATGCGCTATCTGATCACCCGCTATGAGTCCAATGATGGACCGCAGGCGCAGATCGTCGCGTTCCTGCGCAGTCTGTTCGGCGAGCGCGTGCTGACCTCGATGATGGTCAAGTCGACAGCGGTCTCGGATGCTGGCCTGTCGAAGCAGACAATCTACGAGGCGGGACGCGAGACGATGCATCGCCAGACCTATGACCGGGGGGTGGAATCCGTCGACAGCGTCAATGCCGAAGTCGAGCAACTCATTCGCAGTGCATGGAGCAGGACATGAGCCCAAAAGGACGCGACATCCTGAAGAGCATGGTCGGTGCCGTCGAGCCAACACGGCCGGAAGTGCCGAGCGTGCAACAGCCGCATCGGCCATCGGGAGCGGTCAAGGCGATGAACCTGTCGCTTGGACGGCTGGGAGAGGAAGCAGCCGCCGCCAAGGCGCTGCGCGAATCACTGGCCTCCGGCGACAAGGTGCTGGAGATCGATCCGGCTGTCGTCGAAATGTCCTTCATCCGCGACCGTATCCCGGTCGACAAGGATGCCGAGTTCGAACGATTGAAGCAGTCTATCCAGGAAAGCGGACAGCAGGTTCCGATCCTGGTGCGACCGGACCCGGCAAGGGCCGGGCACTACCAGGCCGCCTATGGCCACAGGCGCCTGCGGGCGGCAGCAGAGATCGGGGTTCCTGTTAAGGCCGTCGTGCGAAAGCTCACGGATGAAGAGCTGATCCTCGCACAGGGTCAGGAAAATGGCCCCCGTGTCGACTTGAGTTTTATCGAGCGGGCACTGTTTGCACGCCGCATGGATGAACATGGCTTCAGCCGCGACATGATTGCCAAGGCGCTGGCGACAGACAAGCCGGAAACGTCAAGGCTCCTGCAGGTGGCTCAGACGATCGACCCCGAGATCATTCTCGCCATCGGGCCGGCCCCCAAGGTCGGTCGTCCACGCTGGTTGGCGTTTGCCGAGAAGTTCAGAGAGACGGGCGGACAGAAGAAGGCGCGGGCCGCAATCAGTGCCGCCGGTTTCGAGACGTTGGAGACCAACAGCCGCTTCGATGCCATCTGGAAGGCACTGGAGGAGAAGAGCGCACCGCAGCGGGCCGAGCAGACGCTCCGGACCCAAGGGGGGGCGCCGCTTGCTTTGGTGGCCCGCTCCGGCAAAACCTTTCGCATCACCGTCAAATCGGCGGCGTTTTCGGAATTCCTGGCTCAGCGGTTGATAGGCCTCGCCGCCGAGTTCGAAGAGGAAAATGAGGGAAAATGAGGCAGTTAGACCGGTTGTCACCTGACAATCCGGATAGGAGATAACGCGCAAAAGAAAAAAGCCCCCGAACGTCACCGTCACGGAAGCTTTCCTCGTAGTCTTGAACACCTCCGAGAATCGCACTTCCGAGAATCGCTGTCAAGAGTTTTTGGCGCCGTTTTGGTGAGCGGATTTCTTTTGCCTCGTTGAGGTGGAAGATATGGAAACCGGAAGTGTGACGACGCCCTTCGGGCGGCGGTCGATGACGCTTGGGATGCTCGCAAACCAGGTCATGGCAGGGGAGATCAAACCGGATCAGTCGGTCGATAAGTGGAAATTGTTTCGCGCGCTGTGCGAAGCAAAGCCGCTGCTTGGCATCGGCGATCGGGCGCTTGCCGTGCTCAACGCGCTTTTGAGCTTTTATCCGAAGAATGAGCTGGCCCAGGAAAACGGCTTGATCGTATTCCCGTCTAATATCCAGCTTTCGCTCAGAACGCATGGCATGGCCGAACAGACCGTCCGGCGCCATCTTGCCGCGCTCGTCGAGGCAGGTCTTCTGGTGCGCAAGGATAGCCCCAACGGCAAGCGTTACGTCCGCAGGGACAGGGCAGGGGAGGTCGACGAGGCTTTCGGCTTCTCGCTGGCGCCGCTGCTTGCCCGCGCCGAGGAGATCGAACAGCTCGCGGCCGAGGTGATGGCTGAGCGGCTGCATGTCCAGCGTCTGCGTGAACGCATCACCCTTTGCCGCCGTGACATTGCAAAACTGATCGAAGCGGCCGTCGAAGAAGAGATCTCTGGGGATTGGCAAGGCCTATACCGCGAATTCCGGGACCTGATCGAAGGCCTGCCGCGATCGCCGACGACAGCGCAGCTTGAACTGTTGCTGGATGAATTGACGGCCCTGCGCACGGATATTCTTAACCGGCTGGAAATTCGGGTTAAATCAGCAGAACAGCGCGGCAATGCCGATTATATCGAGCGTCACATACAGAATTCAAATCCCGAATCCATCTCTGAACTTGAACCAAGCTTCGACACGAAGCAGGGCGCGATAGCTGAGCAAGACGATGACCGAGGGGCCGTGACGCCAGAGAAGGGGAGGGGTGAGGAAGAGCAAACTCGACGGCCGGAGGTCCGCAATGATGGTGGCGGACTGAAATCCTTCCCACTCGGCCTGGTTCTGCAGGCCTGCCCGGAAATCCTTGCCTATGGGCCAGGTGGCGTGATCCGCAACTGGCGCGATCTGATGGCCGCAGCCGTCATCGTTCGATCGATGCTGGGCGTCAGTCCGTCGGCCTATGAGGAGGCGGCCAATGTGATGGGTCCGGAAAACGCCGCGACCGTGATGGCATGCATCCTGGAGCGCGGCGGCCACATTAATTCGGCCGGTGGCTATATTCGTGGCCTGACGCGGCGAAGCGAAAAGGGCGAATTCGCGATCGGCCCGATGCTGATGGCGCTTCTGCGGGCAAACGCCCCGGCCGGGCGGAAGGTTGGATAGTGTTCAACCTCCGTGTGGGCAGCGTATGGCTAAGCGCGGATAAGCCTTCGCTCCAGAAAACTCTGCATGTCGCGACGTCCGTCTACCACGCAGTAGACGACGACATCCGTGCCCAGGATCCGATAGATCATGCGCCACGGCTTATGGTGCAGTTCCCGATATTCGGAAATTCCGATACCCGCCAACTCCTTCGGAATATTTCCGCGGGCGGGGAATTCTGCAAGCTCGGCGCAGGCACTCTCGATTTCCGTGAGGATGCGCTCTGCCGTCTCGGCGCCGTCGCGGCTAGCGATGAAGCGATACAGATCCTCGATGTCGCGTTCCGCGTCCTCAGCGAAAAGAACACGATATGGCATCAGGATCGGCTGTCCGCCAGACGTTTGCGGATGCGTGCGAAGGATTCCGCAGCGGGGCGCAGTTTGCCCTCCTCGACTTGCCGGTTGGTGAGCGCCAGCACCTTCAAGAGCGCCAGTGTCTCCTGTGTTTCTTCATATTGGCCGACGTCCTGAAGGATGGCTTTCGCCTCTCCGTGAAGCGTAATGACGACCGGCTGCGGGTTATCCTTCAGCGTCCGGATGATCTCCGGCGCATGCGCCTTGAGGTAGCTGATCGGCTTGACCTGTTCTGACAGCTTCATGCGGTTACTCCCTTTCGACCAGAATATAGACCATCAAGTGGTCGATTGAAAGAAGCCTTTCAATGCCGGCGGCGCACATTCCCGGCATCCGATTTTCCATCTTGGGTGCGGCCGGTTTTTTTCACTCAGCGTGTTCGAAAGAGAATGTCATTTCTTATAATGCAGTTTGTCTACTGATTTTATAGACTAAACTTTGCAACCAAGGATCGGATCGTGGTGCCATGACCTACCTCCTCAGTCTTCTCGACAAAAGCCCGATCGAACAGGGTCTCACCGCGGCGGACGCGCTGCGGGCGACGGTAAAGATTGCCGCCCGGGCCGAGGAACTCGGTTATCACCGTTTCTGGGTTGCCGAACATCATAACATGTCCAATCTGGCGAGCTCCGCGCCGGAGGCGCTGATAGCCTACCTTCTCGCCAGGACCTCGAGGATTCGCATCGGCTCCGGCGGCGTCATGCTGCAGCACTACAGCGCCTATAAGGTTGCCGAGACCTTCAATCTTCTGGCATCGCTTGCGCCCGGCCGCGTCGATCTCGGTGTCGGCAAGGCACCGGGTGGATTTCCGCTCTCGACGCGCGCCCTGCAGCTTGCCGTCGATCCGGCCAGGAAGCCGGATTTCGCGAGCCAGCTTTCCGATCTCAACATCTATCTCGCCGCCGACCCGAATTACGACGGGGCGCAGGCGACGCCTTTCCCGCCGACTGCGCCTGAGCGTTTCCTGCTCGGCGCCAGCGTCGAAAGCGCCGAGCTCGCTGCAGAGAAGGGCTGGGAACTTGTTTTCGCCGGTCATTTGAACGGCGATCCGGACAATCTGCGCAGGACCTTCGAGGCCTATGAGCGGGCGTCCGGGGGCAAGCGTCCGATCCTGGCGCTCGCAGCCTTCGCCGCCGAAAGCGAGGACTATGCCCGCGAGCGCGTCGGCAAGCTGCGCATCGTCAAGGTGTTCCTGCCGAACGGCCAAACCGTCAATGTCGGCAGCGAGGAGCAGGCGGCCGAATTCGCCCGCCAGGCCGGCGTCACCGATTACTGCATCGAGGAAAAGGTGCCGAGCGTGCTGCATGGCACGGCGGAACAGATCCGCAAGGAGCTGGACGAACTTCACCGCCGCTATGGGGTCAAGGAGTTCGTGCTCGACACGCCGGCGCTTTCGGTTGCCGAGCGCCTGGCCTCCATCGAGCTGCTCGCCAAGGAGCGGCTTTCCCTCGTCGCCTGACCGTTTCCAAGGAGGATTGATCCCATGGCTCAAAAACACGTCACGTTCGGCATCATGTTGCAGGGTCCCGGGGGTCACATGAATGCGTGGAAGCATCCAAGCGGACCGGCCGATGCCAGCGTCAATTTCGAGTTCTTCGTCAATACCGCGCGCAAGGCGGAGGCGGCCGGCATCGCTTTCGCCTTCGTTGCCGACGGGCTCTACATCAACGAGCAGTCCATTCCGCATTTCCTCAATCGGTTCGAGCCGATCGCCATTCTCTCGGCGCTCGCCGCCTCGACCTCGAAAATCGGCCTCGTCGGCACGGTTTCGACCTCTTATAGCGATCCCTTCACCATCGCCCGCCAGTTCGCCTCGATCGATCTCATCAGCGGCGGCAGGGCAGGGTGGAATGCGGTGACCTCGCCGCTCGAGGGTTCCGGCCGCAATTACAGCCGCGAACATCCCGAGCACGAACTGCGCTACGAGATCGCCGAGGACTATATCGATGCGATCAAGGGCCTGTGGGATTCCTGGGACGACGACGCCTTCGTCCGCAATCGCGAGACCGGCGTCTTTGTCGACAAGACGAAGATGCATCGCCTCAACCACAAGGGCCTCTTCTTCCGCGTCGAGGGACCGCTCAATATCGGCCGTTCCAAGCAGGGCCAACCCGTCCTTTTCCAGGCTGGCGCCTCGGATTCCGGCATCAGGCTCGCCGGCAAACATGCCGACGCCGTCTTCACCAATGGCGGGCCGTTCGAGGAGGCGCAGGCCTTCTACCGACAGCTCAAGGACAGCGTGATCGCCCATGGCCGCAGTGCCGCGGAAGTCGGTATTTATCCCGGTATCGGACCGATCGTCGGTGCGACGCAGGAAGAGGCGGACGCCAAGTACCAGGCGATCCGCAACCTCGTCACGACAGAGGAGGCACTGCTCTATCTCGGCCGCTTCTTCGATCATCATGATTTCAGCGTCTATTCGCTCGACGAGCCGTTCCCCGAACTCGGCGAGATCGGCAGGAACAATTTCCGCGCCACCACCGACCGCATCAAGAAGACGGCGCGGCAGAAGGGCCTGACGCTCCGCCAGGTCGCGCTTGATTCCGCAACGCCGCGTACGGCCTTCATCGGCACGGCCGATCATATCGCCGACGAGATCATTCGCTGGGTGGACCATGGGGCCGCCGACGGCTTCATCCTCGGTTTCCCTGTCATCGCCGAGGGCTTTGACGATTTCTCCAGATACGTTCTGCCGATCCTGACGGAGCGCGGCTATTTCGATCCGGTCCTGAAGGGCGAGACGCTGCGCGACCATCTGGGTCTGCCCTTCCGCGAAAGCCGGTATGCGGCGGGCGCCGATCAGGTCGAACGCGGAAAGGCTGTCGGCGCCTGAAGCGCCGACGAACCGTCATGAACATCATCGCTCACAACTCGCGCAGCAACGATCCGGTCGAGAAGGGTATCGCCGCCTATCTCGACGAGATCATCGCGCTTCGCCACGACCTGCACCAATATCCGGAGCTCGCGTTTCAGGAACTCAGGACCAGCAAGCTTGTGGCATCCCACCTTTCCTCCTGGGGCTATGAGGTGGCGACGGGCATTGCCGGAACCGGCATCGTCGCCACCCTCAGGCGCGACGATGGCAAAAAGCGGATCGGCATTCGTGCCGACATGGACGCGCTGCCGATCGAGGAGGCGACCGGTCTTGCCTATGCCAGCAGCAATCCCGGCGTCATGCATGCCTGCGGCCATGACGGGCATACGTCGATCCTGCTCGCCGCTGCCCGTTATCTCGCCGAAAGCGGCAATTTCAGCGGCACGCTGCGGCTGATCTTCCAGCCCGCCGAGGAGATCGGCGCCGGCGCCCGCAAGATGATCTCGGAAGGCCTGTTCGAACGGTTTCCTGTCGATGCGGTCTTCGGGCTGCACAATTGGCCGGGTGTGCCAACGGGCCAATTCGGTTTCGTCGCCGGCCCGGCCATGGCTTCGGTCGACAAGGCAATCATCAAGATCATCGGCAAGGGCGGCCATGGTGCCGAACCCCACCGGACCGTCGATCCGGTACTGGCTTCGGCCTCCTTCATCACCGCGCTGCAGAGCGTCGTCTCGCGCAATGTCGATCCGCAGGACATGGCAGTCGCGACCGTCGGCTCGATCCATGCCGGCTCCGCCTCGAACGTCATCCCGGAGAGCGTCGAGATGCAGCTGACCATGCGGGCCTATAGCGAGACGGTCCGCCAGCTGTTGCGAGAGCGCATTCCCGCACTTGCCCGCGCCCAGGCCGAAAGCTTCGGCGCCGAAGCGGATGTGAATTACCGCCTCGGCTTTCCGGCGCTGATCAACCATGCGGCGGAGACGGCCTTTGCCCGCGACGTCGCCTATGACGCACTCGGCGCCGCGGCAATCGAGAAGGATTTCCGGCCGAGAACCGCGAGCGAGGATTTTGCCTTCATGCTGCAGGCAAATCCCGGCAGTTATCTCTTCGTCGGGAATGGCGACAGCGCGCCTCTCCACAGTGCCCATTACAATTTCAACGACGCGATCATCGCGCCGGCCGCCCGCTACTGGGTGCGGCTCGCCGAAACCTTCCTCACTGATGACAACGGGTGATGAACGATATGAGCGATACGTTTCTCTATACCAGCCCTCTCGACCCGCGCGCCAAGCCGCTGATCGATGAGTTGATCTACGAGTATGACAGCCGCTACGGCAACTATTTCAATGCCGAAGGAGCTGCGGCCGAGTTGAACCGTTATCCTCCCGAAGCCTTTGCGCCGCCTGGCGGCAATTTTCTCCTGTTGGTCCGTGATGGTGAAACCATCGGCGGCGGCGCCTTCAAGCACTATGACGAACGCACGGCCGAGTTCAAACGCATCTGGACGCGCTCCGATCTGCGCCGTCAGGGCCTTGCCCGCAAGGTGCTGGTGGAACTGGAGGCCCAGGCCGCCCGCCAAGGCTATTCCCGTATCTACCTGACGACCGGCTTTCGCCAGCCCGAAGCCGTCGGCCTCTATCTGAACTACGGCTACACCGCTCTCTTCGACACCTCCGCCGATCCCGAGATCTACAAGAGCCTGCCCTTCGAGAAGGACATCACCCATCTCGCTGAGCCTGCTCACGAAGATGCGGAACCGCGCCTGCGCGTGGCCGGCGCAAATTTCTGAAAACGGCTAAGACCGACAATCATAAAAGGGAAGCACAATGGCACTGACGACGGATTTCGCCGGCATCGACCCCGGCAGCAGGACGGCAGGATCGAAGGATTATTCCCGTTATCGCATCGTGCCTGCCCGCCATCCGGGCCGCTTGGCGGGTACGATCTTTGCCGCCGTCGTCATCATCGCCGTGCTCTATTCCATCTTCACCAATCCGCGCTGGGGTTGGGGCGTCTTTGCTGAATGGTTCTTTGCCGAACCCGTGCTCGTCGGTCTCGGCAGGACGCTGCTTTTGACCGTGCTTGCCGCCATATCCGGCTCCATCCTCGGAACGGCTCTGGCGCTTGCCCGCGTTTCCAAGTCGCCGCTGCTCTCCGGTCTCTCCTGGGGCTATATCTGGCTGCTGCGCTCGATCCCCGTCATCGTGCTGCTGCTGATCTTGAACAATCTCGGCTACCTCTATGAGACGATCAAGATCGGCATTCCCTTCACCGATACTATCTTCCTCGACTATCCCACAGTGCAGTTGCTGACGCCCTTTGCTGCCGCTTTTCTCGGCCTGACGCTCAACCAGTCGGCCTTCTTCGCCGAGATCGTGCGCGGCGGCATCCTCGCTGTGGATCACGGACAGTTGGAGGCCGCCGCAGCACTCGGTCTGCCGCGCCGCCGCCAGGCCTTCCGCATCGTGCTGCCGCAGGCCATGCGCTCGATCCTGCCGACCGGCTTCAACGAACTCATCGGACTGGCGAAGAGCACCTCCATGGTCTACGTGCTGGCGCTGCCGGAGCTCTTCTATACGGTCCAGGTGATTTATCGGCGCAATCTCGAAGTCATTCCGCTGCTGATGGTCGCGACCGTCTGGTATCTGATCATCATGACGGTGCTGTCGATCGCTCAGCGCTATATCGAACGCTACTTCTCCAAAGGCGCCGTGCGCAACCCGACGCCGTTGCCCTTCCAGGCATTTTTCGAGCGTTTCCGCCGTCCGCTGCCTGTCCTCGATACGGCGACCGACACCGTGCGCAAGATCGGTTTCCAGGATGCTGCGAGGCTGCGGGCCGCAGGCGGCGCGGTGCGCATCCACGGTATCTCCAAAAGCTTCGGCTCGCTGAAAGTGCTCGATGATGTCGAGCTCAGCCTTCCCGCAGGCAGCGTGACCGCCATCCTCGGTCCGTCCGGCTCCGGCAAGTCGACGCTTCTGCGCGCCATCAACCATCTGGAGCGTGTCGATGAGGGTTTCATCTCGGTCGACGGCGATTTCGTCGGCTACAGCAGGAAGGGCGACACGCTCTACGAGCTCAAGGAGAAGGATATCCTCAAGTGCCGCGCCGATATCGGCATGGTCTTCCAGAGCTTCAATCTCTTCCCGCATCTGACCGTACTCGAAAACCTCATCGAGGCACCGATCCAGGTTCGCGGCATCGGCCGCGAGGAAGCGGTGCAGCTGGCGCAGGAGCTGCTGGCACGCATCGGCCTCAGCGACAAGATCAACGCCTATCCGCGCCAGCTTTCCGGCGGCCAGCAGCAGCGTGTGGCGATCGCCCGCGCACTGGCGCTCCGCCCGAAGGTGCTGCTCTTCGACGAGCCGACCTCGGCGCTCGATCCCGAGCTCGTCGGCGAAGTGCTCGACGTCATCAAGGAACTTGCCCGCACCGGCACGACGCTCGTCATCGTCACCCATGAGGTGGGTTTTGCCCGCGAAGTCGCCGACACGGTCGTCTTCATGGACAGCGGCCGCATCCTGGAGGCTGGTCCGCCGGCCCGCATCTTCGCACAAGCGGAACATCCCCGCACGCGGGAATTCCTCGCCAAGGTTCTCTAGCGCCTGATAGCGCTGGCGAAATGCCGGGCCGCGACGGGCTGCTCCGGCCGAACAACAACAACCACAACCTAAAGATGAAACGGAGAAGGGGCATGACATTTACAGATAGGGCAAGGCTTCTGATAGCGGGAGCAGTCACTATTACCGCGATCGGTTTCGGTTCCGCTCAGGCGCAGCAGAAGTTCGATCTCAGCCCCGAGCAGCCGAACCGGCTGCGAGTGGAAAAGAACGAGAAGCGCATTGCCGAAGTCAAGGACTTCAAGTTCGTCGAAAATGGTGTCTTCACCGTCGGCATCAGCTCGAGCGGCAATCTGCCGCTGCATGATTATGCCTCCGATTCCAAGACCGTCATCGGTTACGACGTCGATCTGGCGCAGGCGATTGCCGATAGCCTGGGGCTGAAGCTCGAATTGGTTTCTGTTGCCTGGGCCGATTGGCCGTTGGGGCTGACCTCCGGAAAGTTCGACGCGGTAATCTCCAACGTGACCGTCACGGAAGAGCGCAAGGAGAAATTCGATTTCTCGACCTACCGCAAGGATGAGCTTGGCTTCTACGTCAAGGCCGATAGTCCGATCACCTCGATCAAGCAGCCTAAGGATATTGCCGGCCTGAAGGTCATCACCGATGCCGGCACCAACCAGGAGAAGATCCTGCTGGAATGGGACCGACAGAATGTCGCCGCCGGCCTGAAGCCGATCGAGGTGCAATATTATGACGACGACGCGGTCAAGGATCTTGCCGTCCAGTCCGGCAGAGCCGACACCGTCTTCAGCGTGAACGCGACGCAGGCCTATTCGGCGGGGATTAACGGCAAGACCAAGCTTGTCGGCACCGTCAGCGGCGGTTGGCCGATCACGGCAGAAATTGCCGTCACCACACGCAAGGGCAGCGGTCTGGCTGCTCCCTTGACCGATGTCGTCAACGACCTGATCGCCAGCGGCGCTTATCGGAAGATTCTCGATACGTGGAACCTCGGTCCTGAGGCGATCGACAAGGCCCAGACCAACCCGCCCGGCCTGCCGAAGAGCGGCTCCTGATCGATCCCTATTGGGCCGGCGGCAATGCTGCCGGCCATTCCTGCCTGACAATTTGGAGATTGAAGACGATGATTGCCTTTCCGGCATTCCGGACCCTGCTGATCGCCGCCATGGCGTCGGCCCTTTCCTTCGGCGCAGCTCAAGCAGCCGAGGATTTCGACCTCAGCCCAGAGCAGCCGGGCCGGCTTCACGCCGCCAGGAACGATGCGGCCATTGGCGCAATCCCGAAGGATTTCAAGTTCGTCACACCTGGTAAGTTCACCATCGCCGTCAGCCCCGGCGGCCCGCCGCTTGCCACCTATGCCACCGACGCCAAGACCGTGGTCGGGGCAGATCCCGATTATGCCTATGCCATCGCCGACAGCCTCGGGCTAACGCTGGAGATCGTGCCGGTCGCCTGGATCGACTGGCCGCTCGGCCTCGCCTCGGGCAAGTATGATGCCGTCATCTCCAATGTCGGGGTCACCGAGCAGCGCAAGGAAAAATTCGATTTCTCCACCTACCGCCAGGGCCTGCACGGTTTCTTCGTAAAATCCGACAATCCTATCACCTCGATCAAGGAGCCCAAGGATGCGGCAGGCCTCAGGATCATCGTCGGGGCCGGCACCAACCAGGAGCGCATCCTGGTGAAGTGGAGTGAGGAAGATGTCGCCGCGGGCCTGAAGCCGATAGAGCTGCAATATTACGACGACGAGGCGGCAAGCCTTCTCGCGCTGCGATCCGGCCGGGCCGATGTCATCGTCCAGCCGCATGCGCAGCTCGTCTTCATCGCCGCGCGCGACAAGAACATCAAGCGCGTCGGCACGCTGAGCGCCGGCTGGCCGGATCGCTCGGATGTGGCGATCACCACTCGCAAGGGAAGTGGGTTGGCCGATGCGCTGACTGCCGCCACCAACGGCCTGATCAAAGAGGACACCTACGCAAAAATCCTCGATCACTGGCATCTCTCCGAGGAAGCCTTGCCGGTATCCGAGACCAACCCGCCCGGCCTGCCGAAATACTGATCATCGGATGGCACGAGTGTTCAACATATCCATCAGCCATATCGGCTTCCTCACCCCCGGCAATTATCCCGACGAAGATCCGTTGTCGGGATTGGAGCAGACGCTTGAGCAGCTGCAATATGGCGAAGATCTGGGCTTCGACAGCGCCTGGGTCCGGCAGCGGCACCTTGAGCCTGGAATCTCTTCGGCGAGCGCCTTCCTGGCGGCGGCGACGCAGCGAACCAGTCGGATCGAGCTTGGAACCGCGGTCATCCCGATCGGTTATGAAAGCCCCTATCGGCTGGCCGAAGACCTCGCAACCGTCGATGTTCTGTCGCGCGGACGGCTGAACATCGGCGTCAGCGCCGGCCGACCGCTGCACGCCGAGCTGATCGCCCCGCTCGTCTTCGACGGCGATTGGACGGGTTACGATTTCTCGCATGACCGCGTGCTGCGCTTTGCCGACAATCTGCGTGGCAGCTATCTCGGCGACGAGCAGACCTTGATCAAGACGCCCTTCGGCCCGCAGCGGCCACGGCTGCAGCCTTATGCCAAGGGCCTGATCGACCGGATCTGGTATGGCGGCGGGTCACAGCGCTCGGCCGAATGGGCCGGCCGCAATGGCTTCAACCTGTTGACCGGCAATGTGATAACAGGGGAGGGGACCGATGATTTCTTCATCGCTCAATCGCGGCTGATCGAAACCTATCGCGCCGCCGGGTCGCAGCGCCGCGTCGCGCTGGGTCGTGTCATCGTGCCTTTCGACAGCGCCGATGCGGCAACGCGCCGCCGATATCGAGATTATGCCGACGGCCGCCATGAGCGGACGCTTTCGCCGCAGGGCGAGCGGCGCACCCTGTTTGCCCGAGATGTCGTCGGCACATCGGACGAGATATTGGCGCAGCTTTTTGCCGATCCGATCCTGCCCGAGGTCAGCGAGTTGAGGCTGGAGCTTCCTTACGAGTTCGAGCACGAGCAGTATTGCCAGATTCTCCACGACTTCGCGACGCTGATCGCACCGGAACTGGGATGGAAAGCGCCATCCCACATCCGCGCCGCTTCCTGAAAATGCCGTCGTCCATTCGACGCCAGAACAATCACCTCACAGGGAACATTCATCAGTGACCAAATCGGTAGAATATTTCTTTTCGATCGGCTCGCCCTGGTCCTACATCGGCTTCGATGCCTTCGCCGAACTTGCGGCGAAGAACGACGTCGTCATCACGCCTTATCTGACGACGGTGGTCGAGGAAAATGGCGGTATCTTTTCGCGCAATCGCCCGGAGATCCGGCGCGCCTACTGGACGCGGGATCTTAAGCGCTGGGCGCGCGTGCGCGGCAAGGAACTGCGGCTCGAACATCGCCCGGATTTGAGCGATCCGACGCCGGCGTCCCTCTTCGTGATTGCGGCTTACCTCGACGGACAGGATTGGATCGGCGTTGCCCGCGCCCTGCAGCACGCCTTCTGGAGCGAGGCGAAGGATATCGGCAAGCCCGATGTGCGCGAGGCGATCGTGACATCAGCAGGTTTCGATGGCGCAGCACTCCTCAGACGACAAGCCGATGACGATGTCCAGAACAAATGGTCGGCGGACCGCGTGCATGCCCGCGACAGCGGCGTCTTCGGCTTTCCCACCTATGTCTATGATGGCGAGATCTATTGGGGACAGGACAATTTGCCCTTCCTTGAACGTCATCTTCATGGCGACAAGCCTTAGGCTTGGAATTGCAGCGTCCGGAGGTCGCAGATGTCGACGGCGATCGCCATGCAGCCTATGCGTGCTGGAGCGGCAGCGAACGTTTTTTTCAACCAGGCGAAGAAGGAGAGACGCACGTTCCTTTAATCTATCAATTTTGTAGACAATAGTTGGGCAACGCAAAGAGAGGAAAAACCATGTCAGGTTTCAAACTCGTCGGCATCGCTGGCAGCTTCAACCGTCCATCGAAGACATTGACACTCGTCCGGCACGTCGCCGAACGTGCGAGCATTCGCTATGGATTTACCAGCAGGACCTATGATCTGCATGATGTCGGTCCGTCGCTGGGCAGCGCCTTGTGGCGCAAGAATCTCGACGCGCAGGCCAGGCATGTCATCGACGAGATCGTGCAGGCCGATGCCCTGATCATCGGCTCGCCGACCTACAAGGGCTCTTATCCCGGCCATTTCAAACACCTCATCGACCTGATCGACCCCCACGAACTTCGGGGCAAGCCGATCATCATCACGGCGACCGGAGGCGGTGACCGGCATGCTTTGATGGTCGAGCATCAGCTTCGGCCGCTGTTTGGTTTTTTCATGGCCCACACCCTACCGACTGCCGTCTATGCGTCCGATCGCGATTTCACAGACTATGCGGTTTCATCCGACGCGCTTTTGGCCCGCATCAACGACGTGATCGGCGAATTGGCGGCCTTCTTTCCGGGCGCAAACCCGGCCCTGGCGGCCGCCGAGTAGGAGTCGCCGCGATGGTTCGATCTCAGGAAGCGACGATCACCGATGCGGAAAGGCCAGGGCCAGGCGATCAATTGTGGAGCGTCTTCGAATTCGCCCGACGATATCGTCTCGCCAAACGCGAGGAGAACCGCCTGCTGATGCTCTACGGACCAACGGCATCGCTTCACGTTCTTCTCGCCAATGCACAACGTCATTCGCTGATTTCTTAGCTGAAGAATAGCAGGTCCTGACAGGAGGTTCGCATGAAGCTTGATTTTCACTTCTGGCTGAAGCGCGCAATCGGCCGGTTCCTCGGCCTGAAGCCGCCCGCTGCACGGGAGCCTGTAAACGGATTGTCCGCGCGGGACGACGAGCGCGACCGGTCCGCGCGCGAATACGAACTCCATTATTGGGGCACCATGCCCGGCCTTTGGTATTGAGGAGGACGGCGTGATGGCGATTGTCGTTGAGACCGACCTGCGTCGGCACGGTGCGAGAAGAGCGGAAGGCAGCGTCATGTCGTATTTCAGGCATGCGGCCGGAATCTGCACGATCGTCAGCTCCTTCACTTTCCTGTTCGCCCTGGTGATCGGGTGGATCTGATGAGTGATGTCCGATGTTTGCCCCGACCGGGAAAAAGACCGGCGCGCAGCTTCAGAGAGGATGCCGTCAGATGATCGATGTACTTATTCTTCCAGGGCTTTTCGGCTCGGGAGAAGGGCATTGGCAACAGCACTGGCTGCAGGATCAGCCGGGCAGTCGTTGCGTCGCTCAAGATGACTGGGATCATCCGAACCTTGACAACTGGCTGCTGCGATTGGAAGGCGCGCTTGAAGAGGCCGGCGAGGCCTATCTGGTTGCCCATAGTCTCGGATGCCTGCTTGCCGCCCGCTTGGCCGGGCGAAGTGCCGCACGTTGCGTCAAAGGGGCATTGCTCGTTGCTCCATGCGATCTGCCGGTCACGGAAAACCTGCATCCGGGGCATATCTCGTTTGGCGCCATGCCGACGGCGCCTTTGCCTTTTCCAAGTATCGTCGTCGGCAGCATGAACGATGCCTACATGACGGTCGATCGGTTGACCTTGTTTGGCCGCTTGTGGAACGCCGAGACCAGGAATATCGGCCTTGCCGGGCACATCAATGTCGCCAGCGGCTTTGGTCGCTGGCGCAGCGGTTACCGATTGCTGGAGGGCTTGAAGACGCAAACGCGCGGTCGAAGGCATGTCGTTTCGATGCCGCCGGCTTTTGCTATGTGAGACAGAGTGGAATGTCCGATATTGTCGCCGACCTGTTGCGCCTTAGCGAAGATCCGAATGCTGACCCGAGGACCAGGCGCCGGCAAACCATGGAGCGGCTGGTACAGACGCTGCTTGCCGTGGCCGATGCCGAAATCGGACCGGGAGATGCGCAGCATCGCCATTCGATCCTCCATCTGACGACGATCATCCGCGAGATGACGGAAAGGATTGCAGAGGCCGATGATGTGACGTTTTCGGCAATCGTCAGGGAGGCCGCGATGCTGATACGCAGCCTGCAGCGGCGCCAAGCCGATGCGGCCAGATTTACGGTGCATTGACACATGACGGATATCCGGGAGCATAAGCTGGTGACGTCCGGGGAAGCAAACTTTTGATGACCGGATCAAGAATGGCGCTGACGGACGAGCTCGTATCGCTGAGCCTTCGCCCCGCGATCGATGTCGGCCCCGAGCCACATCGAAAGCCGCTGACCGAAGCGGAGGTGGAGATGCTCGCCAACCGGCTTCTCCACGAGTCTACCGGTGCTCCGCTTTGGATCTTCGCCTATGGGTCATTGATATGGAAGCCGGACTTCGATGCCGTCGAATCGCAACATGGCGCAACAAGAGGGTGGCATCGCTCCTTCTGCCTGCAGATGACTCGCTGGCGGGGGACGCGGGCCCAGCCGGGTCTGATGATGGCACTTGACCGCGGTGGACGTTGTAACGGCATCGTCTTCAGGCTTGCCGATGATGATCGCCTTGGCCAGATTCGGCGGTTGATCCGTCGTGAAGTCGGCACGATCGACGATGCTGCGTCGGTTCGCTGGATCCCGGTCGCGACCGCGCATGGGCTGGTGCGCGCGCTGGTCTTTTGGGCTGGTCCCAAGGGCGAGCGTGTTTCGCGCAAATTGCCGCTGGAGACGGTGGCGCAGGTGCTCGCAAGAGCCTGCGGACATATGGGCTCCTGCGCCGAATATCTGTATCTGACGGTGAAACATCTGGAGGAACGCGGCATCCGGGACCGCAATTTATGGCGGCTTCAGAAACTGGTCGCAGCCGAGCTTGTTGCCATACACGGGCTGAACGCGGCGGCAGGAGGCCATTGAAACAGGCGTCGCTGCCGCCGTTTGGTCAGAGCTTGCCCTTCCAGGGCACGAGGAACGCCTCCAGAAAACGAATGGCGGCCGAGAAGGTGAACGCGCAGATCGCGATGATGCCGATGCCGACGAAGACGACGTCGGTTGCCAGGAACTGTGAAGCCGACATGATCATGAAACCGATCCCGCGCGTGGACGCGATCAATTCAGCCGCAACCAGCGTACCCCAGCCGACACCGAGCGCAATCCGAATGCCGGTAAGGATCTCGGGCAGGGCGGATGGCAGGACGATATCAAGAAAGAGCTGCAGCCGGCTCGCGCCCAGCGAACGGGCGGCATTGACGCGCTCGATCGGCAGCGAACGAACGCCGGCCTGGGCTGAAAGGCAGATCGGTGCGAACATCGCAAGCACCAGCAGCGTGATTTTCGATGTCTCGCCGATGCCGAGCCAGATGACCATCAGCGGCAGGTAGGAGAGCGGTGGAAGCGGCCAGTAGAACTCGATCGGCGCGTCGAGCACGCCTTTCGCCCAGCGGTTCAGCCCCATGAGCAAGCCGAGCGGAATGCCGGCGGAGACGGCGATGAGGGCTGCGACCACGATGCGGAACAGGCTCGCAAAAACATGCTCGGAGAGCGACGCGCCGGCGTAACCGTCGCGATAGATGGCGCCGATTTGTGTCAGCACCTCGTCCGGGCGCGGCAGGAACAGGTGTGGAACGACACCGAGCGCGGATACGAGCCACCACAGCAGCAGTATGGCCAGCGCCGTGGCAATGCTGATGGCCACCGTCGATTTCTCACCGGCTCCGAAGCTTGCCATTTTTACCAGCTTGACCTGGCGGTCCTCTCTACCCGCTGCAATCGGCGGGGCCTGCACTATATCGCTCATGCGGCGCTCCTGAGGTCTTCGGTGCTGTGCAGAATGGCGCGGATCTCCTCGCGCAGCTCGGCAAATTGCGGCGACGCCTTGATCGATCGGGCGTCGCCGGTTTCGGCGAAGCGGCGAACGAAATCCAGATCGAAGCGTGCCACGACGCGTCCCGGTCGAGGTGACATGACCAGGACCTGCGTGCCCAGGAACAAGGCCTCTTCGATCGAGTGCGTGATGAAGAAGACCTTTTTTGCCGTTTTATCCCAGATGGAAACCAGCAGTTCCTGCATCTGCTCGCGCGTCAGGCTGTCGAGCGCGCCGAACGGCTCGTCCATCAGCAGGATGTCGGGATTTGTCGCCAGAGCACGCGCGATGCCGACACGCTGCCGCATGCCGCCCGACAGCTCGTAGGGAAAAGCGCCGGCGAATTCGTCGAGGCCGACGAGCCGGAGCAGCTCCAGCGCGCGCGCTTCGCGCTCCTTGCGCTTGACCCCGGCGAATTTCAAACCGAGCGCGACATTGTCGACAACGGATTTCCAGGGCAGCAGCGAGTCTTTCTGAAAAACGACGCCGCGATCTGCGCCGGGTTGTTCGACCGCGCGGCCATCGAGCGTGATGCGGCCATCCGAAAGCGGAAGGAAACCGGCAATCGCGTTGAGAAGGGTTGATTTGCCGCATCCCGACGCGCCGAGTGCGACGACGAAGCCCCGTTCGGGAATATCGAAGGAAACGCGATCGAGCGCGTGAACGGTCCGCCCGTCGCGGGCTGCGAAGAAAACGCTGGCGTGATCGACTTTAAGCATGTTGCCGCTCGCAGGTTTGACACCGGCGCGGCAAGCCGCGCCGGTGTCGGGGAGGATCAGTTGCTGGCGCCGGTGAGGGCATCTGCGGTGACGAAGGCGCCATAATTCGCCAGCACATCGGAAACCTTGCCCTGTTCCTTCAGAAACGATGCCGTGTCCTTGAGGATCTTGCCGGCACCCGCCTTTTCGCCGCCGCCGAGCCATGCATCCGATGCCTGGACCTCAGGTGTCAGAAGCGTGAGGTT
Source organism: Rhizobium sp. WYCCWR 11146 (assembly GCF_013591995.1). Lineage (NCBI taxonomy): Bacteria > Pseudomonadati > Pseudomonadota > Alphaproteobacteria > Hyphomicrobiales > Rhizobiaceae > Rhizobium > Rhizobium sp. WYCCWR 11146. The sequence goes on from NZ_JACCEY010000007.1 coordinate 121,971, forward strand.
CTTCAGGGCCGAGGCCTGCTGTTCAGCTGTTCCGCCGAGAAGCTTGGCAAGCGACTTGGCGTTGTCGCTGTCGGGACCCCAGGCGGATTTGTCCGATGCGAAGGATGCGTAGTATTTGTTGATGACCGAGGCGAAACCCTTCAGAAATTCCGGGTTGTCGGCGGCAAACGTCGAGGTCGCGACCCAGGCGGAGAATGTCGGCGCACCCTTGTCTGCCACCTCTTTGGAGGTCACCAGGACCTTCCCGTTTTTCTTCAGTTCGGTGAGTGCCGGATCCCAGACGAAGCCGCCGTCGATGTCGCCGCGATTATAGCTTGCGACGATCTCAGGCTGAGGGATTGCGAAGACCTGAACGTCCTTTTCGGTCAGGCCCAGCGATTTGATCAGCGCCAGCAGCTGATAGTGGTCCGTGGACACCGGCGCAGCGGCAAGCTTCTTGCCCTTCAGATCATTCAGGCTTTCGATGCCGGAGCCGTTACGGACGACGAGAGCCTCGTCGATGCCCGAGATGGAGGCGAGGTAAAAGGCCTTGACCTCGAGCCCGCGTGATACTGCAGCCGCAAACGGGCTGGAGCCGACATAGCCCACCTGGACATCGCCGGATGCAATCGCCGCAAAGATTTCGGCGCCCGAATTGAACCTGCGGAAGTCGACGTCATATCCCGTCTCCTTGGCGAATTCGCCATTGGCGATCGCCACGGAAGACGGCAAAGCATCGGTTTGATAGGCGACGACGACTTTCTTGTCCGCCGCTTCAGCGACAACCGCCGCTGTTAGAGTGCCGACGCCGACGGCGATTGCGGTAACCAAATTCTTGAAATTCATCTTGAGCCCCTTTGTTCAGGGCCGCACGGCCCTTGATCTCACCCTCAAAAGCGTAATCGTTGGGGAGGGGCTAGCGGGAGAAATAACAAACTATATTTATAGACTATAGAGATAATTGTTTTCGTGATTCTGCCGCTCGTGCGATCCGCAAGGACCGGCGAGCGACACGAGGCTTGAATGGCGAAATGTCTCGATGACGTTCTGAGCTTCAGGGAGAATGCATTTGACATATGATGTTATCGTGGTCGGTTCCGGTTTTTCAGCGATAGCGGTTACCTGCAATCTCATCGAGCAGCTTCCCGCTTCGGCGAAGGTCGCCGTCGTCGGCGACGATCCTGGTTTCGGCCGCGGGACGGCGTACCGGACGGAGCTCTATCTCCATCGCCTCAATGTTCCCGCCGGCCGCATGAGCCTGCTGCCGCATCAACCCGACGACTTTGTCGACTGGCTGAAAGGCCATGGTCGCCGGTTGCAGGCAGGCGATTTCGCCTCGCGCAGCGATTACGGTCTTTATGTCCGCGATACGCTTGCGCGGCTGCTTCGAAAGCGGGAGGGCCGTTGCAGGGTCGATTTCATCAAGGCCAAGGCGGCGGGATGCGTTGAACGTTATAGCAGCACGCTGGCCTTCCATCTCGGCAATGGTGACGAGATTGCCGGGAAGAACGTCGTGCTCTGCCTCGGCGTCGGGAACGCGACCCTGCCGGTCGCTCCGGATGGCGTCCCACCATCGCTGCGATCGCGGATCATCGAGAACCCGTGGCGGCTTTCTTGGCTGAGGCGCGTCGCACCGTCCGATGCGGTGTGCATCCTCGGATCCGGCCTGACGATGATTGATCAGGTCATCGCGCTTCGCGCCCATGGCCACAGCGGCAAGATCGATGTGCTTTCGCGGCGCGGGCTCGCACCGCTCGGACACGCGTGGAAGCCGCCGGCGCCTCTGCCGATCGACGTCGAGAGGCTTCCCGAGACGATCAGCGGCATATTGAAGACCCTGCGGGCGAAGAGCAGGACGGTTGCCGACTGGCGAGCCGTGATGGACGGTCTGAGGCCTGCAACGCAGGCTCTCTGGCAACGGCTTTCGAGCGAGGGGCGCGCACGCTTCCTCAGGCATGCGCTTCCCTGGTGGAACATCCATCGTCACCGGGTCGCGCCTGACGTGTTCGACAGGTTTGAGAAGCTGGTTTTAGACGGAACCGTTCGTTTCCACGCGGGCTTCCTGAAATCGCTTGGGGCCGAGGAGGGGCGGCTCGCTGCCGGCTACAGGGTCAGAGCGACGCGCGAGATCGCCGAGATCAGGGCGGACTGGCTCGTCAACTGCACAGGAATGGAGCGGGCCGGGATCAGCCATTCACCGCTTTTGAAGGAGATGAGCCGCTTTGAGTTGATCGCCCCCGATCCTCTCGGCCTCGGGATCCAGGTGGATGCCGCTTCCAAGGTGATAGCCCCGTCCTCGCCTGCCCGACTGTTTGCGGTCGGCGCCCTGACGGCGGGGCAGTTCTGGGAGATCACCGCCGTTCCGGATATCCGGGTGCAGGCCAAGGCCGTGGCCGAGGAGATCGTTTCAAGAGGCTAGCTCGCGACATGTAGGCAGCAGAGCCTCTTTTGCGCGTCTGAAAAGACGCCCGCTGCTATAGCTCGGCACAGCGCTTGTTGAATTGCCGGGCGCCGCCAGCTACAGTATCTGGTACGCCATAATACGATTCTTGCATTCGGCTGCCGCGGCGGAAGTTGAGCGTGCAAAGTCCAACACTGAGGTACAGAATGAGCGGTGCTCTGAAGGACGCCATTAGAGTCGAGCGTCCTGCAAAGACCTTGCGGGAATTGGCGCTCGACAAGGTCCGCGAAGCCATCGTCAACGGATATTTCCGTCCCGGAGATCGCCTTGTCGAGCGTGACCTCTGCGCCCAGCTCGGCGTCAGCCGAACAGTCGTGCGCGAGGTTCTGAGACATCTTGAATCGGAAGGGCTTGTCGCCAATCTGCCGAACAAGGGGCCGATCGTCGCGCAGCTCGACATCGACGAAGCCAAACAGATCTATGAGATCCGCGGCGCGCTGGAAGGCATGGCGGCGCGGCTGTGCGCGGAGCGCCGCAGCCCCGAGATCGTCGCCGCGCTGGAGGAATCGCTGGCTGGGATCCGCAACAGTTACCGCGACAACGACATGTCAGCTGTGCTGACGAACACCTCTTCCTTCTATCATACGCTGTTTACGATGGTTGACAGGAACGTTGCCTGGGGTGTCGTCAATCTCCTCACCGTGCGCATAAACCACCTGCGCTCGATGACAATCAAGACGGAGAGGCGCGGCATCGAAGGGCCTCTGCAGATGTCGAAGATCGTCGACGCCATCCGCCTTGGTGACGGCGAGGGGGCTTACCGGGCCGCGATGGATCACGTCGCCGCGGCAAGCGCGATTGCCGAAGCGGTGCTGTCCGCCAAGAAGCCTGCCGACTAGGCACGAGCAGGCCCCTGCCGCTTCTCCGCAGGCCCTGGCAATGCGCTCACCTCGGCTGTCGAAGTCACTCCATTTGCGATGATGTTCCGCGCAATTCAGCGCAATCCATACTCCGCGCTTGACACCTAACTTTGTCCAATGTGATGGTATGCCATATTAAATAATATATAAGGCGGTACCATGAACTGGGACGACCGTGACTTCTGGACTCGGCCTGCCTCCGCGGGGCGCCGCCATGTCGTTTGTCAGCTGACAACACGCTGACCAGAAGCGCTTTCCGAAGGGTCGAGAGCGCACGCCCAAACTGAAGATCTCCGCCTCGGCCTGAACCGCGTTCTCGCAGGAACCAACTTGACACTCATATATTATGGTATACCATAATACGATATTGAGAAATGAGGTGCTTGATGGCCATTCAAATTCGCAAGACGGGACTGCAGATCGAAACGACGCTGATCGAAGGCGGCAAGGCCGCGGCGGTTCCGCTGAAGCTGTTTACCGCCTTCGCGGTCGTGAAGAATCCCTGGGCGGGCCGCGGCTTTGTCGACGACCTCAAGCCCGAAATTCACGCAGGCGCTCCGGTGCTCGGCGAGTTGCTGACCAAGATGATCATCGATGCGGTCGGGTCCGGCGATGCTGTCGAAGGATATGGAAAATCCGCTGTCGTCGGCCTGGACGGCGAGATCGAACACGGGTCCGCGCTCATCCACACGCTGCGCTTCGGCAATTTTTATCGCCAGGCCGTCGGCGCCAAGTCCTATCTCGCCTTCTGTAACACACGCGGTCCTGCCAACGCGCCGATCATGATCCCGCTGATGGACAAGAACGATGAAGGCCGCCGTTCGCACTACCTGACCATCCAGACGTCGATCCCCGACGCGCCTGCTGCCGACGAGATCGTCGTGGCTCTCGGTGCTTCGATAGGCGGGCGCCCGCATCACCGCATCGGCGACCGCTACCAGGATCTGAAAGACTTGGGGCAGGACGTTGCCAATCCTGCGGGCGTTTGAGGGAGCGGCTCTGAGATGCTGACAGCCGGATCGACCACACGCACCGCTGCAGCAACAAACGCCGCTGGTGCCTTGCCCCGAAAGAAGACGACAAGTGGAACGGCCTATCACGAGGCCGGCAGCGGTGAGCCGCTGGTTCTTATTCACGGCGTCGGCATGCGGCTCGAAGCCTGGGCTCCGCAGATCGCATTCCTGTCTGCAGGCCATCGCGTCATCGCTGTCGATATGCCGGGACATGGCGAGAGCGCAAAGCTGCCGGCGGGCAGTCGGCTCGAGGAGTTCGTCACCTGGTTCGGACGCTTTCTCGACGAGATGGCAATCGACACGGCAAATGTTGCCGGGCACTCGATGGGCGCACTGGTTTCAGGAGGGGCGGCCGCGACCTTTGGCGAGCGTATCAGCCGTGTCGCCTACCTCAACGGTGTCTACAAGCGTGACCCTGAAGCAAAGGCCGCCGTGCTTTCGCGCGCCGCGGCCATTCCGGTATCGGGCGTCGACAAGGAAGGTCCTCTGGCCCGCTGGTTCGGCGATGACGCGGACAGCATCACTGCGCGTGAATTGACGCGAAAATGGTTGAACCTCGTCGATCCCCAGGGATATGCCGTCGCTTACGCCGCCTTCGCGGGAGGAGACGAGACCTACGCTGACGGCTGGAAAGACGTGGCTGGTCCGGCCCTGTTTCTGACGGGGTCCGATGATCCGAACTCGACGCCCTTGATGGCAACGCAAATGGCAGAGCTTGCGCCGCGGGGCTACGCTCGCATCGTCGAAGGTCATCGTCATATGGTGAACCTGACCGCGCCTGATATCGTCAATTCGCTGCTCGCTGAGTGGCTGTCGTTCGGGGAGGATGAACGATGACAATCCAGACTGTCGACCCAAGAGCACTGCGAGATGCATTCGGGGCCTTTCCGACCGGGGTGACTGTCGTCACCGCCTGTGACGGGGATGGAAATCCGATCGGCTTCACGGCGAACTCCTTCACCTCGGTCTCGCTCAATCCACCGCTTCTCCTCGTCTGCCTTGCCAAGACATCGCGCAATTTCGCCATCATGACCGGAGCGCAGCATTTTGCAATCAACGTGCTTTCGGAAACGCAGAAAGACGTGTCGAACACCTTTGCGCGACCGGTCGAGGATAGATTCGCGGCGGTCGAGTGGGCGAGGGGATCGGCAGGCTGCCCGATATTCTCAAGCGTGGCGGCCTGGTTCGAATGTGCCATGGAAGAGGTCATCGAGGCTGGCGACCACGTCATCTTGATGGGGCGCATCGAAGCTTTCGACAATAGCGGCCGCAACGGTCTCGGCTATGCGCGTGGCGGTTATTTCACGCCGACGCTCGCAAGCAAGGCAGTGTCCGCGGCAAGCGAAGGCAATATGGAACTTGCGGCCGTTGTCGAGCGCCGCGGGGAGGTTCTGCTGCTCGGCGAGGATGTGCTCTCCCTGCCAAGTGTCGACGCCCATGACGGCAGCCCGACCGAGGCACTGCAAAAATACCTGGAGACATCAACCGGGCTGAAGGTCAGCATCGGCTTTCTCTATTCGGTTTATGAGGGCAAGAGCGACGGCAAGCAGCACATCGTCTATCACGCCGTTGCCGGAGATGGCGAGCCTGCCGTCGGCAGGTTCCTGAAGCCTGACGCATTGGTTGCGGCAAAGTTCAAGACCAGTTCGACAGCCGATATCGTCAACCGTTTTGCGATGGAAAGCTCGATCGGCAATTTCGGCGTCTATTTCGGCGACGAGACCGGCGGCACTGTTCACCCCATTCCAGCCAAGGACGCAAAAGCATGAAGTTCTCCCTCTTCGTCCATATGGAACGGCTCGACGCCAATCAAAGCCATAAGAGTCTCTACGAGGAATTCGTCGCGCTCTGTGAGATCGCCGACAAGGGCGGCATGCACGCGATCTGGACGGGCGAACACCATGGCATGGATTTCACCATTGCGCCTAACCCGTTTGTGACCATTGCCGATCTGGCGCGCCGCACATCGCGGGCACGGCTTGGGACGGGGACGGTGATTGCCCCCTTCTGGCATCCGATCAAACTCGCCGGCGAGGCGGCCATGGCCGACATCATCTGCGATGGACGACTCGACATCGGTATCGCGCGCGGGGCCTATTCTTTCGAATACGAGCGTCTGCTGCCCGGTCTCGATGCCTGGGGTGCTGGCCAGCGCATGCGCGAGCTCATCCCGGCGGTCAAGGGCATATGGGCTGGCGACTACGCGCATGACGGGGAATTCTTCAAGTTCCCGTCGACCACGTCGGCGCCGAAACCGATGCAGCAGCCGAACCCGCCCATATGGGTGGCGGCGCGCGATCCGAACTCGCACGAATTTGCCGTCGCCAACGGCTGCAACGTTCAGGTGACGCCCCTCTGGCAGGGCGACGACGAGGTTCAGTCGTTGATGGAGCGCTTCAACGATGCATGCGCCAAGAACCCTGAGATCGAGCGGCCCAAGATCATGTTGCTGCGCCATACCTATGTCGGCTCGTCGGAGGACGATGTCGCCCAGGCCGCCCATGAACTCAGCGTCTACTACAATTATTTCTTCGCCTGGTTCAAAAATGAGAAGCCGGTTACCCAGGGTCTGATCGAACGGATCCCGGACGAACAGATCAGAGCAAACGCGATGCTGTCGGACCAGGTCATGCGCACCAACAATGTCGTTGGCGACGCTGAGACCGTCATCGCCCGGCTCAAGGCGTATGAAGCGCTCGGCTACGACGAATATTCCTTCTGGATCGACACCGGCATGAGCTTCGAGCGCAAGAAGGCGTCGCTCGAGCGCTTCATCACCGAGGTCATGCCGGCATTTCAGGAGTAAGACCATGCGACGTTTCCAGCACTATATCGATGGCGAATTTTCAGATGGCGAGGCCAGCTATCCGAGCATCGATCCAGCCTCCGGCGCGGTCTGGGCTGATATGCCCGAAGCGCGTGAGGCCGATGTCGATCGGGCCGTAAACGCGGCCGACAGGGCGCTTTACGACGGCCCATGGCCGAAACTGACGGCCACCCAACGCGGCAAGCTGCTTTACAAGCTGGCCGACCTCGTTGCTGCCAACGCGCACGTGCTCGCTGAACTGGAGACACGCGACACCGGCAAGATCATCCGCGAAACCTCGGCGCAGATCGCTTATGTCGCCGAATACTATCGCTACTATGCCGGCATCGCCGACAAGATCGAAGGTGCCTATCTGCCGATCGACAAGCCCGACATGGATGTCTGGCTTCGTCGCGAGCCGATCGGCGTCGTTGCGATGGTCGTGCCATGGAACAGCCAGCTCTTCCTGTCCGCGGTGAAGATCGGCCCGGCGCTCGCGGCCGGCTGCACGATGGTGGTCAAGGCCTCGGAAGACGGGCCGGCGCCGCTTCTCGAATTTGCACGGCTCGTGCACGAGGCAGGCTTTCCCGCCGGCGTGGTCAACATCATCACGGGTTTCGGCGCCTCCTGTGGCGCCGCCCTCGGCCGCCATCCGAAGGTCGCGCACGTCGCCTTCACCGGCGGACCCGAAACCGCCCGGCACGTCGTTCGCAACTCGGCCGAAAACCTCGCCTCCACCTCGCTTGAACTTGGCGGCAAGTCGCCATTCATCGTCTTTGCCGATGCGGACCTCGAAAGTGCGGCCAATGCCCAGGTCGCAGGCATCTTCGCCGCGACAGGGCAGAGCTGCGTTGCCGGATCGCGCCTCATCGTCGAACGCAGCGTCAAGGATAGATTCGTCGCCCTGCTACGCGAGAAGGCGGAGGCGATCCGGATCGGTGCTCCGCTCGATATGGCGACAGAAGTCGGCCCGCTTGCCACCAGGCGCCAGCAGGACAATATCGGCGCCCTCGTCGCCAAGTCGATTGAAAGCGGCGCCCGGCTCGTGACGGGAGGACGCAAGATCGACGGCGAAGGCTATTATTTCCCGCCGACGATTCTCGACTGCGACGATGTCGCCTCGCCCTCCCTGATCGAGGAATTCTTCGGACCGGTCCTGTCCGTCGTGTCATTCGAGACGGAGGCCGAGGCGCTGCGGCTCGCCAACGATACCCGTTATGGCCTGGCTTCCGGCGTCTTCACCCAGAACCTCACCCGGGCGCACCGGCTGATGAAGGGGCTGCGTGCCGGGATCGTCTGGGTCAACACCTACCGCGCCGTCTCGCCGATCGCGCCGTTCGGCGGTTTCGGCCTGTCAGGCCATGGCAGGGAGGGCGGCATGGCCGCGGCGCTCGATTATACCCGTACCAAGACGATCTGGCTCAGGACATCGGACGATCCGATCCCCGATCCCTTCGTGATGAGGTAGCGCCGATGTTTTACGAGATCCGGACCTATCGGCTGAAGAACGGCACGATCCCGCAATATCTCAAGGTCGTCGAGGAGGAGGGGATCGAGATCCAGAAGAGCCATCTCGGTACGCTCGTCGGTTACTTCTTTTCGGAGATCGGGACGATCAACGAGATCGTTCACATCTGGGCCTTTGCGAGCCTGGACGACCGGGAGGCGAGGCGCCAGAGGCTTTTGGCCGATCCCCGGTGGCAGGCCTTCCTGCCCAAGATCCGCGATCTCATCGAGGTGGCGGAAAACAAGATTATGAAGCCAGCTAACTTTTCTCCCAGGAGCGAGGCGCACTGACGGCATAAGGCATACAGGACAAACCAGAACAAGGATAAGGGAACATGAAAACAACATTTGCTTTCGCGGCGGTTGCCGCATTTGTGGCTGTGTCCGTACCGGCGCACGCCGACAACATGGTCTTTTCGAGCTGGGGAGGAACGACCCAGGACGCGCAGAAGGCCGCATGGGCTAGCCCGTTCACGGAGAAGACCGGGATCACCGTCGTACAGGACGGACCGACGGACTACGGCAAGCTCAAGGCGATGGTCGAGGCTGGCCAGGTTACCTGGGACGTTGTCGACGTCGAAGGCGACTATGCCGCCCAGGCCGGCAAGAATGGCCAGCTCGAGAAACTCGATTTCTCCGTCATCGACAAATCCAAGCTCGATCCGCGCTTCGTGACCGATTATTCGGTCGGCAGCTTCTATTATTCCTTCGTGATCGGCTGCAATGCCGATGCCGTCAGCGCCTGCCCGAAGACATGGGCTGACCTGTTCGACACGGCAAAATTTCCGGGAAAGCGCACATTCTACAAGTGGTCGGCTCCCGGCGTGATCGAAGCGGCGCTGCTTGCCGACGGCGTGGCCGCCGACAAGCTCTATCCGCTTGATCTCGACCGCGCCTTCAAGAAGCTCGATACGATCAAATCGGATATCGTCTGGTGGTCGGGCGGCGCACAGTCGCAGCAGCTTCTGGCATCCGCCGAGGCTCCTTTCGGCAGTGTCTGGAATGGCCGCATGACCGCGCTTGCGGCGAGCGGCATCAAGACCGAGACCTCGTGGGAACAGAACATCACCGCTGCGGATTCGCTCGTCGTGCCGAAGGGTTCGCCGAACGTGGAAGCCGCTATGAAGTTCATTGCGATGGCGACCTCGGCCGAACCGCAGGCCGCCCTTGCAAAAGCCACCGGATATGCGCCAATCAACGTTGACTCGGCCAAGCTGATGGATCCGGAAACGGCCAAGACCCTGCCGGATCAGCAGACGGCCAGCCAGGTGAATGCCGACATGAACTACTGGGCGGACAATCGCGATGCCATCGGCGAGAAGTGGTACGCCTGGCAGGCGAAATAGTCTGAAACTTGAGACGGATGGGCACGGCGAATGTGCGCCGTGCCTCCCGCAGCGTCGGAGCCGATTTGTCGGACCTCGGCGCCTGCGGAATTTGACGGGTGGGAAGGACTGTCATGTCGACATATAGCGATGCCTCCGCTGCAATTGCGCCCCTGCCAAAGGCGCGCAGGGCAACAGGGTTTGGCGGGGTCCTTCCGGCGCTCGCCTTCGTGGCGATCTTTTTCATCGCGCCGGTGGCGGTACTCTTGCTGCGCAGCGTGCTGGAACCGGTGCCGGGCTTTGGAAACTATGCGCAGCTGATCGGGTCCGCGACCTATCTCAAGATTTTCGCCAACACCTTCATCGTCTCGGGTCTCGTCACGGCGATTTCGCTGCTGAGCGGATTTCCCGTTGCCTGGGCACTGGCAATCATGCCCGGGCGGCTGACCTCGGTGATCTTTGCCATCCTGCTCCTGTCGATGTGGACCAACCTGCTTGCCCGCACCTATGCTTGGATGGTGCTTTTGCAGCGGACGGGACTGATCAACAAGATGCTGATCGGAATGGGGCTGATCGACAAACCTTTGGCACTGGTCAACAACCTGACCGGGGTCACGATCGGCATGACCTATATCATGTTGCCCTTCATCATCCTGCCGCTCTACGGCGTGATCAGGAAGATCGACCCGTCGACCCTGCAGGCGGCAGCACTTTGCGGCGCCAACCGGTGGCAGTGCCTGACCCGTGTCCTGCTGCCCTTGGCCATGCCCGGCATGGCGGCTGGCGCCCTCATGGTCTTCGTCATGTCCCTTGGTTATTTCGTCACGCCGTCGCTGCTCGGCGGCACTGCGAACATGATGCTCGCAGAGCTGATCGCGCAATTCGTGCAGTCGCTGGTCAATTGGGGAATGGGCGGTGCCGCGGCGCTGGTGCTCCTCGTGGTGACCCTGTCGCTCTACGCCGTGCAGTTGCGCTTCGTCGGCAACCAGAACCCGGGAGGGCGTTGACATGTTGCTCAATTTCGACCGCCTCGGCTGGTGGAAATATATCCTGCTGACGATCACGCTTCTGACTGCGGCCTTTCTGCTGCTGCCGATCGTCTTTATCGCCGCACTGTCCTTCGGCTCCTCGCAGTGGCTGATCTTTCCGCCGCCCGGATGGACGCTTCAATGGTACAGCGAGCTCTTTGCCGATCCGCGCTGGCTGGAATCGGCCTGGACGAGCTTCAAGATCGCGGTCATCGTGACGATCCTGTCGGTGCTGCTCGGGCTTGTGACTTCCTTCGGGCTGGTGCGCGGTTCGTTCCTGTTCCGCGATGCGCTGAAAGCGCTGTTCCTGACGCCGATGATCCTTCCCGTCGTGGTTCTTGCGGTTGCCCTTTATGCCTTTTTCTTAAGAATCGGCCTGGGCGGCACGTTGGCGGGTTTCGTCATTTCGCACCTCGTTCTCGCGCTGCCTTTCTCGATCCTGTCGATATCCAGTGCGCTGGAGGGCTTCGACAAATCGATCGAAGATGCGGCGGTTCTGTGCGGTGCCTCGCCTCTGGAAGCAAAGATCAGGGTCACCCTGCCGGCGATCAGCCATGGGCTGTTTTCGGCTGCCGTCTTCTCGTTCCTGACATCCTGGGACGAGGTGGTGGTGGCGATCTTCATGTCAAGCCCGACCCTGCAGACGCTGCCCGTCAAGGTCTGGGCGACGTTGCGGCAGGACCTGACGCCCGTTGTCGCTGCGGCATCGACCCTTCTCATCCTTTTGACGATCATCTTGATGGCGCTGGTTGCCGTCGTGCGTAAGGTACTGAAACAATGAAAGAACCATTCCTTCAGATCAGCGGAATACGCAAGGAATACGGCCCTGTCGTCGCCGTCCACGACGTCAATCTCGACGTTCGACGCGGGGAGTTCCTGACCTTTCTCGGACCGTCCGGATCCGGGAAAAGCACGACCCTCTACATCCTGGCCGGTTTTGAAACTCCGACGAAAGGCGACATCACGCTGGAGGGCAAGACCTTGCTCGACACGCCGTCGCACAAACGCAACATCGGCATGGTGTTCCAGCGCTACACCTTGTTTCCGCATTTGACGGTGGGCGAAAACATCGCCTTCCCGCTGAAGGTCCGGCGCAAGTCCAAGGCCGAGGTCGACAGCAAGGTGAAGGAGATGCTGCGCCTCGTCAGGCTCGAAGGCTTCGAGGATCGCAAGCCCGCACAAATGTCCGGCGGCCAGCAGCAGCGTGTCGCCCTTGCCAGAGCCCTTGCCTATGATCCGCCGGTGCTTCTGATGGACGAGCCGCTGTCGGCGCTCGACAAGAAGCTGCGCGAGGAAATCCAGCATGAGATACGCCGGATCCATCAGCAGACCGAAGTGACGATCCTCTATGTCACGCACGACCAGGAGGAGGCGCTGCGGCTCTCCGACCGCATCGCCGTCTTTTCCAAGGGCGTCATCGACCAGATCGGAACGGGCCCCGAACTCTATGCCAATCCCAAGACCCGCTTCGTTGCCGAATTCATCGGCGACAGCGACTTCATTTCGTGCGACCTGGTGTCATCCTCCGACGGACAAGCCACCATTGCGCTCGGAGGCGGGACCATCTTCAATCAAATTCCGGTGCATGGAAAAGGGACCTCCGGCGCCAGGGCAGCTCTGATGCTGCGGCCTGAGCGCATTCGCCTGTCGCGCGTCCGGGCGGCCGGCGTGGGTCTTGCCGCGACGGTCAGCGACATTACCTTTCTCGGCAACAATATCCACGTCTCGACGGAGACGGCGGCCGGCGAGGCGCTTTCGGTCCGCTTGCCATTCGGTCATGAGGCTATTGCCGGGCTCAATCGTGGAGATATAGTCCATCTGGATTTCGATCCCGGCGCCGCTCACGTATTCTGCTGAAAGTTGTCCTATGAAGCTCAATGATCCCTCGCTGTTCCGTCAGGCATGCCCCATCGCCGATCGCTGGATCGAAGCGGAAGGCCGCAAGGCGGCGACGGTCCGCAATCCGGCGACAGGTGAGGTGCTGGGGGTGGTCCCTGACCTCGGCGCCGCGGAAACGGAAGATGCCATCCGCGCCGCCGTCATCGCCCAGAAGCTTTGGGCGAAGAAGACCGCCGGGGAGCGCGCCGCCATTCTCAAGGCATGGCACCGCCTGATGATCGAAAACCGCGATGATCTGGCGATGATCCTGACGCTGGAGCAGGGAAAGCCGCTCGCCGAGGCCAAGGGGGAGATCACCTATGGCGCGAGCTTCATCGAATGGTTCGCCGAAGAGGCGAGACGCATCAACGGCGAGGTCGTACCGGGACATCAGCCGGACAAGCGGATCCTCGTCCTGCGCCAGCCTGCAGGCGTGGTGGCGGCGATCACGCCCTGGAACTTTCCGAACGCGATGATCACCCGCAAGATCGGCCCCGCGCTTGCCGCCGGCTGTGCCGTGGTTCTCAAGCCGGCGCTGCAGACGCCATTCTCCGCCATAGCGATCGCCGTTCTCGGTGAGCGTGCCGGCCTGCCGCCGGGGCTTCTCAACATCGTCACGGGTGACGCAGCGGCAATTGGCGGGGCGCTGACGGCAAGCCGTGACGTTCGGGTCCTGACATTCACCGGTTCCACCCGGACGGGCGAGCTGCTTTACCGGCAATGCGCGCCGACGATCAAAAAGCTCGGCCTCGAGCTTGGCGGCAATGCACCCTTTATCGTCTTCGACGACGCTGATCTCGACGCTGCGGTCGAAGGCGCGCTCATCGCCAAGTTCCGCAACAACGGCCAGACCTGCGTCTGCGCCAATCGGCTTTATGTCCAGGACGGCGTCTACGAGGCGTTTGCCGCCAAGCTCGCCGCGGCGGTTTCGGGCTTGAAGGTCGGCAACGGTCTCGATAGTGACGTCGTGCTTGGCCCGCTCATCGACGACAACGCCGTCGCCAAGGTCGAAAGCCATATCCGCGACGCCGTCGCAAAGGGTGCCGGGATCGTTTCAGGCGGCAAGCGCCACGCGCTGGGCGGCCATTTCTTCGAGCCGACGATCCTGCGCGATGTCGCTGCCGGCATGCAGGTCGCCCGCGAGGAAACCTTCGGGCCGCTTGCACCGCTTTTTCGCTTCCGCGACGAAGAGGACGTCATCGAACAGGCAAACGACACCGAGTTCGGGCTCGCTTCATATTTTTATGCCCGCGATCTGTCGCGGGTATTTCGCGTGGCCGAAGCGCTCGAATATGGGATGGTCGGCGTCAATACCGGTCTCGTCTCGACGGCTGAGGCTCCGTTCGGCGGCGTGAAAATGTCGGGCCTCGGTCGCGAAGGGTCGCGGCACGGATTGGACGAATATACCGAGCTTAAATATGTATGCCTCGGCGGCATTGCCTGACTTGGTCGATGCTTGCGGTTTATCCGCGCTGGCGAGATGACGACAGGCGCGGACCGTCAGTTCCCGACCGCTGCGATGATGCCGATTTCGACGGCGAATTCCGATGCGGCGAGCCTTGCTTCGACCGTGGCGCGCGCCGGCGCATGACCTGAAGGCACCCATTCGTCCCAGACGGCATTCATGTCTTCGAACCTAGACATATCGCTAAGCCAGATCGTCGCGCTGAGGATCCGTGTCGGATTGCTGCCTGCGCCTTCCAGAAGCCGGGTGATCCGCGCCAGGATGTTGGTCGTCTGTTCGCGGACGGAGGCGCCCGGCACATCGATGGCGACCTGGCCTGCGAGAAAGACAAAGCCGCCATAGGTCACGGCCTGGCTCATCCGCTTTCCGGTTTCGTAGCGTTCGATCTGCATGCTCAACCCCCTGAATTAATCTCTATGCGCAATCTTCTGACGTTCGGCACGCCGCTGCAGCCATTGAATCGTGGCAAGGAACAGCGTCGAAAACAGGATGAGGAGCGTGGCGACGGCGGCGATCGTCGGGCTCAGCGTTTCGCGCACGCCGCTCCACATCTGGCGCGGCAGCGTGCGCTCCTCTGAGCCGGCGATGAAGAGCGCAATCACCACTTCGTCGAACGACGTCACGAAGGCAAAGAGCGCGCCCGACGCCACCCCCGGCGCGATGACGGGCAGCATGATGCGCAATGTCGCTTCGACCGGGGCGGCGCCGAGACTGGATGCCGCCCGCATCAGATTGTGATCGAAGCTTGCGAGTGTCGCGGTCACGGTGATCACCACGAAAGGGGCGCCGATCGCCGTATGCGCCAGCACCAGCCCGGTCAGGCTGTTGAGCAGCCCGACCGCCGCGAAGGCATAATAGATACCGACCGCCGAAACGATGACCGGCACGATCATCGGCGAAATCAGAATGGCGGTCAGCGTTGCCCGCGCCGGGCAGGAGGGCCGGCTGAGGCCGATCGCGGCCAGCGTGCCGAGAAAGGTCGACAGAAGCGTGGCGAAGACGGCGACGATGATGCTGTTCTTCAGCGCCAGCTGCCAGACGTTGGAATCGAAGAATTCGCGATACCAGCGGAGCGACAGGCCGGGCATGGGATAGGTGAAGAACGGCTCGGCATTGAAGGAGAGCGGCACGATCGCCACGATCGGCGCGATCAGAAAGAGGATCACGAGGCCGCCAGCCAGCCACAGCAGGATCGAAAACAGACGCGGGAAAGAAAGGAAATTCGTCATCAGCCGATCCTCAGCCTGTCGATGCCGACAATGCGATTGTAGACGGCATAGAGGATCAGCACCGCCACCAGCAGAATCGTGCTCAAAGCCGCCGCCATGCCCCAGTTCGTGACCTGGTTGGAGTAATAGGCGATGAAATAGCTCACCATCTGGTCTCCCGGCCCGCCGACCAGAGCCGGCGTGATGTAGTAGCCAAGCGCCAGGATGAAGACGAGCAGCCCGCCGGCGCTAACACCAGGCATGCTCATCGGCAGGTATATGCGGAAGAAGGCCGACATCGGCGGTGCGCCAAGCGACGAGGCGGCACGCAGATAGACCGGAGGTATACTCTTCATGACGCTGTAGATCGGCAGCAGCATGAAGGGCAGCAGAATATGGGTCATGGCGATCAGCACACCGATGCGATTGTAGATCAGGTCGAGGGGATGTGCGGGGTCGATCAAGCCCAGCCAGATGAGCGCCGAGTTGATGACGCCGCGTCCCTGCAGCAGGACGACCCAGGCGCTGGTGCGGACCAGGAGAGAGGTCCAGAACGGCAGGAGCACCAGGATCAGCAGCGTATTGGCAACCGCCCCTTTCGACCGGGCGATCAGCGCGGCGAGGGGATAGCCGAGGAACAGGCAGATCACCGTGACCGAAGCGCTGACGACGAATGTGCGGATCAGCACATCGACATGCACTGCATTCTCCGCCGAGACCCTGCCGATGGCGCCTGAGGCGTCGCGCTCCAGGTCGAGCGAGGCGAGCAGGTAATAGTCGGTGAAGGGCGGCGACGCATTCTTGATGAGCGTCCAGTAGTGCGGCGTCTCCCACTTGGAATCGATGGCGACAAAAGCGGCCTTGTAGGGCGGCTTCGCGTTGCGGATCGTGCGCGCAGTTTTCAGCAGCATCGAGCGCATGCCCGTCTCGTAATAGTTGAGACGCTTGGCCACTTCGGCGATCTGGTCGCGCGGCGATTGCTTCAGATCGGTGGCAAAGGCAGCAAACAGCGCTTCGTCGGGCGGGGATTTTTCATCCCAGCCGGAAAGGGCCGACATCGTGTAGGGCAGGGCGGCGGAAGCCGCCCTGTTGTCGACCGCGCGTGTCAACAACAGAGCAATGGGCAGGACGAAAACGAGCAGCAGGAAGATCAACAGAGGCGCGACCAGGAGCAGCGCTCTCAGCTGCGCCTTGCTTTTCGCACTGCCGAGGCTTTTCACCCGCGTGCGGGCGGCAATCATAGAGCCGTCGCTTTCATTCATTGTCGCGATCACCATCGCTCATGCCTTCCTGCGGTAGAGAAGGGGGCGGACGGAGCCAGGGATACACTCGCCCGCCCGAAGAGGTTACTGTGCGAGCCACTTGTTGAAGCGTTCGGTCAACTCTTCATCATGGTCGGCCCAGAACTCGGAGGAGACGACAAAGGCGGTCTTCGTGTTCTCAGGCGCGGTCGGCAGATCGACAAGAATATCCGCCGGAACCTTGGCGATGGCCGCTTTCAGGGTCGGGCCATAGGAAATATATTTGGACTGCTGCGCCATCACGTCGGGATTGACGGTGAAGGCGACGAATTTGTCCGCCAGTTCCTTGTTCTTCGAGCCTTTCGGCTCGGCCCAGAGATTGAAGTCCATTCCCTGGCCGTCCCAGACGATCTTGAAGTTCTTGCCGCTGTTCTTGACGGCATCGTAGATACGGCCGTTCCATGCCGTGGTCATCACGACTTCGCCGTCGGCGAGAAGCTGCGGCGGCTGTGCACCGGCCGTCCACCAGACCTTCACATCCTTCTTGATCGTGTCGAGCTTCTTGAAGGCGCGGTCGACGCCCTCCGGCGTCCCGAGCACGTCGTAGACCTCGGCGGGTTTGACGCCGTCGGCAATCAGCGCGAATTCCAGCGTGGTCTTCGGCGACTTGCGCAAGGCGCGCGGCCCGGGGAACTTGGTCGTATCGAACAGATCGGCCATGGTGGTCGGCCCGCCATTCGGGAACTTGGCGGCATCATAGGCATAGATGGTGCCGAAGACGATCGTCGCGACCGCACAATCCATCGCGGCGCCGTCGATGAAGGCGTCCTTGCCGCCAAGCTTCGAATAGTCGATCGGCTCAAGCCAGCCTTCGTCGCAGCCTTGCAGCGCATGGCTGGGTTCGACATCGACGACATCCCAAGTCACCTGGCCGGTTTCGACCATGCCCTTCAGCTTGGCGGTCGAGCCGTCCCATTCATCCTGGAGAATCTTGGTGCCGGTTTCCTTGGCGAAGGGCTTGAAAAAGGCCTCCTCCTGGCTCTTCGTATAGGCGCCGCCCCAGGATGTGACGGTCAGCGTATCCTCGGCAAATGCCGCTCCTGCGATGGCAAGAGTCATGACGGAACTGAGAAGCATGCAGTTTAAACGCATCATGGTGGTTCCCCTTTTTGTTGCTGCGTTTGCGAAAGAATGAGCGCCCGGTCAGGAGAGCGCGAGCGCGCGGCAATCCTCCGGCGCCCAGCCGATGACGGCAGTGGAGTCTAGCGATTGAACCGGAATGTCCTGAGCCGCGGCGACTTTGATGAAGATGTCGTCACAGCCGCAGGCCGAGACGCGCAACCTGACATGGTCGCCGTGATAGATGATTTCCTTGAGCGTCGCGGTGAACCGGTTGGGAATCTCCGCTGCGGGCGCCAGCTGAATCCGCTCGGGCCGCAAGACCAGCGTTGCCCGCGCGCCTTCCTTCAACCCCTCTCCGGCATGGCCGGTGATGATCGAACCATCGGGGGCGCGAATCCGGCAGACGGCATTTTCGATCACGACGACTTCGCCCGATATCGCATTGTTCTCGCCGATGAAGGTTGCTACGAAGGGGTTTGCCGGCGTCTCGTAAAGCTCATGCGGCGGCGCGATCTGCTGCAGGATGCCGTCATTGAACACGCCGACCCGATCCGACATGGTCAGCGCCTCGCTCTGGTCGTGGGTGACGTAGACGACATTGATGCCGAGGCGGGCATGCAGGTGCTTGATTTCGAGCTGCATATGTTCGCGAAGCTGCTTGTCGAGCGCACCGAGTGGCTCGTCCATCAGCACGAGCTGCGGCTCGAAGACGAGAGCCCGGGCGAGCGCGATGCGCTGCTGCTGTCCGCCGGAAAGCTGGTTGGGTCGCCGCGTTTCGAAGCTCGCCATGCGCACCATGTCGAGGGCGCGGCGCACCCGTTCGGTGATTTCAGCCTTGCCCAGCCGGCGCATTTTCAGTGGGAAGGCGACGTTTTCGCCGACGGTCATATGCGGGAACAGCGCGTAATTCTGGAAGACGACACCGATATTGCGGCGGTGCGGCGGGACACTGTCGATCCTGTTGTCGGCAAGGGTGATCGTCCCGTCGGTCGGCGCTTCGAAACCGGCCAGCATCATCAGCGTCGTGGTCTTGCCGGATCCGGAGGGGCCGAGAAGGGTCAGAAACTCGCCTTTGGCGACGTTGAGGTCCAGGCCGCGCACGACAAAGCTGACGCCGTCATAGGATTTACGCACGCCCTCGAAAGCAATGAAGCGCTCGCTCATGAAGTCCTCCTGTTTTGCATCGGCCGGGTCCCTGCCTCTTTGTCTCGATGCCAGGCCATATTGTCTCGGCCTACTTCGGCTTGTCAAGCCACACAAATAATTTTGTGTGGTGGTGGCGGCAGGCTCTCGAAAACATTGGGAAAGCGTGGTATGTCGCACGAAAGCGAGCTGAATCGCAGCGCCTCGGGGATTGATGTGTGCGTCCGGCTTATGGAATTTACGCCGCTGTTACGGGAATTGTATGTCTGAAAGATCGGAAGTGACCCGGACAAATCAGGAGCGGGAAATGCGGATACCCGCCTATCTGGAGCTCGCAAGCGAGCTCGAGGCGAAGATCCGCTCGGGCGCCTTGCCTCCCGGCAGTCAGCTCCCGCCGCAGCGCGACCTGGCGCGAGAGCGGTCGCTCAACGTCTCCACCGTCACGCGCGCCTACCGCGAATTGCAGAACCTCAACCTTGTGATGGGCAGCACCCGGCGCGGCACGATCGTCATGGGCGACGGCGCCATGCCGCGGGTCGACCGGGCGGCGAACCCGAGCGGTATCATAGACCTGACGGTCAACCGGCCTGCCGTCGATGATTTCCAGCAGCGCCTCGCCCAATCCCTGCCGGATCTTTCGTCGGATCGGCGCTTCAGCCAGATGCAGGAATATCAGCCGCCGGAAGGCCCGGCCTGGGCGCGCCACGCCGCGAGAAAGTGGATATCGCTCAACGGCTTCGATCCGTCCGAAGACGATATCGTGGTCACCAGTGGCGCCCAGCATGCTTTGCTGGCGGTGATCAGCAGCCTCGTAGAGCCCGGCGACACCATCGTCTGCGATAGGCTGACCTACTACGGCCTGATCGCGCTTGCCCAAATGTTCCGCTTCCGCATCATCGGTATCGGAAGTGACGATCAGGGGATGTCGGCGGCGGAGCTGGACGATATCTGCCGCCGGGAGACGGTGCGCGCCGTCTTCACCGTTCCCTCGATGCACAATCCGACCGTCGTTACCATGAGCGAGGCTCGCCGGCGCGACCTGGTCGACGTCGCGGAGAAGCACGATCTCGTCATCATCGAGGACGATGTCTATGGACCGATGCTCGGGACCCGCGCAAGCGCCCTGATCACGCTTGCTCCAACCAGAACCTACCATATATCGGCACTCTCCAAGGCGCTGGCGCCGGGCCTGCGGGTCGGCTATCTCTTGTGCCCGCCCGGCCGGGCGCTGCTGTCTGCCGAGGCGGTCCGCACAACCGCCTGGATGCCCTCTCCGCTGCCGCTGCTGCTTGCGACCCGCTGGCTCGAAGACGGCACGGCTGAAGCGATCCTGAAGGCCCAGCTTGCCGAGCTGCGCGCGCGCCATGCGATCGTCACGACGATCCTTGCCGGCCATTCCTTCTCCGCCGATCCGCGCTGCATGTTTTTATGGCTGAGGTTGCCGGCCCCTTGGCGATGCGAGGATTTTGCCGCCAATCTGCGCGCCCATGGCGTTGCCGTCATGGCCGCCACCGCCTTTGCCTGTGACCGTCAGCCGGTCGAGCATGCCGTTCGCGTCAATGTCGGCTGCGCATCGTCGCGGGATGAACTTGCAACGGCACTACGCATCATCGCTGCCACGCTGAACGATCGTCCCCGCGCCTTAGCAGGCCTGGTCTAGCCGATGAACACGCCGCTTCCCGACCTTCAGCCCTTGCCCGACGCCGAGCGCCGGCATGTGGCTGTCGTCGGTGCGGGGCTGGTCGGCCTCTGCTCGGCCCTTTGGCTGCAAAGAATGGGGCATCGGGTCACGATTGTCGATCCGGCGGCGCCCTTGGGGGATGCATCCTACCGGCAGGCCTGCTCCTACGGGAATGCCTGCACCTTTGCCCCGCACGGCGTCGTTCCCGTCGCGACGTCAGGCGTCATCTGGCGAGTGCCCGTCATGCTACTCAATCCCCTCGGTCCGCTGGCGATCGTCTGGAGATACCTGCCGCAACTGGTCCCGTGGCTGCGCGCCTTCTTGGCATCGAGCACGAAAGCCGAGGTCGAGCGGATCGCCGGCACCCTGGCGGTGCTGCTTTCCCACGCCGATGCTGCCTGGCAACCGCTTGTGACGCAGGCAGGCGCCGAACGGCTGAAGCGGCATGACGGCTGCCTGTATCTCTACAAGAGCGAAGCGCAATTCCGGGCGGCTGACGCCGAGAACGGGCTGCGTGAACGCCATGGCGTCGCCATGGACCGGCTGGACCGAGCCGATATCCAGGGTATGGAGCCCAATCTTGCGCCGCTCTACCACAAGGGCGTGCTGTTCCGTGACGCCTATGTGTTTTCCAGCCCCAGGCAACTCGCTTTCGCGCTCGCCCAGGCTGTTATAAGCGGCGGCGGGGAGATCGTCCGCGGCGAGGTCTCGGCCATTGAGCCGTGTGACAATGGCATCTGCCTGCGGATCGCGGACAAGCAAATGCTGACGGACCACGCCGTCGTGGCCGCCGGCGCCCATTCGCGCAAGCTGACCGCATCGACAGGCGATCGTGTCCTGCTCGACACCGAGCGCGGTTATCACGTCTTGTTCCCGCAAGCGGGCCATCTGCTGTCGCGCCCGGTCTGCTATCCCGAACACGGCTTCTACATGGTGCCGATGGCAGATGGATTGCGCGCGGCCGGAACCGTCGAACTCGGCGGGTTTGCCGCTCCGTTGAACCCCAAACGGACCGCGATGATCCGTGACGGCGTGAAAATGCTCCTGCCGGCGGCCGGACAGGGCAGCGACGAGTGGTTGGGTTTTCGCCCGTCCATGCCGGATTCACTTCCGGTGATCGGCAGATCCCGGCACTTGCCCCGCGTCACCTACGCCTTCGGCCACGGCCATCTCGGCCTGACGCTGTCGGCTCTGACCGGCTATCTCGTTTCCCAGCTGGTCGCGGGACAGACCCCGGCTGTCGATCTGACGCCCCTGCGTCCCGACCGGTTCTAAACCGGGTGCATAGAAGGCGCTCATGCGTCGGCGCTCTTTTCTTCGGTTGGACTGAGCCACACACGAACAGGCATGTGAAGGCAAAGTCCCTATCACTCGAACCTTGAATGTAAGGAAAAATTCCATTACTTTTGTATTGGTTTAAAGTAGGAGATTTTCCATGGCTTCCCTTGCCGTCACAATGAAAGGGCAAATCACGCTGAGACGGGACTTGCTGACGCACCTTGGGGTCAAACCGGGGGAGCGGATCGAATTCGACAAGCTGCCTGGGGGCGAGCTGCGGGTAAAGGCCGCTCGTCCAACGGGGACAATCGACGATTTTATCGGTCGGCATGCTGGCAAACTGAATAAGCCGTTGACCATCGAAGAGATGAACGAAATCGTGGCTTCGGGCTGGGCCGGCGAGGAATGAAAGTTTCAGTCGATACCAACATTCTTGCTCGAGCCGTCCTGCAGGATGATGCTGAGCAGGGCAGGGCAGCGGCAAAGCTCCTCAAGGAAGCATCGCTGATCGCCGTTTCTCTGCCGAGCTTATGTGAACTGGTCTGGATACTGCGTCGAGGGGCCAGGCTCTCAAAGGAAGATGTTTCACAGACGATCCACGACCTGCTCAACGCGGGCAATGTGGCGATGAACCGTCCTGCTGTCGAAGCAGGACTGGCCATGCTGGAGGCGGGTGGTGATTTCGCAGATGGCGTGATTGCCCATGAAGGCGCATGGCTTGGCGGCGAGAGCTTCGTATCTTTCGACAAGCAGGCGGTCGAACTGGTAATCCGCCAAGGCCAACCCGCGCGTCTTCTCGCCTGAAATTCCGCAGGCTCATGAGCGAGACGGCGGGCGGGCGTTAGCTTCAGAATCGATGTTCCGCTCCTTCGACCGGATTTGCCCAGACCGTCATTCCAGGCGCAAACGGCGTCTCGCCTTCGGCGCGCACCACCATCTCGCCGAGTTCGGGAACGTCGAGGTAGAGGATCGCGTCAGCGCCAAGCCGCTCGAGATGCCGAATCTTGCCCTGCCATTGCCCGGCACTTTCCGAAAGCCTGATATGCTCAGGGCGGATGCCATAGGTCGTGCAGTTCAATCGCCGCGCTATCTCGCCGCCATAGAGGTTCATCTTCGGGCTGCCGATGAAGCCGGCGACGAATGGTGTCGCGGGATTGCGGTAGAGTTCCATTGGACTGCCGATCTGTTCGACCGCGCCGCCCTTCAGGACAACGATCTTATCCGCCATCGTCATGGCTTCGACTTGGTCGTGGGTGACATAGATCATCGTCGATTTCAGGCGGGCGTGCAGATCGGCGATCTCAAGGCGCATCTGGGCTCTGAGCGAAGCGTCGAGATTGGATAGTGGCTCGTCGAACAGGAAGACCTTGGGATCGCGGATGATCGCGCGGCCGATGGCGACGCGCTGCCTCTGGCCGCCGGAGAGTGCTTTCGGCTTTCTCTCCAGCAACTGGGTGAGCTGCAGGGTTTCAGCCGTCGCCGCAACCTTGGCGGCGATTTCCGCCTTTGGGCGGCGGGCGAGTGAAAGGCCGAAGCCGATATTCTCTGCCACGGTCATGTGTGGGTAAAGCGCGTAGCTCTGGAATACCATGGCAATGCCGCGCTCCGAGGGTTCGGCATAGGTCACGTCCTTGCCGCCGATGGTCAGCGCGCCTGACGTCGTTTCCTCCAGGCCGGCGATGATCCGCAGCAGCGTCGACTTTCCGCATCCAGACGGGCCGACGAAAACGACGAACTCGCCGGAGGCAACCTCCAGATCGATCCCCTTGATGACTTCGAGGGCGCCAAAGCTCTTGCGAACCTGTTTGAGAGTGAGCTCAGCCATTCTGCTACCCTTTGACTGCGCCGGCCGTCATGCCCGCGACGATCTGCCGGTTGAAGAAGATGAAGACGATCAGCGGCGGGATCGTCACGAGGAGGATGTTCATGAACAGGAGATTGTACTGGCTCGTGTACATGCTCTGGAAGTTATAGAGCGTCAGCTGCACCGTCACGTTCTCCTTGCCTGGAAGATAGTAGAGCGGGTTGGTGAAATCGTTGAAGATCGCGATCGACTGGACGACGATGTTGGTGACGGTCACCGGCTTCAAAAGCGGCAGGATCACCCTGAAGAAAATCTGCCGCGGCTTGGCGCCGTCGATCAGCGCCGCCTCGTCGAGGTCGCGTGGTATGGTCGAAATGAACGACCGGTAGAGCAATGTCGAGAAAGAGAGATTATAGGCGACCTGGATCAGGATCATCCCGGTCATGGTCTTGAAGAGACCGATCTCCTGCAAGAGGCCGATGGTGGGCACGACGGCTGGAGGCATCATCAGACCCATGAACAGGGCAATGGAGGCTACCCTGTTCCAGACGGTCTTGCGGCGCTGCATCACATATCCGACCATTGCCGACAGCAGGATCAGGATCGTGACGGAGACCACAGTGATCAGCGTAGAGTTGAAATAGGCGAGCGCGAGCTGGTAGTCGCGCGCCTTGAAGACGGCGATCAGATTATCCCAGAACAGCCACTGCTCGGGCAATTCGAAATCAAGGCGAGAGGCTTCGGATTTCGATTTGACCGCCTGGAGAGCGACGAAAACGAAAGGCATGACGAAGATGACGGCCGCCACTGCAAGCGCTATCGCGCCGGTCACATAAGGGCGGCTGCTTCTCATTCTTCGACCCCGCGCCGGTTGAACCAAAGGGTGAATGGTAGGATGATTACGGCGATCAGCGCGAACAGAATGACGTTTCCGGCCGTCGACAGACCGTAGAAACCCGCCTGGTACTGTTTGTAGATGACCGAAGCGATCACATCGGAGGAGAAGCCAGGCCCGCCGCGGGTCATTGCCCATATCAGGTCGAATGACCGAAGCCCACCGATCAGCGACAACGTCACGACGATGACGGTGGCGGGACGCACAAGCGGCAGGGTGATCCGGAAAAATTGCTGAAGGCGCGTGGCGCCGTCAATTCTCGACGCCTCATAATAATCGGGGCTGATCGCGGCAAGGCCGGCGATGAAGATCAGCGTGGCGAGCCCGACACCCTTCCAGACATCGACCAAGGCCACTGAAAAAAGCGCCAGCGCCGGATTGGTCAGCCATCCAGGTCCCGGAATGCCGATCGTCTCGAGCGTGACATTGATGATGCCCCTGGTCGGATGCATCATCACCGTGAAGGTGATGCCGATGCCGATCGTCGAGACCAGGACGGGAAAGAAGACCAGCGTGCGCAGGAAGCCGCGGGCGAAGATATTGCTGGTCAGCAGCACGGCAAGCAGCAGCCCGCAGACCGTCTTCAGGCCGGAGGTCGTCACCGCGTAGATCAGTGTGTTGACGAGCCCCTTGACTAGGAAGGGTTCGGAAAAGAATTGCCGGAAGTTCTCGAGTCCGATGAATTCAGCCGTCGAAAGGTCCCATCGCGTCAGGCTGAACCAGAGTGACGAGACCGTGGGAACCAGAAACAGCACGCCGTAGATGATTGCGGCCGGAATGAAAAACCACAGCGGGTAGGGCGATTTGCGCGAGCGGGGGCGTGTCTCTGTCATGACTACCTCTTCGATCGGGTGGAACCTCGCCCCTCGGAGCGAGGTCAACTAGCCCGATAGACCGCTACCAGTTGGGCAGGCCGAGTTGCTTGGCCTGTTTGCGCACATCGTCGTCATAGAGTTTTGCCGCGTCGGCAGGCTGGCGAATACCGGAGCCAACTTCGACGGTGATCTGCTCGAGAGCCGGCCCCTTGACCGGCGAAACAAATTCCAGCGCCGGGGTCGTATTGTCCTTGGCCTCGAAATAGGGAAGCATGTCCTTCACCGCAGGCGGTACGTCGGCAGGCAAACCGCAGCCGTCGATCAAGGGAGGCCCTTGCACGGTGTTGGTTTCCACCATGATCTTGCAGCCTTCGACGCTTCCTGCGAAATCCACGAATTTCTTCGCTTCCTCTGCGTGCTGACTGGTAAGGGGAATGTAGAGGGCGGGCGGCATCCAGATCGTCAGGCCATTCGTCGCCGCGTCGTCGCTCGGCTGCGCGAAGAAACCGACATCTGCGAGGTTCTCGGGATAATTCTGCTTGAGCGCGCCGATTGCGAAGCTCAGCATTGGATAATGCGCTGCCTCGCCCGTTGCCACCATTCTGAGGCCATCGTCATAGCTTGCCGCGCCGAAATCCTCGTTCATCAGGCCAGCGTCGTGAACGTCCTTCAGCCGTTCGAAGCCTTTCATGGCCGCCGGCGTCTCTGCGTATTTCGCCTTGTTGGCAGTGTAGTCGGCGGCGAAGTTCGGCACGGCGGCATGGAGGTTGTAATAGTCCGCCAGAACGAATAACTGCGAGGTCCAGGTATCGCGATAGGTCTGCGCCACGGCGACCTTGCCTGATGCCTTGACCTTTGCGTTGTTCGCCATGAAGTCCGCCCATGTCTTCGGGACTGACAGGCCGAGGTCCTGGTAGATTTTCCTGTTGTAGAGGATGCCCCCCGCCATCGCCGTGCCGAAGGGAACACCGTAGAGCTTGCCGTCGGCGCGGACGACCGACTTGAAGCCTTCGTCCACCTTCGCCTGCGACGCAAGACCGCTCAGATCGACAAGCGTCTGCGCGGGTTTCAGCGCCTGGAGCAGCGAGCCGGAATTATAGAGAAACACGTCGGACATCTCGCCCGTCGCCAGGCGCGTCTTGATGATGTTGTCACCCTCGCCACCTCCTGCCCGCGGCTCGATTTCGATCGTCACGTCAGGCGCCTTTGTCTGATAGGCGGCAACCAGTGCCTCGGCCGCCGCGACCGTGTCCGGGTTATTGTCGATCAGGAATGACAGCGTGGTTTCTGCATGCGACGGACCGGCCGCGACCAGCGCCAAAAGCGCGGACGCGCCCGCAAGAATGAGCTTTATCCGATGTGTCATGACGTTCCTCCTCTGAACGGTGTGACGTGTATGCTCCTCAAGAACTGGGTAGAGAAAAGACCAGTCGGTGCGTTCCCGGGGCAAGAACGGCTTCCTCGACGACGAGCTCTCCGTTGAGCGACGGGTTTTGATGCCGTTTTCCTGGTCGGAAGCGGCCGATGCAGCCTTCCGGAAGTGTCAATACATAGGTGACTTTGTTGCCGTCGCACTGCCAGCCGGCCTCGATGCGCCCCTGGCTGATATCATGATGGGCCGAAACCGGCGAAAGGGACGGAATCGGCGCCGGATCGACAATGACCTCGGCAAATCCGGGTGCGCTCGGGCTCGGCGAAATTCCGGCGACGCTTTCGAACAGCCATTGGCAGACCGCGCCATAGGCATAGTGGTTATAGCTGTTCATGTCGGGTTCGTAGATGGTGCCGTCAGGCGCCATGGAATCCCAGCGCTCCCAGATCGTCGTCGCCCCCTTCGACACCTGGTAGAGCCAGCCCGGCACATCCTCCTGCAGGAAGACTTTTTCGGCAAGATCGTCCATGCCGAGCTTTGTCAGGGCCGGCAGCAGGGCTGGCGTGCCGATGAAGCCGGTGCCGATCTTGTAGTCGGCATCGATGATCACTTGCCGGAAATGCTGCTGTGCGGCTTGCCTGTGCTCTGCCGGTATCAGGTTGTGAAGGAAGGCCAGGGCGTAGGATGTCTGGTCGTTGTGGGCAAGCCGTCCCGCGGGCGTGATGAACTCGTTGGAAAATGTCAGCCGGATCTCGTTTGCGCGCTGTTTCATCTTCTCTTCAAGCGCATGCTCGCCGAGAGTGGCTGCGATCCTTGCCAGAAGGTCGGTCGAGATGAAGTGGTAGAGCGTCGCCGCGCAGTCGTCGGCGATCGTCGGGCGAGGTTTTCGATTGTCGCCGACCGGCTGCAGCCAGTCGCCGAAGGTGAAGCCGCGGTCGCCCCAACGCGACGGCGGACGCACGAGCGGGCCATCCGAGATCGACCAGACGAAATCGACCCAGCGCACCATCGAATCCAGGCACTCCGACAGAACGGCCCGGTCGCCGTAATGGGTATAGAGTACCCAGGGGATGACGACGATCGCGTCGCCCCAGCCGGTCGAGCCGGCATAGCCCGGGAAATTGGCCGGATGCAAGCGCGTCGGATCCGGCGAAAAATGTGAGACGGCGCCATCCTCGCGCTGATCGGCCATCACATCGCGCAGATACTTCCTTAGGAAGGATTGGCTGTCGCTCAGCCAGCATGCGGTTGCGGCAAACACTTGGGCGTCGCCCGTCCAGCCCAGGCGTTCGTCGCGCTGCGGACAATCGGTCGGCACTTCGATGAAATTGGCGCGCTGCGACCAGATGGTATTTTCGACGAGGCGATTGACCAGTGCATTGCCAGAGGTGAAACCGCCGGCAGGCTCGGGCACCGACGAGATCGGGATGGACGCGATTACAAGAATCTTCGCATCGCCCTTGATCGTCACCCTGGCATAACGGAAGCCGTGGAAGGTGAAATGCGGCGCGTAGGTCTCGTCGCCGTCTCCCCGCAGCGTGTAGACGGTATGTGCGGCGGCCGTGCGATAGTTGCGATTGTCGAAATGACGGTTGGGACCGAGAACTTCCGAATGCTCCACCCGGACTTCGGCACCGGCAGTGCCCCGGACCGTATATCTGATGTAGCCGCCGGCATTCTGGCCGAAATCATAGATCTTCCTGCCCTCATCGTCGGTCCAGTTTTCGACCGCGGCGAGTGGCCGCATCTCGCGCACCGCAGCAGTTTCATGCGCGACGAGCAGCTCTCTGTCGAAGGGCAATCTCTCGGTGCCGTGGGTCTCGACGTAGTTTTCCTGGCGGGCGTCGTAGACTTCGCCGAAATAGATCCCTGACTTCAGGATCGGCAGAACACCGCTTCGCCATGTGGTGTCGGTGGAAAGAACGGTGCCATCAGCTCCGATCAGATCCGCAATGGCGCCGATCCTGTCGCCCCAGCAATTCGGGATCGCCTGGGCGCCCCACATCAAAGGCGATCGGTACCATCCGTCGGCAAGCCAGATCTCGATGCGGTTCTGGCCCGGCTTGAGCAGGTTCGAGATGTCGTATCGCTGATAGGCAAGGCGATCGTCGTAGTTCGTCCAACCTGGGGTCAACAGGTCGCTGCCGACGCGAACGCCGTTGATGAAGCAGCGGTAGAGGCCAAGTGCGGAGATAAAGAGCTCGACGGGAAGCTTGGCGCCATCATGTTCGAAAGTCTTGGAGACGAAGCTTGCGGCCGTTCCCTGACCGCCATCCGATAGCGGCGCGATCATGTCCCCAGACCAGACGCGCGAAACGAGGTTGCCGCTGATGGCTGCCGGCTGAAAGTTCATCAAGTCCTCCCGACGAGTTGTAGAACGTTCTCCATATAACGTTCTACATTTTCTTCGGAAGCGCAATAGAATTTTCGTTGTCAGTCTGCCATGGTGGTTCTGCGGGCGATGTTGACGATCCGCAGCAAGCCAGAGATTTCATGTCAATCGAAGAAAAACAAAAGCCGCAACGAAACGATCGCGTGACGATCCGGACCGTGGCAACTCACGCAGGCGTATCGGTCGCAGCGGTTTCCAAGGTGATGCGAAATGCCTATGGCGTCAGTGATGCGCTGCGCGCAAGGGTGACGGATGCCATCGACGCACTCGCATATCGCCCCTCGCGGGCAGCTAGAGGGCTGCGTGGCCGGAGTTTCACCATCGGTGTGCTCCTGATCGATATCCGCAATCCTTTCCTTCCGGAGGTGATTGCCGGCGTAAACGGGGTACTGGCGCCCTCGCACTATCAGGCGATGATCGGCGTCAGCGATGCGCGCGTGCAACTGGAGACGTCGTTGATCGAGTCGATGATCGACTACAAGATGGACGGCCTTGTCCTCGTTGCGCCGCGCTTGCCTTCGGAGATCCTCGCAAAGTTCGCAGTCCAGATACCGATCGTCGCGGTCGGCTACCACGATGCCAGCGCTACGGCCTTCGATACCGTCAACGCAGATGATCAGCGCGGCGCCGAGATCGCCGTCGAAGCGCTTCTTGCCTGCGGCTATCGCGATATCGAAATGCTCAGCCTTGGCGAGCGCCAGGGGCACGCGGTCTCCGTCGTCCGCCAGCGTGAGATCGGGTTTCGCCGGGCGATGCAGCGCGGCGGGCTCGGCTCCTCGCCAGCGATCGGCAAAATTCCGATAGCCTCGCCAAAGCGGGAGGAGGCGATGCGAAAATTCCTATCGAGGAAGGACAGGCCGCGCGCCGTATTCTGCTGGAGCGATCTCGACGCGATCACCCTTCTCAGCCTGGCTATGGAGATGGGCGTGCGCGTCCCCGAAGATCTCGCCGTCATCGGATACGACAATTCGCCGACCGCAGCACTCGGCCTCGTCAATCTCGCAAGCATCGATCAGTCGGGCAGGGAACTCGGTCAGGTCGCAACCCGGGCCCTCATTTCCAGAATAGAAGGCCGCGCCAGCGCCGAGCATATTTTCCAGATACCGTCGCTGGTCAGCCGCGACAGCCTGATCCGTTCCGGCAATGGCACGGACAGATAATAGCGACGGCGCCGCCTTGTCTATGTTCGTTGCCGTCGTTTTCAGTCGGATCGAAGGAGGCTGCCGCACGACTGCCGCACGACCAGGCGACACGGCAATCTGGTGATGCCGGCAGGTACCGGTTCACCCTTGGAGAGGCTGAGGATTGCCAGGCCGGCGCGATGGCCCAGTTCCTTCAACTCCATGTCGATGGTGGTCAGCGGCGGGCGCGTTTGCCGTGCGACGACCTCCCAATTGTCGAAGCCGACCACGGCGACATCCGTGGGAATCTCCACATTAAGGTCGCGTAGCGCGTCGATGACCCCGCGGGCGATCTCGTCGCTGCCGCAGAAGATGGCGTCGGGCTTTGCGCCGGGCCGGGCAAACACCGTCTGAACTGCTTCGTGACCCCATTCCTCCGACCAGTCGCCGAACATCGCTTCGGCACCGTCGCCGCAGGCGTCGAGATAGGATTGGGCACGGATGCGAGCGGCGAGATAATCCCGCGGCCCGGTGATGTGGAGGATCCGCGATCGACCGAGCTCTTTCAGGTGATCGACGGCGAGGCGGGCGCCCTGTTCGTCATCCGGAAAGAAAGTGACGCTGTCGGCCGGTCCCTCGGCAAAGACGTAGACGACGGGTATCGGCAAGCGAGACAGCTGGACCGGCGGCGTGAGATCGAGGCGGGTCGCGGTGAATATGATGCCGTCGACCTGCCGGTCAAGAAGCGCCTCCAGATGAAGCTGGGCGAGCCTTGGATCATTGTTCGTGGCACAGAGGAAGACGGAAACGCCGTGATCGACCAGCACCTCCGATACCCCGGCCGCCATCGGCAGCGTCAGTCTGCCATAGGTGTCGTTCGTCAGCATGCCGATCGCATGGCTTCGCTTGCTTAGCAACCCACGGGCGAGTGCATTGGGCCGAAATCCGATCTCCTCCGCCACGCGCCGGACCCGCTCGCGTGTTTCGGCATTCGTCCGGCCGGTGTCGTTCAGTGCGTTCGACGCCGTCGAAATGCTGACGCCTGCAGCCTTCGCCACGTCATAAATCGTCCGTCTTCGATCGCCCGTATTCTTCAAGTGCCGCCTCGTAGTCGATTCATGATAAAAGCTTTTAGCAGAAAAAAATGTGCTGTTAAAAGGTTTTATCAAACGCGCATCAGAATTTTGCACACAGACTGTCGACACCAAAAAATTTCTGATCTAACGTCCATTTCGTCCGATGGCCTTAGGCCTGAACGAGAAAAAGGGGAACAAGCATGCTTCGACTGAAAACGACAATCACCGCTCTCGCGCTGTTGGCAAGCTCTTCTCTCGCCAGCGCCGAAGAAATCACCCTATGGGTGCGCACGTCGTCCGGCGCCGTCCTTCAGGGCCTGGCCGACAAATACAACGCCTCGCACTCCGACAAGGTCAATGTCACCCAGATCACGGCGGAGCAGATGGTGCCGAAGCTGGGCGCGGCGATTGCCGGCAGCGCGGCTCCTGATGGCGCCGTGCTCGACCTGATCTATCTCCCGACCTTTGCCGCCGCGGACGGTCTCGAGGATATCTCCGACTTCGTGAAGGGCTTGCCTTATTCCACGGCGATGAGCCCGTCTCACATCCGCCTTGCCACCTATGACGGCAAGATCTATGGCGTGCCGGCCCTGCCGGATGCCTCGATCATCGCTTATAACACCGATCTCTTCACCAAGGCCGGCCTCGACCCCAACAAGGCGCCGGCGTCGATGGAGGAGATTGCCGCCGACGCCAAGAAGATCGCCGCGCTCGGCAACGAGACCTATGGCTTCTATTTCGTGGCTAATTCGGGAAGCTGGCTGATCTACGATTTCCTGCCGCATCTCTGGGCCGCCAATGCCGATGTGCTGAGCGATGACGGCCGCAGCGCCACGGTCGATACGCCGGCGCTGCGTGAGACCATCGCAGCCTATCGCGATATGTGGAAGGCCGGTGCGATCCATCCGACCTCGCGTTCCGGCAACGGCAACAATGCCGTCGAGGCCTTCGCCTCGGGCAAGGTCGGCATCCTGATGACCGGCTCCTACATCGTCAATCTGCTGACCAGCAAATATCCCGACGTGAAATTCGCCGTCGCACCGATCCCGGGGCCGAAGGGCGGTGAATCGAGCTTTGCCGGCGGCGATACGCTTTCCCTCATCAAGGGTATCAGCGAAGAGAAGAAGAAAGTCGCGCTCGACTTCGTCAATTTCTACATGCAGCCCGAGCAGCAGGTCTACATCACCCAGGAATCGGGGATGCCGTCGCGCACCGACCTCGCCGCCGAAGCCTATGCGAAATTCGACCAGCGCAATCTCGTCGCCTACAATATCCTCGCGAAGGCCCGTACGCCCTACACATTTTCGTCCGACGAACTCTTCGTCAGCCGCACCGGACCCTTCCTCAATCTGATCCAGGGCACGATCTTCGGCGACGATGTCGACGGAACGATCGCCAAGACGCAGGCCGACTTCACCCGTATCCTCGAACGCACCAATCCGAACTAAGCCGACGCGTTTCGGCAGGGTATCCGCGGATGCCCTGCCGTCCCTTTCACATCTCGACTTTCAAGCGGAAGGAGGAGTTGCGGTGATATCCTCGACACTTCGCAGCCGGAGGCGCGCAGTCGCGACCGGAGAACCGGAGCCAAAGGGTTGGCTTGGCCTTGCCTTCATCCTGCCGGGCTTGCTGTTCATCGTCGTGCTTTTCCTCGTGCCGCTTGTCATGACGGTCTGGATGAGTTTCTACAATTGGCCGCTTCTAGGCCGGACCAAATTCATCGGCCTCTCCAACTATGCCGAGCTGATCGGCGATACCCAGCTCTGGCATTCCCTGGGCTTCACGCTGCTCTACACGGTGCTGGTCACGGCTGCGATCTTCCTGGTGGCCTTTCCTCTGGCGCTGCTCGTCGACCGGCCGCTGCGCATCGCCGGCTTTTTCCGCACGATCTATTTCATGCCTGTTGTCATCGGCTTCGGGGCGGCCTCGACATTGTGGATGTGGCTGCTCAATCCCGATAGCGGCGTCTTTGCGCAGTTGCTGCGCGGAGCAGGCATCATCGACAGCGCCCCGAGGCCGCTCGAAAGTTTCTGGCCGGCACTCGGCGTCGTCATCCTGATGGTCGTCTGGAAGACAGCAGGCTTCACGATGATCATCCTTCTGACCGGCTTGCAGAGCATATCCAACGACGTCATCGAAGCCGCCAGGATCGACGGCGCCAGCGTCTGGAGCCGGTTTCGGCGGATCACGCTGCCCTTGATGAGGAACTCGGTGGTGCTGGCGCTCGTCCTCAACGTCACCTCGTCGATGCTGGCCTTCGACCAGTTCTTCATCATCACCCAGGGCGGCCCTGAGAACAGCACGATCTCCGCGGTGTTCTCGATCTATCTCGCCTCGTTCTCATCCTACCGTCTCGGTTATGGCTCGGCGATCTCCTTTGCCCTGCTCGTCGTGCTGGTGGCGATCAGCGCGATCCAGTTCGTCCTGCTGCGCCAGCGGCCGGAGGAGGGTTGATGGAGCGGCTCAACCATAATCTCGCAGCGAAGCCGGCGAGCGAGCGGCTCGGTTATCTCGCCTTCGTTCTGACGGCATGCGTCTTTGCCGTCTTCTTCGTGATGCCCATCGTCTGGTCCTTCGCCAATTCCTTCAAGCCCGCGGCCGCAGCACTTGCCGATCCGGCAGCACTTTTCTCGAAAGCCTTCTCGCTTGAAAATTACCGCCGCCTCGAACATGTCGGTGCAGGCTGGTACGTCTATGCCGGCAATTCGGTGCTGATTGCCGCCGGAACGGTGATCCTGACGGTGCTCGTCTCGGTGCCGGCGGGATATGGCTTTTCGAAATTCCGTTTTCCCGGTCAGTCGCTGCTCTTCGTGCTGATCATGGCGACGATGATGATCCCGTTCCAGTCGATCCTAACGCCGCTTTTCCTGATCCTGAAAGTCTTCCGGCTGCAAAACAATCTTTTCGGCCTGGTGCTGATCTACGTGACCTTCCAGCTTCCTTTTTCCGTTTTCATGATGCGCAATGCCTTCGATGCGGTGCCGAAGGCGCTGATCGAAGCGGCGCGGATAGATGGTGCGTCGCAGGCGACGATCCTGCGCCGGATCATGCTGCCGATCGCGCTTCCCGGTGTCGCCACCGTTGCCATGTTCGCCTTCCTGAATTCCTGGAACGAATTCCTCGCCGCCCTCATTTTCCTGTCCGACCAGAACAAGTTCACGCTGCCGATCATGCTGGTGAATGTTTCGTCGGGCATCTATGGCATCATCGACTGGGGTGCGCTGCAGGCCGGCATAGCCGTGACCATGGTCCCCTGCATCCTGCTTTTCCTTCTCTTGCAACGATATTACGTGCGCGGCCTGACGGCCGGCGCCGTGAAGTAACAGCGCTCGTTCCGCTCAGGAGTCCTCATGACCAGCTCACCTCGTTTTCAACCGGCACGCGCTGCGGGACGGCAGCGATACAGGCCCGCCGACCATTCCAGTGTCGTCTTCCATGGCGGTTTCTGGCAGAGCTGGACGGAGACGGTCCGCAACGTCACCATCCCGACGCAGCACAAGCGGTTGGAAGAAGAGGGCTTCCTCGAGGTGCTCGATTTTGACAAGCCGGCCGGGCCGCTGGTGCGCCCGATCCAGCCGAGCGGACTGTCGATGCAGCATTTCTTCGATTCCGATTTCGGCAAATGGATCGAGGCCGCAAGTTACACGCTGAAGGCTCACCCGAATGCGGTGCTCGAAATGAAGATCGATGCTATCGTCGAAAAGCTCGAAAAAGGGCAGATGGCGGATGGCTACCTCAATAGCTGGTTCATTCGCCGCGAGCCGGACAGGCGCTGGACCAATCTGCGCGACCTGCACGAGATGTATTCGATGGGCCACTTACTGGAAGGGGCCGTCGCCTATTACGAGGCGACGGGCAAGCGTCGGTTCCTCGATGTGATGATCCGCGCCGTCGACCATATCATCGCCACCTTCGGCGCCGAGCCCGGAAAGCTCAGAGGTTATGACGCCCATGAGGAAATCGAGCTGGCGCTGGTCAAGCTCTATCGCGTGACGCGCGATCCGCGGCATCTGAAGCTTGCGGCCTACTTCGTCGACGAACGTGGCCGGATGCCTTCATATTACGATGAAGAGGCCCGCAAACGCGGCGAGAGCCCTGATGATTACGTCTACAAGACATATGCC
Organism: Rhizobium sp. WYCCWR 11146; assembly: GCF_013591995.1. Classification (NCBI taxonomy): domain Bacteria; kingdom Pseudomonadati; phylum Pseudomonadota; class Alphaproteobacteria; order Hyphomicrobiales; family Rhizobiaceae; genus Rhizobium; species Rhizobium sp. WYCCWR 11146. Next base: position 157,564 of record NZ_JACCEY010000007.1, read on the forward strand.
TATAGCCAGGCCCATATGCCGGTGCGCGACCAGCACCAGGTCGTCGGCCATGCGGTTCGCGCCATGTACCTGTTTTCTGCGATGGCGGATCTCTCCCGTGAGAACGACGATTCGACCTTGAAGGAGGCCTGCGACCGGCTTTTCGACAATCTGGTCAGCCGCCAGCTCTACGTGACCGGCGGCCTTGGCCCATCGGCATCCAATGAAGGGTTCACCCGGGAATTCGACCTGCCGAACGAGACGGCCTATGCCGAGACATGCGCAGCCGTCGCGCTCGGCTTCTGGAGCCATCGCATGGCGCAGGTCGATCTCGATAGCAAGTTCACCGACAGACTGGAAACGGTGCTCTACAACGGCGCGCTTTCCGGCATCTCGCGCGACGGCGAGCATTATTTCTATGAGAACGTCCTTGAAAGCCACGGGCAGCACCGCCGGTGGAAATGGCACTACTGCCCCTGCTGCCCGACCAACATTGCCCGTTTCATCACGTCGCTGGGCCAATATTTCTATTCGACTGATGATCATGAGCTCGCCGTCCATCTCTACGGCACCAATTCCGCCGAGCTGACAGTCGGCGACAGCTTCGTGCGCCTGATCCAGGAGACGCAGTATCCCTGGGATGGCGACATCAGCCTGCGGTTCGCCGTCGAGCGGCCAAGCCGGTTTCAGCTTCGTCTTCGCATCCCAGGATGGTGCAGGCAGGCGCAGATCTCGGTCAACGGCGTTGCCGTCGATCTCGATCAATGCCTGACGAAGGGTTATGCCGCAATATCAAGGGAATGGCGCAGTGGCGACGAGGTCCGCATCGGCTTCTCGATGCCGGTCGAGCGCATCTACGCGCATCCTGCCGTCTCCGAAGACGGCGGACGCGTCGCGTTGCGGCGGGGCCCCGTCGTCTATTGCATCGAGGAGACGGACCTCGGCGGCGAGCCGCAGCGGCTCCGCCTGCCGGCATCTGAGGAAATTTCTGCCCGTTACGATGCCGCGCTTCTCGGCGGAGCGACCGTCCTCGAAGGCACCGCGCTCGAAGCCGATATATCCGATTGGCAGAATGCGCTCTATCGCACCGCGCGCCCCTCGCTGAAGGAGCGGCCCTTCACGGCGATCCCCTATCACCTCTGGGCCAATCGCGCGCCCGGAGCAATGGCGATCTGGTTGCAGGAGGTCTAGGAGAAAACCATGGCACGGCTGGAACTCAAGAGCATCGTCAAGTCCTATGGCATCTACGAGGCCGTGCGCGGCATCAGCCTTGACATCGAAGACAATGAATTCGTCGTTTTCGTGGGCCCGTCGGGATGCGGAAAATCGACGACATTGCGCATGATTGCGGGTCTCGAACACATTACCGGAGGTGAGATCGTGATCGGCGACCAGGTCGTCAACCGGCTCGGCCCGGGCAAACGCGATATCGCCATGGTCTTTCAGAACTACGCGCTCTATCCACACATGACGGTGCGGGAGAATATTTCGTTCTGCCTGGAGCAGCAGAAGCTCGCCAAGAGCGAGATTGACGCCCGTATCATCAGGGCGGCGGAAACCCTGCATATCAGCGAGCTGCTCGGCCGGCGTCCGGGCCAGCTTTCGGGCGGCCAGCGCCAGCGCGTCGCGATGGGGCGCGCCATCGTGCGGAATCCGAAAGTCTTTCTCTTCGACGAGCCGTTGTCCAACCTTGATGCCAAGCTTCGCGTGCAGATGCGCACGGAGATCAAGCGGCTGCACCAGCTGTTGCCGACGACGACCGTCTACGTCACGCACGACCAGGTCGAGGCGATGACCATGGCGGATCGTGTCGTGGTGATGAATGGTGGCATCATCGAACAGGCGGGGCCGCCGCAGGCGCTCTATCATCGGCCGGTCAGCCAGTTCGTCGCCGGCTTCATCGGCTCACCGTCGATGAATTTCCTGTCAGCGACGCTGTTATCAGGAGACAAGGGCCTCGTCGTCAAACTGACCGACGGCAGCGAGCTTCCAGTGCCGGAGGTGCGCGCCGGCGACTATGCCAGCCATGCCGGCAAATCAGTCGTGTTCGGGATCAGGCCGGAATCGATCACCGACCGCCAGGCCCGTCCAGGTTATGCCGACATCGAAGCAAAGATCGATCTTGTAGAACCACTCGGGCCGGAGACCATGGTTTATTTCGGCATCGGCGAGGCAAGCCTTTGCGCCTGCATCGATCCCGAGAGCGGACCCAGGCCGATGTCGACGATGCCGCTCTCGTTCAACATGAACCAGATGCATCTGTTCGATCCGGCGAGCGGCTGGTCGCTGGCGCTCGCCTGAAGAGCAAATACGGAAAGGCCGGCAACCGCGGGGTCGCCGGCCTCGTTGTATCAGGCGGCGTGGCGGATCTTCGAGGGACGCGTGGCGGCGGCCTTCTCGACCATCGCGGTGACCTCGGCGCGGCGGGCGCCCGAAAGCGGCAGGCGCGGCATGCGAACGCGCTCGGAGCCGCGGCCCATGATCTGCTCGGCGAGCTTGATCGACTGGACGAGGTCGTGCTCGGCATCGAGGTGCAGAAGCGGCATGAACCAGCGATAGATCTTGCGGGCTTCTTCCCAGTCGCCGCGTTCGGCGGCGGCAACGAGCTGCACCGATTCCTGCGGGAAGGCGCTGGTCAGGCCGGAGACCCAGCCCTTGGCGCCGAGCATCAGGCCTTCAAGCGCCACGTCGTCGAGACCGGCGAAGATATCGAAACGATCGCCGAATTCATTGATGAGATCGGTGAAGCGGCGTGGATCCGGCGCACTTTCCTTGACCGCCTTGATGTTCGGCACGTCGGCAAGCACCTTCAGCACGTCGGCGCCGATGTTGACGCGGTAGGCCGGCGGGTTGTTGTAGAGCATGATCGGCAGCGAGGTCGCTTCGGCGACGGTGCGGAAATGTGCAATCAGCTCTTCGGGCTTCGGCACATAAACCATGGCCGGCAGCAGCATCAGGCCGTCGGCGCCGAGTTTTTCGGCGTCGCGAGCATAGGCGACGGCACGGCGCGTATCGAATTCGGACACGCCCGTCACCACGGGAACGCGGCCGTTGACGACCTCGACGGCAGCTTTCAAGATCGTGCGCTTCTCCTCGGGGTCCAGCGAATTGTTCTCGCCACATGTGCCCATGACGATCAGTCCGTTGACGCCATCGTTCACAAGCGCGTCCTGGACTCGCTGGGTCGAGGGCAAATCAACGGAAAGATCATCGTTGAACTGTGTCGTTACGGCGGGAAATACGCCCTTCCATCCTGTGGTCATCGATCGAGCCTCGTTGAAATTAATTGCCTTATATACAAACTGTCGACAAGATTCAATGATGGGATTTTACAAATTTGAAGGCCCGAAGACCCGACATTGCGAGAATCGGCCGAAACGAAATACAAGGCTCTAACGAAAGAGGGCAGACGGATGCGGAACGACACGGAAAATGTGCGGGTGCGCGGCTCTGGCACGCAGAGCGTCTATGTGACGCTCAGGCAGGAAATCCTGTCGATGGCGCTGGAACCCGGCAGTCCGCTCGACGAAGTGCGGCTGTCGGAGCGTTTCCGGATGTCGCGGACTCCCATTCGAGAGGCGCTGTTGCGGCTCGCCGCCGACGGGCTGGTCACGACGCTGCCGAACAGGAATACGATCGTCGCGACCATCGATTTCGCAAGCCTGCCCACCTATTTCGAAGCGCTGACGCTGATGTACCGGGTGACGACCCGCGGCGCGGCGCAACGGCGCAACGGCGAGATCATGAAGACCGTCCGCCGGCATCAGAAGGACTTCGCCGATGCCGTTGCCGCGCGCGATGCTTATGCGATGATCGAGGCGAACCGCGAATTTCACGTCGCGATCGCCGAACTTGCGGGCAATTCCTATTACACGGCCTTCTTCGCCAGGCTGCTCGACGAGGGCCGCCGGATCCTGCGCCTTTACTACTCGACATTCGACGACCGTCTGCCGCGCCAGTATGTCGACGAACACGAGGAGATCATCGCCGCGATCGAGGCCGGTGACGTCGAGCGGGCCGACCGTCTGGCGATCGCCCACGCCGGGCAGATCGTTCGCCAGATCCAGGAATATATCGCCCGCGATCTGGACCGGCCGGTGGCGATCAGCATGTCCTGATGCGACGAGAGCAATGAACCATTCGAGCCTCAGGAGGCGAGGGGGCCGCCCTGCTCCCTGACCAAGGTCATCAGCCTGCGCAGGACAGCCGCTGATTGGCGAACACCGTCGTGCTCGAATTCGTTGGTCACCCATGCCTGCACGTTGGCGACGTGGCGCGCTGTTTCGAGCGAAAGCCCGGCATCGACATACATATCGTCATGATAGATGACGGCGGCGACCGGCACCTCGTTTGCGGCGAGACGTGCCGGGGCATAGAGCGGCACGTAGCGCTCATGCGTGGCCAATACCTCGACACCCGCCCTGAAGGCCCTGAGCGAGCGAATTTCCTCGAACATCCAGGGATACATCATCTCCCCCGTCAACAGCAGCGGCCGCCGGTCGCCGGCAAAGGCCGGATGCTCGGCGCGGATGCGTTCGGCCGCCCAGGCAGTCGGCGTCCCGGCCTGGCCATAGATGCTTTCCTGCAGAACGGCGAAGAGCGGATTGTCGTCATAGGAGGTCAGCGACATCACCGACGCGAGGAAGCGATCGGAGAGACGGTCTTCATTGGGACCGGCGAAAGCCTCGTCGACCAACCAATGGATGTTCTCGTAACCCGGCGCCATGCCGAAATCGATGCCGATAGTCTGAAAGCGGCGAACGGAGAGGCGATCGCCATCGGGCAGCCGCACCTCATTGGTATCGATATAGTCGGCGATCCGGCCGATGCGCTCGGCATCCCCGGGGTAGCGGCGGTAATAGGCGGCGTTCTTTTCGGTGACGCGCGGGTAGGTGCGCCGATAGACATCATCGACCGTCGCCCCAAGGCCGGCAAGGCCGCCGGTGACATAACAGGCGGAAAGTCCCTCCGGCGCCTTCGAGAGATAGGTGAGTGTCAGGAAGCCGCCATAGCTCTGGCCCAGCGTCTGCCAGCGCCCGCCGCCGAAGACGGTTTTCCTCAGATGTTCGCAATCGGCAACGATGCTGTCGGCACGAAAGAGGCTGAGATAATCGGCTGCGGCCCTGCCGTCCGCAAAACGCGCCATCGTCGCACTTTCGATCCGGTTGCTGCGCCCGGTGCCGCGCTGGTCGATCAGGATAACGCGGTGCGTCTTCAGGGCTTCGGCAAGCCATGGCGGCCCGCCGTTGCTCGGCCGCGGCGATTTTCCGCCAGGACCGCCTTGAAGGAAAGCCAGCAACGGCAGTGTTTCGCGGCGGCGGGCGGGATCGCACACTTCACGTGCAAAAATCCGGATCGTCTCCCCCTCCGGCTTCGACCAATCCAGGGGAGCGTCGACCATATGATCGCGTATTAGCATGCCCGGTATGGTGTATTCGACCGCCATCGCCATCTCCTCATTTTTCATGTCGACATATTGCCTACAGCGGCATTAGTGTCGGTTCAAGATCCCCGCTGCAAGGCGAGGGCTTCATCGATCTGGAAGCGCAGGAAAAGCAGGAAAACAACATGTCATGGCAGCATACGGTACCCCGCATAACTGAGGACGAACGGCAGAACCGCCTCGCCAGGCTTCGCAAAATGATCGAAGCCGAAGGATTGGCTGCCGTGCTTCTTGGGCCGACCGAAAGCCTGCATTACTTCACCGGGCTGGTCTGGCATCCGAGCGAGAGGTTCCTCGGCGCGCTCGTCACGCCCGCGACCATTTCCTACATCGTTCCCGGGTTCGAGCGCAGCCGTGTCGAAACGCTGCCGCATCTGCCGGGGGAAATCCTGGTCTGGGAAGAGGAGGAGAGCAGCGCCGCTCTCATCGCCCGCCTTGTTGCTCAGGGCGGCAGACTTGCCCTCGACGATGGTTTGCCGCTTTTCTTCTATCATGCATTGGCCGCGGAGATGGGCGCGGCGAGGCTTGCCGATGGCGGGCGGCTGATCCGCGACCTGCGTTGCATCAAATCGGCCGCGGAGATTGCCCTCATTCAGTATGCGATGGACCTGACGCTTGACGTTCACAAGCAAGTGCATGGGCTTTTGAAGCCGGGCATCAAGTCATCCGAGGTGGTCGATTTCATCGACCAGCAGCATCGCCAGGCCGGCGCCGATGCCGGCTCGACATTCTGCATCGTCTCCTTCGGCGCGGCGACCTCGCTTCCGCATGGCGCCGACGGCGATCAGGTCCTTGGTCGCGACGACGTCATTCTCATCGATACCGGCTGCCGGATCGACGGTTATCATTCCGATATCACCAGGACCTATATGCTGGAGGGCGGCGAAAGCGCGTTCGAACGGGCCTGGTGGATCGAGCGCGAGGCGCAACAGGCCGTCTTCGACGCAGCCCGGATCGGCGCCGCCTGCTCGAGCCTCGACGATGCGGCCCGAAAGGTGCTTGCCAAACACTCCCTCGGCCCCGACTATCGCTTGCCAGGTTTGCCGCATCGCGCCGGTCATGGCCTCGGGCTCGAGATTCATGAGGAACCTTACATCGTTCGCAGCAACGACGCGCCGCTTGCCGCCGGCATGTGTTTTTCCAACGAACCGATGATCGTCTTCCCCGGGAAATTCGGGATCCGGCTGGAAGACCATATGTACATGACCGCCGAGGGACCATGCTGGCTGACCAATCCGGCGGCGGGACCGACCGAGCCATTCTCCTGAGCGGTCACCATCTCCTGCCCGATCAGGCCGCGCCGGTTTTCAAGTGGCTGTCAGGCTGGACGAGCATGAGGAGATCATCGCCGCGATCAAGGCTGGCGACGCCGAGCAGGCCAACCGGCTGACGATCGCTCACGCCGCGCAGATCGTCCGACAGAACCAGGACTATATTGCCCGCGATCTCGGCCGGCCGCTGGCGATCAGCATAGCCTGAAGCGACTGGATTGAAGAGGCGGAGGCTGCCCCGGCCCGCACATTGGCGAGGGGTGCCAGAAATTCGATCCGTCAAGTATTACTTCACAAACGTTACTTGCTTTCTGGCGTGGTAAAAGGTTGACTATGGTTAACCCCATAGTCTCGAGGATAGGATGATGGATTTGTTCAGAAGGGAGGGGGATGACCACGCTCAACTGAAGAAAATGACACTGAATGGCAGATATAGAAATATAGCGGCGATGCTTTCGATAGCAGTGGTTGCCCTGTCTATATTCTTGATATCGATTGGCGCTTTAATTGAGTTTTTTCAACCTGCGTTTTTGTCAAACGTCATTCTCGATGACGTCCCTTTGCACTACATCGCCTGGTTCATGATTACCTTCGGGATCACGATCGCCGTCATCAACGTGATTTTGGCGGCAAGGCGGGAGATCGAGCAAGAGACGGCCGAAAGCATGCTTCCGTCGGACGCAGCCGAGATCAAAAGGCAGGCTTTGCGTGACCTTCGAACACATCGAAACGGCTATGCGCGCTCCTCCAAGGTCAATCAATATCTCTGGAATTTTCTCACATTGGGGATCATCGTTTTGAGCGGTCTCTCATCGTTGTTTTCCGCCTATGGCCCGGTTGTCCCCAATTGGCTGCCAATGACAGCTTCCGCGCTCGTGGCACTTTTCGGCGTGATAATGGTTCAATTTCGCGTCAGGGATGTCTGGCAATTGAGAGAGCAGGGAAGGATTGAAGCGGAGGTGCTCGTCGCCGATGCTCACCTCATCGAGACAACAGACAATCTTGCAACGCTCAAACAGGTAGCCGCCCTCAGAAGGCGCGCCCATGCACTCGAGATGAAACAACTCAACCAGCTCTTCGTGGAAACCACCGAGGCCAATCCGTAAGTCACTGTCGGCATATGGCGGGGTTTATCAGAGCGGGCATATGCCCCGCCCGCTCAGGCAATCTATCTCAGCTGCGCAATCATCCGCCGCCCTTTAATCCTGAATGCCGGAGGTGCTCCCCGCCTTGAGCTTAACTTCGATGACCGGGACGACGATCTGAGGTCGGCGCACCGGCAGGACGAATGTCATTTGATCATCACCGACGGGGAACTGGGTGTTCGCCCACAAGGTATTGGCGGACGGGCGCAGCCAGGTGACCTCGCTGCCATCATGCAGGAATTGCGCATATTCGACTTTCCCCGCCAGCGCATCGAAATGCAGATGGCGATAGGGCCAGTTGAAGAGGTGGATATAGAGACGATCGCCATTCTGGGTCAGGCGGCAGTCGGCCGGAGCGGTGAAGTCGGACTGGGTGCAGCCGACGATGCTGCGCTCGTGCAGTGCCATCCACTCCTCATAAGCGACAAGGGCTGCAATCGCGCGGTGGTCGAGCGTGCCGCGCGCCGTCGGCCCGACATTCATCAGCAGATTGCCGCCCATGGCAACGGTACCGACCAGCATCTGCACCAGTTGTTCCGTGCTTTTCCAGGTATCCTCGTCGCGGTGATAGCCCCAGGAACCGCTGAGTGTATGGCAGGCTTCCCAGACGACGCGCCTGCCCTCGCGGAGCGGCCGGGCGCGCGGCATATATTGCTCCGGCGTGACGATGTCCGGCTGCAAGCCGGCGAGATCGAGCCGATTGTTGATGATGATGTCGGGGGCAAGCTCGCGCACCAGACGCACGAGTTTCTCGCTTTCCCAATCCTGATGGCCCTTTCCTACCAGCTCCCCGAGCTTCCATTGCGGATAGCTGAAATCGAACCACATGATGTCGATCTGGCCGAAGTCCGTCAGCAGTTCGCGGACCTGCGCGCGCATGAAGGCGGCGTAACGCTGCATGTCCCGGCCTTTATTGATTTTCAGCGCATCGGGATGATTGCGCTGCGGGTGGCGTGGATCGACGGTGAAGTCCGGATGATGCCAGTCGATCAGCGAATAGTAGAACCCGATCCTTAGGCCCTCCGCACGGAAGGCGTCGACGAATGGACCCAGCAGATCCCGCCCGTAAGGCGTGTTGGTCACCTTGAAGTCGGTCGCCTTGGTATCCCAGAGGCAGAAGCCTTCATGGTGCTTGGTGGTCAGCACCACATACTTCATACCGGCCGCTTTCGCGCGTCTGGCCCATTCGCGGGGGTCGTAGAGATCGGGATCGAAATGATCGAAATATTTCTGGTAGTCGGCGTCGTTCAGCTCTTCGCGGCTCTTGACCCATTCATGGCGTGCCGGCAGCGCATAAAGCCCCCAGTGTACGAACATGCCGAACCGGTCGTGGACGAACCAAGCCTTCTTCTCCTCAGGCAGGGCCAATGACTGCAGATTGTTGATATCCATCGGATATTCCTCCTGTTCCAAACTTTAAGAGTTGGAGCATGATGTCGTCCGAAAACCGCTCACACTTTTCGGCATCATGCTCCGGGGCGTTCAGGTCGTTTCGCGGACGATGAGTTCGGGCACGATGACGATGCCGTGCTGGCGGTTTCTGGTGGCAATGCGGCTGAGCAGCAGACGCACGGCTTCCTCCCCCATTTCGCGTTTTTGCACCCGCAAGGTGGTGAGCGCCGGAGACAGCAGTTCGGCAGTCGGAATGTCGTCGAAACCGATCAGGGCGATTTCCCCGGGGATAGATACGCCGGCTGCCCGGCAGGCCTTCATGGCGCCGATCGCATTGAGGTCGTTGTAGCAGACAAGGGCATCGATGCCGGGCGTCTCCGCCAGCAATTGCGCGGCCGCTGTTTGCCCGCCTGCCGCGGTCGGATCGCAATAAACGATGCCTTGCGCTTTGAGCCCGTGGGCGGCCAGCGTCTTGCGAAAGCCGACAAGACGGCTCTTGCCGCCAAACGAACTGCGCGGCCCGGCGATGATCGCGATCCTGCGGCGCCCGCGCTCGACCAGATGGTCGATGGCACGCGACGCTCCCGTCTCGTAGTCGGTGACAATCGTCCCGGCGACTTCGTTGGGCGCCTCGCGGTTGATGAGCACCACGGCGCGGTGGGGCGCAAGCGCCTTGTGCAGCGCGGCATCGGGCAGCCGCGGGCTGCAGACGATGATCCCGTCGACCCGATGCCGCAGCAGCGTTTCGATGAGTTCTTCCTCCCGCTTGCTGTTTTCGACGACATTCGACAGAAGCAGATTGTAGCCGGCAGCGCTCGCGGCATCTTCGGCTCCCCTGATGACTTCGGGAAAGAACGGATTGGTGATGTCGGGAACCAGAAGGCCGATGGCCCTCGATCGATCGGACCGCAATCCGCGGGCAAAGGGATTGGGCCGGTAATTGAGTTCGCTCGCCGCTAAAATAATGCGCTGACTGGTCTCCGCGCTGGCTCCGCCCCGATCATTGAGCACGCGCGATACCGTCATCGGCGATACCCCTGCGGCGCGAGCGACATCGGCGATGGTTATTTTGGATTCTGGCTCTTTGGGGCGGCTCAATTGGACTGTCTCGTCAGAAGGGGCAGGAAACTACGATAACGATAACTAGCATGATTTCCAGGAAAGCCAAGTCTGCTCAAGCCAAGCATAAGGCCATGAGAATCTTTTTGACAAGATTTAACGGTAACGATAACGTTAGAGAAAGAGGAGAATACGTTAACGATAACCTAGAGCAAAATATTGGGAGGAAAGAATGCAACACGTCAGAATCTTAAGACGGCAGGTTGTCTCGACCGTTGCCGCGGCGATCCTCATGGGTGCCGGCTGGGCCGGTGTCGCATTCGGCTTTGAGGAGTCGCCGGAACTGAAGGCGCTGGTCGATGCCGGCAAGCTGCCGCCGGTCGAAAAGCGGCTGCCCAAGGAGCCGCTGGTACTCACTCCGCTTGAATCGGTCGGGACCTATGGCGGCACCTGGCGCACGGCCACCTTTGGCGGTGGCGACAGCGAGATCGAACGTTCAATCGGCTACACGAGACTGGTCCGCTGGAATCCGGAATGGACCGAAGTGATCCCCGATCTCGCCAAGAGCGTCGAGGTCAATGCCAATGCCACCGAATATACCTTCACCTTGCGTGAAGGCACACGCTGGTCGGACGGCGAGCCCTTTACCGCGGACGATCTTGTGTGGTGGAACGAGAACGTGCTGCGCAACACCAAGATCACGCCTGCGGCACCCGACTGGCTGACCGCAGGCGGAGAGACCGTCAAGGTCGAAAAGCTCGCCGCCGACAAGGTCGTCTTCAAATTTGCCGCGCCGAACGGCCTGTTCCTGATGAACATGGCCACCGTGCGCGGCTCCGATATTCTGGCAGCCGCACCGGCCCATTACCTCAAGCAATTCCACAAGGATTTCAATCCCGACGGCGTCGATGCCCTGGTGAAGGCAGCCGGTGCAACCGACTGGGTCCAGCTCTTCAACAACAAGATCGGGTTTCCCGGCCGCTGGCGCGATCTCGGCCGTCCAACGCTCGATGCCTGGGTGTTGACCGCGCCCTATAACGGCACCACCCAGGTCGTTGGAGAACGCAATCCATATTATGCCAAGGTGGATACCGCAGGAAACCAGCTGCCTTACTTCGATCGCATCACCATCGATGTGATGCAGGATACACAGGCCATCATCCTGAAGGCGATCAGCGGCGAAATCGACATGCAGAACCGCTTCATCGAGACGACGGACGCCCGTACGGTGATCGTGCAGAACCAGGAGAAAGGAGGCTACGGCCTGTTTATCGCCCGGCCGGCGTGGTCGAACGCCCTGCTGATCACCCTCAATCAGACCCACAAGAATCCGGCCTTGCGTGCTGTCTTTTCCAACAAGGATTTCCGCATCGGCCTCAGCTACGCCATCAACCGCGAAGAGCTCAACCAGCTGATCTATGCCGGACAGGCCAAGCCTTATCAGGCGGCACCGCGTGAAGGCACCGCGCTCTACGACGAGAAGATGGCGACGCAGTATCTGGAATATAATGTCGATCTCGCCAATCAGTATCTCGACAAGGCCGGCCTTACCAAACATGACGCCGAAGGCTATCGCCTCGGTCAGGACGGCAAGCGGATCACCTTCGCGATCGACGCCTTGACTGGAAGCCCGATCCAGGTGGATGCCCTCGAGATGATCCAGCGCTACTGGCGGGCTGTCGGCATCGACATGCAGCCCCGCCCGGCCGAACGTTCGCTGATCTTCTCCCGCCTGCAGAACAACGAGAATGACGGCCTTGGATGGGTTGGCGGCGGTGGCTACGACTTCCTCGGCCTGCTGGATCCCAAATGGTATTTCCCGCACGAATATGAATCGAGCTTCGCGACGGCCTGGGGCCTCTATTACCAGAACCCCAAGGATCCGAACGCGCAAGAACCGAGCCCCGCTGCCAAGAAGCAGATGGATCTCTACCGGCAGGTGCAGGAAGCGCCGACGCTCGAAAAGCAGTTGGCCGAGATGAAGGAACTGCTGGCGATCACCCGTGACGAATTCTACGTCATCGGCACCAACCTGGAGCCGGATCGCGTCGGCATCGTCAAGACCAATATGCGCAATGTCCCGAAGGTCATTCCCAGCACATCGTTCTACATGACGCCGGGACCGGCAAAGCCCGAGACCTTCTACTACCAGCAATAACGGAACGCGACCGACAGGGCTGGCGTCTACGGGCGCCACCCCATCAACACCAGCCCAGTCCCAATCATCCGATCGGCGATCGCCGATTGAAGGAGCTAGACCATGGCCGGCTTCATCATCAGACGTCTGCTTTACATGATCCCGATGATGTTCGCGATATCAGTCGTGACCTTCATCATCATCCAGCTGCCGCCCGGCGACTTCTTGACCGCGATGACGGCGCGTCTGGCCTCCCAGAACGAAACGATCGATCCCGGCGTCATCGCCGGCCTGCGTGAACGTTACGGCCTCGATCAGCCCTGGGCGGTCCAATACTGGAAATGGATCAGCGGCATCCTGCTGCGCGGCGATTTCGGCCAGTCCCTCGATTGGAACAAGCCGGTCAGCGAGCTGATCTGGGGCCGCATGGGCCTGACGATGGTGGTCTCGGTCACCACACTGTTCTTCGTCTGGGCGGTGGCCTTTCCGATCGGCATCTATTCGGCCGTGCGGCAATATTCGGTGGGAGATTACGTCGCCACCTTCTTCGGCTTCCTCGGCCTTGCCATCCCGAACTTCCTGCTAGCGCTGGTGCTGATGTATGTTTCGGCACAATATTTCGGACAAAGCACCGGCGGGCTGTTTTCGCCCGCCTATATCAATGCCGTCTGGAGCTGGGCCAAGCTCGGCGATCTCATGTCGCATATGTGGATCCCGGTCGTCGTTCTCGGCACCGGCGCCACCGCAGCGCTGATCCGCATCATGCGCGCCAACCTCCTCGACGAGCTCAACAAGCCCTATGTCGACATGGCCCGTGCCCGGGGCTTGAGCGAAATCCGGCTGCTGTTGAAATATCCGGTGCGGGTGGCGCTCAACCCCTTTGTCTCGACCGTCGGCTGGGTGCTGCCGCACCTCGTCTCCGGCTCGGTGGTGGTCTCCATCGTTCTCAGCCTACCGATCACCGGGCCGCTGCTGCTCAACGCTCTCTTTGCCCAGGACATGTATCTGGCCGGCACGTTCATTCTGCTGATGAGCATGCTGACGTTGATCGGCACACTGATTTCGGATCTGCTGCTCGCCTGGCTCGATCCACGCATTCGCAACGGCTGAAGGACGAGACCAATGACCGATCAAGCCATCGCGCTACAACCTGAACGGATCCAGAATTCCGACGCGGTCGCCGGGCAGTGGAAGCTCATCTGGCGGCGGTTCCGCCGCCATCGGCTGGCGCTGGCGGCCGGCGTCGTCATCTTTTTGATCTACCTGGTCGCCCTGTTTGCCGAGGTTCTCGCCCCGGTTTCGTCGCAGACCTATGATTCCCGCTACACCTATGCGCCGCCGCAGCAGATCAAGTTCGCCGGCTACGACGCGGCCGGGCAGTTTCATCCGCTCTACGTCAACGGTTATTCGATGAAGGTTGACCCCATCGCGCTCAGCCGCAATTACGTGCCCGATCCGGCCGTCGTCATCCCCCTCGGCTTCTTCGTCAAGGGCGAACCCTACCGGCTCTGGGGGTTGTTCGATTTCGATCGGCACCTGATCGGCCCGATCGAGATGGGCAAACCCTTCTACCTGTTCGGCGCCGACCGGCTGGGTCGCGACGTCTTCAGCCGGACGGTCCACGGCACCCGCGTTTCGATGTCCGTCGGACTGATCGGGGTGGCAATCAGCCTCATCCTCGGCATCATCCTGGGCGGCATCTCGGGGCTCTACGGCGGCTGGGTGGACGATGTGATCCAGCGCTCCATCGAACTCATCAACTCTATCCCGACCATCCCGCTATGGATGGGCCTTGCGGCTGCCGTTCCGATCAGCGCCGATCCGATCCTCGTCTATCTCTGGATCACGATCATCCTGTCGCTGATCGGCTGGACCGACCTGGCGCGGGTGGTGCGCGGGCGCTTCCTGTCGCTCAAGACGGAAGACTTCGTCATCGCCGCCCGTCTCGACGGCTGCTCGCAGATGCGCATCATCTGGCGGCACATGGTGCCGTCCTTCATGAGCCACATCATCGCCTCGGTGACGCTTGCCATTCCGACGATGATCCTCGCAGAAACCGCGCTCTCCTTCCTCGGCATCGGCCTGCGCCCGCCGGTGGTGAGCTGGGGCGTGCTGCTTCAGGAGGCGCAGAACATTCTTGCCGTCTCGAGCGCACCCTGGCTGTTTCTTCCCGGTCTCGCGGTGATCGTCACCGTGCTCGCCCTCAATTTCCTCGGTGATGGATTACGCGATGCTGCAGATCCCTATGAATACTGATCCCAATTTTGCCGCAGCCGGCGGCCGGCACGGGGATCGCGACCCGCTGATCGAGGTCGATGATCTCAGGACCCATTTCTTCGGGGGTGCGGGCACGATCAAGGCGGTCGACGGCGTCTCCTTTTCCATCCCGCGCGGCAAGACGGTCTGCGTCGTCGGCGAATCCGGTTCGGGCAAGAGCATCACCGGCCGCTCGATCCTCAACCAGGTTCCGCGCGGAGGCAGGATCGTCTCCGGCGCAATCCGCTACCGGCCCGATCCCGCTGCACCCCCCGTCGACCTGGCGGCGCTCGATCCGCGCGGCCACGACATGCGGGCGATCCGCGGTGCTCAGATCGGCCTGATCAGCCAGGAGCCGATGGCCGCACTTTCCCCCGTTCATACGATCGGCAATCAGATGGTCGAGGTGATCCGCTTGCATCTGAAGATGGGAAAGAAGGAGGCGCGCGAACATGCCATCGAGACATTGGCTCTGGTCGGCATCCCGCGGCCGGCCGAGCGCATGGAAAGCTATGCCTTCCAGTTTTCCGGCGGCATGCGCCAGCGCGTCTGCATCGCGCTCGCGCTCGCCTGCCGCCCCAGACTGCTGATCGCCGACGAGCCGACCACGGCGCTCGATGTCACCACT
This sequence comes from Rhizobium sp. WYCCWR 11146, assembly GCF_013591995.1. Taxonomy (NCBI): domain Bacteria; kingdom Pseudomonadati; phylum Pseudomonadota; class Alphaproteobacteria; order Hyphomicrobiales; family Rhizobiaceae; genus Rhizobium; species Rhizobium sp. WYCCWR 11146. The sequence continues at coordinate 172,874 of NZ_JACCEY010000007.1, forward strand.
CAGGCCAATATCCTCGATCTCCTGGCCTCGCTGCAGGCCGAATTCGGGCTCTCGGTCCTTTTCGTGACCCATGATCTCGGCGTGGTGGCCGAAATCGCCGACGAGGTCGTCGTCATGTATGTCGGCCGGGTCGTGGAGGCAGGCAATGTCGACACGATCTTCCACGCACCTGTTCATCCCTACACCAAGGCGCTGCTGCAATCGGTGCCGCGCATGCATGGGCAACCCACCGAACGGCTTGCGATCATCGATGGCATGGTGCCCTCGCGTTTCAACCGGCCCCAGGGCTGCAGCTTTCATCCCCGATGCAAAGAGGCGAGGGCGGGCCTGTGCGATCAAAAGGATCCGCAGCCCATCGCCATCGGCGACGGGCAAGTCGCCAGCTGTCTGCTTTACGAAGGAAGACAATGATGGCCGACCCCATAACCCAACCAAGCCCGCTGCTCGAGCTGACCGATCTCAGGATGCATTTCCCCATTCGCAAGGGCGCATTCCGGCGTGTGGTCGGACACGTCAAGGCGGTCGACGGTGTTTCGCTTCGCGTCGAGGATGGCGAAACACTTGGTATCGTCGGGGAGTCCGGCTGCGGCAAGTCCACGCTTGCCCGCACGGTGCTGCGCATCTATCAGCCGACGAGCGGCGAAATCCGCTATCGCAGCCGCAGTGGCGGCACGGTCGATCTCGCGGCGTTGTCGGGTTCTGCCCTCGACGAAATCCATCGCGACCTGCGCATCGTGTTTCAGGACCCGCAATCTTCGCTCAATCCGCGCCTTCCTGTCATCGACATCATCGGCGAGGTGCTAAGCGTCAACGGCCTCGCCAAGGGCCGGGAGCTGGAGCACCGGGTCGCCGACCTTATGCAGAGCGTCGGCCTGCGGCCCGAATACATGCACCGCTATCCCCATGCTTTCTCCGGCGGCGAGCGCCAGCGCATCGGCATCGCCCGGGCGCTGGCCTCCAATCCGCGGCTGGTGATCGCCGATGAGGCCGTTTCGGCGCTCGATGTCAGCGTGCAGGCACAAACCATCAACCTCTTGCAGGACCTGCAGGAGCAGTTCGGTCTGACCTATCTCTTCGTCGCCCACGACCTCTCGGTCGTCCGGCACATCTCGGACAATATTGCCGTCATGTATGTCGGTCGGGTGGTCGAAAAGGCGCCGACGGAGCAGATCTTTTCGCGCCCGCTCCACCCCTACACCGAAGCGCTGCTCTCGGCCGTGCCGATTGCCGATCCGAGGATGCGCCGCCACGGCCAGCGCATCCGGCTGGCGGGCGAGGTCGCCGATCCCGCCCATCCGCCCCCCGGCTGCGCATTTCATCCGCGCTGCCGCTACGCCACCGAGCTTTGCAAGCAGGAGGTGCCGGGCTTACGCACCGTCACCGCCGATGGGCACGCAGTGGCCTGTCACTACGCCGAATCCTTGTCGCTTAATCCCTTCGCCGACCGTACCGTTCCGGAGTTCAATTGATGCCCGAATTCATTCCACGCTCCGAGCAGCGTCCCATCGTGGATATCTCCTCCACGACGCTCGATCTCATCTACTTCGACCTCGTCACGCTTTCGGCCGATGGCCAGAACACGCGGCGGCTGCCCATGCACGAAAGCCTCTACGTCGTGCTGTCGGGGCAGGTGGATATCGAGGTCGATGACATCATGTTCGAAGCGGTGGGCCGGCGAGCCGATATCTGGGGAGGCGATGCGGACTCGGTTTACGCGCCCGTCGGAGCCAATGTCCGGATATCGGCTCGTGGCGCGGCGGCGGAAGTCGCCATTGCCGGCGGCCTCTGCGACACGCGTTACGCCGCGTTTCGCATCACGCCGGATGAGGTCGACGCGGTCAATGTCGGCTCGTCGGACACGCACAGCCAGCGGCGGATCGTCCACCTGCTCGGCCAACGACAGAACGGACGCTGCGGCAACCTGCTGGTGAGCGAACTCTATGCCGGCGAGGGCTGCTGGTCCGGCTATCCCCCTCACAAGCACGATACCGAAGACGGCGATGTCGAAACCCGGCACGAAGAACTCTATCACTACCGCTTCCAGCCAGAGACCGGCTTCGGCAGCCAGATCACCTATGACGAAGACGGTCCGGTCAAGATCCTCATGACCCGCAACGGCGACACCGTCCTGGTCGACCGGGGTTACCACCCGACGGTCACCTCGCCGGGGCACCGGGGCTATATCTTCACCATTCTCGTCGGCAAGCATCGCCGGGGGCTGATCCAGCGCTTCGATCCCGCCCATCAGCATCTGACCAAAACCATCCCCGGCATCGATGCGATGCGCGACAAGTTCAAATAATCCGGCTCCTGGCTTCGTGCGCCGACATTGCGGCGCACTGCCAAACGTCCGCCCAAGGAGAGACGACCCATGCGTGAACGTACGCGAATAAACGTTGATGCCAGTGAAGCGGTGCGCCCGTTCAACCGGTTCTGGCGCGGCACCGGCTTTTCACCCGCCGAGCTGCTGCTCGAGCCCGAGATGCGCCAGATGCTCGCCTATATCGGCGGCCTGCCGAATGAGGGCATCAAGTTCCTGCGGGTGCATTATCTCTACAATCTGCTGAGCGCAAAGGGCGGGGCCGGCTATGACTGGTCCCTGCTCGACCGCGCGCTCGACGTGATGATCGAACACCGGCTGAAGCCGTTCTTCGAGCTGATGGGCAACCCGTCCGGCCTGTTCACCGACTATGAGGACATGGATCAGGTCAGGCGCTGGCGGGATCTCGTGACGGCGACGGTCGACCGTTATGGCGCGCGTTACGGCATGGACGAATTGCGCACATGGTATTTCGAAACGACGAACGAGGCCGATTCCGGCTGGTGGACCTACGGGATCAAGGGTTACACCAACTACTACGACGCCTGCGTCGTGGGGCTCGATGCCATCGATCCCAACCTGCCGATGGGCGGGCCTGGCACCGCCCGTACGCTCTCGCCGATCTTTCGCGCCCTCATGGCTCATTGCGACAGCGGCACGAGCTGCCTCACCGGCGATGGCCCGCCGCGGATCGATTACATCTCGATCCATGAAAAGGGCGTCAACGGCAGCAAGGAAGACCTGACCCCGAAAACCAACGCCATCGTCGACCGCACGTTGCTCGTCGTCGACTATCTCAAAGAGCATCACCCGCGCCTCGCGGGCCTGCCCATCATCAATGATGAATGCGATCCGCAGCTCGGCTGGAGCGATCATCATAGCTGGCACGGCAAAGCCTATTACGCCGGCATCATCGCCCGCATCGTCGAACAACACGACCGGCGCATCATCGCCCCGAAAGCGGCGAATTTCACCTTCCTCAGCAATGACCACGCCTTTATCGGCGGCTGGAGCCAGCGCACGATCTTTGCCTATTTCGGTTCGCGCAATTTCACCAAGGCGCAGTGGGAGCACAAGACCAATCTGGATATGCTGGTCACGGATGTCGACAGGGCGCCGCCCTTCGACATCATCAAGAAGCCCGGCCTCACATCGATGGAACTGCTGGCAACGCTTGGCGATACCGTTTGCAAGGTGACGGCCGAACCGCCGCTTGCTCCCGACCAGGATGGCCTGGCGATCCTGCCGACGCGGCTGCCGGGCGGCGGTGTTTCCATCAGCCTCATCCATAGCGTCGATGCCATCAACCGTTCGGGCCGGACCGCCGTCCGCCTCGAGGTGAGCGGCTTGGTTCCCAGCCGCCACGCCCTTTGCCTGCTGCGCATCGACGAGGAATTCACCAATCCGATGGAGGTCTGGGAGGCCCAGCGCGACGAAAGCGATCCGCGTGGCCCCTTCGAGCCGGTCGGCGCACCGCCCGCACCGACCGAGGCGCAGTTTGCCGAACTGCGCCGGGCGCAGGAGCCCGCCTTGCTGCATCCGATCAGCGTCGTCGACTGCGACGAAGGCCGGATCAGTGTCGACCTCGATGTGCCATTGCCGTCGCTGACGCAGGTGCTTGTCGTTCCTGATACTGGCACGCACCCGGCGGCACCGACCGGCCTTGTCGTCGAACGCTACCTTGGCCTTGGCGGCCGGGAGGAGCGCATGCTGTTCTGGGCTGCCGGCGATATCCGGCCGGCCATCTTCTACGATGTCCTGGTCAGCACCGATGGCGGGACTTTTGAAAAGGTCAGTTCCGTCCCGCTGATCTCGACGGCATTTCTGCACATGTCGCCGCCGGAGGGCGTGCGTTATGCGGTGTGCGCCCGTGATGCATTCGGCCGCCGCAGCGAGCTTTGTGTCTCCCTCTCATGAACAATGCCTTTCTGCCTGGGATCTGATCGATGGATATCGCCTATTTCACCAAGACCCTGGAGGGCCTGTCGCTCGAGAAGGCGGCCGGGATCACTGCCGGTTTGGGATTCGACTGCGCTGATCTTCTTATTCGCGACGGTCACGCCGTTTCCCCTGACAGGCCGGAGGAAATCGTCAATGCGGTAAAGCTCTTTGCCGCGGCCGGCCTGCGCACCCCGATGGCGACCATCGATTCCACCCGGCCCGACGATGCCGCATCCCGGCTTCTCGGTTGTTGCGGCGAGGCTGGCATCGGGCAGGTCCGGCTTGGCTTCTGGCGCTACGACCCGTCGCGGCGCTGGCAGGCCCAGCTTGATGAGGCGCGGCGCGATCTCGACGGCTTCGAGCGCCTGGCCGAACGCTTCGGCGTCAAGCTGACGATCCAGCTTCACGGCGGCACCCTGCACAGCTCGGGCGCGCTGGCGGTGCGATTGCTGGCCGGGCGTGATCCCATCAGAATTGGCGCTTATCCCGATCCGGCCAATCAGATCATTCGCGAGGGGAGCGAGGACTGGCGTCTAACCCTCGATATTCTCGAACCGTGGTTCTGCTGCATGGGCGTCAAGAACAGCGGTTGGTTCCCCGGCGCTTACGGAGCTCATGGCCAACGCGCATGGCATTCGGACTGGTACGGGCTCGATGAAGGCATGGTGCCCTGGAACGAAATAGTCCCGCATCTGGTGGCCACCGGCTTTGCCGGCGTGCTCTCGATGCAATCCCAATACCGCGTCTCTCGAGAGCGGGCGCTCGACAAGGTCCGCGCCGATCTTGCCCATCTCAGGCGCCTGGTCGCCGTAGCGAAAGAGTAGAACCATGATCGAACAGGCTCCCGTTATCGCCGTATTGCTGACCGAAAAAACCCGCCGGATGATGCTGGACGACGCGGCGATTGCCCAGTTGAACGCTCTTGGCGAGGTGCGTTGGCCGACCGGCGCCACAATCGACGCCACCGATGTCGACCACCTGCTGCAAGACGCCACGGCATGTCTCACCGGATGGGGCACGCCGCCCTTCGATCCCGCCGCGCGCCAGCGCCATCCGCAACTCGCCCTTGTCGCCCATTCGGCAGGCAGCGTCCGAACACTCGTTCCCCCCCGTCTGTTCGACGATGGCATTCGCGTCACCCATGCCGCCTCGAAAATTGCCGCCTCGGTTGCCGAGTTCGTCGTCGCCGAAGCGCTGCTCGCCATGCGCGGCATTCATCGGCTGCATCATCAATTGCGCAACGGCGGCGAATGGCTCGACGTCCGCGCAGCCGTGCCGCAAAGATTGCTGGGCGCCAGAACGGTTGGCATCGTCGGCGCCGGATATGTCGGGCGGGCGGTCATGCGGCTGCTCGTTCCATTCGGCTGCCGCGTGCTGGTCGTCGATCCCTTTCTCCACGATAGCGAGGCCGCTGCGCTCGGCGTTTTCAATGCCGGGTTGAACGATATGCTGGCTCAGAGCGACGTGATCTCTCTGCATGCGCCTGTCCTGCCCGAAACGCGCCGCATGATCGGCGCCCGCGAACTGGCGCTGCTGCGCCCCGGCGCGCTGTTCATCAATACGGCGCGCTCGCAGCTGGTCGACGAGGCGGCTCTGCTCGCCGAGATCCGCTCCGGCCGCATCGAGGCGGCTCTGGACGTCTTTGACGACGAGCCGCTGCCTGCAGATAGTCCGTTCCGCGATCCCGCACTGGCCAATGTCACCATTTCGCCGCACGCTGCCGGTCACACCGAAGAGGCGCATCTCGCCCAAGGACAGGCCATGGTGGATGAGATCGGCCGGCTGCTTCGCCGGGAACCTCTCCATCACGAAGTGTCCCGTGCCATGCTCGACCGCATGGCATGACCATGGATAGAAGCATTGGAGGTTCCGTGACGGCGCCGCGCATCAGAATCATCGAGATCGCCGCTTTCGAGCGCGACATCAGGCTGCGCCTGCCGTTCCGTTTTGGCGCGGCAACTCTCGAAAAGGCGCCGCAAGCCTTTTTCAGGGTCCGCGTCGAGGATGAAGAGGGGCGAACCGCCCTTGGCGCCGCCGCCGAGATGATGGTGCCGAAATGGTTCGACAAGAACCCGGCGCTCACGCCGGCGCAGAATGTCGATCAGTTGCGCACCTCGATCCGCACTGCTGCGGCCGCTTCGCTCGAACCGTCGGCGCCGACGACATTGTTTGCCGCCGCCCGTCTGAACGAAATGGAAACCGTGCGGCGTTTGCCTGGAAATCCGTTGGCCGCCGGTTTTGGTCCGTCGCTCATCGCCCGCGCCGCGCTCGATGCCTATTGCCGCCTTGCCGGCATTTCCTTCTTCGAGGCGGTGCGGGGCAATCTCGTCGGCATCGGCGGCCCCATGCTGCCCGACGATATCGACGCGGATGCAGCTTCGGCGGTGCTGTCCGATCTCCGTCCTGCCGGCTCGATCTCGGCCCGGCATACGATCGGGCTTGTCGATCCGATCAGCGAGGGCGATGTCGTCCATCCCGTCGATGACGGCCTGCCGGAAAGCCTCGAGGCGGTGATTACGCGCTATGGCAACCGCTGGTTCAAGATCAAGCTTTCAGGCGCGATCGATGCCGATATCGACCGGCTGACGCGGATCGCCGCCGTGCTGGACAGCGTGACCGACTACCGGGTGACGGTCGACGGCAACGAACAGTTTGGCGGACCCGAACAGCTCGCCGCCTTGCTGGCGCAAATCAAGGCGACGCCCCGGCTGGCGAGGCTGCGTGCGGCCATTGCCTTTGTCGAACAGCCGTTCTCGCGCGCAATCACCATGGAAACGCCGCTGGGGGCTTTGGCGGCGCAATTGCCCTTCCTGATCGATGAGAGCGATGACGGCGATGGCGCCTTCGCCTCCGCCAGGCGGCTCGGCTATACCGGCGTCTCCTCGAAAACCTGCAAGGGCATTTACCGTTCGCTGCTGAAGGCGATCCGCATCAGAACCGGAACGGTGCCGGGATTGTTCCTCTCCGGCGAGGATCTGACCTGCCAGGCTGGGCTTGCCGTGCAACAGGATCTGGCGCTGGTCTCGCTGCTCGGTCTCTCCCACGTCGAGCGCAACGGCCATCACTATGTGGCCGGCATGCAGGGAGCGTCGCAGGCGGAGAAGGCGCGCTTTGCCGCGGCCCATCCCGATCTCTACGAGCAGGGTGCCGACGGACCGCTGCTGTCGATCCGCGACGGCCGGATCGCCATCGGCTCGCTCGGGGCGGTCGGCTACGCGAGCGGCGCCTTGCCCGATTTCGAAGCGATGACGCCATTGTCATGACGGCCGACAATGGTCAGCATGAGAGATAGGGAGTGCTGCCTCGTTGAACTGTTCGATCTGTCCGGCAAACACGCCCTGATCACCCGGAGCATCGATCACCCCGTTCCTCCAATTGAAATGTCTTCCAGTAGAGCATGACGCTCTATTCGAACGTTTTCAGCGCGGCCTGATTGGATCCCGGGACTTAAGAGAGCAGCAATTGAGATATAATTTTTTGAATCAAGCTTCAGCAACCACCGCCAAATCTCGGCAAATATGACTTTTCGCTCCGCGAAGCGGCAATGCAGAATATTTCGATGTGCCTTGGACACACGACACTCCGGATTGAACTGAGGTCGAACTCTAATAGCTGTGTGGATGTTAAGCGCGGTTAAGGAAGTGTAAAGTTTGGTAAAGGTTCTTTCTGCGACGCAGGCGAGGTAGGCTGTTGGCAGAGAAGATGCAGGACGCGCAGGCGGCGCGAGGCCGCCTGCGGGGGAACACGTCCCGCGGTCTCGTCCCGGGGGAGGGAATTCGACCGAAGAGGTTGCCATGAAAGCCGCCGGTGCGGCCCGTATCGGCTACGGAACCATCCGGCCAATGGCGCAGATGGTCATCTCGGACCTTGCCCTCGCTTCGAAAGCTCGGGCTTGAAGGTGATCGCCGCACGATCGTTGGATGCAAGCGGTTCCGAGTCGGCAGTATCAGGCCCGGTCGGGCGCACGAGGCGCTTGAGCGCCTCGTTGAGGTCGTCGACAAAAGTGAAGATGACAGGGATGACGATGAGGCTGAGCAGCGTCGACATCATGACACCGCCGATCACCACGATCGCCATCGGCTGCCGGAAGCTGGAATCGCCGCCTGTCAGGCTGAGAGCCACCGGAAGCATGCCGAATGCCATGGCGATGGTGGTCATGATGATCGGTCGCGCGCGCTTGTGGCAGGCATCCACAAGGGCATCGAACCGCGACATGCCCTGGCGACGCGACATGATCGCGTATTCGATGAGAAGGATGGAGTTCTTCGTCACCACGCCCATGAGCATGAGCAGCCCGATGACGGCCGACATCGAGAAGCTGGTTCCGGTCACCACCAGCGGCACCAGCGCACCGCCGAGCGAGAGCGGCAGAGCCATCAGAAGGGTGAGTGGCTGCAGGAAGTCGTGGAAGAGCAGGACGAGGACTGCGTAGATGCAGAACACACCGATCGCCATTGCAAGGCCAAAGCTCTGGAACAGCTCCGAACTGCGCTGCAGTTCGCCCTGTTCGACAAGGGTGACCCCCGGCGGCAGGCGTCGGAGTGCCGGCAGAGCCTGCGCCTCGCGGTTGACGTCGCCCAGGATGCGGCCGTTGAGCTCGACGGAAAGAGTGACATTGCGCATCCGGTCGATGCGGTCGATCTCCGACGGACTGCCGCCGATCCGGATATCGGCAATCGACCCGAGATCGACATTGCCGTTCGTTCCAGCCACCCGCATGTTCTTGATGTCGTCGAGCTTCGTACGTGTCTCGGGGCTGAAGCGGACAACGATCGGAACCTGGCGCTGCGGCAGGTTGAGTTTTGGCAGATCGGCGGAATATTCCCCGTTCGTCGCTACGCGCACCGCCTCGGCGATGGCGCTCGACGTCACCCCGAGCGCTGCTGCGCGGGCGAAGTCGGGCGTGATCTGGATCTCGGGCGCCTGCCTGGCTGCGGTCGATGTCACCGCGCCGATGCCCTGCAGCGTGCGGAGCTGCTCTTCGAGCGCCGTGCTTGCACTGTCAAGCGCGTTGGCATCGTCACTGGCAAGGGTGATCTCCAGCTTCGTGCCGTTGCCGCCGCCGCCGACCGCGACCCGCACACCGGGAAGGACCGAGAGCGCCTGCCGGATGTCGTTTTCGATTTCCGACTGTTTGCGATCGCGCTCGCCGATGGGCGACAGCACAGCGACGATCGTCGCAGATCCGACGCTGCTCGTGGTGCTGGAGTCGGGGCCACCGCCCGAGGATGCGGAACCGACCGAGGAAAAGACATGTGTCACGTCCTGGAGCTTGCCGACGATATCGGCGGCCTTCGTGGTCGTGGCGTCCGTCTGCTCGATAGTGGCACCCGGCTGCATGGTGAGCGTGATCTGAGCTCGCGCGTCGTCGGAAGCGGGCAGGAAGCCGGATTTCAGGAGTGGGATGGTGGCAAGCGAAAGTGCGACGACGGCGGCAGTCACTGCCACCGTGGTTTTCCTGCGGTGCATGGCGGCTTTCACGATTGCCAGATAGGCGCGCATGATGCGGCCGTCCTTTTCCTCAGTCGGATGGGCCTTCATGAAATAGGCGGCCATCATCGGCGTCAGCAGGCGTGCGACGACGAGTGAGACAAGGACGGCAACGGCGGCGGTGATACCGAACTGGCGGAATATCAGTCCCGGTATGCCGCTCATGAAGGCCGTCGGCAGGAAGACCGCGACCAGCGTGAAGGTGGTTGCGATGACGGCGAGCCCGATCTCGTCGGCTGCCTCCAGAGCGGCGTCGATCGGCCGCTTGCCCATCTGCAGGTGACGGGCGATGTTCTCGACTTCGACGATGGCATCGTCGACGAGGATGCCAACCACGAGCGACAGCGCAAGCAGAGTGACGATGTTCAGGCTGAAGCCGGCGAGATACATAACGAGGAAGGTCGGTATGACCGACAATGGCAGCGCCACCGCCGACAGGACCGTCGCACGCCAGTCCCGAAGGAAGAGCCAGACGACGACGATCGCCAGGATCGCTCCTTCGTACAGCATGTGCATCGAGCCGTCGTAATTGTCGAGGATCGGCCCGATGGTGCTGTAGGCCTCCTCGATCTGCACGTTGGAATGCTTGGCTGCGAACGCTTTCATTGCCGTGTCGACGTCGGCAGCGACACCGCTGTCCGAAAATCCGTTCGAGCGCTTGATCTCGACCGCGACCACCGGTTTGCCGTCGAGATAGGCCATCGAGGACCGCTCGGCGAAGCTGTCCGTGACGGATGCGACATCGTCGAGACGAACCTGCTGCCCGTTGGCCAGAGGAATTCTGAGCTCCTTCAGAGCATCGACCGACGCCACGGCGCCGAGCGTGCGCAATGTTTGACGAGTGCCGCCAATCTCTCCAAGGCCACCTGACGTATCGGCCTGAACCGACTTCAATTGCGCCGACACAGTGGTCGCCGTCACACCGAATGCCGCCATCGTTGTCGGATCGAGGTCGACGTGAACCTCGCGGTCGACACCGCCGATGCGGTTGACCTGTCCGACGCCCGATACCGACAGGAGCGCCTTGGTCAGATCGTTGTCGATGAACCAGGAGAGCTCGGTTTCATTAAGGGCGGTAGACTGGATGGCATAGGTGACCAGCGCCGAACTCTGCACGGTGACTTTGGTGACGCTTGGCGTTTGCATCTGCGCCGGCAGATCGGCCTGTGCGCTGTCGACGGCGTTGCGGACCTCGTTCAGGGCCGTTTCGCTGTCCTTCTCCAGTTTGAAGGACACGCTGATCGACACCGTGCCATCGGTGATCGTCGTCGTGACGTGGTCGAGATAGCTCAGCGAGGCAAGATTGTCCTCGATCGTGCGGGCGACCTCCGTTTCGAGCTGCGCCGGCGCGGCGCCATCGAGCGTCGCGGTAATTTTGATGGTCGGGAGGTCCATATCGGGGAAGTTCTGGACCGGCAGATGCTTGAACGCCAGGAAGCCGCCGACGGCAAGCATCGCAAAGAGCAGGATTGCCGGTACGGGATTGCGGATCGAAAATGCAGAAAAGTTCATCAACCTTCTCCCGCAGTCTTCACGAGATCGTTGTCCGACAGAAACGCTCCGCCCGACGTCACCACTCTCGCCGACTTATCTATGCCGGAGACGATCTCGACTTCGCCGTCGTTGCGGCGGCCGGTCTCCACCCGCACCCGCCTTACCCGCTTGTCCTCGCCGGCGGTGAAGACGTAGTTTATGCCGTCACGGAAAACGATCGCCGTCTCCGGAACCGTCAGCGCCGGCGTGGTCCTCAGTTCGATAGTGCCGGTGACATAAAGGCCGGTGCGCGGCTGAACATCCTGGGGAAGCGCGACATAGACGATCGCCCGGCTTGTATTGGTGTCGATCGAAGGTCCGACGAGCCTTACCTTGCCCTGAATGGGACGTCCGTCCGGCCCGTCGATGTCGACGCTCAATCCTTCCGAGATGCGTGAGAGGTAACGAGCCGAAACCTCGGCCTGCCATTCGACGCGCTGCTGGCGGACCAGGCGAAACAGTTCGGTGCCCGACGAGACGACCGCGCCGAGTTCGGCCGATCGCGAGGTTATCAGACCGTCGTCGACGGCCGTGACGGTTGTCTGGTCGAGCTTGATCTTCTGGCTGTCGAGCGCCGCCTCTTCAGACGCAAGACTTGCCGTCGCCGTCTGTTCGTCGGCGAAATATTCGACGATCTTTTCATCCGAGAGGGCGCCCGAAGAGCGAAGCTGGCGAGCCCGATCGGCATTGGCCTTCGCCTTTGTCAGGTTTGCCTTAGCGGTCACGACGGCCGCCTCCTGCTTGCGAAGGTCGGCCTGCACGCTGTCCTGCGACATCAGGACGAGGGTCTGCCCCTTCTTAACCACGGAGCCGACGTCGGCCAGGATTTCGGTTACGCGCTGACCACTCGTCTCGGAAGCGATGATGGCTTCCTGCCAGGGCTTCAGCCAGCCGCTTGCGGGAACGGTTTCCGGCCAGTCCCGCTCAGCGGGCGTCACCAGCGAGACGGTAAGGGCGGGTGCGGCGGATTGATCCGCCATGGCACTGCGCAGGGGAAGCAGGAGCGCTGCTGCAACAAGAGCGGCAGCGACTATTCTGGGCGGTTTTCTCAACGATGCACTCCTTGTGGTCAAAGGCATGGGTGCCTTTTCCCGATCCGTGCCAACTCGATGAAGGATTGCGGCTCATGTTGAGGCAACCCGATCCTGGCTCGCGGCGATGTCATGGAAGGATAAGTAACGGGGTGAACGTTAAGTGCGGTCAAGTTAGTGTTAAGTTAGGTAAAACTCGGTCGCGCGACTGTGTTTGTGCTGTATGGCTGACAAGGATCAATGACGGACGAAGTGAATGAACAAGGTTCTCCTCATCGACGACGATGCCGAGCTGACGACGCTTCTGCAGGAATATCTGGTCGAAGAAGGATATGAGGTCGTCACCGATACGGACGGTCGCGCCGCGATTGCCGCTGCTGCCGGCAATACGGTCGATATTATCGTGCTCGACATCATGATGCCTCGGATGAACGGGATCGAGGTTCTGCAGAGGATCAGGAAGCTCAGCCAGGTCCCGGTCCTGATGCTGACCGCACGGGGCGATGACGTCGACAGGATATCGGGTCTCAATCTCGGCGCCGACGACTATGTGCCGAAGCCATGCTCACCGGGCGAACTTGCGGCGAGGTTGCGCGCCATCCTCCGTCGGGCAGGTCAGCCGGCCGCCGGGGCGACGACCGACACGATAAGGGCGGGAAAACTCGTGATTCATCCGAGCAGCAGGATCGCCGAATGGCGCGGCGAAAGCTTGGAACTGACGGGCACGGAATTCAGCCTGCTCGAGGTCCTCGCTCGCAGCGCCGGCCAGCTCGTGTCGAAGCAGGACATTTCGAAGCGGGCCTTCGGCAAGCCGCTGACCCCGTTCGATCGCCGTATCGACGTCCATATCAGCAGCGTTCGTCAGAAGCTCGGACTGAGGGAGGACGGACAATCCTGGATCCAGTCCGTTCGCGGCCAGGGCTATCAACTTCTCGTGGACTGACCATGCCCCGGCTTTTCTGGAAATTCTTCACGACGATCTGGCTGACGATGGCGGCGACAGTTGGCGTGATCTTCCTGCTCGTCAATTTTCTCCAGGGGGTTCCTTTTGCGCGCGAACTGGATGAAGAGCGGCGAGCGATCACCCTGAACCTGACCGCAAACGTGCTCTCAAGAGATGGCGAAGATGCCGCCACGTATTTCGTACGCACAAACGAAGAGACGCTACCGCCTGGTCTGACGATTTCCAAAACTGCGAAAGCCGATGCCTGTGCGGTTCCAAAGACCGTCGATACAAGATCCGTCGAGAAGGACGGGATTTGCTATCAGATTTCCCTGCCGGTTCGGGCTACTTTCACCTTCGACGCCATTGGTCCGTTCATACCGTGGCTGGCGATCCTGATTTCGAGCACGATATCGGCAGGCGCACTTGCCCGGTACCTCATTCGTCCCGTCGTGCATCTGCGTGATGGTTTGAGCGCGCTCGCCCATGGCCGCTTCGACTTCCGCATCGGTGACAAAATGGCCGGCCGAAAGGACGAGGTCACCGCGCTTGCGCATGACTTCGATTCCAGCGCCGCCCGGCTTCAGGAGCTGCAGGATGCGCAACAGAGGTTGTTCCATGATGTCTCCCACGAGCTACGTTCGCCTTTGTCCCGCCTGCAGGCCGCTGTCGGCGTCCTCCGGCAGAGCCCGGCGAAACTCGGCGCCATGCTGGACCGCATGGACCGGGAGGTCGAACGGCTCGATGCGCTGGTTGGCGAAGTTCTGACGCTTGCGAGGCTGACTGCGGGATCCGGCCTTCCGCTGAAAACGCACACTCTTGATGTCATCGAACTCCTGAACGAAATCCTCGGCGACGCGGCATTCGAAGCCCAGGCACGGGAGGTGTCGATCACAACCAGTGTCGAGGGCACCTTCCGCGCCGAGGTCGAAGGTGAGCTGATCTACCGGGCGCTCGAAAACGTCGTCCGCAACGCCGTCAAATACACGGCCGAGCATTCGCACATATCAGTAGCTTGCGAGGCGACGACCGACCGCCTCAAAATCTGCGTTACGGATCAGGGGCCAGGTGTCAGGCGAGACGAACTCGAACGGATCTTCCAGCCGTTCTCACGCGGGACAGAGGCCGTGCCAAGAGGCGGATACGGCCTGGGTCTGGCAATCACCAGGCAGGCCATCGAACGCCATGGCGGGCGTGTGCATGCGTCATTGCCTGATGCCGGTGGCCTGGCAATCACCCTGGAGCTTCCGAGGCGGCCGATGCCCTATGGCTTGGCGGACGAACACGTCTGAGGACCAATCGACGAAGCTTGAGGCGGCGGTGGACGAGGCCGCGCAGCTCTGTGGAACCGAGATGTGCGACGGGACCCGGATTTTACCTAACTTTACAGTGTCTTTACCGCCATTAACGTTGGTGCCGCTAAGCCTGAACCTACGATCCCGGTTCAGAAAGCTCGCCAGTGAGTCCGTCGCTCTGCACGAAAATATCATCCCTGCGCTACGCCGCATCGGCGATCACACTTCTGCTGGCAGGCTGCGTTAGCGGCCCGGATCACGTTCCCCCACAGATGCCGCTTCCTGCTAAATTCGCAGACGGCGGTAGCAAAAACAACGGCAATGTCGTGACGGCGCAGTGGTGGACGGCCTATCGTGACAAGCGGCTCGACGGCCTAGTGGTTCATGGCCTCAGCGAGAACCTTGATGTCCTGCAGGCGCTCGAGCGTATCAATTCGGCTTCTGCCAATGTCACGGTTGCCGGTGCCGGTGGCCTGCCGAGCCTCGATGTCGACGCATCGCACACGGTATCCGGCGAAAAGGGTTCGCAGCGTACGACGATCGGCACCACGAACACGACAGGCGGCGAGGCCAGCCTTTCCTGGCTACTCGACATCTTTGGCCAGTACCGTCGCTCGAGGGAAAGCGCCATCGCCTCGCTTGGGGCCGCCTACGCAACGGCCGACGATGCGAAGCTCTCCTTTCTGAAGGACCTCGTCTCCAGCTATGTCGACGCCCGCTATTATCAGCAGCGCATCGCGCTTTCGCAGGCGAATTTGAAGTCCCGTCAGGAGACCTACGAACTCGCGCAGCTGCAGCTTAAGGCAGGTGCGGCCTCTCGCCTTGACGTCGTTCAGGCCGAAGGCCTTGTTCAGTCGACGAAGTCAGATATCCCCGGCCTCGAACAGAGCTTCACCGAATCGGCCCATCACATTGCCACTCTGCTCGGGATGCCGGCGGCCTCGCTGATGGACGAGCTGCAGAAAAGCGCCGGCCAGCCGGTTTTCCGTGGCGACATCCGCGCCGGCATTCCGGCCGATCTCATCCGCAACCGTCCCGATATCCGCAAGGCCGAACGCGAGCTAGCGGCGGCGGTCGCCGATATCGGTGCTGCCGAAGCCCAGCTCTACCCGTCGATCTCGCTATCCGGTTCGATCTCACCGAGCTGGGTCAAATCATCCGGTGCCAGCGGCGGAACCCTGACCAACTGGTCCTTCGGACCGACGCTCAACCTGCCGATCTTCGATGGCGGCAAATTGCGTGCGAATGTCGATATCGAAAAATCCGATGCCAAGACCCAATATCTCGCCTGGAAAGAGGCAGTGCTGAATGGGGTCGAAGAAGTGGAAAACGCCCTGTCGGCCGTTCGCAATGACACGCAGACGTTGGAGCCGTTGCGCAGACAGGTAAAAACGGCGCAGGAATCGCTCGCGCTTTCAACGACGAGCTACAAGCAGGGCGCTTCGTCGCTGCTTGATGTCCTGGACGCTCAGCGTTCCGTCTCCGATGCCCAGGCAAGTCTCGCAGCGACTGTGCAGCAGGTTGCCAAGGATTATGTAGATCTCTACGTCGCCGTCGGTGCCGGTTACCTCTCCCGACAAGAGCCAATCGCCTCCGAGCGAACAGCGAAGTCAGACTAATTGGCCGAAGACGGTCAAGCGAGCGGCGCGCTGGCTATCGGCCTGATATCTCCAGGATGCGGATCGCCAGCTTGAGATGCGGCAGGTCCAGCATGCGTCCGTCGAGCTGAATGACGCCTGCGTCGGGCCTGGCGGCAAAGGCGGCGGCAACTTTCTCCGCCCAGGCGATTTCGGATGCATCCGGCGTGAAGGCGTGATTGATCACTTCGACCTGGCTTGGATGGATGGCCATCATGCCGGAAAAGCCGTCGCGCCGGGCGCGGCCGACATAGGCCCTGAGACCGTTGAGATCGCGGAAATCGGGATAGACGGTGTCGATGGCCGGAATGGCGGCGGCGTGCGCCGCAAATAGCGTCAGCGAGCGGGCAAGCTCGAAAGGCGGCGTATAACGGCCATCCGTCCTGCGCGCGGTCGCAGCCCCCATCGCGGCGGGCAGATCCTCGGCACCCCAGGTCAGGCCGCAAAGGCTCGCCGAGACCTCTCGGTAGCTGCCGATTTCGAAGATCGCGGATGGTGTTTCGGTTGCGATCGGCAAAATGGGGATTTCAGATGCAAGAGAGCCTGCGAGTTTCAGCACGGAGGCGGCACCCTCGGCCTTCGGCAGCACGATCGCGAAAGGATGAAGGCCGCTCAAAGCGGCAAGGTCGTCTTCGAATTCTGGCGAGGCGAGGGGATTGATGCGGATCAGAAGAGGGGTCTCGCCGGCATGATGCAGGACGAACTCGTGCACGCTCTCGCGCGCTTTCGCCTTGTTTAAGGGCGCAACCGAATCTTCCAGGTCGAGAATGATGGCATCGGCGCCCGAGGCGAGCGCTTTTTCGAAACGTTCCGGCCGGTCACCGGGCGCAAAGAGCAGCGAGCGCAGCCTCATGACGGCTTCACCTTCAGCATTGCCGTGCGCAGGCACTGGCAGACGATCTCGCCGCGCTGGTTCAGCGTGATATGCCGGAAGGTGACGATGCCGGCGTCGGGGCGGGAGTTCGAGCGGCGCAGTTCTATCACTTCCGTTTCCACTCGCAGCGTATCGCCGATGAAGACCGGTTTTGGCATCGTCACCTTGTCATAGCCGAGATTGGCGACGAGCGTGCCGAGCGTGGTGTCGCCGACCGAAAGGCCGACGGTGAGCGCAAAGGTGAAGGTGCCGTTGACGACGATCCGGCCGAATTCGGTGCCGGCCGCATAGTCGGCATCGAGATGCAGCGGCTGCGGATTGTGGGAGAGCGTCGTGAACAGCAGGTTGTCGGTCTCGGTGACCGTGCGGCGGATGTCGTGGGCGATGCGGTCGCCGACTGTCCATTCGTCGAAATAACGGCCGGCCATCAAATCTCCTCCTTCACAATGCTGACGACCAGCTGGTTCTCCGAGACCCTGATCCCCGAGGAAACCTGCAGTTTTTCGACGATGCCGTCGAAGGGCGCACGCAGAGAATGCTCCATCTTCATCGCTTCAACCGTCAGTAGGCGGTCCCCCTTGGCGACACGATCGCCGTCGGCGACCTCCACCGAAATGACGAGGCCGGGCATGGGCGAAAGGATCGCGCCATCGCCGGCACCCTGACTTGCTTCGACTTCGCTCGCGACGGGCAGGCTGATCGGCCAGGCATTGCCGGCCTCGAAAAGCACCGTGGTTTCACCGATCGTGACGGTATTGGCCTCAAGCTCCGGACGTGATTGCCCCCAATGGAGGTGATCGCCGATCCGGATGCGCACCCTCCTGTCATCCGCGCCGGCGATGCGGAACCCGGCAAGCGCGGACCAGGGATCACCATCCTTTTTTCTTGAAAGCAACGTGGCCGCGGTGTCGATCGCGATTTCGCTCGGCTCCGTCGCCACCAGGCTATCGCCATGGCGGTCGAGAAAGCCGGTATCGATCCGAGCTGCGCGAAAATCCGGATCGACGGCGATGCGGGCGAGCAGGCCGGCATTGGATCTGACCGGCCAGACCTCGATGCCGGCGCAGGCGGCTGCGAGCTTCGAGAGTGCGGCCTCGCGGTTCGGCCCATGGGCGATGATCTTGGCAATCATCGGATCGTAGAAGGCGGTGATTTCATCGCCTTGTTCGACGCCGCTATCGACGCGGACCGTTTGCGGCAGTCTGAGATGGTCGAGCCGGCCGGTCGAGGGCAGATAGCCGGCGGCGGGGTTTTCGGCATAGAGCCGGGCTTCGAACGCCCAGCCGTTCATGACGATCTCGTCCTGCGTTTTCGGCAGTGGCTCGCCGCTTGCGACCTTCAGCTGCCACAGCACCAGATCTTCGCCTGATATCGCTTCGGTGACAGGGTGTTCCACCTGCAGCCGGGTATTCATCTCCATGAACCAGATCCGGTCGGGATGCAGGCCCTCCGAGGCATCGGCGATGAATTCGATGGTGCCGGCGCCGACATAATTGACCGCTCTTGCTGCCTTCACTGCCGCATCGCAGATCGCAGCGCGGGTGGCGGCATCGAGACCAGGGGCGGGAGCCTCCTCGATGACCTTCTGGTGCCGGCGCTGCAGTGAGCAATCGCGTTCGAACAGATGCACGCAATTTCCGAGCTGATCGGCGAAAACCTGCACCTCGATATGGCGCGGATTGGCGATATAGCGTTCGATCAGAACACGGTCGTCGCCGAAGGAGGCAGCCGCCTCCCGGCGACAGGAGGCGAGAAGTTCGGCGAAATCTTGCGCGCGCTCGACGCGGCGCATGCCCTTGCCGCCGCCGCCGGCGACGGCCTTGATAAGCACGGGATAACCGATAGTGTCCGCCTCGGCCGCCAACCTCTCTTCGCTTTGGTCCGGTCCGAGATAACCGGGGGTCACAGGCACGCCGGCCGCCTGCATCAATTCCTTGGCGGCATCCTTGAGGCCCATCGCACGGATGGCGGCGGGCGGCGCACCGACCCAGAGGATGCCGGCCTTTTCCACCGCTTCGGCAAATCCGGCGTTTTCCGAAAGGAAGCCGTAACCGGGGTGGACCGCCGCAGCGCCGGTTTGTCGGGCGGCCTCCAGGATGCGTTCCTGCGAGAGATAGCTTTCGCGGGCCGGCGAGGGGCCGATGGCGATCGCCTCGTCCGCCTCCGTTACGAAGGGCAGGCCGGCATCGGCCTCGGAATAGACGGCGATGGTGCGGATGCCGAGCGACTTGGCGGTGCGGATGATGCGGCGGGCGATTTCACCCCTGTTGGCAATGAGAAGGCTTTCCATCATCGCCGCCTCACATCCGGAACAGGCCGAAGTGCGGCCCTTTGGGGATCGGCGCATTCAGGCAGGCGGAGAAGGCAAGGCCCAGCACATCCCGGGTCTGGCGCGGATCGATAATGCCGTCGTCCCAGAGGCGGGCGGTGGCATAATAGGGATTGCCCTCGGCCTCGTAGCCGGCGCGGATCGGCGCCTTGAAGGCTTCCTCCTGTTCAATAGGCCAATTCTCACCGCGCGCCTCCATGGAGTCTCGGCGGATGGTGGCAAGCACCGAGGCCGCCTGTTCGCCGCCCATCACACTGATGCGGCTGTTCGGCCAGGTGAAGAGGAAGCGCGGGCGATAGGCGCGGCCGCACATGCCGTAATTGCCGGCGCCGAAGCTGCCGCCGATGATGACCGTGACCTTCGGCACGGTGGCGGTCGCAACCGCCGTCACCAGCTTTGCCCCATCCTTTGCGATGCCGCCGGCCTCATAACGGCCGCCGACCATGAAGCCGGAGATGTTTTGCAGGAAAAGCAAAGGCACGCGGCGCTGGCAGGCAAGCTCGATGAAATGCGCGCCCTTCAGCGCGCTTTCGGAAAACAGCACGCCGTTATTGGCGATGACGGCGACGGGCATGCCCCAGATGCGGGCGAAGCCGCAGACCAGCGTGGTGCCGTAGAGCGGCTTGAACTCATGCAGTTCCGAGCCATCGACGATCCGGCCGATGACCTCCCGCACATCATAGGGCGAGCGCACATCCTCCGGGATGAGGCCGCAGAGATCCTCGGCATCGAGTTTCGGCGGTCGCGGCGGCTGGAGGTCGATATCGACCGATTTCACGCTGTTGAGGGTGGCTGCGATATCGCGAACGAGCAGCAGTGCATGTTCATCATTCTCGGCGACATGATCGACGACGCCGGAGCGGCGGCCATGGGTCTCGGCGCCGCCGAGCTCTTCGGCCGAGATGATCTCGCCGGTCGCGGCTTTGACCAGCGGCGGGCCGGCCAGGAAGATCGTGCCCTGATTGCGCACGATGACCGTTTCGTCGGACATGGCGGGCACATAGGCGCCGCCTGCAGTGCAGCTTCCCATGACGCAGGCGATCTGCGGAATGCCTTCGGCCGACATCTGGGCCTGGTTGTAGAAGATTGCGCCGAAATGGTCGCGGTCGGGAAAAACTTCGGCCTGATGCGGAAGATTGGCGCCGCCGCTATCGACCAGGTAGAGGCAGGGCAGCCGGTTCTGCATGGCGATCTCCTGCGCCCGCAGATGTTTCTTCACTGTCATCGGGAAATAGGCGCCGCCCTTCACCGTCGCGTCATTGGCGACGATCATCACCTCGCGGCCGGAAACGCGGCCGACGCCGGCGATGATACCGGCGCCGGGCGCCTCGTCATCATACATGCCGTTGGCCGCAAGCGTGCCGATCTCCAGGAACGGGCTGCCGGCATCGATGAGCAACTGGATGCGATCGCGCGGCAAGAGCTTGCCCTTGCCGGTATGGCGCTCGCGCGCTGTCTGCGATCCACCCTCGCGCGCTTTCGCCGAACGGTCGTGGAGCTCGTCGATAAGCGCCTTGTTCTTGCTGGCACTGGCCTTGAAGCTGTCGCTGTCGCGGTCGATCGCAGTCGAAATCACCGTCATGATGCGATGAGCTCCCGGCCGATGAGGTAACGGCGGATCTCATTGGTGCCGGCGCCGATATCGTAAAGCTTGGCGTCGCGCAAAAAGCGTTCGACCGGCCATTCCTTGGTATAGCCGGCGCCGCCGAGCGCTTGGATCGCCTCCAGCGAGACCTTCACGGCATTTTCGCTGGCAAAGAGGATCGCAGCAGCTGCATCCGTGCGCGTCGCGCGGCCGGCATCGCAGGCGCGGGCGACGGAATAGACATAGGCGCGCGCCGAATTCAGCGCGACATACATGTCGGCGATCTTGCCCTGCATCAGCTGGAAATCGCCGATCGCTTTGCCGAACTGTTTGCGATCGCGCACATAGGGCAGCACGACGTCGAGGCAGGCCTGCATGATGCCGAGCGGTCCGGCGGCAAGCACGGCGCGCTCGTAGTCGAGGCCGGACATCAGGATCTTCACGCCTTCTCCCTCCCGGCCCATCAGCGCCTCGGCCGGCACCGCGCAATCCTCGAAGACCAGTTCGGCCGTGTCGCTGCCGCGCATGCCGAGCTTGGAGAGCTTCTTGGAGACGCTGAAACCGGGCAGGCCCTTTTCGATGATCAAGGCGGAAATGCCTTTCGGGCCGGCTGCGGGATCGGTCTTGGCATAGACAACAAGCACATCGGCATGCGGCGCGTTGGTGATCCAGAACTTGGTGCCGTTCAGAATATAGCGGTCGCCCTTTTTCTCGGCACGCAACCGCATGGAGACGACATCGGAACCGGCGCCGACCTCCGACATGGCGAGCGAGCCGACATGTTCGCCTGAGATCAGCTTCGGCAGATAGCGGCGCTTTTGTTCCGGCGAGGCCCAGCGGCGGATCTGGTTGACGCAGAGATTGGAATGGGCGCCGTAACTGAGCCCCACGGAGGCCGAGGCGCGCGAAACTTCCTCCATGGCGACGACATGATCGAGATAACCGAGACCGGCGCCGCCGAATTCTTCCTCGACGGTGATCCCATGCAGGCCGAGCGCGCCCATCTCAGGCCAGAGCTGGCGTGGAAACGTGTTGCTTTCGTCGATCTCCGCAGCCAGCGGAGCAATATGATCGGCGGCAAACCGCGCCGTCGTTTCACGGATCGCGTCCGCGGTTTCGCCGAGCGAAAAATCAAACATGGCACTCCTCCCGCTGAAATATGTAGCGCGGGTTGCGGCGGGGTCAAAGTGCCCTTGATTGTGATGGCTCATTCAATTGCGAGAGAGCTTCCTCCCGGCGAAAGGCTTCGGGACTCTTATCCATCCATTTCCGGAAGGCCCGGAAGAAGGCGCTCGGCTCGGAATAGCCGAGCTGCACGGCAATCTCACCGATGGTCATCGATGTGTTCAGCAGCAGATCGACGGCGAGGTCGCGGCGAATATCGTCCTTGATGGCGGCATAGCTTTGTCCCTCGTCGTGCAGGCGGTGGCGGAGCGTGGAGGGCGGCATTCGCATATCGGCTGCAAGCTCGGTAAAGCGCGACCAGGCAGCCGGCGTGGCCAGATTCAGGCGCCGGCGGACGGCGGCGGCGATACCGGCATCATAGCGATAGCGCAACAGAATATTGGCGGGCGCGCCGCGCAGGAACTGTTTGAGCGCCTGTTCGCTACGTGCCACCGGCAGGTCGAGCAGGGCGCTGTCGAAGCCGAGCCGGCTGATGGTTTGCGAGAAACGCACTGGCGCGCCGAAGAAGAGCCGATAGTCGGCGCCTTGTTTGGGCTCCGCGCAGCGGAAATCGACGAGCCGGATCGGAATGCGCCGGCCGACCAGCCAGCAGGTGATGCCGTGCAGGATGATCCAATAGGTGCGATAGGCGAAGGCTGAACGCGGGCCGTTGGCATCCGTGAGCTCGACCTCTGCCAGACCGTCGCGGATGACGAGCCGTCCTCTGGGATCGTCGAGCACGACATCAAGGAAGCGCAGCGCCCGGCGCAGGGCGTGACCCAGCGTCGGCGCATGCAGCACAGAGTGGCAGAGCAGCGTGAAGCTGCCGCCGCGCATCGGTCGGCCGCCCATGCCGAAGAATTCGTCGTCGAGTTCGGCGGCGATTACCAGCCAGAGCGCGCCATAGGTCTCGGCCGACACCGGTTGATCGACCAGCGGCGGCAGTCCCACACGCGCAAGAATA
Source organism: Rhizobium sp. WYCCWR 11146 (assembly GCF_013591995.1). Classification (NCBI taxonomy): domain Bacteria; kingdom Pseudomonadati; phylum Pseudomonadota; class Alphaproteobacteria; order Hyphomicrobiales; family Rhizobiaceae; genus Rhizobium; species Rhizobium sp. WYCCWR 11146. The sequence continues at coordinate 195,980 of NZ_JACCEY010000007.1, forward strand.
GGCTCTGTCGGCTTATCCAGCCGCCGCAGGCTGTCGAGGGCCTCCTCGACAAAGGCCGGTGCAATCATGCGTCGCTCGATTTCCGCCATCGCGCCCTCTTTGTGGCAAAACTGTCCGAAATAATGGAGCAGTTCTGTCATCGCTTGCAATAGGTGGAGGGAATAGAATCGTACCCGTCGGTTGCGCTTGGAGGAGGTCGCGGCCGGCAGGGAGGAACAGGTTCATGTTGGTCCATGGAGCAAGCTTCATCGTAACCGGCGGCGGCTCCGGCCTCGGTGCTGCAACGGTGCGCGCGCTTGTCGAGGCAGGCGGGCGCGTGACGATCGCCGATCTCAATGCCGAAGCGGGCGAACATATCGCCCGGGAGTTCGGGAGCGATGTGCAGTTCGTCAAGGCCGACGTGGCCGATGAGGAGCAGGGAACAGCAGTGGTTGCCGCTGCCGTCGAAGCCTTCGGCGGCTTGCGCGGATTGGTGAATTGCGCGGGCGTGGCGCCGGCCGAAAAGGTGATCGGCCGCGACGGGCCGCACCGGCTGGAGAGTTTTGCCCGTACGGTGAGCATCAATCTCATCGGCACATTCAACATGATCCGGCTTGCCGCCGCGGCAATCCAGAAGACCGAGCCGGATGCGGAAGGTGAACGCGGCGTGATCGTCAATACGGCCTCGGTTGCCGCCTTTGACGGCCAGATCGGCCAGGCGGCCTATGCCGCTTCCAAGGGTGGGGTGGCGGCAATGACCTTGCCGATCGCCCGCGAGCTTGCACGCCACGGCATTCGCGTCGTCGCGATCGCACCCGGTATTTTCGAGACGCCGATGATGGCTGATATGCCGGCCGAGGTTCAGGCAGCACTCGGCAAGAGCGTGCCCTTTCCACCGCGGCTCGGTCGGCCGGCGGAATTTGCCGGGCTGGTACGCCATATCTTGGAAAACAACATGCTGAACGGCGAGGTCATCCGCCTCGACGGCGCATTGCGGATGGGCGCGCGCTGAGCGCTTCGCCCGAAGGAGGAAAGATGGTTTTGCAGGATCCCATCGTCATCGTGGGTGCAGCGCGCACCCCGATCGGCAGCTTTCAGGGAGAACTGAAGGAGGCGACAGCGCCGGAGCTCGGAGCAACGGCGATCCGCGCGGCACTGCAGCGCAGTGGCGTCGAGGCCGAGGTGATCGAAGAGGTCGTCTTCGGCTGCGTGCTGCCGGCGGGGCAGGGGCAGGCGCCGGCGCGCCAGGCGGCGATCCATGCCGGTCTGCCCTTCGCCACCGCGGCAAGCACCGTCAACAAGATGTGCGGCTCAGGCATGAAGGCCGTCATGATGGCGCATGACCTGATCGCCGCCGGCAGCGCTTCTGTGGCGATTGCAGGTGGCATGGAAAGCATGACGAATGCGCCCTATCTCCTTGACAAGGCCCGCGGCGGCTACAGGCTTGGCCATGGGCGTGTCGTGGATCACATGTTCCTCGACGGGCTGGAGGATGCTTATGACAAGGGGCGCTTGATGGGCAGCTTCGCGGAGGATTGCGCCGAGGCCTATCAGTTCACACGCGAGGCGCAGGATAATTACGCCATTGCCTCGCTGACGCGGGCGCAGAAGGCGATTGCCGAAGGCTGTTTCGAAAGCGAGATCGTGCCGGTCACGGTAAAATCAGGCAAAGCCGAGCAGGTGGCGAGCCGGGACGAACAGCCCGGCAAGGCGAAGCTCGACAAAATCCCGACGCTGAGGCCCGCCTTCCGTGACGGCGGCACGGTGACGGCTGCCAATTCCAGCTCGATTTCCGATGGCGCGGCAGCCCTGGTGCTGATGCGCCGCTCCGAGGCGGAGCATCGCGGCCTCAAGCCGCTTGCCACCATCCTTGGCCATGCCACGCATTCGCAGGCGCCCAATCTTTTCGCCACCGCACCGATCGGTGCGTTGCAGAAACTATCCGATCGCACCGGTCTGCCGCTTTCTGAGATTGATCTTTTCGAAATCAATGAGGCTTTCGCTGTCGTCGCCATGGCGGCGATGCGCGATCTCAATCTGCCGCATGAAAAGGTCAATGTGCATGGTGGCGCCTGCGCGCTCGGCCATCCGATCGGCGCTTCGGGGGCTCGCATCCTGGTGACGCTGCTTGCCGCACTGGAACGATACGACCTGAAGCGCGGCATGGCGGCGCTCTGCATCGGCGGCGGCGAAGCGACCGCCGTCGCCATCGAACGGCAATAGGAGGAGAGAACAGATGATCCTTTCCGACCTCCAGCAGCAAATCTCAGATCTCGCCCGCGACTTTGCCCGCGACCGGCTGGCACCGGGGGCGGCCAAACGCGACCGGGAGCATCTCTTCCCACGCGAGGAACTGAAGGAGATGGGCGAACTTGGGCTGCTCGGCATGCTGGTGCCGGAAACCTATGGCGGCTCGGATACCGGTGTGGTCGCCTATGCCGCCGCACTGGAGGAAATTGCCGCGGGCGACGGACCGTGTTCGACGATCATGAGCGTGCATAGTTCCGTCGGCTGTGCGCCGATCCTGAAATTCGGTACCGAGGAGCAGCGGCAGCGCTTCCTGCCGAAACTTGCCAGCGGCGAATGGATTGGCGGCTTTGCGCTGACCGAGCCGCAGGCCGGTTCCGATGCCTCGAACCTGAAGACCCGGGCGCGGCGTAACAGTGACCACTACGTGCTCGACGGCGCCAAACAGTTCATCACCTCGGGAAAGAACGGCAATGTCATCATCGTCTTCGCCGTCACCGATCCCGACGCCGGCAAGAAGGGCATCACCGCCTTCATCGTGCCGACGAATACGCCGGGCTACGAGGTGATCCGCGTCGAGGAAAAGCTCGGACTGCATTCCACCGATACCTGCCAGATCGCCTTCAACAACATGCGCATTCCCGCGGATTTGAGGCTGGGTGCGGAAGGCGAAGGCTACCGTATCGCGCTCGCCAATCTTGAGGGCGGACGGATCGGCATTGCCGCGCAGGCGGTCGGCATGGCGCGGGCGGCCTTCGAGGCGGCGCGTGACTACGCCCGCGAGCGTACGGCCTTCGGCAAGCCGATTTTCGAACATCAGGCCGTTGCCTTCCGCCTTGCCGATATGGCGGTGCGGATCGAGGCGGCGCGGCAGCTCGTCTTTCACGCGGCTTCCCTCAGGGAGGCGGAGCTTCCCTGCCTGTCGGAAGCCTCGATGGCGAAGCTCTTTGCCTCCGAGATGGCCGAGCGTGTCTGCTCAGACGCGATCCAGATCCATGGGGGTTATGGCTACATGGCCGATTATCCGGTCGAGCGCATCTACCGCGATGTGCGCATCTGCCAGATCTATGAGGGAACGAGCGACGTGCAGCGCATGGTGATCGCCCGCAATCTCTAATCGCCACATCCGGCCCTGCTTCCGGGAGGGGAGCACGGCTGGCACAGGGAGGAAAGAAAAAACATGGTGGATTCCGCTCGTTTGAGCCTGCACGTCCCCGAACCCGCCGTCCGCCCGGGCGGCCAGCCTGATTTTTCCAATGTCAAGATTGCCAAGGCCGGCTCGGTGCCGCGGCCGGAGGTGGATGTCGCGTCGGAAGACATCCGCGATCTCGCCTATTCGATCATCCGTGTTTTGAACCGCGACGGCGAGGCGGTCGGCCCCTGGGCAGGCTCGCTTTCTGACGAGGAATTGCTGACCGGGCTTCGCAACATGATGAAGTTGCGGGCCTTCGACGCCCGCATGCTGATGGCGCAGCGGCAGGGCAAGACCTCCTTCTACATGCAGCATCTCGGCGAGGAAGCCGTCAGCTGCGCCTTCCGCAAGGCGCTCGAGAAGGGAGACATGAATTTCCCGACCTATCGCCAGGCGGGCCTTTTGATTGCCGACGACTATCCGATGGTCGAGATGATGAACCAGATCTACTCGAACGAGAGCGATCCCCTGCGCGGCCGGCAATTGCCGATCATGTATTCCTCCAAGGAACACGGTTTCTTCACCATCTCGGGCAATCTCGCCACCCAATATGTGCAGGCTGTCGGCTGGGCGATGGCCTCGGCGATCAAGAATGACAGCCGCATTGCCGCGGCCTGGATCGGTGACGGATCGACGGCGGAATCGGATTTCCACTCGGCGCTCGTTTTTGCCTCGACCTACAAGGCGCCGGTCATTCTCAACATCGTCAACAATCAGTGGGCGATCTCCACTTTTCAGGGCATCGCCCGCGGCGGCTCCGGCACCTTCGCGGCGAGGGGCCTTGGCTTCGGTATTCCGGCGCTGCGTGTCGACGGAAACGACTATCTCGCCGTCCATGCCGTCGCCCGCTGGGCGGCCGAGCGCGCGCGGCGCAATCTCGGCCCGACGCTGATCGAATATGTGACCTATCGCGTCGGCGCCCATTCGACCTCCGACGATCCGAGCGCCTATCGGCCCAAGACGGAATCGGAGGTCTGGCCGCTCGGCGATCCCGTGCTGCGGCTGAAGAAACATCTGATCGTCAAGGGCGCATGGTCGGAGGAGCGGCATGTGCAGGCCGAAGCCGAAATCATGGACGAGGTGATCGAGGCGCAGCGCCAGGCAGAGGCGCATGGCACGCTGCATGCCGGCGGCAGGCCTTCGGTGCGCGACATTTTCGAGGGCGTCTATGCCGAGATGCCGCCGCATATCCGCCGCCAGCGGCAGAAGGCGGGGTACTGACATGGCCAGGATGACGATGATCGAGGCCGTGCGCAGCGCCATGGACGTGTCGATGGCACGCGACGACAATGTCGTGGTTTTCGGCGAGGACGTCGGTTATTTCGGCGGCGTCTTCCGCTCGACGCAGGGTCTGCAGGCAAAATACGGCAGAACGCGCTGCTTCGATACGCCGATCAGCGAATCCGGCATCGTCGGCACGGCGATCGGCATGGCCGCCTATGGGCTGAAGCCCTGTGTCGAAATCCAGTTCGCCGACTACATGTACCCGGCCTATGATCAGCTGACGCAGGAGGCGGCGCGCATCCGCTACCGTTCCAACGGCGATTTCACCTGCCCGATCGTCGTGCGCATGCCCACAGGTGGCGGCATCTTCGGCGGCCAGACGCACAGCCAGAGTCCAGAGGCGCTTTTTACCCATGTCTGCGGCCTGAAAGTGATCGTTCCTTCCAATCCCTATGACGCCAAGGGCCTGCTGATCGCGGCGATCGAGGATCCTGATCCCGTCATGTTCCTGGAGCCGAAGCGGCTCTATAACGGTCCCTTCGACGGCCACCACGAGCGGCCGGTGACGCCCTGGTCCAAGCATGATCTCGGCGAGGTGCCCGATGGCCACTACACCATCCCGATCGGCAAGGCCGAAGTGCGGCGCGCAGGATCGGCGGTGACGGTCGTTGCCTACGGCACCATGGTGCATGTGGCGCTTGCTGCGGCCGAGGATGCCGGCATCGATGCCGAGGTGATTGATCTCAGAAGCCTGCTGCCGCTCGATCTCGATACGATCGTCAAATCGGTCTCGAAGACGGGACGCTGCGTCGTCGTGCATGAGGCAACCCTGACATCCGGCTTCGGCGCCGAAGTCGCGGCGCTGGTGCAGGAGCATTGCTTCTATCATCTCGAAGCGCCGGTCGTGCGTGTCGCGGGCTGGGACACGCCCTATCCGCATGCGCAGGAGTGGGACTATTTCCCCGGTCCCGGCCGTGTCGGGCGGGCGCTTGCCGAAGTCATGGAGGCCTGAGCCATGGGCGAATTCATCATCAAGATGCCCGATGTCGGGGAAGGGGTCGCCGAGGCCGAGATCGTAGAATGGCACGTGAAGACGGGAGATCCCGTCCGCGAGGACATGGTGATCGCCGCCGTCATGACCGACAAGGCCACCGTGGAAATTCCGTCTCCCGTCAGTGGCACCGTCACCTGGCTTGCCGGCGAGGTCGGAGACCGCATCGCGGTCAAGGCCCCGCTGGTACGGATCGAGACGGCGGGAGATGTCGGCGAGCCTCAGTCCGTTGGGATTTCGCAGACGCCGATTGCCGAAACGCTCACGGCCGAGATTGCAAAACCTGCTCCGGCAACGCCAACTCCTGCGCCGGCGCCGGCGGAAAAGCCGCTTGCCGCTCCCTCGGTGCGGCTCTTCGCCAGGGAAAGCGGTGTCGATCTCAGGCAGGTGCAGGCGACCGGACCGGCCGGGCGTATCCTGCGCGAGGATATCGAGCAATTCCTGACCCCTGGAACCGCTCCCGCGGCGGTCAAGAACGGTTTTGCCAAGAAGACAGCGACCGAGGTGATCAAGCTGACCGGCCTGCGCCGCCGCATCGCCGAGAAGATGGTGCTTTCCGCCTCGCGCATCCCCCACATCACCTATGTGGAGGAAGTGGATATGACGGCGCTCGAGGAGTTGCGCGCCACGATGAACGGCGATCGCAGGCCGGATCATCCGAAGCTGACGGTTCTCCCCTTCCTGATGCGGGCGCTGGTCAAGGCCATTTCCGAGCAGCCTGAGGTCAACGCCACTTTCGACGACGATGCCGGCATCATCACGCGCTATAGTGCCGTGCATATCGGCATCGCCACGCAGACGCCGGCCGGTCTGACCGTGCCGGTGGTGCGGCACGCGGAAGCACGCGGCATCTGGGATTGCGCCGCCGAGATGAACCGGCTGGCGGAAGCGGCGCGATCAGGTACTGCGACACGCGATGAGCTTTCCGGCTCGACCATCACCATCAGCTCGCTCGGCGCGCTCGGTGGCATCGTCTCGACACCCATCATCAATCATCCCGAGGTGGCGATCATCGGCGTCAACAAGATCGCCACGCGGCCGGCCTGGGACGGCGCGCAGTTCGTGCCGCGCAAGATGATGAACCTCTCCTCCAGTTTCGATCACCGCATCATCGACGGCTGGGATGCGGCGACCTTCGTCCAGCGCATCCGCACGCTCCTCGAAACACCGGCGCTCATTTTCATCGAAGGCTGATCCATGAAAGAGATTGTCTGCAAGCTCCTCGTCATCGGCGCCGGTCCGGCCGGTTATGTCTGCGCCATCCGCGCCGGACAGCTCGGCATCGATACCGTCATCGTCGAGGCCGGCAAGCCGGGCGGCACCTGCCTGACGGTCGGCTGCATTCCCTCCAAGGCGCTGATCCATGCAGCCGAGGAATTCGACGCGACGCAAAAGATGCTTGCCGGCAAAAACCCGATGGGCATCCGCGTCGAAGGCGCCTCGATCGATCTCGGCAGAACGATTGCCTGGAAAGACGGCATCGTCGGCCGGCTGACCAGCGGCGTTTCGGGTCTGTTGCAGAAGGCGCGCGTCAAGATCGTCCACGGGCGAGCCCACTTCCGCGACGGCAAGACGGTGGAGGTGGAGACGGAAACCGGCCAGCAGATCATCCGCGCCGAGACCGTGGTGATCGCCACCGGTTCCGACCCGGTGGAGCTTGCCAATCTGCCTTTCGGCGGCCGGGTCATTTCCTCGACGGAGGCGCTGTCGCTGACGGAGCTGCCGAAAAAACTCGTCGTGGTCGGCGGCGGTTATATCGGGCTGGAGCTCGGGACCGCCTTTGCCAAAATGGGATCTGAGGTGACGGTCGTCGAGGCGACGCCGCAGGTGCTGCCGCTCTATGATGCCGAACTGGTGCGGCCCGTCATGCGCAAGCTGACTGAAGGCGGCATCCGGGTGTTGACCGGCGCCAAGGCGATCGGCCTTGCCGACAATGGCGAGGCATTGATCGTCGAAACGTCGGATGGCCGGCAGCAGACCCTGGCGGCGGACCGTATCCTCGTCACCGTCGGCCGCCGCCCGAGGACGGCAGGATCCGGTCTTGAAGAGCTCGATCTCGATCGTGCCGGTCCTTATCTGAGGATCGACGATCGTTGCCGCACCTCGATGCGCGGCATCTATGCAATCGGCGACGTGACCGGCGAGCCGATGCTGGCCCATCGGGCCATGGCCCAAGGCGAGATGGTGGCGGAAATCATCGCCGGGAAGAAGCGGGCCTGGGACAAACGATGCATTCCCGCCATCTGCTTCACCGATCCGGAGATCGTTAGCGCCGGGCTGTCGCCGGCCGAGGCGAAGGCGCAAGGCTATGAAATCCGCACCGGCCAGTTTCCGTTCAGCGCCAACGGACGGGCAATGACGATGCTGTCCGAAGAAGGCTTCGTGCGCGTCGTGGCCCGCGCCGATACCAATCTCGTGCTCGGCCTGCAGGCGGTGGGAGCCGGGGTCTCCGAGCTCTCGGCGGCTTTTGCTTTGGCCATCGAGATGGGTGCGCGCCTGGAAGACATCGCCGGCACCATCCATGCGCATCCGACCCGCAGCGAAGCGGTGATGGAGGCGGCGCTGAAAGCTCTGGGAAGCGCCCTGCATATCTGAGCCGAAGCCTGAGACCGTGGCCATCCGAAAGGTGAGGCGCTCCGGGATGATTGCAGCGCGTCTCTTTCCGGCTTCCTTGCCGGCGCAGCAAGGAAGTCTGTGTGGCAATGGCGAGTTGCCATCAGCGGCGGATATCGATGGCTTGGCTTGGCATTTTCTCGGCGTTTTGCAGGCTGCAATGAACCTGCCACAGGCAGGCGCGAGCGGCCTCGTGCTGCGGCGCGTCATCGACCTCGGGATGTCGGCATGGCCGCTGAAATAGCAGATGTGGGGAATGCACGGGAGCGAGCTTCGTGACAGATCATAGCGGTTTCAGGAAGCAGGCTTCTGGGAATCTGCGTCTTGATAACCATCATGAGAAATTGGCTCGTTTCACCTCTCAATTTACTGGGTGGGCCAAGAGTTCTTATCCCATCAAGAGCGCTAAACGGGCGGCCCGGCCTCGGCTGAGTCGAGCGATTGACAACGATCGCTTCGAGTCTTTCTCGCAACACCTAAGCGGGAACTGTGATCTTGGACGGATTTGGCTGGATTAGAGCGATTCAGTTGCGGTATCCGTAGGACTGCGAAGCGATTTGCGCGAGCGGGACAGCTAGAGACAGCACGTCCGCATCTCCTAAAGCAGGACCTTGATGAACGCGGATATGATAGCCGCCTGGGCGGTGGAAAATGGATTCCATGCGATGGATTCCGGGAATTATCGTCGCCATGACAATGCAGGCGTGATCACGATCGAGATAAAGAGGATGTCATTCCTCCTCATCGATGAGAGGCAAGGATTGCGACCGCGCCTCATATCGCGGTTGTTCAAAGACATATCCCTCACAAGCGGGAGCGATCGCTTGCAGGGTCTTCTTCTTGACCGCAATCCCACTCATTGAGCGCTGACGCTGTCACCACAGGCCAGCCAATCAGGTGGCGGATTGTGGCTGACGCCGATCAGCAGCGTCGCAAACGTTCAACACTTTCAATATTTCTTCTTGCGAACGATCTTGTTGCCGCGGGGTCCGCTCACGACCGGTGTTCGGTCGCGGTTTTCTGCAAGCAGGTTCCGCCAGCGTTCCAGGCGATCGGCGAGCAGGGCGCCGCTTGCGACGGCGGCCTGAACCGCGCATCCCGGTTCATGGGCATGGGTGCAATCGCGAAAGCGGCAAAGCGGCGCCAGTTCAGTTATTTCAGCAAAGAGGGTGTCTATACCGTCGGCAACATCACTCACGTAAAGCGTTCTTATTCCCGGCGTATCGATGACCCAGCCACCGCCTGAAATTGCATGCAGGGATCGCGCCGTGGTGGTGTGTCGGCCCTGCGCGTCGTATTCGCGGATGGTGCCCGTCTTTTGCTTTATGTCAGATTCTGGCCCAGTCATGGTGTTCACCAGTGTTGATTTTCCGACACCAGAAGACCCCACCAACGCAACCGTTTGGCCAACGCCGCACCAGGGCCTCAACAGGGAAACGGCGTCCGCGGAGCGCCCATTCAAGGCAACGACAGGCAGGTCACGCTGCAAAGCCTCGGCTTGCGCCTGGAACATGCCGGCATCTTCCGCGGTGTCGGCCTTCGTCAGTACAATCACCGGATTGCTCCCGGCCTGGTTGGCCATGATCAGGTAACGTTCCAGCCGAGCAAGATTAAAATCGGCATTGCACGAGGTCACGATCAACAGGGTGTCGACGTTGGCGGCAACAAGTTGTTGGCCACGTCCGCCTTCCGGGCGTCGTTGAAAGACGCTTTTTCGGTCGAGACGTCTGATAAGCATGTCAGTCAGTGGATCGGCAAGAACCCAGTCGCCCACCGCGTAGTCACCAGTACTGGTATTGGCTGGAAATTCCAGTCCGACCGGCCCGGTGACATCGATCGCCTCGATGCGTGCCCGGTGAACTGAAGCGATGCGTCTGGGGATCACGCCCGCTTCGCTGGGCTGGACCTGGTCCGCGAAGAATTCAGACCACCCAAGCAGTTCCAGCGGTGAAGAAAGTTGGGAGCTGGTCAAATCTTGTTCCACTTTCAGTAAGGCTGCCATAAGGGGTTTTTGAATGATCTTCCGCGGCGTTTCGCCTAGCTGCGTGGATGATCCCGTTTTGGCAACGAGGTTGCGTAAGCAGCAGCTTCGCCGGGGTAGGGGAAATCGTCCCCGAGCTGACGGTCGCCATCGTAGACTTTGAAGCTAGGCCCCTCAACTTCAACGATCTTATAGCCATTCACGTATTCGATCTTCGGTGTTTTCCAGCCCATCAAAAGCTCTCCATTCCGGTCCGAGGGTTGTCTCTGACATGGTGCCAAGACCTCATACACAGCGGTCTATGACCTATCAGGTGCTTCACGATTAGCCAACGCCGGTTCGATCCCGTTCAAGACCACCGTTCGTCTGCAAATTCGGCGAAGAGTCATCGCCAGGCTGGTTTATAGGTGATCAATGGGGCACAATGGTGAGGGCGATCGCCTGACCGACGTGGTCGAGCCCGCCGGCTCAGATAGCTTTGCCGTCAACAAACTCGACGGCAAGCAAGTGGCCTCGCGCCTGCGACCGCAATTCCCTCGACCAGACGCGCGACTGACCTTCAATCTCGCAAGGCGATCTACTTCGACCTGCAGTGCCAGCCGTATTGCTTAGGGAGAGCACCGAGCAGGCCGTTAATACGTGCTCGTTCGGAGTTTCGCCGAACCAATCGCGCGGCCAAAAACCGGCAGCACAATCCGTTACCCGTTGACGCTCCGAGCAGTCGCAGCGCTACCGCCGCCGGCAGCCCGGAGCGTAGCAAGCGCCTTGGCCGAGAAGAGCGCGTAAATGATCAGCGGAAGACAGACGAGATAGGATGTCCGGATGCCAGCATGTTCGGCAATGAAACCGAGCAGCGGCGGCGCCAGGAAGAAGACGACAAAGCTCATCTGGCCGAGGGCGGCGACGTTGAGATACGCCGCGCGATCTGTGCGTTGGGCCGCCGCCGAAACGGCGAGAGGATAGACCGCGCTGCAGCCGGCGCCCATCAAGGCAAAGCCCGCCAGCGCGACATAGGGATGCGGCGCCCCCGACACGGCGCAGATGCCGATCGCCGAAAGAACAAGCAACATCGTGGCGACGGCCCGCGCGCCAAACCGATCGACCAGCGGATCGACGAACAGGCGCGCCAGCGCCATGCAGAAGGTAAAGAGCGTCAATCCCAATCCGCCAATGAAGGGCTCGACCGAAAACACATCGCGCATATAGATCGCCGACCAGTCGATCCCGGCACCTTCGACGAGAAAGGCCGCGATGCCGATCACGCAGAGCGGCATTAGGCCCCAGGTGGGAAGCGCTACCAGCGGTGCCTTGCCTTCATGCAACGCGATCCGCGCCGGCGCATTCCGCATGCCGGAAATCGCCCAGATGCCGATGACAAGAACCGTGACAAAGGTGGCGGCGAGATGGAGTTCCATCGAAATGCCCGCTTGGCGGACGACCGATGAGACAAGCGCCGTGACGAAGAAGCCGAGGCTCCAGAAACCATGCGCCCTGTTCATCACGCCGCGTCCTAGCTGCGCTTCGATGCGGTCGATCTCAACATTGAGATTGATCTCCAGCGCCCCGGCGAGCAGCCCCTCAACGAAGAGCACACAGAACACGACCGGCGCCGCACCGATCCACGGCACCAGCGACAGCAGCGCAGACGTGCCGAGAACAGTAATGAATGCCGTCGTACGCGCGCCGAGCCGGGCGATCAAGGGCGAAGATAAAGTCAACGAAATCAAGGCGCCGATTGCAGCCCCTATCAGCGTTAACCCAAGCTCGGACTTATTGACGCCAAGCGCAACCTGCAAATCCGGCATCCTCGACAGCAGCGCCCCCAGCGACACAGCGAAGAGAAAGAAGCAGGCATAGATCCGCTGCTGCGGCGCGATTTTCATGATGCAACTCCGGGGATTGACGCGTCGAAGCAGAGCACGCGCGTATGGACCTGTGATGTCTATCTCACAGGGCCCAAGATCGAAACTTGTTTCTGAGGGAAAGTGATCTTGGGAACCGGCGCGATTTGCCTAGCGCGGTGACGTGCGCGTGCCGTTTGATCGAGCTTGCCGCCGTGAACGGCGTCTGCATCATATCCTTTGTCCGCAAGCATCTTTCGCGGACGGGTGACGGGAATAGCAAGAAGTTGAGGGACTGCCTTGTAATCAGAAACCTCGCCACCTGTTCGGATGAAGCCAAGAGGGCGACCTTGACCGTCTGCGCGGGCATGGATTTTTGTCGTAAAGCCGCCGCGTGATCAACCAACAGCCTCCTTATCAGTCCCCTTTTGCGCCAGCAGCCTGAGAATGGCCCGGTATGAGCGTGCTATCGATCACGTGCTGCCAGTCGTCGGTTAAGCCAAGCTCCACAAGTGTCTCAGCACGGCAACGGTAGCGGAGCTAATTCTTGATTGGACAGCCAGCTCCGATTACGAGTCCGATGACGACTTGCAATAAAAAGGTAGCGATGTCACCGAATGAACCAGCAAAAGCCTAGAGCAACGCTACGAACCGTTGCCCAGCACCTCGGCATTTCCGTTACCACCGTGAGCCGAGCGCTCAAAGACGGGCCTGAAGTGAATCAGGAGACGATCGATCGCGTCAAGCGCGCGGCTGACAAGCTCGGGTATAGACCCAACACAGGTGGGGTCAATCTTCGCACAGGGCGCTCCCAATCGATCGCAATGGTGCTTTCATTCGAACGACAGGAGCAGCTTAATATCGTGACGGCGTCACTGCTCGTTGGCATCTCCACGGCCATGAAAGCGAGAGGCTATCGCACCGGTATCGTTCCTCATCTGCAACACGACGATCCGCTTGACATCGTCCGCAATCTGGCCCGCGAGGGTTCGGTTGATGGAGTGATCATCACGCATACGCGTCCCCAGGATGAGCGGGTAAAATATTTGCTCGAGATCGGGATGCCCTTTGTCACGTTTGGCCGGACCGAACTCCTGAGCGCCCACCCGTATGTCGACCTCGACCACGAGCAGATCGGCGCCGACGCGGCAAGATTACTGCTAGACAACGGACATCCGAACCCCTTGCTTTTCGCGCCGTCGAGCCAATTCAGCTACAGCCTGCAATTCGTGAAAGGCTGGACGAAGACCTTCAACGCCCGCAACCTGACCGTGCCCGATGAATTGATCCATTTTTCGGCGACGACGCCGCAGAGCGGCGTCGATATGGCGCGGGAGGTATTGCTCCGTCATCCAGAGTCGACAGGCGCCTTTGTCGCGTCTGACGAGGCAGGGCTTGGATTCATCACCGCCATGCAGCAGGCGGGCCGGCAGATCGGTAAGGATTTCGGCCTTATCACGTACGGCGGCGCGAGGTTACATGACTTTCTGAGCCCGCCGACGAGTGCATTCTATTACCCGCATGCTGGCATTGCAGACCTGCTTTCCGAAATGCTGGCCCGCGCGATCGATGGCGAAGATTACGCGCAACTACGCCGCGTGGTCCCTGGCGAATTTGTTGATCACGGCAGCCATATCCTCAATCCCTGATCTTCCGTAACGTTATGGATGGAGCTTTCATGGTCGAACATGAAATGGCTCCAAACAAAGCCTTTTCGGTTGACAAACAACTGATGATCGCTATTCGTAACGTTACGGATAACGTCGAGCCACTTCGACGCTAGCCGAAAATGGCCAAAAGGTCGGCGGCAATTGTCTTGAGGAGAACGTGCCGCCTGCTACCGGTGTCTGAGCCGTGGGAATTGGTGCCGCAGTGTTGCTGGACGCAGCGGAGCATCGAACAAAATTTATGAATTGGGATCCCGCAGCGAGCCGATACGGCCTCGTTTCGGGAAGGAGAAATCGACTGCCGTGCGGGATCACCCGTCGGCTTGAGAGGAGGACCTTATGAACTACACAATGAACAATTTGGCCCGCAGCGCATCGTCGCTACTGCTTGCTACGGCAATAAGCCTTGCTACCACTGCGATCGCCCATGCGGACGTAACCTTGACGGCGATGTTCCCCTTCACCAAGGTGGACCCGGATTACGCTCGGCTTCAGGAAACCTATGAACGGTTTCACGCTGCAAATCCTGACATCACGATCAATTTCGACTATCTCGATCACGATGCATATCATAACAAGATGCAGGCCCTTGCGATCTCGGGTAACTTGCCTGACATTCTCACGCTTTGGCCCGGAAAGCGCACCGGCTACCTCACGGGCCGCGGCTACGCCAAGGATCTTCGCGACCTGATCAAGCGCGATGGCGTTGACAAGCTCTTGCGCCCTGTGTCTACCCAGGCACAGGCGGCCACGGGCGAAGTTTACGAGATCGGCGTACCCTTCGTAAACTTTACCAATGTGGTCTACGTGAACCGCAGGCTGTTGAACGAGGTCAAGCTCGACTATCCGAAGACGCTCGGCGAAATGATCGGGCAATCGAAGGCCATCCGCGCTGCGGGATATCGTCCGGCCGTCTTCGGCGATCAATCGAGTTGGGTGCTGCAGTCCTGCCTGCTGTCGGTCATGGTCGGTCGCATGGGCACACCTGAATGGTTTGCCAATGTCCTTAAAGGCACCGATGGTGCGGCCTTCACGGATGCGCCTTTCGTTGGCGCGCTCAAGAAAATTCGCGAAATGGTCGACGCCGGTTTCATTGATCCCAGTGAGCCGTCTACGACACGCGAACAGGCGCTCTCTGCGTTCGTGAGCGGACGCAGCGTCTACTTTATCGGCGGCATTTGGGAGGTCGTGAACCTCACTTCGGCCTTGCCGCCCGAAATGAAGACGGACGTCGAAATCCGTTCGCTTCCAGAAATCGAAGGCGCGGCGCTGGCCAATTCCGACTCTTCCTCCGGTCAGCCCTCTACAGGATTCGGCATGTCGGCCAAACTCGACGACGAGAAGAGTGAAGCGGCATGGAAGTGGGTCAAGTTCAATCTCGATCCATCGAATAAGGATATTGATGTCAAATACGGGATGCTGCCGATCTACGCGCAAGACGTGGGTGTCGGCGACATGCTGAGCGATCCGTTGGCGAAGAAGAGTTACGCCTTTTCGTCGTCCATCGTCCATGTGCTACCGGTTCTTGATGATCGCCTGGACGCCGAAGGGGTGATGCAGGTCGTCAATGCCGGATTGCAGGAGCTTGTTCTGGGTTCAGTCACGCCAGAGGAACTTGCTGCGAAATACGAAGCTTGGGTCGCTGCGAACGACAGCAACCGAAAGACCAAGTAGTCACCCGAGTGAACTCCCAAGCAGCCGCGGGGAATACTCCCGCCAAGACAATTGGCGGGAGTATTCCACAAAACCTATCCGCATCGATGAGAAAGAGCCTGACGTGGCTTCCGCAGCAAAATCTGATCGCATCAGCTATGCGATACTGACCGCACCGGCCCTGCTCATTTACGGGCTCGTGATCGTCATCCCGGTCGTCTACAGTCTCGTGCTCAGCTTCACTGACTGGGCGGGCGCGGGCATTCCGAACTTCATCGGCTTTACCAATTACGTCGTGATGTTTTCCGATCCCATCTTCTGGTGGGGCCTGCGCAACAACGGCCTTGTCATACTCGTGTCGCTGATCGGCCAGATCCCGCTGGGCTTCTTTCTCGCCTATGTCATTTATCGGCGTCTGGTCAGAGGTGCGGGTTTCTTCGAAGCGGTCATATTTTTTCCGGCGCTGCTTAGCCCCGTGGTGGTGGCTTTGCTGTTCGGGGTCGTCTTCGCCCCGACGGGCCTAGTCTCGCAGATCATCGGCCGTGCGATCAATGACCCAATGTTCTCGCTGACCATATTCAACTCGAAGAACACGGCAATTCTGCCTTATCTGATCGTGCTGCTTTGGATGTATACGGGCATCTATTTCATTATCTTTCTTGCCAACCTCCAGAAGACGAGCCCAGAGATGCTGGAGGCAGCCGTGCTTGACGGCGCAAACGAGTGGCACATCCTGAAGTCCCTTATCCTGCCGCAGCAGGTCCCTGTATTCCTGACCTCAGCGATCTATGCAGTCGCCGGAAGCCTCAAAAGCTTCGAGATCCTCTGGATCATGACAAATGGCGGTCCGAGTTACTACAGCAGCGTACTCGGCCTCTATATGATCCAGAATACCTTCTCATTCTACAAATACGGCTTCGGCAGCGCCATTTCGGTGGTCCTCATCCTGCTCAGCGTATTTCTCATCTTGATACTGTCGGCCATCGCCGCGCGGTTCACGCGCGTCTACGAAGAAGGGACCCACTAGGATGTCGAGGTTCACATCTAGCCAGGCGATGGTTCCTATGCCGTTTCGAGTTGCGGCCTACGCGGCGCTCGGCTTCTTCACCATATTCACGACGTTTCCGCTTATCTGGCTTACCTATACGTCGTTCAAGCCGGAGACGGAGATCGTTTCCAACATGGTGGCCCTGCCGGTCAACTGGACGCTGAATAACTATATTCAGGCCTGGAAATTGGGCGAGTTTTCTCATCTGTTCGTCAATAGTCTGATCTTCTGCGTGATGACGACCGTCATCGTCGTCTTGTTCTCTGTTTCGGCAGCATTCGCCTTTACCAAGATTCCTTCCAAGCTGACCCCGATCATATTCTCGTTTATCGTCATGGGGCTTCTGGTGACGATCTCGTCGTCGATCGTACCGCTATTTATCGCCGAAAATTTCCTTGGACTTACCAACACACATCTCGGGATCATCATTCCCTACGTCGCCTTCAACATCTCGTTTGCCGTCTATCTAGCGGCGGCGTTCGTCCGTTCGATTCCGAATGAGTTGATCGAGGCTGCCAAGATGGATGGCGCCGGCTATCTCAGAATTTACACGGCGATCGTGCTGCCGATGGCGCGACCGATCATCACGACGATCGCCATTTTTACGTTCCATGCCTGCTGGGTGGAATATGTACTCGTCTACATGCTGTCTTCGGACGCAACGATCCGCACCGTGCAGGTCGGGTTGAGTCTCCTCAAGGGGCAGCTCTCATTCAATTTCGGCTTTCTTTTTGCGGCGGTCGTGATCTCCAGCCTGCCGCTGCTCGTCCTCTACCTTCTGTTCAGAAAACACCTTCAGGCCGGGTTCTCCATGGGCGCGGTCAAGGGCTAGGCCCAGCCCGTGTCGTCACTAATTTTCAAAAGCGGGAGTAACGAACATTCTTTGTGTAGAAATCCTTGGACCGCGTCAGGCGCAGGTCTCCCAACGGCCGGATCCGCAAGCGTCCGGCGACATCGTCAAGATCCAGATCCTGGTCGCGCCCATGTGCACGGAATGGCAATCCTGGCGTTCTGGCAAGCTTTCGTGTGAGCTCGGTCATGAGGCGGTCGGCGTTGTTGTCGATGCCGCACAATCAAAGCGCCTGAAGGTCGGCGACCGCGTCATCGTCATGCCGCATGCCGGTTGTGGCGTCTGCCCGGCTTGCCGCTCGGGGGAACATATCCACTGCACCTCGCAGCGCGATCTTTTGGACGAGACGGGTTCATCGTCCGGCATCGGCTGTTACGCCGAATTTTTGTTGAAGCCGGATTACCTGCTGCAACCTGTCCCTGACGACATTGAGACGCATCACGCCGCAATGGCGATTTGTGCCCTCGGTCCGAGCTTCACGGCGATGCACCGCATGCAGGTAAGCCCACAGGATACCATGCTGATTTCCGGCTGCGGCGCCGTCGGTCTTGGGGCGATCATCAATGCGCGAACAATTGGCGCGCGCGTCATCGCGCTCGAATTGAACCCATATCGCGCTGCGCTGGCACAGGAGTTGGGAGCAGAGCTGGTCATCGACCCCCGTGCGCCGGACCTTATCGAGCAGGTGCGGGCCGCAAGCGGCGGTTATGGTGTGGACGCCGCCCTTGACACCAGTAACAATGAGGGCGCTCCAGCGGTTGTCCTGGAGTTGCTGCGGGCGCGGGGAAGGCTGGCCTTCGTCACCTGGAGCGGTTCGCTACCGGTCAACCGCATCACCGGCAAGGGTATCGACATCTTCGGCGCTTGGCACTGGAACCATGACGTCTTCGCCGAAGAGTTGTTGCAGCGCGTGCGCGATGCCAGGCCGCTTCTCGACAGATTGACCACGCATCGCTTCGCCATGTCGGAGGTCGCGTCTGCCTTTGCTCTTCAGGAAACCGGCAATTGCGGAAAAGTGCTGCTCTATCCGGGCAAAACTGCTCAGGCTTGAGGGCCTCAGAGACAAGATGCGGCCGGGGACGCGGTGGCCGCCGCCCGCCAACAGAATCAATTTGGGAGACTATTCATGACGTTCAGACTCGGTGGCTATGGGATCGAATACGGGGGTGATCCCGAAGCTTATGCACGCGCACATGTCGAATTCGGGTACAACGCGGCCTACATGCCGAACATCAAGCTCGAGAACCGCCAAGAAATCGCCGATCTGGTGAAAAGCTTCGCTGCCGCCGATCTCGTTTTTGCTGAAGGAGGGGCCTGGAAAAACCTCATTGCCCATGATGACGTGACGCGGAAAGCCAATCTCGAACATGCCGTGCATCAACTGGCTCTGGCGGACGAGCTGGGAGCAGGCGCCATCGTCGCCTACCACGGAACCGTCGGTCATCCAGCCGACCCGTGGCAGCTGAGCGACAATTACGACTATGGCCCGCATCCAGACAATCAAAGCGAGGCTGGATTCCAACGTGCGGTCGATACAGCCCGCTATATCATCGATATGGTAAAGCCCAAGCGCACTAAGTTCTCGTTGGAGATGGTGCCGTGGCTGGTGACCGATACGCCGGAAAACTATCTCAAATTGCTAAAGGCGATAGATCGGCCGCAGTTCGGAGCCCATATCGACGCGGCAAATATGATCATCTCGCCGCGGCTCTATTTCAATACAGGAAAGATGATCCAAGATTGTTTCGCCCTTCTCGGACCCTGGATCGTTTCGTGCCACGCGAAGGATCTGGTGATGAAAGGCGGACCTGGAACGATCTCTTTCCATTTGGATGAAGTCGTGCCTGGCGAAGGGAATCTCGACTACACGGCTTATGTCACCGAGATTGCAAAACTCGGGCGCGAAGTTCCGCTCATGCTCGAGCACTTCGATGTGCCCGGCTATCGGCGCGGCCTTGCACACATCAGGAGGGTCGCACGCAGCGCAGGGGTTGTTTAGAGGCCGTCACGGCGGCGCAAGCAATCGTAACAAAGCGCTGTTCTAAGCGGATCAGCAGCCGGGAAGGCCAAGCGGCAGAGAAGCCACGGCAAAGCCTATGTATGCCGATACCCAACATGTGACACCCGCCAGTGGTTCGCAGCCGGTCCACTGGGATAACGACGCCAGCGACTGCATCGTGCCCGCTTGCGGAAGGTTGCAAACTCGGGGAAATTGCGAAACAGACGTCGGCTTAGCGGTGTTCGGAGATGATTGAAATTGAGGCCCCCTTTGAATTCATCTGTGGGATCGAAATGCGGGTCGCTAGCTCCGGGTCTTCAAATCATGCCGGAACGAGGTTAGATCAGCCTCTGCAAACGTTTTTCGAACCGTGACTGCCATGATGCGCTTTCGTGGAAGCCGGGATATCAGCAAAGAGTTGCACCGACCTTGGAAAGCTTCGAAACCTGCTGGTGAACAGCACCGCCATCAATTTCCCTTCCCCTATCGTCTCAACCATCAGAAAATTTTCTCATGACCAATCCTATCAGCGTCTATTCGATGCCCGGAACGTGTTTTTTCGATCTGGCTCCTGCTGTGGGCGGCGAGCCCTATCGCATATTCCTTTCCATTCCGGCGGAGAAACCGCCGGCGGGTGGATGGCCGCTTCTCATCATGACCGACGGCAACGCCACTATCCCTTTCGCGGTCGCCAGCTTGGTCACGCAGGCACCTTATCCGACGGGGACGAATGTCAGTTGGGGGGTGATTGCGGCGATCGGCTACCCCTCCGACGAGCCCTATGATCCGCTCCGCCGGTCTTGGGACCTGGGGCCTCCGCCGGTCAAATCCTATCCGCCCTTCGTTGAGGGCGGTCCGCCGGTGGTGATCGGAGGGACCGGCAAGCTGGTGGATTTCATCGAGAACGAGCTTATACCGCGGATTGCGGAGATGGTGATCCTGGATCCGATGCGCCGATCGCTTTTCGGACATTCCTTCGGCGGCCTCTTTACTCTCTATGCCCTGTTCGAGCGTCCAGGTCTGTTTGCCAATTGGATTGCGGCCAGCCCAACCATTTATTGGGAGAACAGTGAAATCCTCAAGAATGAGGCGCAGCGTCAAGACGCACCGGGGAATGCACCTTTCCTGCATTTGTCCGCCGGAGAATACGAAGGCGATGAGCTGGCACCCTTCCAGTACCGGAACGAGGATGCCACTGCACGCCTGGAGAAGAGGAAGACGGAACGGACCGTCCTCCTGGCGCGGGAGATGGCGGAGCGATTAAACGGCACTGCCGACGGATTGCGTACCGAATTTGAGCTTTATGCCGGTGAGACCCACATGTCCGTTCTTGCGGCGGCCGTCAATCGCGCGGTGAGCATTGCGTTCGCCGTCCAGGATTTGACCGACAGGTGACGCTCTCTGCAGGTACGATCCGGCGGTTAGACGATCGTATTTGAAACGAACATCCTCGTGGCGTGCACTCGTAACGTCAATGCCCACATGGGGCGTTCAGGATTACATCGTCTCTCCGTGTTGCCCCGAAACCTCATGGTCCCGACCGGGTGCAAAGATGGTCACAAAAGCGTGATTATTAAGTTGACTCCAATTCTCCTGTTTGAGTAAACGACTTTTAGCAGTGGCCGGAGGGGGCGGCCGGCACACTGCCCGATATTGGTCTGACAGGGGATAGTATGACAGTGGGACTACAGGGAAAATTGCGCGTGTTCACAAGCCGATTGGTTGCGAGCAGCGCTTTAATAACGGTGTCGTTCGGATCGGCAGGTATCGGCTGGGCACAAGACAATTCGGCCGAAGAGGCAACGCAATTGGCTCCGATCGTCATAACCGGCAAGTCGGATCGTGTGGTTGGCCCTGATCGCACCATCGTTGCCAAGGATACCGCCACAGGCACCAAAACAGATACTCCGGTCGTCGATGTACCGGCGTCCGTGTCGGTGGTGACGCAAAAAGAGTTGGAAGAGCGTCATGTGGACAATCTTCAGCAGGCGGTCGCTTATACCGCCGGCGTCTTTTCAGATGAGTTCGGCAACGACGACCGGTACGACTATATCAGAATTCGCGGCTTTGATCAGACGGCGCTCGGCACCTATCGGGATGGACTGGCGGCGCGTATTCCCGCTTGGTTCACGGCCAGCCGCCTCGAACCCTATGGTCTTCAGCGCGTCGAGGTCCTGAAGGGATCGACGTCGACCCTCTTTGGCCTCAACGGTCCGGGAGGACTCGTCAATGCGATCACCAAGCGTCCCTTGGATGAGAAGCATGGCGAAGTTTACACGTCTTATGGGGATGGCACCAAGGAAGTGGGTGCGGATTTCGGCGGCCCAATCGATGCCGATGGCGTATGGACCTACCGGCTTACCGGACTTGCCAAGGACGGTGACCAGGGCTTGGATTATTCGAACGACGACCGCACCTACATTGCACCGGCATTGACGATCAAGCCGGAAGAGGGGACCTCGCTCACCATTCTGACCGATTATTATAAACGCGATGGAACGGGCGCACGGGGCGTTCCGACCGGCGCAAATATCGATATCGACACCTTCCTCGGCGAACCAGACTTCAATCGCTTCAATACGGAGCAGGTCGACATCGGATATCAGTTCGAGCACGAGATCAACGACAACCTGACCTTCCGCTCGAATGCCCGCTATACGCATCTCGAGCTCGACTATGCTGAAGTTTATGGCGCATCGCTGGATCCGACGGCCAATCGAACGGCGTTCTCGGTTGACGGCATGTCCAACCGCTATGCCTTCGACAATCAGCTCCAGTACGATACTGGATGGGACGGGATCGACAGCAAGACGCTGGTCGGCGTCGATTACACCAGTGACAATACGCGCGAAAACATCCTGTTCGGCACGGCCGGGCCGATCGATATTGATAATCCGGTCTATTGCGGTCTTTCCTGCATTAACCTTGGCCCTTACGTGAACTGGCGCGTCAAGCAGCAGGCGCTCGGGATCTATGCTCAGGAGCAATTGACGTTCGACGACCGATGGATCGTTACCCTGGGCGGACGATGGGACCAGGTTCACACGACTGCGGATTACCTCGATAGCGGGACAAGCGACGACGACACGGCGTCAGCTTTCACCAAGCGTGCCGGACTGACGTATAAATTTACGCCGAATCTCGCAGCTTATGCGAACTATTCGGAAAGCTTCCAGCCGCTCGTCGCGCAGACCGCAAACGGCTACGCTGTGACAGGATCGTTGAAACCACAGCAGGGTGAACAATACGAGGTTGGCCTCAAATATCAGCCGGATGGGTTTGACGGTCTCTTCACCTTGGCGCTGTTTGATCTTACCCAAACGAATGTGCCGAGCTATGTCAGCCCTCTGGTGCAGGAGCAGATTGGCAAGGTCGGTGTGCGCGGCATCGAACTTGAAGGGAAAGCCGCAATCAACGACAGGCTCAATCTGACGCTTGCTTATTCCTATTGGGATGCTGAAATCCGTGAAGACGGGACAGGCGGCAATGTCGGTAACCGGCCTTCCCGCGTGCCGCGACATCTGGCATCGGCCTGGCTCGATTACAAGATTCCGGGAGATGGATGGCGCGGTGACCTGACGATCGGGGGAGGTGTCCGCTATATCGGTCAGACCTACGGTGACGATGCAAATACGGTGTCGCTTGCCAGCTATACGCTGGTTGATGCCGCGGTCAGCTACAAGGCGACCGAGGACGTGACGCTGGCCGTCAATGCGACGAACCTCTTTGACCATAAGTATGTCGCCACCAGCTATTTCGGAACTGAGTTCTACGGCGATCGGCGTAAGGTCGTCGGCACGCTGAAGTATTCCTGGTAAAGTGCCGGACGCCGCCTTTGTCCGATCAAAGCGGCGTCCGCAATCTGAGCGTCGAAATATGCTGTAATTCCGACTGTTTCAGCGCCGCGCCTCTGAAAAGACGCGCGGCGCTGTAGTCGGCGTCGTGGATGACCGCTTGTCTGCGGATCTTCGCTGACGGAGCAAAAACGCTCCTATTCATGGCGGACTTTCATCACCGCGATGACGCCCACCGCCCTGCGCGCAACCCTCAGCTGGCGCCGCGCTTCCGCATCATCAGCATTAAGAACGGCGCTCCGATGAGTGCGGAAACAAGACCGGCCGGGATCTGGTAGGGCGATACGATCGTGCGGCCGACGAAATCAGCCGCAACCATAAGCCCCCCTCCGATCAGAGCGGCGCCAACCATTTGCGGCAGCGCGCGCGCCAATCCCGCCTCGCGCGCAAGGTGAGGTCCCATGAGGCCGATGAACGACAACGGGCCAACCGTGAGCGTCGCGGCAGCCGTCAACAATCCTGCGAGGCCAAAGAGCGCAAATCGCGATTTTGCCAAGGGTATGCCGAGCGCCGCCGAAGGCGATGGCCCAAGAGGAAGGATGTCAAGCCAGCGGCGAGCGGCGAGAGAGACGGCAATCAGCACGGCGCCGAGCGCCACCTCCATTGCGGCGGTCGACCCCTCGATAAGATAGGTGGACCCGCTCATCCACCGCATCAGCAGAACTGCTCTCGGATCTCCCGTCGAGCTCAACACGCCGACGACAGCATCGACCATCGCGCTTAAGGCAATGCCCGCCAGCAGGACTCGTTCAGGCGCGAACGCCGATCGCCGGGAACTGGCGAAGATGACAAAAAGAACGCTGATCGCACCGGCCACGGCAAATGCAAATTGTCCGGAAAATCCTGGAGCGACGGCAAACAGGGCAATAGCAACACCGAAGGTCGCACCGGCACTGATTCCCAGAACTTCGGGACTTGCCATTTCGTTTCCGGTCAGTCGCTGAAGGATCGAGCCCGCGACCGCAAGCATGGCGCCCGATGTCAGGGCGGCGAGGATTTTAGGTATCCTGATCGCGAGGACATCGACCGAAAATTCGCCTGATGTAAAGGCCCAGCCGCCATTGACGTCGCGTCCGAGAAAAGCGCTGACCATCAACAGGACGAGCAGGCCGGCGGCCGCGATGATGACCGGTCGGGTTCCCTCCCATCGACGTGGCCGTCTGAACGCCGACGATTGCTGTAGTCTATGACGGATCTTCAGCCGCGGCAGGAGGGCGAGAAGCAGCGGCGAACCGAAGATGGCTGTCACCGCCCCCGTCGGCAAAAAATCACCAAGGCCGCCGGCGACGAGTTGCAGGATGGAGTCGGCGAAGAACAGCAGTCCGGCGCCGATCAGGGGAGACCAGAGGATGAGCTGCGCGGGACGCCGTGCTCCGGACAATCGCGCAATCGTCGGCGCGACCAGTCCAATGAAACCGATGACCCCAACGGCGCTGGTGACAAATGCAGCAAGTACTACGGCAAGGGCGACGACAACGAAACGCAGGCGGACCAATCTGACGCCGAGTGCCGTGGAACTGCTCTCGCCAAGATCGAGCAGCGAAAGCGGTCTCATTACGAACGCGCAGCCGATGGCGATGACAGCTAACTTCCAAAGAAGCGACAGGGGAATGACCCAGCTTTGCTGTGCCAGCGAGCCGGCGCCCCAGATGAACAGGCTCGAGAGGTAGCGCTGGTTCAAATAGGTCAGGATGGCAGCGAGGCCGCCGCACCAAAGACTGAGAACCAGCCCCGACAAAACAAGCGAATAAGGCGAAAAACCGCGGCGCGCGCCCAGGCTGACGACGATCGCGGCAGCGGTCGCACTGCCGATCAGAGCGACAAGATCGCGGCCGGCGCCAAGCAAGTCGGGAAGAAACAGCGATGTTACCACCAGCGCCAGGTTTGCTCCGGCCGACACGCCAAGGGTGGTAGGATCGGCGAGCGGGTTTCGCAAAACTTGCTGAAACAGCGCACCGGACAAGGCAAGCGCGGCTCCAGCAATCAGCGCTGTCGCAAGACGGGGAAGCGTCGAATAGGTGAACACCATTCGCGTGACATCGTAATCCGGTCGAGCCATTTCTGACATCGCAGGAGCGGCAAGAAACCACGATGCCACGCCTCCACCGCACATCAGGAGGAGGAGGACAATTGCTGGCCCGATATTGTCGCGGCGGGATACCATCAAGCGTCCTTTTCCAGAAGATCTGTCAAAAGGCCCGCGAAGCGCATGGCCTCGTTCACCATCCCGAACATCAGGGCTGGCGGCAGAATTGACAGATGGCCTGGACGCGCAAACGAAAGCCTGTTCCACAGCGGGCTCTGAGCGAGCTTTGGAAGAACGTCCGGAGGAATTGGCTCAAAGGCGATTAGACGCGCGTCCGGATCGGTGACCTTGGAGAGATCTTCAATCCCGATCGTTTCAAAGCCCCAGTAATTCGACTCTCTGGTCCAGGCGTTCCGGACACCGATGCGCTCGAGCACATTGTGGAACAGTCCGGGACTCGAGTAGATGCGGGCATGGCGGGCATCCATGAAATTCACTAGGGCGACCGGCGGCAGGTTCTTGCCCTCCAGGCGACTGCGGCATTGCGCAAAGAAGACGTCGGCGCGCGCGAGAAACTGCTCTGCTTCATTCTCACGGCCAAGCTCAACGGCCAATTTACGCGTCGCCGCGATGGCAGCGGTAAGAATAGGTCCAATGCCTGGCGTAAAGATTTCCAGCCGAACGACTTTCGCCACCGACTGCAGCTTGGGCAACAGCTCATCCAGGTAGGGTGTGGTCAAGATAATGTCGGGCTTCAGCGTGACGAGAATTTCAAAATTGACCTCGAACGCACTGCCGATATCGACGACGGATTTTGGCATCGGCGGCTCGACAACCCATCTGTCCCAATCGGCGAGGTCTGAAATCCCGACCGGAGGCAATCCGAGGGATAAAAGAGTGGACGCAAGGCCGTAGTCGAGACTGACGATCCTTGGGCCCATCGACTGTGCAAACAGCGGAGCTGGAATGAGTGAGGCCGCCGCGAAATGCAAAAAGGTGCGCCGCGAAACCCCCATTGATCGGCCGGCCTCAGCAAACATAGGCGAGCGGATAGGGCAGGTTGGGCGCGGAGATCACATCCATGTCGATCCCATAGATCTCTTGCAGCGTGTTCGGCGCGAGGATCGCGCTCGGCGTTCCGCTGGCAACCACGCGACCGCGTTTCAATGCATGGATCCGATCGCAGAAGCGGGCGGCCATGTTGATGTCGTGGAGAACGATGACGACACTCCTTCCACCCTCATGCGCCAAGCGTCGCACAAGTGAGAGCACCTCGACCTGATGAGCAACGTCGAGTGCCGCAGTCGGTTCGTCGAGCAACAGGCAGCGAGCATCCTGAGCGATCAGCATCGCAATCCAGGCCCGTTGCCGCTCACCGCCCGATAGTGTTCCCATGATACGGTCGGCGAACGTTTCGATATGCGTGGCTCGAAGGGCTTCCTCGACTTTCTCTTCATCGTTCTTGGTGAACCGGCCGAGCGCTCCGTGCCACGGATAACGACCGCATCCCACAAGCTCGCGGACCGTCATTTCCGATCCGGTCGTGACATCCTGGGGCAGATATGCGACCGAACGCGCAAAGGCGCGTTCGCTATACATCCTCAGATCCTGGTTCCCGTAAGAGATCGATCCAGTGCTCGGCGCAAGCTGGCGAGCTAACATTTTGAGAAGACTGGATTTTCCGGAGCCGTTGTGGCCGACCAACGCGACAACTTCTCCTGCCGGAAATTTAAGACTGACGTCGCAGAGAATTTCGTTCCGCTCTATCAGAAGACCTATATTTTCGGCGACAAAAGTTTCAGCCGTGCGAGGTGGATCTTGCATCGGGAGTATAGCCACGTGACATCCTTTAACCGGGTGATAGGTCGGTACTAAAGATGAGAGCGGCAATCAACTATTTTCGTTAGTCCTCCGCCTAGGTCCTCGTCATGCTCTTGCAAGCGGCCAACCTTTCGGCCAACAAGGCTGGCTCCTGTGCCGCCTTGCGTTAAAAGCGATTGAGGAAATGAGGAAGCAAGAATCCTCTCCGGCGTGCATGTTTCCGAGAAAATTTCGTGATTATCGTTATTTATCAGTTTGTTGACATACTCATCGCGACTCGTCCGAACGAGGTCTATCAACTCTAGATTGCGCAATATGGCATAATCTGAATTATGGAACTTACTCGCTACTTGAATTCTCAGGATCTGCCGCGGCGCATATCCTCGCCTTGCGATAACTTCTTTCGTAAGTTCAATCAGGCGCTATGGTGCGGCAAGGCAAGGCGAGGCGAGGCGAGGTCGAACAATCCTCATGACAGAACAAGAGACAAGCCACCTTCTGGAGCGGATGACGATTGTCGGTGAACTGGAGGCTGCCTCCTTCGTTCCCTGGATCCGGCGCCACGCTGCCAAGCTTGGGCTCTCGCACACCATATCTCATACGAGTTCCATGCGGATCGAACTTGAGGTTGCTGGGCCGGAGGAGCTGATCGACATGATGGAGATGGGATGCTCTCTCGGGCCTATCGACGTGTGGGTCGAGAGGATAGATCGAACGACGATCAGCGGCGAAAGGACCTAGTCCGGGCTGTGGCGTATTTCACCCGTGCATATTATTTACTCAATGTTGCCAATGCGAAATAATTATGCAAACCTGATAAGGTTGCGGCGGAATTGCCTCGGCGCCGACGTGGGACTTGATCGGCAAGCATTTGGTTTTGTTTGGGAATTCTAGTCATGCCTTCCGATACGACGGGCTTTTGGACGCCAGTCGCCCTCTCCCGGGATTTGCCGGCCGGAACCGTCATGCCGGTGCGGACGGCAGCCGGATCGATTGCCCTGTGGCGCAGCGCTTCGGGGCGCATATCGGCATCGGCGGATCGCTGTCCGCATCGCGGCATGCGCCTGTCTCACGGCTTCGTGCGCGGCGAGGCGCTCTCCTGCATCTATCACGGGTGGAGCTATGGCCAGGCCGGAAACTGTCTCCGCATCCCCGCCCATCCGGGGCTGACACCACCGGAAACCATCCGCGTCGCCACCCATGATGTCGAGGAAGCGGACAGCGTGATCTGGGTGGCCGTGGGCACGCCCGCATCGAAGCCGCCGGGGCTCGAGGGCCTCATTCCCCTGCGCTCGCTGACGGCGTTCGCCGGCATCGCCGCGATCGAGGCGGCGGCCGGCGGCAAGGCGAGCCCTGATGGTCTTGTCGAGTTCGATGCATCCACCGGGACCATCTGTCTGCTATTATCCGCCCAAGAAGACGGACAGACGCTGATCCATGTGCTGCTGAAGGGTGACACCGGCCTTGCTGCGGGCATCGGCGCTTCACGGGCCGCCGAAAGCCTGCGCCGCCGGGCTGAGGGTCTTCAGAAAAAGGAGATCGCGCAATGACCATGCAGGCGATGATCGATGAATGGTATCCGGTCGGGCTTTTCAGCCAGCTCGACAGCGCCAGCCGCAAGACGGCGCTGATGGGCGAGCCGATCGACGTGGCGCGCGATGCCGATGGCAATGCGAGGGTGACGGGCGGCGATGGCCGCGTTCTGCCGGTGCGTGTGCGTTACGGTCATGTCTGGTCCTCCCTCGGCCAGCCGAAGAAGGACCTTTTCCCCATTCCCGAGGCAGATCAGCCCGGTCGCCGCTTCGTCGATGTCGGCGTGGTGCGGGTGCGCTGCTCGCCGCTGCGCGCCGTCGAGAACTTCCTCGATATCGCCCATTTCCCCTTCGTCCACACCGATATTCTCGGCGCGGAGCCGCATACAGAGGTCCAGAACTACAAGGTCGAGATCCGCGAGGAGGAAGACGAGGTCTGGGCAACGCAGGTGAAATTCTACCAGCCGCAGGCCGCCAAGTCGGCAAGCGGCGGGATCACGACGGAATACATGTACCGCGTGCCGGCGCCCACCTGCTCCGTACTTTACAAGACCTGCCCGCCGCGCCCGAGCGAATGGGATGTCATCACGCTCTTCGTGCAGCCGCTGGCCGAAGACCTCTGCGACGTCTGGCCGTGGATGGCGCTCTTCGACGACGAAACCGCGATGACCGACCTCATTCATTTCCAGCAGACGATCTTTCTGCAGGACCGTTCGATCCTCGAAAACCAGATCCCGCGGCTGCTGCCGCTCGACCCCGGCATGGAAATTCCGACGCGGGCCGATCTGACATCGATCGCTTACCGGCGCTGGCTGAAGCGCCACAACTATACCTACGGCGCACAGCTGGTGGCGCAATGAAGCTCTACGACTACATTCTCTCGCCCAGTTGCTACAAGGTGCGCCTGATGGCGGCGCTGACCGGCGTGAAGCTTGACCTGCGCCCGGTGGATTTCCATCCCGGCGCCGAGCATCGCGGCCCCGAGCTGCTTGCGCTCAACCCGGCAGGCTCCATTCCGATCCTGGAAGATGGGGATCTGATCCTGACGGAATCGTCGGCGATCCTCGTCTATCTCGCCGCCAAGGCAGCACCCGAATGGCTCGGCAGTGGTAAGGCCGAGGAAGCGGCGCGGGTGCAGCAATGGCTGTCGTTCTCCGGCCGGCTGACGGCAAGCCTCGGGGCAGCGCGACTCCATGAAATGCTGTTGCGGCCGGGCGATATCGGCGCGCTGCAGGCCCAGGGCATCGCCGCGCTTCGCGAGCTTGAAGCTGGGCTTGTCGAGCAGGGCCTTCGCGGCATGCGCTTCCTCGCCGCCGACCGGGCGACAATTGCCGACATCGCCTGCTTTCCCTATGTGGCACTGGCTCCCGATGGCGGCGTTACGCTGGATGCTTATCCCGCGATCCGGCTCTGGTCGCGGGCGCTGCGCGCCCTCGACAAATTTATCGAAATGCCTGGTATCCACCGGCTGCACGAGTTGAAGCCCGAACCTCATATCGAACCGGGCGAGGCGTGACATGGCTGGCTATCTCCTGAAGAACTGCGCAGCCGTGATTGTCGACGAGGGCAAGGGACCGGCCGTCCATCGCAATGTCGATCTCCTTACCAACGGTCCGGCGATCCTGGCGATCGGCGAAAATCTGGCGGCGGACGCACTGCCTGCCGGCACGACCGTTCAGGATGCTGCGGGCTGGTTTGTCTATCCGGGTCTCGTCAACACCCACCATCACTTCTTCCAGTGCTTCGTGCGCAACCGCGCCGATCTCGACTGGACGAAGCTCTCGGTGATCGAGTGGCTGGACCGCATCTACCCGATCTTTTCGCAGCTCAACGAGGAATGCTTTTACCACTCCTCCGTCACGGCGATGGCCGAGATGGTCAAGCACGGCTGCACCACAGCCTTGGATCATCAGTACAATTTCCCCCGGCACGCCGGAAAGCGGTTGATCGACCGCCAGTTCGAAGCGGCCGAACTGCTCGGCATGCGTTTCCATGCCGGCCGCGGCGGCAATACCCTGCCGAAGTCGGAAGGCTCGACCATTCCCGACGAGATGCTGGAAACGACCGACGAATTCATCGCTGACTGCGCCCGGCTGATCGACACCTATCACGATACCAGCCCCTTCAGCATGCGCCAGGTCGTGGTCGCCCCCTGTCAGCCGGTCAATTGCTACCGCGAGACTTTCCTGGAATCGGTGGCACTGGCGCGCGATCGCGGCGTCATGATGCATACCCATGTCGGCGAAGGCGAAAGCCCGGTCATTCAGGCGCGCCACGGCATGCGCACGGTCGACTATCTGGAAGAACTTGGCTTTGCCGGGCCTGATACCTTCTATGCCCATTGCTGGGAGCTGACCCACGACGAGCTCAGGAAGATGGCGGCCAGCGGCACCGGTGTCGCGCATTGCCCGGAACCGGTCTATCTGGTCGGCGCTGAGGTCACCGACATTCCCGCCATGGCAGCCTTCGGCCTGCGCGTCGGCCTCGGCTGCGACGGTGCTGCCTCCAACGACAATTCCAACCTGATGCACTGCCTGCATTCCGCTTACATGCTGCAATGCCTCGTCGCCTCCGGCCGCGCCCATCCCGTGCCGCCGCCGGTCGATTTCCTCGGCTACTGCACGACAGGGGGTGCCAGTCTGCTCGGCCGACGCGATATCGGCCGGCTGGCGCCCGGCATGGCCGCCGACCTGTTTGCGATCGACACTCGGCGCATGGATTATGTCGGCACGCGCCACGATCCGCTGAGCCTGATTGCCCGCGTCGGCATCGGCATGGCGACTGACATGACCATGATCAATGGCCGCATCGTCTGGCAGAAGGGCGAATTTCCCGGGCTCGACGAGGCCAAGCTGGCTGCCGATGCCGAGGCCGCACTATCCACCGTGGAATTTTAAAAAAACCAAAAGAGGGAACTGAGAACATGACCAAACTGACCCGCAGAAATCTTATGACGGCCGCTGCCGCCACCGGCCTCGCCGGCGCGCTCGGCAGCCGGCTTGCTTTTGCCGCCGACGAGCCACTCGGCATCACGCTGGTAATCCCCTCGCCTGTCGGCGACGTTGGCTGGGGGCACGCACTTGCCGCCGGCCTCGAGCCGATCAAGGCCGCTTACGGCGACAAGGTGAAGGTCACCGTGCTCGAGAATATCGCGGAAGGCCCGGACGCCGACCGCATCATGAACAAGACCGTCGCCGACGGAAACAAGTTCCTGGTCGCCGGCTCTTTCGGTTATCAGAACGGCGCCCTGCAGATCGCCCGCCGCGATCCGAGCGTCACCGTCCTGCACGCCTCCGGCTTCCAGGTCGCTCCGAACTTCTCGCCTTTCGCCGCCAAGTATTTCCAGGGTACCTACCTGCTCGGCATGGCTGCGGCAGCACTTTCCAAGACCGGCAAGCTCGGCTCAGTCTCCGCCTTTGCCATCCCCGAGCTCATTACCTCGATCAACGCCTTTACGCTCGGCGCCCAGGCCGTCAAACCCGATATCGAGGTCTCGGTGGTTTGGGTGAACTCATGGTTCGATCCGGCCAAGGAGCAGGAAGCCGCCAAGGCCCTGATCGCGCAGAAGTGCGACGTGATCTTCTCCAACGCCCAGGACACGCCGTCTGTGATCTCTGCCTGTGAGGAAGCCGGCGTTTACGCCTTCAACCTCAATTCCTCGATGAAGAAATATGCGCCCAAAACCTATCTCGGCTGCATCGCGACGGACTGGTCGCCGTTCTTCAAGGCCTCGGTCGATGCCCATCTCGCCGGTACGTTCAAGGGCGCCAATGCGTTCCTCGGCGTTGCCGACAAGGTCGTCGAAGTGGTCGACTGGAATCCTGATATTCCGGCTGACGTGATGACCAAGATCAAGGAGATCGAGGTAAAGATCGCCGACGGCAGCTTCTCGCCCTTCACCGGGCCGATCGCCAAGGCCGACGGCAGCGAAGCTGTCGCATCGGGTGCGACCATGGCCGACCCCGAGATCATCGCCATGAACTGGCACGTCAAGGGCGTGTCCACGCCGCTGCCGAAATAAGTCATGACCACCCCGCTCCTGTCGCTGCGCGGCATTTCGAAGAGCTACGGCCAGATCCATGCCAATCAGGCCATCGATCTGGACGTGGCGCCGCAATCGATTCATGCGATCCTCGGGGAAAACGGGGCGGGAAAATCGACGCTGATGAAACTGATCTACGGCGTCGAGCAACCTGACGACGGAGAGGTCATCTGGGAAGGAGAACCCTTGCGTCTTGCCTCCCCTGCCGAGGCAAGGCGCCACGGTATCGGCATGGTCTTCCAGCATTTCTCGCTGTTCGAGACACTGACCGTCCTGGAGAATATTCGGCTGGTCGTGCCGGGCCGCAAGGCTGAGCTCAAGGAACGCATTCGGACGCTTGGACGGGAATTCGGCCTCGAAGTCGACCCGCTTGCCCATGTGCATGCGCTGTCCGTCGGCGAGCGGCAACGGGTGGAGATCATCCGAAGCCTGATGACCAACCCGAAACTGCTGATCCTCGACGAGCCCACCTCCGTCCTGCCGCCGCAACTGGTGGAGAAGCTCTTCGACACGCTGCGACGGCTGCGCGACGGCGGCGTTTCCATCCTGTTGATCTCCCACAAGCTCGAAGAAATCCGTGCGATCTGCGATCGGGCGACGATCCTGCGCGGCGGACGCGTAACCGGGGATGTCGACCCGCGTGAACATGATGCCCATGACCTTGCCCGCATGATGATCGGCCATGACATGCCGGCGCCGATGTCGGCGCTGCCACTGTCTGGCGGCGAAAAGCGGCTGGAGATCATCGGTTTGGACTATCAGCCCGACGATCCCTTTGCGGTGCCGCTCTCCGGCATCAGCCTCGAAGTTCGTGCCGGCGAAATCCTCGGGATCGCCGGTATTTCGGGCAACGGCCAAAGCGAGCTTGCCGCGTTGATTTCAGGCGAGACGGTGCTGGGGCGCGACCAACGCGACCGGATCTACATGATGGGGATGGATGTCGGCAGGCTCGATGCCGCCGCGCGGCGGACGCTCGGATTTGCCTTCGTTCCGGAAGACCGGCTCGGACGCGGCGCCGTGCCCGAAATGTCGCTCGTCCTCAACAGCCTGCTGACGGCCCATCCGCTCAAGCTTTTGCGCCACGGTCTCGTCGACAGGGCGCGGGCGACGGCGTTCACCGATGATTGCATCCGCCACTATGATGTGCGCACTCCCGGCCCGGATGCGGAAGCCGGCACCCTGTCCGGCGGCAATCTGCAGAAGTTCATCGTTGGCCGCGAAATCATGCTGTCTCCCAAACTGCTTTTCCTGGCGCAGCCGACCTGGGGCGTCGATATCGGCGCCGCGTCCGCCATCCGCAGCCGTCTGGTCGCATTGCGCAATCAGGGCATGGCGATCCTCGTCATTTCCGAGGAGCTGGAAGAACTGTTCGAGCTCTGCGATTCCATCCAGGTGCTGCACCACGGCCGGCTCAGCCCGTCGCTCGCAACGCGGGACACGAAGCCCGAGGAGATCGGCCGATACATGATCGGGGCACAAGCCTCGCCCGAGAAAGTCCATATATGAGCGCTTGGTCCCTTGCTTTCGTTCCCACCCTGGTCCGCCGGGAGCGCGCCTCGCTTGCCGCGGCCCTGTGCGCACCTGTCATAGCGCTCGGGGGAGCGATCGCACTTAATCTCGGCCTCTATGTTTTGATGGGCCGCGACCCTGTCGCGGTCGTCTATGCGATGCTTTTCGAGCCCTTCCTTTCCTGGGCGTCATTTTCGGAAGTGCTTTTGAAGGCAGGTCCGCTCCTGCTCATCGCCCAAGGACTGGCGATCGGCTTTCGCGCCAAGGTCTTCAACATCGGCGCCGAAGGCCAGTTCATTCTTGGCGCGATCTTCGCCTCTGCCATTCCGGTCTGGTTTCCCCAGGCAACAGGCCAATGGATCTGGCCGGCGATGCTGTTGCTCGGCGCCATCGGCGGCGCTCTCTGGGCTTCTCTCACCGCCTTCTGGCGCGTACGCCTCAATGCCAACGAGATCCTCGTTTCTTTGATGCTGAGCCTCGTTGCGGCGCAGCTGCTGAACTATCTGCTGCTCGGCCCCTGGAAAGATCCGAATGGCTTCAACTTCCCCCAGTCGGTGATGTTTCAGTACGATGCGATGGTGCCGACCCTGATCGCCGGTACCCGCGTCAATGTCTCATTCCTCATCACGCTCGCTTTGTCGGTTGCGGCCTGGGTCTTCATGCAGAGGAGCTTCATCGGTTACAAGCTGCAGGTCGGCGGTCTGGCGCCGCGGGCTGCCGGCTATGCCGGCTTCAAGGAAGGTTGGGCGATCTGGCTTTCGCTGCTGATCGGCGGTTTTGCGGCCGGTCTTGCCGGTGCCGCCGAAGTCGCCGGTCCGCTCGGCCAGCTGCAGCGTTCGGTCGCGAGCGGTTATGGCTATGCGGCCATCATCGTCGCCTATCTCGGCGGCCTGCATCCGATCGGCATCGTGGTCTCGGCGCTGGTCATGGCGGTCATCTATATCGGTGGCGACAATGCCATGGTCTCGGCCAACCTGCCGATCGCTGCCGTCCGTGTCTTCCAGGGCAGCCTGCTGCTCGCCTACCTGATCGCCGTCGCCTTCGTGCGCTATCGCCTTGAACGGCGCCGCGCCGCTCACCGGAGCCCATCATGAACGCCATCGAGTTCATTCTTGCCGGCATGCTCGCGGCTGCGACCCCGTTTCTTCTGGCAGCCCTCGGCGAAATGGTGGCCGAGCGCGCCGGCGTCCTCAACCTCGGGGTCGAGGGATTGATGGCCTTCGGTGCCGTGCTCGCCTTCATTATCGTCTACCAGGGCGGCGGACATCTCCTGGGATTCGTCGTCGCCGGGCTCGGTAGCGCTGTCCTTTCACTGCTCTTTGCCTTCGTCACCCTTGGATTCCGGGCAAACCAGGTGGCGGCGGGCCTTGCCATCGGCATTCTCGGCCAGGGCCTTTCCGCGCTTTTCGGCAAGACCTATGAAAGCCTCACGGTCAGGGGACTTCCGAAGCTCGCCCTTCCCGGGTTTTCGGAATTGCCGGTTATCGGTGGCCTTTTCGTCCAGGACATCGTCGTGTGGATTTCACTCGCCGCGACGCTGGCTTTGTGGGCGATATTTGCCTACAGCAAGCTTGGTCTTATCGTCCGCGCCGTCGGCGAGAACCCGAAGGCCGCTCACGCCATCGGCTATTCGGTGATATCAGTCCGCGTCCTCGCCATCGCCTTCGGCGGTGCGATGGCTGGTTTCGCCGGCGCCTATGCGTCGGTGGTCTATACACCGCTCTGGGCCGACGGGATGATCGCCGGGCGCGGCTGGATCGCGATTGCCCTCGTCGTCTTCGGGACTTGGCTCACCGGCCGCATCTTTCTCGGCGCCTGCCTTTTCGGTGCGGTCTCGCTGATGGGGCTTGCTGCCCAGGCAACCGGACTGGACGTTCCCTCGCAGCTGCTCTCGAGCCTGCCATATCTCGTCACGATCATCGTGCTCGGCATCATCTCCGCCGACCGCCGCCTGCTGAAACTGAATGGCGTTGCTTCGCTCGGCGAACCATTCGAGCGATAAAAGACGCGCGGCGCTGCAACGTGCCGGCGAAGAAGGTCAGCCGCGATCAGGCTTTTTTCGGCCGTGCGCTTCAAATTGGACGAGCAGCGACTTGAGTTCGATCTCGCGAACGCGGCGTGCCGCTTCATCCGGGCTGACCCATTCGAGAATACGCTGACCCCGCTCCTTGAAATCGCCGCTGGTGTCCGTGACTTCAATCTGAAACATGTCGACGATACAGGGCGCCACATCGCCATTGTCGAGTTCTTTCAGATAAGTATAGCGGCCGACCGGCTTCTTCTTCACCACCCCGCGCACGCCTGCCTCCTCCCAGGCCTCGATTGCTGCTGCTTCGAAAGGTTTTTTCCCTTTCATCGGCCACCCTTTCGGGATGACCCAGCGCCCGCTCTCGCGCGATGTGATCACCAGGATTTCGATCTCGGATCCGGCATTGCCGTGGCGGAAGCAAAGTGCGCCGTATTGTTGACGGAATGCACCGGCGAACAGCGTTTCAGGAACGGCAGCGAGCTGCCGCAGCAGTGGCTGGGATTTGTCCGGTCGAGGCTTCCTGCTTTTTTTGCTCGGCGTCATAACGAATGAATTACCGAATTTGCTTGTTGCTTCAATTGCCTGGGCGTGTTTATGACAGATTTATGACAATCGGCCGCACGAGGAAGGTTCCCAGGCATGATGAGCATTTTTCGCAAGCTGATGCCACGGGAAGACAGATTCTTTGAGATGTTTTCCAAGCACTCGAAGACCGTCGTTGCCGCCGCGCACGCCCTCGACCAACTCCTGAAGGGCAATGACGTTGAGAAAAACTGCGAACGCATCGTCACATTGGAAAACGAGGCCGACGATGTCACGCGTGAGGTTCTTCTGGCCGTTCGACGAAGCTTCATCACGCCCTTCGACCGGGGTGACATCAAGGACCTTATTCAGTCGATGGATGATGCGATCGACATGATGCACAAGGCAGTCAAGACGATCCGTTTGTTCGAACAATCGAGCTTCGATCCGCTCATGCAGCAGATGGGCAGCGAAATCGTCAAGGCGGCAAACCTTGTCGCGGAAGCGATACCTCTCCTCGACAGATTGGGAGCCAATGCGCAGCGTCTCACGGCCATCGCGGAGGAAGTCACCCGAGTGGAGGGACGTTCCGATGAGCTCTACGACCAGGGTTTGAAGGATCTGTTCTTGCGTCATGGCGCCAGCGGCAATGCGATGGCCTACATGATCGGAAGCGAAATCTACGGAGAACTGGAGAAAGTCGTCGACCGCTTCGAGGATGTCGCTAATGAAATCAGCGGCATTCTCATCGAGAACGTCTGATGGATGCCTCCCTCGCTCTGCCGCTGCTGGTCGGCCTGGTCGTTATCGCCCTGTTCTTCGACTTTCTCAACGGTCTGCATGACGCGGCCAATTCGATCGCCACCATCGTCTCGACCCGCGTCCTGCGGCCACAATATGCCGTCGCCTGGGCGGCGTTCTTCAATTTCATCGCATTCCTGTTCTTCGGCCTGCATGTTGCCGAAACACTGGGGACCGGCATCATCGATCCTGCGATCGTTTCGCCACAAGTGATCTTCGCAGCACTCATGGGCGCGATCATCTGGAATATCATCACCTGGATTTTCGGGATTCCGTCGAGCTCGTCGCATGCGCTTGTCGGTGGGCTGGTGGGGGCTGGTCTCGCAAAGGTGGGCTTCAACTCGATCGTCTGGAACGGCCTTCTAAAAACCGTCGGTGCTATTTTCGTATCGCCAGCCATCGGCTTTCTGCTTGCCCTAGTGCTGGTGCTCGCAGTCTCCTGGCTATTCGTCCGGCAAACACCGTTTGCGGTGGATCGCACATTTCGCATCATGCAGTTCGTATCCGCTTCGCTCTACTCGCTGGGCCACGGCGGAAACGATGCGCAGAAGACGATGGGCATCATCGCGGTGCTCCTGTTCAGCCAGGGATATCTTGGCCCGACATTCTACGTGCCTTTCTGGGTGGTCATTACCTGCCAGTCGGCAATGGCTCTCGGTACGCTCTTTGGCGGATGGCGGATCGTTCATACCATGGGGTCGAAGATCACCCGGCTCAACCCCATGCAAGGTTTCTGCGCGGAGACCGGCGGAGCGTTGACACTCTTCGGAGCGACCTGGCTCGGTATTCCCGTTTCGACGACGCATACCATCACCGGAGCTATCATCGGAGTGGGCGCGGCTCGTCGTGTCTCAGCCGTGCGCTGGGGATTGGCCGGCAACATCGTGATCGCCTGGATCATCACGATGCCGGCGGCTGCAGCAATATCCGCGGCGTTCTACGGCCTCGTATCTTTGCTGCAATGAAGATGGCGAGGCAATCGCCACTTGCCCTTCCCGCCTGAACTTTGCCGCCGGCAAATACCGACGAATAATGTGGGCAGAATCCGCTCTGCGTTCTGCGTCATCGCGACTTCCATATTGCGTGCACTGCACAAATAGAGCGCTACCAAGGCTGCGATTACGTTAGCAATCGCACAAAGCAGAAGCAGAAAATAGCAAAGCCTAAGAAATAGGCATTCGTCAATTCTTCGCATTTCTCCTTTTGCTTCATGCCGTTACCATCTCCTTTCGAAATTGGCACGCTGATTGCAGGTTCAGATGCGCATCGGTCAACGGCGACCGGGGCGGATAGGCGCGGCATAAGCGCCTACATTAGACACCGACGTCGCAAGGTCTTTGCTCCGGGATACTCCCATCCCCTGGACGCAATTTCCGGCGGCGTTTTTTTGTGTCCAGATTCAGCCAGCAGAGGGAACCTGCGCATGACAAAGAATTTGCAGACTGGGATTTCGACAAGCGGCATTACCCGCCGCAGCATGCTTAAGACGACCGCAGCGGCTGCCCTCATCGGCGCCGTCAAGGCTGCCTTTCCGTCCGGCGCCTTCGCAGCCGGAGCAGGCCCTGAGGTGAAAGGTGTCAAGCTCGGCTTTATCGCTCTCACCGATTCCGCACCGTTGATCATCGCCAAGGAAAAGGGCTTTTTCGACAAGCATGGCCTTCCGGAAACGGATGTGGCCAAACAGGCATCCTGGGGTGCGACCCGCGACAATCTCGTGCTGGGCGGCGCAGCAAACGGCATCGACGGTGCGCATATCCTGTCGCCGCTCCCCTATCTCATGCATACCGGCAAGGTGACGCAGAACAACAAACCGGTGCCGATGGCTATCCTCGCGCGGCTCAACCTCGACAGCCAGGGTATTTCCGTCGCCAAGGAATATGCCGACACCGGCGTGCAGCTGGATTCCTCCAAGCTGAAGGCGGCATTCGAGAAAAAGAAGGCGGAGGGCAAGGAGATCAAGGCCGCCATGACCTTCCCGGGCGGTACCCATGACCTCTGGATCCGCTACTGGCTCGCCGCCGGCGGCATCGATCCGAACAAGGACGTTTCGACCATCGTCGTGCCGCCGCCGCAGATGGTTGCCAATATGAAGGTCGGCAACATGGACGTCTTCTGTGTGGGCGAACCGTGGAACGAGCAGCTCGTCAACCAGGGCATCGGCTTTACCGCAGCCACCACCGGCGAGCTCTGGAAGGGTCATCCTGAAAAGGCGCTCGGACTGCGCGCCGACTGGATCGAACAGAATCCCAACGCTGCCAAGGCCCTGCTGATGGCCGTCATGGAGGCTCAGCAGTGGTGCGAAAGCATGGACAACAAGGCGGAGATGGCTGACATTCTCGGCAAGCGCCAATGGTTCAACGTTCCGACAAAGGACGTGCTCGGCCGCCTCAAGGGCGACATCAATTATGGCAACGGCCGCGATGTCAAAGCCACCGACCTCTATATGAAGTTCTGGAAAGACGGCGCCTCCTATCCGTTCAAGAGCCACGATACCTGGTTCATGACGGAAAACATCCGCTGGGGAAATCTGCCGGCGAGCACCGACGTCAAGGCGCTGGTCAACCAGGTGAATCGCGAAGACATCTGGCGCGAGGCCGCCAAGGATCTCGGCGTCGCGGCGGCCGATATTCCCGCATCGTCTTCTCGCGGCAAGGAGACTTTCTTCGACGGCAAGGTCTTCGACCCTGAAAATCCCTCGGCCTATCTCGACAGCCTTTCGATCAAGGCTGTCTCCTGACCCGCTCCGGCGCGCGACGGCGCGCCGGCCTTTCATTCACGTGAGGAGCACGTTGATGTCCGCCCTGGCAAACAAAGAAAATCCCTCCACGGCCGCCTCTGCCACGCTGGCGGCAAAGGTTCTGCCATTTTCCGGCAAGCACGGATCGCGGATCGATTTTCGTCGAGCGGCACTGACCGCCCTTCGCAATGTCGTTCCGCCAGTCGTCGTGCTGGCACTCATCCTGCTCGTCTGGCAGGTGCTCTGTTCGTCGGCGGATGCGTCTTTGCCCTCGCCGCATCGGGTCTGGCAGGATAGCTATGACCTGATCGCCTATCCGTTTTTCAACTACGGCTCCCAGGATATCGGGCTCGGCTGGCGCGTGCTCATTTCGCTGCAGCGCGTTCTCTATGGCTTTGGGCTTGCCGCGGTCACAGGCGTCATCATCGGTGCGATCATCGGCCAGTCGGTCTGGGCGATGCGTGGCCTCGATCCGATCTTCCAGGTGCTGCGCACGGTTCCGCCGCTCGCCTGGCTGCCGCTTTCGCTCGCAGCCTTCCAGGATTCCAACCCCTCGGCGATCTTCGTGATCTTCATCACGTCGATCTGGCCGGTGATCATCAACACCGCCGTCGGCGTGCGTAATATCCCGCAGGACTACCGCAATGTCGCCGAGGTGCTGCGCCTCAACCAGTTCGAGTTTTTCTGGAAGATCATGCTGCCTTCGGCAGCGCCTTACATCTTCACAGGCCTCAGGATCGGCGTCGGCCTCTCCTGGCTCGCCATCGTCGCGGCCGAAATGCTGACGGGCGGCGTCGGCATCGGCTTCTTCATCTGGGACGCATGGAACTCGTCGCGCCTTCCGGACATCATCGTCGCGCTCGCCTATATCGGCATCGTCGGCTTCGCCCTCGACAAGCTGGTGGCAGCACTCGGCAAACTCATCACCCGCGGCGCCATGGCCAACTGAGGAACGCACCTATGAACGCCTATCTGAAGCTCGACCATATCGACAAACATTTCGATCGGGGCGGCGTGCGCGCCGAGGTCCTGAAGGACATCAACCTGACGATTTCCGCAGGCGAATTCGTCTCGATCATCGGCCATTCGGGCTGCGGCAAGTCCACCCTGCTCAACCTCATCGCCGGCCTGACCCCGGTTTCGGCAGGCGCCGTGCTCCTTGAAAACCGTGAGGTCAACGGACCCGGTCCGGAGCGTGCCGTCGTCTTCCAGAACCACTCGCTGCTGCCCTGGCTGACGGTCTACGAGAACGTCAATCTCGCCGTCTCCAAACTCTTCAGCCGAACGAAGACCAAGGCCGAGCGGCATGAGTGGGTGATGGCCAACCTCGACCTCGTGCAGATGGCGCATGCAAGGGATAAGCGGCCTTCGGAAATTTCAGGCGGCATGAAACAGCGCGTCGGCATCGCCCGCGCGCTTGCAATGGAGCCGAAGATCCTGCTGCTCGACGAACCCTTCGGCGCGCTCGATGCACTGACCCGCGCTCATCTGCAGGACGCGGTGATGGAGATCCACGCTCGCCTCGGCAACACGATGGTGATGATCACCCATGATGTCGATGAGGCGGTGCTGCTGTCCGATCGCATCGTGATGATGACCAACGGCCCGGCGGCCCGCATCGGCGAAGTGCTCGATGTGACCATGCCCCGTCCCCGCCATCGCATCGAACTCGCCTCCGACCGGACATATCTCAAATGCCGTGAAGCCGTGCTGAAGTTCCTCTACGAACGCCACCGCTTCATCGAAGCGGCGGAGTAGAGACCGGAAATAACCTCGGCGTTTGTCGGTCGTGGTTTTCTCGCCTTCGTAGCGGCGCCTGATTTCGGGCGTCGCGCCCCTTTTACTCCCCGGGCGTTGCAAAGACCGCGCTGGCATCGCTGACAATTTCCACATGGGAATATGCCGCCTGCCCCGCGGCGGCGGCGTCCGCGCGCATGATCGCAGTGACGATCCGGCCGTGCTCCTCATAGGATTTTGCCAGACGCCCGGGCAGGCGGAACTGTGCCCGCCGAAAAGGCGCGAGCCGCGCCCGTGTCTGGGTCACCATCTCGAAGACATGATCATTATGCGCGCCGTGATAAAGCCGGGTGTGAAATTCGGTATTGTGAGCCGAATATTCTTCTTCCGCGCCGGCATGCACGAGCCTCACCGATCCCCGATGTTCCAACTCCAGCGCGCGCCGTTCATCGACCGTCATACGCTCGGCCGAGAGCCTGGCGCAGATCGCT
Organism: Rhizobium sp. WYCCWR 11146; assembly: GCF_013591995.1. Taxonomy (NCBI): domain Bacteria; kingdom Pseudomonadati; phylum Pseudomonadota; class Alphaproteobacteria; order Hyphomicrobiales; family Rhizobiaceae; genus Rhizobium; species Rhizobium sp. WYCCWR 11146. Next base: position 238,426 of record NZ_JACCEY010000007.1, read on the forward strand.
TCGAGTTCCGCCATCGCCTCGAACATCGAATGCAGATAGGCTTCGGTGACATTGGTCACGATGGCACTGCGGTTCGGCTCGCGCGCAATCAATCCCATGGCGCCCAGCTCACGCAGAGCCTCGCGCACCGGCGTGCGCGAAACGTCGAAACGAACCGCGAGCGACACCTCGTCCAACTTCGCGCCCGGCAGGATTTCACCCGTGACGATCATGTCGGCAATCGCCCGCACCATCTGTTCGACGGTGGTTCCGGTACGGATCACTTCTCTGCGCCTAGTCTGCTTCACGATACGAATCTGCTCACCTCAATACTCTGCATACAGATGACGTTCGAGACTCGATAAGTCAAATCGGGGGGCGAAGATATTGTTAAATTTTCGCTTTCTGATGCACGAGATACCTCGGGTAACTCGACTTTGTGCCAACCACGCAGTCATAATGAACAAGAAATATCTATTGATTACTTTTTGCGCAAGAATTCGATCAATCTGTATGCACTTTGCAATGCGCAAATCTTACTGGAACGGATAAACTATAAAAAACAACAGATTAATTTCTGGCACATGCATTGCATGCACTTTTCTGTACCCGTTCACAACCGGCCCAGCGCCGCAAGGAGCATTTCCGATGACCAAACTCCTTTCCATGAACCGCCGCAAATTTCTCCAGGCTTCCGCTGCCGGTGCGCTTGCCGGCGCCATGCCGGGCCTGATCGCCTCCTCCGCCGCAGCCCAAACCGCGCTGACCGTCGGCTTCATCTATGTCGGCCCCAAGGACGACTACGGCTACAACCAGGCGCATGCCGAAGGTGCGGCCGTCATCAAGGCGATGCCTGGTGTGACGCTGGTCGAAGAAGAGAACGTGCCGGAGACCGTCGACGTCCAGAAGACGATGGAATCCATGATCAACCTGGATGGCGCGACCCTGCTCTTTCCGACCTCCTTCGGCTACTTCGACCCACACATGCTGGCCGTGGCCGCCAAACATCCCGACATCCAGTTCCGCCACTGTGGCGGCCTCTGGCAGGAAGGCAAGAACCCGGCCAATACGGGCTCCTATTTCGGCTATATCTTCCAGGGCCAGTATCTGAACGGCATTGCCGCCGGCCATGCGACGAAGAGCAAGAAGATCGGCTTCGTTGCCGCCAAGCCGATCCCGCAGGTTCTGCAGAATATCAACGCCTTCCTGCTTGGCGCGCGCACAGTCGATCCTGGTATCACCTGCCAGGTGATTTTCACCGGCGAATGGTCGCTCGCCGTCAAGGAGGCCGAAGCCACCAATGCGCTGGTTGACCAGGGCGCCGACGTCATCACCTGCCACGTCGACAGCCCCAAAGTGGTCGTCGAGACGGCTGCCGGCCGCGGCGCCTTCGTCTGCGGCTATCACGCCAACCAGAGCCCGCTTGCTCCTGAAAAGTACCTCACGGGTGCCGAATGGGCCTGGGGCAACGTCTATAGCGATTTCGTCAAGAAGGCGCAGGCCGGCGAAAAGCTCGGCAACTTCGTGCGTGGCGGCCTGAAGGACGGCTTCGTGAAGATGAGCGCGCTCGGCCCCGGTGTGTCCGCCGAGGGCCGAAAGGCCTTCGAAGCCACGCAGGCCGACATGATGAAGGGCGGCTTCTCGGTCTTCAAGGGACCGTTGAAGGACAACAAGGGCGAAACCGTCGTGGCTGCCGACAAGAGCTACGCCGAAGACGCGATCGAGCTCGAAAGCATGAATTATCTGGTCGAGGGCGTCGTCGGGTCCACGGCCTAAACCGCGAAGGGAGAAGCGCCATGACCATCGAGGCCGATAATCCCGCAATAGCCATCGTGGAAAAACCGGCTTCCCTGCGCGCGGTCCTCGAATGGATCGCGCGGCGGGCCGAGCCTGTTGTCATCGGCCTCGCGGCCATCCTGATCGGTCTTGCGCTCTTCTCCCTCTTCATCCTGGCGGTCGGCAAGTCGCCGGCCACCCTCTTCCAACTGATGTACACCGGCGGCTTCGGCAGCTGGTTTTCGGTGCAGAACAGCTTAAGTCGTGCCGCACCCCTTCTCCTGACGGCACTCTGCGTCGCCCTACCCGCCCGTCTCGGCCTCGTCATCATCGGCGGGGAAGGAGCGGTCGTGCTGGGCGGCGTTGCCGCCGCAGCCATGGCTCTGCCGCTCGCCGGCACCGCGCCCGTCTTCCTCACCCTCATTCTGATGGCGATCGCCGCCATGGTGGTCGGTGGCATCTGGATCGGCCTTGCCGGTTTCCTGCGCCACTATCGCGGCGTCAACGAAACCATCTCGTCGCTGCTGCTCTCCTATATCGCCATTGCCCTGATGAACCAGTTCGTCGAAGGGCTGCTGCGCGATCCGGCAAGCCTCAACAAGCCGTCGACCAGGCCGCTGCCGGCGGAATACATGCTCGGCAATATTCCCGGCATGGACGTGCATTGGGGCCTGGTCATCGGCATCCTCGCCTGTGTGGTCTCCTGGATCGTGATCGAGGCCACGAGCTACGGTTTTGCCGCCCGCATCGCCGGCGGCAACGTGCGCGCCGCCCAGATCCAGGGACTGCCGGTCGGAAAGCTGATCGTCGGATTTACCGCGCTCGCCGGCAGTTTTGCTGGCCTTGCGGGCATGATCGAAGTGGCGGCGGTGCAGGGAAGCGCCAATGCCTCGCTTGCCGCCGGCTATGGTTATACCGGCATCCTCGTCGCCTTCCTCGCCAGGCACAATCCGCTGGCGATCATTCCAGTGGCGATCCTGCTCGGCGGCATCGACGCCTCGGGCGGCCTCATCCAGCGGCGCATGGGCCTGCCGGATGCGACGGTTCTGGTGCTGCAGGGCACGCTCTTCATCGTCATTCTGTTCTGCGAGACCTTCTACGGCCGCTTCAAGATCTTCAATCCCGACCTCTGGAAAAGGAGCCTCTGATGGAAGAGACAGGCATCGGCATCTGGGGCGTGCCGCTGGCGATCTTCGCAGGCGCCATCCGCGTTTCCACCCCCTTCATCTTCGTCAGCCTTGGCGAGGCGATCACCGAACGCTCCGGCCGCATCAATCTCGGCTTGGAAGGCACGCTCGTCTTCGGCGCCATGACGGCCTATGCGGTGGCCGTCATCACTGGCTCGCCCACCCTCGGCGTGCTGGCCGCAATGGTGGCGGGCGCGATCTTCGGCCTCATCCACGGCTGGATCTGCAAGTTCCCGAAGGTCAACGACATCGCCATCGGCATCGCCATGATGCAGTTCGGTCTCGGCATGGCGTTCTTCCTCGGCAAATCCTTCATTCAGCCGGTGGCGCCGAAACTGCCCTCGATCGCGCTCGGCGGCTGGTCGAGCACTCCACAGATCCAGGCGGCGCTCAATATCAACGTGCTGTTCTTCATCGGCGCGGCACTTGCCCTCTTTCTGTTCTGGGCCTTCAAGAATACCAGGATCGGCCTGATCCTGCGCGTTGTCGGCGATAGCACCGACGCGGCCCGGGCCATGGGCATCCACCCGGACCGGGTTCGCCTGCTGGCGACGGCCGCCGGCGGCTCGCTGGCGGCAATCGGCGGCGCCTATCTCTCGCTCTATTATCCGGGCTCATGGAACGAAGGCATTTCGTCGGGCCAGGGCCTGATGGCCGTGGCCCTCGTCATCTTCGCCCGCTGGAACCCGATCGGCTGCTTCCTCGCTGCCCTGCTTTTCGGCGGCGCCGGCGCGCTCGGTCCGGCGCTGCAATCGGTCGGCGTCACACAAGGCTATTACCTTTTTTACGCCGCGCCTTACGTGCTCACCCTCGTCATCCTGATCGCCACCTCTTCGCCCACCCGCTCGCTCGCCGGTGCGCCGGGTGCGCTGTCGCTCACGAAATAACGGAGCTTTCCGATGAACGGACTTGGTGGTCTCAACAAATCCGAACACGGCGTCGGCATCGGCCTCGTTCAGCTCCAGCTGCCGGTGACCGTCACCAAAGCGGACTTGGTAAAGCAGACGCAGGTGATCGTCGATCTGGTGGCCAAGGCACGGCGCAACCAGCCGGGCATGGACCTCGTCATCTTTCCCGAATACGCGCTGCATGGCCTCTCCATGGACATCAATCCGGAGATCATGTGCACGCTCGACGGGCCGGAGGTCGCTGCGTTCAAGCAGGCCTGCAGCGACAACCGGATCTGGGGCTGCTTCTCGATCATGGAGCTCAATCCCGGCGGCATGCCCCATAATTCCGGCATCGTCATCGACGACCAGGGCGAGCTGAAGCTCTATTATCGTAAGATGCATCCCTGGATCCCCGTCGAGCCCTGGGAGCCCGGCGATCTTGGCATCCCTGTCATCGAGGGCCCGCGGGGCGCCAAGCTTGCGCTGATCATCTGCCATGACGGCATGTTCCCGGAGATGGCGCGCGAATGCGCCTATAAGGGCGCCGAAATCATGATCCGCACCGCCGGCTACACGGCGCCGATCCGCGATGCCTGGCGCTTCACCAATCAGGCCAACGCCTTCTGCAACCTGATGGTTACCGCGAATGTCTGCATGTGCGGCTCGGACGGCACCTTCGATTCCATGGGTGAAGGCATGATCTGCAATTTCGACGGCACGATCATCGCCCACGGCACCTCCGGCCGCGTCAACGAGATCATCACCGCCGAGGTGCGTCCCGATCTGGTGCGCGAGGCCCGGCTCGGCTGGGGGGTGGAGAACAATATCTACCAGTTCGGCCATCGCGGCTATGTCGCCGTCGCCGGCGGCGCCCAGGATGCGCCCTACACCTACATGCACGACCTTGTCGCCGGCAAATACCGCCTGCCATGGGAAGACGAGGTAAAGGTCAAAGACGGCACGTCCTGCGGATTTGACAAGCCGATGCGCCGTTACGGCGAACCCCTCAAACCTGCCGCGGAATAGGAGAGAGAATGATGGACGCGATGGTCGACACCAAGGGGCATTTTATCGACGCCGATCCGTATCCGTGGCCCTATAACGGCGCTCTGCGGCCTGATAACACCGCCCTCATCATCATCGACATGCAGACCGACTTCTGCGGCAAGGGCGGCTATGTCGACCACATGGGCTACGACCTGTCGCTGGTGCAGGCGCCGATCGAACCGATCAAACGTGTGCTGGCCGCCATGCGGGCCAAGGGCTACCACATCATCCACACCCGCGAGGGCCATCGCCCCGACCTCGCCGATCTGCCGGCCAACAAACGCTGGCGCTCGCAGCGGATCGGCGCCGGCATCGGCGATCCTGGCCCCTGCGGCCGCATCCTGACGCGTGGCGAACCCGGCTGGGACATCATCCCGGAACTCTACCCGATCGAAGGCGAGACGATCATCGACAAGCCCGGCAAGGGTTCGTTCTGCGCCACCGACCTCGAACTCATCCTCAACCAGAAGCGCATCGAGAACATTATCCTCACGGGGATCACCACCGATGTCTGCGTCTCGACGACGATGCGCGAGGCGAACGACCGCGGCTACGAATGCCTGCTTCTGGAGGACTGCTGTGGTGCGACCGACTACGGAAATCACCTCGCCGCCATCAAGATGGTGAAGATGCAGGGCGGCGTCTTCGGCTCCGTCTCCAATTCCGAAACCTTTGTGGGCCAACTGCCATGAGCACCGTTCGCGACACGCCCCTCCCCCAGGCCGGCAAGGCGGTCGGCATCGATACGCTCGGCATGACCATGCGCTTCGGCTCGTTCACCGCGCTCGACAACGTTTCGATCGCCGTTCCGGCCGGCTCTTTTCACGCGCTTCTCGGCGAAAACGGCGCCGGCAAGTCGACGCTCGTCAAATGCATCATGGGCTTCTATCACGCCACGTCAGGCTCGCTGTCGGTCGATGGCCGCGAGGTGGCGGTTGCCTCACCCAAGGATGCCGCGGCCTATGGGCTCGGCATGGTCTACCAGCATTTCACACTGGTTCCCTCGCTCACCGGCGCGGAAAACCTGGTCATCAGCCGCACCGAAGTGCCCGCGGTGATCAACTGGGCCAGGGAGCGCAGGGATCTGGCGGGTTTCATGGAGCGCATGCCGTTCAAGATCCCGCTCGACAGGCCGGTGAGCGAGCTTGCTGCCGGCGAAAAACAGAAGCTCGAAATCGTCAAGCAGCTCTATCTCGGCCGCTCCTTCCTGGTGCTCGACGAGCCGACCTCGGTGCTGACGCCGGCCGAAGCCGATGAGATGCTCGGTATTGTCCGCGGGATGACCGAGCGCGGCGAGCTCACGGTGCTGATGATCTCCCACAAGTTCCACGAGGTGACGAAGTTCGCCGACGCCGTCTCGATCCTGCGGCGCGGAAAGCTGGTCGGCACCGGTAAGGTCGGCGAGCTCTCCACCGCCGAGATGGCGGGGATGATGATCGGCGACGTCAAGCTCGCCGAGCTCGACAGCCGTCTGCCGGTGGCGGAAGCGGCCAAATCCGTGCTCACTGTAACCCAGGTGAAAGCTCCGGATCGCTCCGGCCTGAAGATGATCGAGATCGACGCGCTGACGGTTCGCTCCGGCGAGATCGTCGGCATCGCCGGCATATCCGGCAACGGCCAGAAGGAGCTGACGGAAATCCTGGCCGGCCAGCGCCCGACCGATAGCGGCGAGGTCATGGTCAATGGCGAGACTTACGGCGCCACCCGTGACGAGACCCGCAAGAACAGGGTGCGTTTCATCCCCGAAGAGCCGTTGCAGAATGCCTGCGCGCCCAAGATGACCGTGAGCGAGAACCTTGCGTTCCGCACCTTCGACGTGAAGCTGGACGGCAAGGACGCGATCTGGCTGAACAAGGGCAGCATGAAGAAGCGTGCGTCGGCATTGATCTCCGACTTCAAGGTCAAGACGGCCTCTTCCTCCTCGCCGATCGCAGCACTTTCGGGCGGCAACGTACAGCGGGCGGTGCTCGCCCGCGAGCTGACGGGCGAGGTAGATCTGCTGATCGTCTCCAATCCCTGTTTTGGGCTGGACTTCTCCGCGGTGGCGGAAATCCGCGCCCGGATCATGAAGGCCCGCAATTCGGGCGCTGCCGTGCTGCTGCTCTCCGAAGACCTCGACGAACTGCTCGAGATGTCCGACCGCATCATGGTCATTTCGGAAGGCAGGCTGGTTTATGAGACACCGGCGCGTTCGGCCGATATCGGCGTGATCGGCGCCCACATGGCGGGACATCACTGATGATGGAGATCAAGGCAGAGCCTTTCGCCTTTCCGGTGAAGCACGATGAGCTCGCCCTCATCGTCATCGACATGCAGCGTGATTTCGCCGAGCCCGGCGGCTTCGGCGCCAGCCTCGGCAATGACGTCAGCCGCATCACCAGGATCGTGCCCGACGTCAAACGCCTGATCCAGGGCTTCCGCAATGCCGGCCTGCCTGTCATCCATACGATGGAGTGCCACCGGCCTGATCTCTCCGACCTGCCGCCGGCCAAACGCGACCGGGGCAATCCGTCGCTCAGGATCGGCGACCAAGGCCCGATGGGCCGCATCCTGATCTCGGGCGAGCCCGGCACGGCAATTCTTCCGGAACTTGCTCCTGTGAAGGGCGAAGTCGTCATCGAAAAGCCCGGCAAGGGCGCCTTCTACGCGACCGACCTCGGCACCGTGTTGCAGCAGAAGGGCATCAAGCAGCTCGTCTTTGCCGGTGTCACCACCGAAGTCTGCGTGCAGACGACGATGCGCGAAGCAAACGACCGCGGCTATGAATGCCTGCTCGCCGAGGAGGCGACGGAAAGTTATTTCCCCGAATTCAAAGCCGCCGCCATCGCCATGATCCGCGCCCAGGGCGCGATCGTCGGCTGGACCGCCCATGTCGACGACATTCTGGAAAGCATCGCTCATGCCTGAAACGACCCACGAACGCCTGACATCAGGCGGCTGGAAGGAGCTGGAATTCGGCCCTTTCCGCGATGCTGTCACCATTCACTGGATCCGCCCTTTCGAGGGCGATCAGCCGGGCGTGGCGCTGTTGAAATATGAGCCCGGCGCCTCTGTTCCCCGCCATCGCCACGAGGGGCTCGAAACCATCCTGGTGCTCGATGGCGTTCAATCCGACGAGACGGGCGATTACATCAGCGGCAGTTATATCGTCAACGCGCCGGGCAGCGAACACTCGGTCTGGAGCGAGACCGGCTGTATCGTGCTCATCCAGTGGGACCGGCCCGTGAAAATACTCGAAGAGGAAACTGCCTGAACCCGGCACCCGCCTTGGAGATCGGCCCGACGATCCGGAAGGACATGAGCTTCACAGCAGCATCGAGGCTCCACGATCGATATAGGTATCCAGAAATTGCTCGAGCCGGGGGTTTCTCGGTCGTTTGAAGACGTCCTGCGGCGGGCCGGTGAACAGCACCTTGCCGTGATCGAGAAAGACGATCTGCTGGCCGACCGTTGCGGCAAATCCGATCTCGTGGGAGACGACGACCATCGTCATGCCCTCGGCGGCGAGATCGCGCATGACGTTCAGCACTTCGCCGGTTAGCTCAGGATCGAGTGACGAAGTCGGCTCGTCAAAGAGCATGATCTTCGGGTTGAGAGCAAGCGCCCGGGCGATGGCAACGCGCTGCTGCTGCCCTCCCGAGAGCTGCGACGGATAGTGCCCTGCCCTGCCCTCGAGGCCGACCTTGACGAGCTGGGCCATTGCCCGCTCCTCGGCATCCCTACGGCTCATCTTGTGAACGGTCTTCAGCGCTTCGCTGACATTGCCGAGCGCCGTCATATGCGGCCAGAGATTGAACTGCTGAAAAACCATGCCGATCTGCGATCGAATTTGCCGGTTCACTGCGGCCGGCACTCGCTCACGGATGCCCTTGGCGTTTTCCGCAAAGCCAAGCACCTCGCCGTTGACGGTGATCGTCCCCTTGGTCGATTCCTCGAGAAAGGCCATGCAGCGCAGCAGCGTACTTTTGCCGGAACCCGACGGGCCGATGACGCAGGAAACCTGCCCCTGAACGATATCGAGGTCGATGCCGTGCAGCACGGTGGAGCCGCCGAAGGTCTTGACGAGATTTTTGACTGCGATCGCAGGAACGCTCATATGTTGAAAAACCTGAATCTGGTGAGTTTCGTTTCGGCGAGATGGCCGAGCCAACCGGTGATTTCGACCAAGGCCCAGTAGAATAGGGCGAGCACGAAGAGCGCCTCGACGAAAGCATATTGCTGCGAGCCGATGGCGCTCAGTGTCGCCGTCAACTCCGGCACGGTAATGATGGACAGCACGGCCGTCTCCTTCATCAGGATGATCGTCATGTTGACCGAAGGCGGCAAGACCAGCATGGTCATCTCCGGCAGCAATATGCGTCGGAGGATCTGCCCTTGTGTCAGGCCAACGCATATCCCGGCCTCGATATGTCCCTTTGGGACGGCGGCAAAGCCCGAGCGGAATATCTCACTGAAATAAGCCGCGCCGTAGATGGAAAGGCCGATGACGCCTGCCGGGATCGGATCGAGCGACAATCCGACGAATGGCCCGCCGTAGTAGACGAGAAATATCTGAATCAGGAACGGCGTGCCGCGGAGCACCGCGATGACAATGCCGAACGCCTTGTCCAGGATGACGCCGCCAAAACGTCTGGCAACGGCGACAAGGAAGCCGAGCACGGCAGCGGCCGGGGTGGTGATGATCCAGATGACGATGGTGACCCATGCACCGCTGAGGATTTCCGGTAAGTTGCTGAAGATCACATTGATGTCGAAGGTCATCGCGGCACTCCTGGCAGGGAGCGTTCGATCAGGCCGCCCGCAAGGGCAACGATCCAATTGATGACGAGATAGATCAGGCCGGCGGAAGCGAAAATCTCGAGCGGCAGGAAGGTGCTGCCGGCAAGGTCCTGGGCCATGCGCGTCAACTCGATGACCCCGACGACCGAGACCAGCGAAGACGCCTTCAGGATAAGGATCGCTTCGTTGACGAGCGCCGGAAAGGTCAGGCGCAGGGCGATCGGCGCCTTGATACGGCGGAAGATCTGAACGGGTGTCATGCCGACCATTTCGGCAGACTCGACAAGGCCTGCGGGAACGCTGGAAAAACCGCCGCGCAGATTTTCAGCCTGATAGGCTGCAGTACATAGCGAAAGACCAATGATGGCCGCAACGATGCTGGGCACGTTGAGGCCGATCGCCGGCAGCAGGTTATAGATCAGCAGCAGTTGCACCAGCAGCGGCACGCCGCGAAAGAAACTGATGAAAATCCGCGCCTGCAGCGCGAGGAGCCGTTGCCGCGACAGCAGCATGGCGGAAACAATGACGGCGATCGCAAAGCCGATCAGGATAGAAACCACGCTGATCGTCACCGTGTAGATCGCGGCTTGCAGAAGCAGTTCGAAAAGCTTGATGGACATGGGCGGTGTTAGCCTGGGCGCTGCGGCCGTGAACTCTGATGCCACGGCAGATTGCGCCCCGACCACTGGCGGGGCGCGTTCGTTTCACCGGCAGCTAATCAGAATGCCGGGTCCTTGACAGCATCGGGCGTATCAAAAGATGCACCGAACCACTTCTTCTGCAGCTCAGCCATGCGTCCATCTGCCTTGATCTTGAGCATCGCGGCATCGATCGCATCCATCAGCGGGGCGTGATCGGCATCCTTGAGACCGATGAAGCCGAAGTAGGACTTCTTGCCGAATGGCGGCAGGACGACTTCGAACGTGCCCTTTCGCTGGCTGGCGACGAAGGCGATATTCGGCAGCGAGTTGGCAACGCCGGCAATGCGCCCGGCTGCGAGATCGGCGTAGGATTCGGTAAAAGCCGGATATTCGCGCACGTCGACCTTGGTCGGCAGCGTCTCGGAGAATTCCTTCAGCTGGTCGAGCTGAGCAGTTGCCTTGCCGACGCCGATCTTCTTGCCGGCAATATCTTCCGGCTTGCTGATCGTCGCATCGCCAGCCTTCTTCAGGATCGCAATCGTCGCTTCGGCGATCGGCGGCGTGAAGCGATAGCGCTCCAAGCGCTTCTTGGTGATCGTTGCAGGACCCGCGACGACATCGAACTTGCCGGCCTCGAGCGCCGGAAAGACACCATCCAAGGGAAGAGCTACCCACTCGATCTTGACGCCGAGTTCCTTGCCGATCTCGGCAAAGAGCTCGACGTTCAAGCCGGTATGTTCACCGGCATCGATATAGTCGAACGGTGCGAAAGCCGTTTCGGTGCCAACCTTGAGGGTGCCGGCTGCCTTGACGGTTGCCAGCGTGTCGGCGGCATGGGCGGAAACGGCTGCTCCGATGAGGAACGCAGCGCCGACCAGACCCTTCAGCAGTGAATGTGCCTTCATGATCATCTCTCCAGTTTTTATTCCCCGGGCGGGGGAGTTTTGGTTCCCGACTTCGATTTCCTCTGCGCGGATTTCTATGCTCCGCTTTTGACTATACAAATAGATATAGGCTGGCCTAGAGTGTCAATGTAAAAGACGAGGAACGCAAAATTTGTGCCGGATGGCGTCGATCTCGCTGGCATGACCGTTGCGGATTCATGGTCGCTGACGCCGGATGAGGTACGGGCTTGGTGTCGATTTATCAGCGCATTTTCACGGATATCGAAACGAAGATCATCAGCGGTGATTGGCGGCCGGGTGACCGTATTCCCGTCGAGCACGAACTGGTAGCGGAATATCGATGCTCGCGCATGACGGTCAGCAAGGCGCTGTCGGCGCTGGCCGAGCGTGGCATGATCGTCAGACGGCGCAAGACCGGTTCGTTCGTCGCATCGCCCCAGATCGACCGCACGGTGATGGATATCCAGGATATCAGCACCGAAGCGGAACTGGCCGGGCACGAGCACCGCTTCGAAATCCTCGCCCGCAAGATCGAGCGCCTTGGAGAGGCGGAGGCGCAGCAGCTGTCGGAGCCTGCCGACGCAGAGGTCCTCAGGCTTCAATGCCTGCATATCGTCGACGGCAGACCGAATGCCATCGAGCGACGGATCATCATGCTCGATGCTGTGCCACGGGCGAGAGAGGAGAGCTTTGCTTCAATTCCGCCCGGCAAATGGCTGCTTGAGCAGGTGCCCTGGTCCAAAGCCAAACATGTCATTCGTGCCGTCTCGGCCGATACCGTGACGGCCCGAATCCTGCAGACGGAGAGGGGCGAGGCCTGCCTTAGCCTCATCCGCCAGACCTGGCAGAACGGCCGCACGGTGACATATGTCGAGTTTACCCATCCAGGCGACCGGTTCCAGTTTGCGGGGACGTTTCATCCGGCAGCAAATTGAGTTCGACGCCAATCACGAGAGGCTCCGCAAGTGACCGATGAGCGCTTCAAGACGATCCCCCTGAAGGGCTTGCAGGCCTTCGAGGCGGTGGGGCGCTGCGGCGGCGTGACGGCCGCGGCACTGGAACTCAACGTTTCGCCGGGAGCAATCAGCCAGCAGGTTCACAAAATCGAAAGCTTCCTTGGCGTTTCGCTTCTCGAGCGTAGCGGACGAACCGTCGAGCTGACTGCCTGGGGCCGGCTCTACCACCAGGAGATATCGAAGGGATTTGAGCAATTCGCGCTCGCCGGGCAATTGCTGGAAAAGGCGCGCAATGAGACAGCATTGGTTCTCAGTGCGCTTTCCTCCGTCGTCAACAAATGGATCGGCAGGCGCATCTTCGACTGGCAGGCGCTTCATCCCGACGTGCAGGTGAGGATCATCGGACGCGACAGAGAGCCCCGCATCGGCTTCGACGATATCGATTTCCGCGTGAGCTACGGGTCGGACGTGCTGCAGCACGAACATTATACCGAACTGTTTCGCGATTGGGTGGTGCCTGCCTGTTCGCCGGCGCTGATGCAGGATCGCGCGCATGCGGTTCGCGATCTCTTCGAACAGCCCCTCCTCCATGTCGAGTGGGAACGGCACTTCACCCCCTACCCCAGCTGGGCGGAGTTTGCCGCCAAGGCCGGTGTCTCCTTCGACGCGTCAACGCCAGGCCTTTCCTTCACCCTGTCGAGCAGTGCTATTGACGCGGCCGTTAACAAGCGCGGCGTCGTGCTCGCACAAATGTCGATGATATCGGATGAGCTCGAGGCGCAAACGCTCGTCATTCCCGTCGACCTGCGCATTGCACTGCGCGAAAGCTATTTTCTCGCATGGGATCGGGCGGCCTTGCAGAAGCCCCACGGGCGCGAATTCCGCGATTGGCTCGTCGCTATTTCCCGTCAGCAAGCCCTGGCGTCCGCGCCTAAGCCGATACTTTAGAAAAACTAAAACGGAACCTAGCTGCGCGATATTGATGAAAATTTGCGCCTGGCGATAATTTGCGCAGTCGCCCTCCACCGTTGGCGGCGTGGCTGACATAGCAGGAGAGCTCGATGGCGCGAACTGACAAGATGAAACTCGGGACTTTCGTCTATACGTTCGGCTTTCATCCTGCCTCCTGGCTGCATCCGGCAAGCGACGTCAATGGCGCCAACGACTTCGCTCATCTGCTCGATGTTGCCAAACGATCCGAGGCGGCCAAATTCGATTTCATGTTCATGGCGGATTCTCCTGCCGCCGCCGTCGGCGATCCGAAAGCGCTTTCCCGCATTCCGACCAAGATGAACCGTTTCGAACCGCTCTCGCTGCTTTCGGCTCTGGCGGTCACCACCAACGATCTCGGTCTCGTGGCGACGGTCTCGACGAGTTATTACGAGCCATACAATGTCGCGCGCCTGTTCGCCTCGATCGACCATCTGAGCAACGGCCGCGTCTGCTGGAATGTCGTCACGTCAGACCACGACGAAACCGGCTACAACTTCAATCGCGAAGGGCTCGACCCGCATGCGTTGCGTTACGAGCGCGGCAACGAGTTCGTCGACGTCGTGTTCGGCCTTTGGGACAGCTTCGAGGAAGGCGCACTGCTTCTCGACCGTGAAAACGGTGTCTACTATGACAAGGACAAGCACCACACGCTCAATCACAAAGGCAAGCACTTCCAGGTTCGCGGTCCCCTCAACATCGCGCGAACGCCCCAGGGCCGCCCGGTCATCGCCCAGGCGGGCGGTTCGGAACCCGGAATGGACATGGCGGCGCGCACGGCCGAGATCGTCTTCAGCCTCGCATCGAATATCGAACGGAACCGGGCCTTTTACGAAAACGTCAAGCGCCGGATGCCGGCCCATGGGCGCGATCCGGACGACCTGAAAATCATGCCGGGCATCGTGATCAACGTCGGTGAAACCGAAGCCGAGGCAAAGGCGAAGGTGGATTATCTGATCGATAAGATGCATCCGGATGTCGGTCGGCTGATGCTCTCCGAATTCCTCGAGGCGGACCTGCGCGATGTCGCTCTCGACAAGCCCTTCCCCATGGATCGGCTGCCGGCGGCGCCAAAGGGATCACGTGCCTTGTTCGACGAGCTGGTCGACTTCGTCAGAAGCGGCCGCACCGTCGGCGAACTCATCCGGCACTATGCCGAGAAGCATACCGGAAATGGCATGACAGGCACGCCGGCCCAGATTGCCGACTTCATGGAGGAATGGTTCGAGACGCGCGCCGCCGACGGCTTCATCCTGATGTTTCCGACCTTGCCGTCCAGCCTCGACGACTTCGTGCGGCTTGTTCTGCCCGAGCTTCGACGTCGCGGACTGTTCCGCGAGGAATACGAGGGCAAGACCTTGCGCGAAAACCTGGGTCTTTCAATGCCTGTCAACCGCTTTGCCAAAACGAAAGAGCACGCCCGATGAGTGTCGAGGCTTTGATCAGCGAAGCCGACTTCAAGCTTTCGATGCGTCATCTGGCGGGTGCCGTCAGCGTGATTACGGTCGGCGATGGGCAACACCGCACCGGCTTCACGGCAACGTCGGTCTCCTCGCTTTCGGCAGAGCTGCCGTCCGTCATCGTCAGCGTCAACCGAGCGTCTTCCTCGTGGCCGGCGCTCCAGCGGTACGGCTGCTTCTGTGTCAACGTGCTCGCCGCCGACCAGCAGCAGGTGGCGCAATCCTTTGCCGGTCTTGACGGACGAAAGGGCGCCGAACGCTACAGCGGTGCGGGGTGGTATCGCCTCAAGACCGGCGCGGCGGTCCTTGAAAACGCCCTGACGGTCCTGGACTGCAAGCTCGAAACCGCATTCCACTACAATTCCCATGCCGTTTTGGTCGGACATGTCTGCGCAATGGAAGTCCGGCAGGGCATAGGGCCGCTGGTTTACTGGCGCGGCGGCTTTCATGAACTTCCGGCGGAGGTTGACCAAAACGGTCTAGCGAAGGCGCTCGGACAATAGCCCAATCGAGGCGACATCAGCATTGGCAAAGGCAAGTCTGAGGTATCGCTCTTGGCCCTCGCCGAAATAAGCGCCGGGTAGACAAACGATGCCGGATTCCTTGGCGAGTTTTTCGGCAACCTCGGAAGACGATTTATCGGCGTGGGGATGGCGGACAAAAGCGAAATAGGCGCCGATCGCTCCGATCTCCCAATCCGGCAGCCCGGAAAAGACCAACCTCAAAGCGTCCGCCCGGCGAGCAATCTCCAGCCGATTACCGGCCCGCCAATCGGCGAGCGCCGGGATCGCCGATGCAACGGCGACCTGCGCCGACCGCGGTGCGCAGATCTGCATATTGTCCATCACCTTGGCGATCTCGGCGATGAGTTTAGGCCCTGCCGTGATTGCACCCAGCCTGTGACCGGGAATGCAGAAGGATTTCGAGAAGCTGTAGAGAAGAACGAGCGTGTCTTCCCAGCCCGGCTCTGAGAGGAGTGCGTGCGGCCGTCTGTAATCCTCGCCGAGGAAATCGCGATAGGTTTCATCGAGGATCAGCCAGGCGCCATATTTCCGGCAGAGCACAAAAAGCTCATGCAGCAGGCTCGGCGGATACACGGCCCCGGTGGGATTGTTGGGTGTGACGACGGCAAGCATCTTCGCGCCGGCGGCAAGGGCAGCCTCGGCTGAACCCGGATCGGGAAGAAAGCCGCTGGCGGGGTCGCAATCGACCAACCGGCGCTCGATCCCAAGCATCGATAGCGTCGTGTCGTAGTTGAAATAGAAGGGATTGGTCAGTGCCACCGTATCGCCCGCGCCCGCAAGCGCGATCGCCGTACACATGAACGCCTGATTGCAGCCGGCGGTAATGTGGATATTACCGGCGGAAAGGTCGGCGCCGTAAAGCTCGGCAAGATGAGCCGCGTAGGCCTTGCGCAATAAAGGTTCACCTTCGATCGGCCCGTAACCCGTCATGGCCTGTTGCCCAGCCGCTTCGCCCAGAAGCCGCAGCATCTCCGGATGCGCGGGATAGCCGGGAACGGCTTGCGAGAGGTCGATGAGCGGTCCTTTTTCTCCTTTATATTCGCGGCTCCAGGCGACGACGGAAGGAATGGGGGGAGCAGAGAGGCGGGCAACGAGGGTATTGGGTTTTGCAGCGATCATGTCGATTTCTCTTTGATACCGATTGCTACAACGATACCAATTGCTTTCTCAACCTCTTTGTCTGGCGAGACGGACCTGAAGCGGAGACACGGCGCATGGTGTGGGACAAAACGCGGCTCGAACAGCTGCGCGCAGAATTTGCAGACGCCAATGGCGGCGAGATATTCGATGAGAAGTTTCGGAAAGTGGCGGAGAAGATCATCTCCAAGAGCGGCACGAGACTGGCGCCCTATGCCGGAGTGCCGACATTCCTCAGCGCACCCTACATGCAGGTCGCAGCCGATGATCCGGACTTCGGCAACCTCCAGGTTGCAATCACCGGGATCCCCATGGATCTTGGCGTCACCAATCGTCCAGGCTCGCGTTTCGGACCGAGAGCACTTCGCGCCATCGAAAGGATCGGCCCGTATAATCACGTTCTCGCTACGGCGCCGGTCTTCGATCTTCGGGTCGCCGATATCGGCGATATCCAGTTCCAAAGCCGTTACCGGCTGGAACTCAGCCATGATGACATCGAAAAGCGCATCGGCCAGATCGTCGACGCCGGGGTTGCCCCGCTTTCCGTCGGGGGCGATCATTCCATCAGCCACCCGATTTTGAAGGCAATCGGTCGGCAGCAACCGGTCGGCCTCATTCATATTGATGCCCATTGCGATACGAGCGGCGCTTTCGATCAGACGAAGTTTCATCACGGCGGGCCGTTCCGTAATGCGGTGCTGGATGGCGTGCTCGATCCGACACGGACGATCCAGATTGGCATCCGTGGTTCGGCGGAATATTTGTGGGAATTCTCCTATGCCTCGGGAATGACCGTGATCCACGCAGAGGACATCAGCGGAATGGGGATTCCTGCCGTCATTGCCAAGGCAAAATCCATCGTCGGCGACGGCCCGACCTACCTTTCCTTCGACGTCGACAGCCTCGATCCGAGCTTTGCGCCCGGCACGGGCACGCCCGAGGTCGGTGGATTGACCACGCGTGAAGTCCTTGAACTGATACGCGGGCTGAAAGGGATAAACCTGGTGGGGGGTGATGTCGTCGAAGTGGCTCCGCAATATGACGCAACGACCAACACGGCGCACGCCGCGGCACAAGTGCTCTTTGAGATTCTGAGCCTCATGGTGTTTAGTCCCTCGATCGGCAAACGCTAAGGCCGACCTCTCGGTCATCTCCATGTCATTCGTGGCGATGAGCAGTATTGCTGCGAAGGCTGTATCGCCACACCAGGCTCTAGCCAACGCCCCTCAAAAATTCCTCGGTCTCCATGAGTTCGAGCTGCACGGAGAACCGATCGTGCAGAAGTTCCAGTGACGCGTCATGCGTATCGTCGGCGCCGCTGCACACGGCGTCTCTTAGGACGATGACACGATAGGCGAGATCGATCGCGCCGAGCGTCGTGGCAAGCACGCAGACATCCGTTTCACCGCCCGTTATCACAAGCGTATCGACCCGCTCCGACTGAAGGATCGGATAAAGGCGGCCGTCGATCCAAGGGGAATAGGTGCGTTTGTCGAAATGCCTTGCCGGCGGAACCAGCGATGCCAGCGATGAAGAGAGATCGATGAGGCCGCGCGGCAGATGTTCGCCCGTCATCATCCACCATTTCCGGTAATAATCCCGCCATTTCCCCGGCATGTCATCCGCACGCTCGGGTGGCAGGAAGCGGGTAAAGATCGTTCGGGACGGATGCCGCCCGGCCAGCTCTTCGATCTGGGGAGAGATCCGTGCCATCCAGGGAACGTGCCACGGCGTGTCTTCGGCAAACATCCGCTGCATGTCGACGCAAAGGTGCCGCCACTCCCCAACCTCGCCCATCAGATCCTCCATCCGGTCTTCGGGCGTCAACCGCGACGCGGGGCGAAAGTTCCTCTAACCTACGGAAGATCCGAAGCCTCTCACGCGACGGCGCCTCGGGCGGTCGTGAGTAACCCAGTGGCACTCTCAACTTTCCGGAAACTGTCAAGGTCGCCAAGAGGAACGGGTTTGGAGAAGAAGTAGCCTTGGAGGTCGGTGCAGCCGAGGGCGGCCAGAAAGTCGCGTTGATATTCGGTTTCGACCCCTTCAGCCGTCGTCGAGATACCGAGGTTGCGGCTGAGCGCGACGATGGCACCGATGATTGCCGCCCCGTTGGCTTTGGTGCCGAGCTGTGAGACGAACGAACGATCGATCTTGATGCGGTCGATATCGAAGCGCACCAGATGGCTGAGGCATGAAAAGCCGGTTCCGAAATCATCCAGCGAAACCTGAACACCCCGGCTGCGTAGCGACTTCAGCACCGTATAAACGTCCGAGTTGTCTTCGATGAGCGAGGACTCGGTGAGCTCGAGCTCAAGCCGGGACGGCTGCAGGCCGCTCTCCTCAAGCACGGCGAAGACTTCCTCGGCGAAATTTGGTCTTCTCAACTGGGCGGGAGACACATTGACCGCAACGAATGTGTCTTCCGGCCATTTGCAGGCGGCTCTGCAGGCCTCGCGCAAGACCCAGAAACCGAGAGCGTCGATGAGGCCGCCCTCCTCGGCGACAGGGATGAAGCTGGCAGGCGTCAAGAGCCCGCGCTGGCTGTGACGCCAGCGCACCAAGGCCTCCGCGCCCGACGCCGCGTATCCTGCCTCAGCGCGATGCACCGTTTGGTAATAGACCTCGAGCGATCCGAAGTCCGGCCTGTTCACAATCGGATCGGATTGCGGACCGTCGGCGGATGAGGCCGTGTCTTTGGCCAGAACTTCCCGCAATTCGTTCTTGAGAATGTCGCGCGCATTTCTGCCGCCATCCATGGACGGTGAATAGAGACGCCACTGGCCCCTGCCCCCCATCTTTGCCTCGTACAGCGCGACGTCGGCGTAGCGCATGATGTCATCGGCATTCCGCCCGGCATTCGGCACGACTGTCACGCCGATCGAGCCGCCGACGCGCGCGACCGCCTCGCCCCTCAAAAGCGGGAAGGGTTTGCCGAGTTCGGCAACGATCGCTTCGCATATTGCCGGCAAAACATGGTCATGATCTTTGATGTCCCGGAGAAGCAGGGCGAATTCGTCCCCTCCGAGCCGGGCAAGCGTGTCGCCCGGACGAAGCTGGGAGCGGATCCGCTCCGCAGCCATCCTGATGAGTTCATCGCCGGCGGCATGGCCGAACGTGTCGTTCACCGCTTTGAAGCGGTCGAGGTCGAGAAGCGCGACTGCCGAGCGTTCTGTCGAATTCTGCGTCTCGGCAAGGCACTCGTCGAACCTCATCGCGAACAAAGCGCGGTTGGGAAGATCGGTCAGCACATCATGCAAGGCAAGCTGCCTTGCATGCAGCTCGCTTCTCTTCAGCTCGCCGAGACTGCTTCGCAGGCGCACCAGCAAGACCGAGAACAGGATCGCGATCACCAAGGCGGCAATCGAAAGCGCCGGCATCAATCGGCCGATCACCCTTGAACCTGGAAGATCGGGCCGCCATACGATGAAGCCGATCGGTTCGCCGTTTGCCGTGGCGTCGATCTGGAACGCAACCTCGTTTTCGTCTGCATCGGCCGTGCGCGCGAAGCGCGCGCCGTTGAGGCCCTGCTCCCGGCTCAATTCGTCCAGCGCCGCACCATCGATAAAGCGCACGACGATCAAGAATTGCCGCATCGGCTGCTGCTGTCCCCCGCCAGTCTCGTTAATGGCGACGACGCCCACGATGGTCGGCCGGCCCTCCAACCGCATCAGATTGGCCAGAGCACGGTTGGAACGCGCGGCGTTGGCAAGGCGGGCTTCCATTGAGGATGGCGTTCGTTCGTTCAAAGCCGTGCTTCGCCTGACGCCAAAGCGGGCATCCTTAAGGAGAGGCAAAAAGAGAGGCTTCATCCAGCGGTACCGCTTCTCCGTTTGGGCGTCCGCCAGCATGAGCAGTTGAGCCTTTTCGTCGACGACAAAGGCCTGATCGTAGCCGAACGCAGACATCGCCGTCTGGCTGATCGCACTCCCGGCTGCCGCCGTCAAAACGGCATCGAGGCTGGAGGAGCCTTCGGTCGGCAGGGCGGCAGGATAGACACGTGCGAGGTAACCATTGCCGAACTGGCCGATAACATGCGCGACTTGATCGACCTGTTCGCGCAGGCGGGCATTCACAAGCTGGCGCTGTCGATCAAGGGCTGCAGCGTCGCTCTCGGTTCCTGCCCAGAGCGCCGAAAGCACGACAAGTCCGATCGCTCCAAGCCCGCTAACGGCAATAAGAAACAGAATTCTTCCCGAAGCGATCCAGGATTGCTGAAACGTGTTGGAGCTGGAAGGAAGAACGATGTGCAAGCGTAGACCCCTGAACACCACGACGCGGGCGCATTCGTCGACGCTAACAAAGAAGCGTTCACGTAGAATTAAAAGCTGTGAGCCACTATGGCGCGAGATCGACTATGCCCTAAGGAGCTCCCGACGATGTTGCGCATATCCATTCAGACTATAGTGCGCGGAGCGCTGATGGCGGGCGGGATCGGTATCTTTTTGGCGGCCTCGCCGCTCGAGGTGGCTGCGCAAGATCGCACGCCGATGAGAATTGCCGTCGAAGGTGCGTTTCCGCCCTTCAACTATCTCGATGCAAATAACAAGCTTCAGGGCTTCGACATCGATATTGCCAATGCTCTCTGCGAGGTTGGCAAGTTCGAATGCCAATTTATCATCGAGAAGTGGGACGACATCATCCCCGATCTCGTTGCCGACAAATACGACGCGATCATCTCATCCATGTCGATGAGCCTCGAGCGGCGTCAAAAGGTTGCCTTCACTGAAAAATACTACAACAGCCCGTCGGTGTTCATCGCCCGGAAGGATTCGTCAATCAGCGATGTCAGCCCCGCCGCCCTCAGCGACAAAATTCTTGGGGTGACATCGTCGACGGCGCAGGAATCCTATGCCAACCATCTCTATCCAGAAATGAAAAGGACGGTTTTTCGGTCTTCGCCGGAATTGTACAAGGGCCTGGCAGATGGGAGCGTCGACATTATCCTCGAGGATAAACTCGCCATCTACGACTGGATTGCCAACACCAAGGCAGGGGGCTGCTGCGAGTTCAAAGGGCCGGATCTGATCGACGTCACATATTTCGGTGAAGGTGCCGGGATCGCGCTGCGCCTGGATGACAAGGAGCGTCTGACGCGCCTGAACGAAGCGTTGAAGAGCATCAAGGCGGACGGGACCTATGACATGATCAACGCAAAATATTTCCCGTTCAGCATCCAGTAGTTCGCCGGCCAACTTTCGAGAATGCGGGATGGTCGGGTTTTCCGCCCGACCATCCCTACCAAGTCCTTCGGTCGTATCGCTATGCGGCTTTCGCGACCTCTCCGTGCGGATCGAGGACATATTTCGTCGCCGCTCCCTGGTCGAAGCTCTCATATCCATTGGCGGCATCGTCGAGCGGGATGACCTTGGCGTTGACGATATCGGCAATTGGCAGTCGGTCGTGGAGGATCGCCTGCATGAGTTGACGATTGTATTTGATCACCGGAGTCTGGCCGGTGTGGAAGGACTGTGCCTTGGCCCATCCGAGGCCGAAGCGGAGCGAAAGATTGCCGTGTTTGGCGGCGTTGTCGACGGCGCCCGGATCCTCGGTGACATAGAGGCCGGGAATGCCGATCGAACCCGCGGCTCGGGTAATCTCCATCATCTGATTGAGCACGATCGCCGGCTGTTCCCCGCCCGAGTGGCCGCGTGCCTCGAAGCCGACCGCATCAATGGCGCTGTCCACCTCGTTGGTGCCGACGACCTGCGCGATCATGTCGCCAAGACGGTCGCTCTTCGACAGGTCGATCGGTTCGAAACCGACCTTTGCCGCATGCGCCAGACGGTCCTTGTTGAAATCACCGATCATCACGACAGCAGCGCCGAGAATGCGAGCCGAAGCCGCAGCGGCAAGGCCGACCGGGCCGGCGCCGGCGACATAGACGGTCGAGCCGACCCCAACGCCTGCACGCACCGCGCCATGGAAGCCGGTGGGCAGAATGTCGGAGAGCATAGTGAGATCGCGGATCTTCGCCATTGCCTTGTCCCGATCGGGGATTTTCAACAGGTTGAAATCTGCATAGGGGATAGTGACGTAGCGCGCCTGTCCGCCGATCCAGCCGCCCATGTCGACATAACCGTAAGCACCGCCGGCGCGGGCCGGGTTGACCGTCAGGCAGACACCGGTATCCTGAGACTTGCAGCAGCGGCAACGGCCGCAGGCGACATTGAAAGGCACCGAGACGATATCGCCGATGTCGAGCATCTCGACGTCGATGCCTTTCTCGATGATCTCGCCAGTGATTTCATGACCGAGGACCAGGCCCGGCATCGCCGTCGTGCGGCCGCGGACCATGTGTTGATCGGAGCCGCAGATATTGGTCGATATCACCTTCAGGATGACGCCGTGTTCGATGCGGCGGCCGTCGGGCGCTTCCAGCTTCGGATCGTCGATGTCGCGCACTTCGACCTTGCCAGGACGGAGATAGACGACGCCTCTATTTTTGCTCATGGATTCCTCCCACTTGTTTGAATGCCTCGATCTGCAACCGATGCAGTCGATGGCAACCTTCCCTCCGGCCTGCCTCCTCTGCAGCCCGGTGTCCACAACACGAGGATACCGCCGCATCGGGCGATATTCGGATTTTCAAAACGGCAGATTGGGTGGAGAAGAGGATGAACGCCACGGTTTTCGCCTGTGGTTCCGCTCGTGACCGTCTGTCCGCAATCCGTCGATTTGCTGTGCAAGAGCTGGTTTCCGGCTCCAGAATCTCCTTTCGATCCATCACGATATCTTTCCGGATGTCTATCCGGCGATTTCCTTGAGGATTTCAGTTCTTCTACCGCTGCGGGGCAGCGCCGGCGTCAGGCCGGCGTCCCAATGGTCCATTTCGCCAGTTTGCGAGATAGCGCCTTGAACACCACTAACAAACCATGCCTGACGGACAACAGCGATCAAGAAAACGACATGGGCGCAACTCAAAGACGACAGTCGGCAAAGTCGCAATAGCGCTGCGCAGCGGAAATAATTGATCCCGCGAATACGGCGGTTTTCCGGATCGTCCCGGAAGATTTGATCGCCGCCTAAAGGCTTTAGGCGCGATGCGGTCGCCGGCTGCGGCTGACGTCGATGGCCGTGTGCCAGAGCACGGCGCCGAGGATGATCGCGCCGCCGAAAAAGGTAGCGACGGGCGGTTGCTCGGCAAACAACAGCCAGACCCAGAACGGCGTGAGTACGATTTCCATCGTGCCGATCAGCGCGGCTTCAGCCGGCGGCATCCGCTTCGCCCCGGCAAGGAAGAGCACCAGCGCCAGGGAGAAATTGGTCGCGCCGAAGGCGGCAAGAACGATCCAATTGTGCAGGTCGAGCGAGCCGACCGAACCGAACGGGGCAAAGATGGCCAGCGTCAGGAAGGCGCTGACGACGGTCGGCGGCAGGCTCGGCACGCCGGGATTGATGCGCGGAATGATGATGACCAGCGCGAAGGACGCCGTCATGCCGAGCGCCAGCAGATCGCCCACGCCGGTCCCTCCGCCGATCGACGAGGCGACGATGACGGCCACGCCGAGGAGCGAGATGCCGCCGGCAATCAGCGTCCGCCTGGAGACCCTCTCCCTAAGGATGACCCAGCCGAGCATGGCCGCGATGAAGGGCGCGGTCGCATAGATCATCGTCACATTGGCGACGGTGGTCATATAGAGCGCCCCGATGAAGCATACCTGACTGAAAGTCTGGCATGCGATCATCGCAAGACCGGACGGATGGAAGACGGATCGCCATTGCTGCCGTGAAATGCCCCCTTCGAGGAAAAGGCAGGGGATCAGCAGGAACAGGCCACCGAACAACGATCGCCAGGCGATCGCCGTCCACACATCGGTCGTCAGGAGTCGCGAATAGACGCCGCTCGCGCTCCAGGCAAGTGTCGCGGCAACGATGAGAAGCACACCCTTCTCGTGCTCGCTGCCTGCGAGGCGTCTGGCCGGATTTTCAATTGTCACGCAGATATTCTCAAAGAAGGAAGTCGAACGCGGCTCATTTGTGCGTCAAGAATTGACATCAGACAAACGAATAGTAGAGATAGCTGTCATCGATTTTTTAAATGGCTGTCTCATGCACGAACCGATTGAGAGCGACCTGCTCAGAACTTTCCTGGTCGTTGCCGAGACGTCGAATTTCTCCGCAGCCGCCCAGCGCATCGGGCGGACGCAATCGGCCGTCAGCAGCCAGATCAAGAGGCTCGAAGAGACGATCGGCGAAACCCTGTTCGATCGGGGCGCCCGCGGCGTGCTGCTCACGCGCCCGGGCCTGCAACTCGTACCCTATGCCCGCCGGATCATCGATCTGTTGAGCGAGGCCGCCGCGACGATCCGCAGCAAGCCGCTGGACGGACCGGTGCGCATCGGAATTCCCGAGGAATACAGCCAGACGGTGCTGCCGGCAGCCCTTGCGGCTTTCGCTGTACGCCACCCGGCCGTCGAGGTCACCGTGTCCTGCGACTACACAGTCCGCAACCTCGCCGCCCTCGAGCGGGATGAGCTCGATCTGGCCGTCGTTTTCGACTGGAGCGATGAGACGAAAGGCGAGGTCATCTGCATTGATCCCACAGTCTGGGTCACATCGATGGTCCACCGGCTGCACGACATCGATCCCCTGCCGATTGCGACCTATCGCAACTCCACCTGGTCACGCGATTTTGCGCTCCGGTCGCTGGAGCAAATCGGCCGCAACTATCGGATCGCCTTCATCGCCGATACCGGCTCGGGGCTGAAGAATGCCGTCACCGCAGGCCTTGCCGTCACCACGCTTTCCCGCAGCAGCATTCCGCCCGGCTGCCGGGAACTCACCGCTGAAGACGGTTTCCCGCCGGTTGATTCCTCCAAAGTCGTGCTCCGCCGGAGCACTTACCGTTCCAGCGAGGCCGTTCGGGAACTTGCCGAAATGATACGGGACGCGTTCCAGCCTATGCCCGCATCTCCGATGGCGTGACGCGGCGGCGCAGGCGACGCCGGGTTTCGGACGGGCTCTCGGAAAAACTCGCCCTGTAGCTTCTCGCAAAGGCGGAGGCCGAATTGAAGCCGGTCGCCGCTGCGATGTCGGCGAAAGAGGCTGTCGTCTCGATCACCTTGCGGCGTGCCGCGTTCAGGCGCAGCGCGAGATAGTGCACATGCGGCGGCGCGCCGATGCTCTGCTGGAAGAGATCCTGCAGATGCCGGGCGCTGATGCCTACCCTGCGGGCCAGCCGCGTGAGAATCAGAGCCTGCTCGATATGCTCCTCCATCAGCCGCACCGCCTGCGCCACGCGGGGATCGTGCATGCGCAGACCAGCCGAGGCTGCGGAAAGCTGCTCATCGGCATGGAAGGAAGGCTGCTCGTAACGGAACAGCCGGCTGACCTCGAGCGCCAGCGAATAACCCTGCCGTTGCCTGATCACCTCCAGCATCAGGTCGACGGTCGGAAGCGAACCTGAGGTCGTCAGCCGCTTGCCGTCGATGACGAAACGATCCTTGACGGCCCGCACCTCAGGATAGGCCAACGCAAAATCCTCGTAGTCCTCCCAGTGGACGGTCGCCGGCAGCCCGTCGAGCAGGCTGGCTTCGGCCAGCAGCCATGTGCCGGACTCGATGCCGGCAATCACCGTGCGATAGCGGGCGGCCTGGGAGAGCTGCATCTTGAGCGCCGGCGTAGCACTTCGGCGCCAGTTGTAGCTGGCAAGCACGAACAGCGGCGTATCCTCGGTCGTCGCCTTGAAAGCGCCTTGCGCGGGCACGGCAATATTGCTGGTGGTCGGGACCGGTGCTCCGTCCGGGGTGAGCAGCCGCCAACGATAGAGCTCACTGCCGGAAATGCGATTGGCGCCGCGCAGCGGCTCGATGACCGAGGCGATCAGGATCAGGTTCGCGTCCGGTAGGACGAGAAGGTCGATATCGAGCCGTTCCGTCGATCGCTGCAGCAAGGCCATCTCCCTCGGGTTCCGATAATGTATCGATTGCTTCCGAAATTGCAACGCATTGCCATCCATCCTGTCGCGTAATGCGGACAAGACGAGGGAGAACAAAAACATGCCTCTTGCGATGAACCGCGATGTTTTCATCACCTGTGCCGTCACCGGCGCCGGCGACACGGTTTCCAGATCCAGCCACGTGCCGATCACTCCCAAGCAGATCGCCGAATCCGCCATCGACGCGGCAAAGGCCGGTGCGGCGGTCGTTCACTGCCATGTCCGCGATCCGGAAACGGGTGCCGCCAGCCGGCGCAACGATCTCTACAGGGAAGTCACCGACCGCATCCGCTCGGCCGATGTCGATGTCGTCCTCAATCTCACTGCCGGCATGGGCGGGGACCTGATCTTCGGGGATGTCGAAAGCCCCCTTCCCCTCAATCCTAAGGGCACGGATATGGCGGGCGCCACCGAGCGCGTCAGCCATGTCGCCGAATGCCTGCCTGAGATCTGCACGCTCGACTGCGGCACGATGAATTTCAACCTCGGCGACTACGTCATGACCAACACGCCGGCCATGCTGCGGGCGATGGCGAAGAAGATGACCGATCTCGGTGTGCGCCCCGAGATCGAGGCCTTCGACACCGGCCATCTCTGGTTTGCCAAGCAGCTTGCCGAGGAAGGCCTGATCGAAGACCCGGTGCTGATCCAGCTCTGCATGGGTATTCCATGGGGCGCGCCCGACGATCTCAATACCTTCATGGCGATGGTCAACAACGTGCCTGAGAGTTGGACCTTCTCGGCCTTTTCGATCGGTCGTAATGCCATGGCCTATCCGGCAGCCGCCGTTCTGGCGGGCGGCAACGTGCGCGTCGGCCTGGAGGACAACCTCTTCGTCGGCAAGGGCCAGCTCGCCACCAATGCTCAGCTCGTCGAAAAGGCCGTGCAGGTGGTCGAGGGCATGGGTGCCCGGATCATCGGTCCGGAAGACGTTCGCAAGAAACTCAAACTGACGAAGCGCTGAGGACGGCATGACAGGGATCAACAAGGCGGCTTGTATCGGCGGCGGCGTCATCGGCGGCGGATGGATCGCGCGTTTTCTGCTGGCCGGCGTCGACGTGAACGTGTTCGATCCGCATCCGGAAGCAAGCCGCATCGTCGGCGAAGTGCTCGCCAACGCCGAAAAAGCCTATGCCATGCTGACCGGCGCACCCCTGCCGCCGCGCGGCAGGCTGACCTTCTGCACGACGCTCGCGGAAGCCGCCGCCGGCGCCGACTGGATTCAGGAAAGCGTGCCGGAAAGGCTCGACCTCAAGCGCGGCGTCCTGAATGAGATCGATGCCGTGGCGCGACCGGACGCCCTGATCGGCTCTTCCACATCAGGCCTGCTGCCGACCGATTTGCAGCGCGACATGAAGCATCCCGAGCGCCTCTTCGTCGCCCATCCCTATAATCCCGTCTATCTCTTGCCGCTCGTCGAAATCGTCGGCGGCGAGAAGACCTCGGCGGCGACCATCAAGGCTGCCATGGAGCGACTGCCGCCGATCGGCATGAAGGGCGTCCACATCGCCAAGGAGATCGAGGCCTTCGTCGGCGACCGGCTGCTCGAAGCGCTCTGGCGCGAGGCCCTGTGGCTGATCCACGACGACATCTGCACCGTCGAGACCCTCGATGACGTCATCCGCTACTCTTTCGGCCTGCGCTGGGCGCAGATGGGCCTGTTCCAGACCTATCGCATCGCCGGCGGCGAGGCCGGAATGCGCCACTTCCTCGCCCAGTTCGGCCCCTGCCTGGCCTGGCCCTGGACCAAGCTTACCGATGTCGTCGATCTCGACGATCCGCTGATCGAAAAGATCGGCCAGCAATCCGACGAACAGGCGGCCGGCCGCTCGATCCGTGAACTCGAACGCATCCGCGACGAAAACCTCGTCGGCATCCTGCAGGCCCTCAAGGGCGGCGATGGCGGCAAGGGCTGGGGCGCGGGCAAACTGCTGAAAGACTTCGAGCAATCGCTGTGGGCAGGAGGCGGCGGGACGATTAAGTCTTTCGATCCGTCGAAGCCGCTGAGGCTCGTCGAGACGAAAGTCAGCCCAGCCTGGGTCGATTATAACGGCCATATGACCGAACACCGCTACCTCCAGGTTTTCGGCGATACGTCAGATGCGCTGCTGCGTCTCATCGGCGTCGATCTCGCCTATGTCGAGGCGGGGCAGAGCTACTATACGGTGGAGACCCATATCCGCCATCTCGGCGAGGCAAAGCTCGGACAGGCGATCCATTCGACCTGCCAGATCCTGTCCGTCGACGAGAAGCGGCTGCACGTCTTCCACACGCTTCACGATACGGCGACGGGCGAGGCACTTGCCACCGCCGAGCACATGTTGCTGCATGTCGACAGCAAGGCGGGCAAAGCCGCGCCGGCGCCAGCTGGCGTCCTCGACAAGGCGAAGGCGATCGCCAGAGCCCATGCGGAGTTGGCAGCGCCTGAAGGCGCCAGCCGTCACGTCGGCCAGAAACGGTAGGAGGATCGGCATGGATTTTGGTCTCAGCGAAGAACAGGAAATGATCGTCAACACGGTCCGTGCCTTCGTGGAAACCGAGATCTATCCCCATGAGAACGAGGTCGAGCGCAGCGGTATCGTCCCACCGGAGCTTGGAGACGAGATTCGGCGCAAATGCATCGATCTCGGCTTCTATGCCTGCAATTTCCCGGAAGACGTCGGCGGCGCCGGCCTCGACCATGTCACCTTCACACTGGTCGAGCGGGAACTCGGACGCGGCTCCCTGGGGCTGACCGTTTTCTTCGGCCGGCCCTCCGGCATCCTCATGGCCTGCGAGGGCGAGCAGCGCGAGCGCTATCTCCTGCCTGCGGTGCGCGGCGAGAAGATCGATGCGCTTGCGATCACCGAGCCGGACGCCGGTTCTGATATGCGCGGCATGAAATGCGCCGCCCGCCGCGACGGTGGCGACTTCGTCCTCAACGGCACGAAACATTTCATCTCCCATGCCGATGTCGCCGATTTCGTCATCGTCTTTGCTGCGACGGGCGAGGAGGAAACGCCGAAGGGCATCAAGAAGAAGATCACCGCCTTCCTGGTGGATCGCGGCACGCCGGGCTTCGAAATCCTCAAAGGTTACGATTCCGTTTCGCATCGTGGCTACCATAACTCAACGCTCAGCTTCGACGATTGCCGCATTCCCGAAGCCCAAGTGCTGGGCGAGGTGCATCGCGGCTTCGATATCGCCAACCAATGGCTCTACGGCACGAGATTGACGGTTGCCGCCACCTGCGTCGGCCGGGCACGGCGTGTCTTCGACCTGGCCCTGCCCTACGCCGCCGAGCGCAAGCAGTTCGGCAAGCCGATCGGCGCCAATCAGGGCGTGTCGTTCAAGCTCGCCGACATGATCACCGAGATCGACGCAGCCGACTGGCTGACGCTGGCCGCCGCCTGGCAGGTCGATGCCGGCCGCCCCGCAGACCGGCAGATCGCTTCGGCCAAGCTCTATGCCTCGGAAATGCTCGCCCGCGTCACGGATGAGGCGATCCAGATCTTCGGCGGCATGGGACTGATGGACGATCTGCCGCTCGCCCGCTTCTGGCGCGATGCGCGCGTTGAGCGCATCTGGGACGGCACCTCCGAAATCCAGCGGCATATTATCAGCCGCGACTTGCTTCGACCCCTGGGAGCGTGAGCCGATGACGCCTCGCCCGCTCGACCGCCTGCTCAGACCGCAAACGATCGCCGTCTTCGGCGGTCGCGAGGCGCGCAGGGTGATCGAGCAATGCGACCGCATGGGCTTTGCCGGTGAGATCTGGCCTGTCCATCCCAAACTCGACGAGGTGCTCGGGCGGTCCTGCTATCGCTCTGTATCCGATCTGCCTTCGGCGCCGGACGCAGCCTTCGTTGGCGTCAACAGGACGCTGACCGTCGAAATCGTCCGCAGCCTTTCTGAGGCCGGTGCCGGCGGGGCAGTCTGTTATGCATCGGGTTTCAGCGAGGCGACGGGTGAACTCGGCGACGGCGCCGAGCTGCAGCAGGCCCTGCTGGACGCAGCCGGCGACATGCCGATCCTCGGGCCGAATTGCTACGGGCTGATCAACGGTCTCGACGGTGCGCTGCTGTGGCCCGATCAGCATGGCATGCAGCGCATCGAACGTGGCGTCGCAATCCTCACGCAATCCTCGAATATCGCCATCAACCTGACAATGCAGACCCGAGGCGTGCCGATCGCCTATGTGGTCACTGCCGGCAATCAGGCCCAGACATCGCTTGCCGATGTCGCCTGCGCGCTGATCGACGACCCGCGCGTCACGGCGGTCGGCCTTCATGTCGAAGGTTTCGGTGATCTCTCGGCACTCGAACGCCTGGCCGCCATGGCCCGGCGGTCGAGGAAGCCGGTGGTCGTGTTGAAGGTCGGCAGGTCCGAGCAGGCAAAACGCGCGGCGGTGTCGCATACCGCCTCGCTTGCCGGCAGCGATGCCATCGCCGACGCTGTGCTCGCCCGCCTCGGCCTTGGCCGTGTGCAAACCTTGCCGGCGCTGCTCGAAACCCTGAAACTCCTGCATGTCGCCGGCCCGCTCGCAAGCCATTCCATCTCGTCGATGAGCTGTTCCGGTGGCGAAGCCTCGCTGATGGCGGATGCCGCCGTCGGTCACAACGTGGAATTCCCGGCGCTGCAGCCGCTACAATTGCCACGGCTGCGGCGGGTCCTCGGCGAGATGGTGACGCTTTCCAATCCGCTCGATTACCACACCTTCGTGTGGGGGGATCTCGCACGCCAGACCGAAGCCTTCAGCGCCATGTTCGAGGGCGGCTATGCCCTCAATCTCGTCGTGCTCGACTTCCCCCGCGATGACCGCTGCGATGCGTCCGAATGGGCAATGACGGCAGACGCGGTCATGACGGCCGCTGCCGCAACCGGTGCGCTGGCCGGCCTTCTGGCGACACTTCCGGAAAACATGCCGGAGCCCATCGCCGATCGGCTGATGGCAAACGGCATCATTGCCTTCTGCGGCATCGACGAAACCATCACGGCTGCGGAAGTCGCCGCCGGCATCGGCCAGGCCTGGGATGGCCCACCTCCCCTGCCGCTGCTCGATGTGTCCCCTATGGACGGCGAGATCGAGACGCTGACGGAGGCCGATGCGAAGGCCGAGCTTGCCGCCTTCGGCCTTCCTGTTCCGCAAGGGCTGTTGGCCTCTTCTCCCGGTCAAGCGGCCGAGCAGGCCGAACGGCTCGGTTTTCCCGTCGTACTGAAAGCGCTCGGCATTGCCCACAAGACCGAGGCAGGGGCCGTCGCACTCAACCTAGAGGATACTAAGGTAGTATCGAATGCGGCGGCGGCAATGCCGCCGAATGCCGGTTATCTGGTCGAGAAAATGATCGATCCACCGGTTGCCGAGCTCATTGTCGGCGCCATCCGCGACCCTGTCTTCGGATTGTCGCTCACGCTTGGAGCGGGCGGAATCTTCGTTGAATTGCTTGAAGATTCCGTCATCCTGCCGCTTCCGGCGACGAAAACCGATATTCACGCGGCAATTTCACGTCTCAAACTTGCAAAATTGATCTATGGCTATCGCGGGCGGCCAAAAGGCGATCTCGAAGCCGCTGTTGGTGCTGTCTCAGCAACGGCAGATTATGTCGTAAAGAACGCGGCATCCCTGGAGGAACTGGACATTAATCCATTGATGGTTCTTCCCGAAGGGCGTGGCGTGGCCGTAGTCGATGCTTTGATACGGCGGAGGAGGTAGCATAGGTTGAGCGACCACATTCGCACACGACATGACGGTGGAATACTCGAAGTCGTCATCGACCGGCCGAAGGCGAATGCCATCGACCTTGCGAACAGCCGTGCCCTGGGGTTGATCTTCCGAGATTTCCGCGACGATCCGGCGTTGCGTGTCGCCATCGTCTCGGGCGCCGGCGAGAAGTTTTTCTGTGCCGGTTGGGATCTCAAGGCGGCGGCATCAGGCGATGCGGTCGACGGGGATTACGGCGTGGGTGGTTTCGGCGGGCTGCAGGAACTGCGCGACCTCAACAAGCCCATCATTTGTGCGGTCAACGGCATCTGTTGCGGCGGCGGACTGGAGATTGCGCTGTCGACCGACCTGATCCTCGCGGCCGACCATGCGACCTTCGCCCTGCCGGAAATCCGCTCCGGCACGGTTGCCGATGCGGCTTCCATCAAGCTGCCTAAACGCATCCCCTATCACATCGCCATGGACATGCTTTTGACCGGTCGCTGGCTCGACGTTCACGAGGCGCATCGCTGGGGTTTCGTCAACGAGGTCCTGCCGGCCGAGCGGCTGATGGAGAGAGCATGGGAGCTTGCCCGGTTGCTCGAGAGCGGGCCGCCGCTCGTCTATGCGGCCATTAAGGAAATCGTCCGCGAAGCGGAGGGTTCGCCGTTCCAGACTGCCATGAACAAGATCACCAAACGGCAGTTTGCGACGGTCGACAAGCTCTATTCGAGCGAGGACCAATTGGAAGGCGCACGGGCCTTCGCCGAGAAGCGAAGCCCCATTTGGAAAGGAAAATAACCCGGCGGCAGCAACCGCATTATTTTCCCGCATGATGCGGGCACCGGAGGTGGAGAGGAAACCGTCTGCGGACCTGCCCGGAAGTTCTGTCAACGCACCATAAAGAAGGAACTGGGGAATGAACGACTACACGAAATATCTCGCAAGCCGTGTCACCGCCGGCGGGCTCAGCCGCCGCGAATTCATGGGACGCGCCATGGCGGCGGGCATCACACTTGCCGTCGCCGACAAGCTCTTCACCGAAAGTGCCGAAGCGGCCGAACCGAAGCGCGGCGGCCACCTGAAGCTCGGCCTCGAAGGTGGTGCAGCCACCGATTCCAAGGATCCGGCGAAATTCCTGTCGCAGGTCATGTTCTGCATCGGCCGCTGCTGGGGCGACATGCTGGTCGAGTCCGATCCGCTGACGGGTGCCGCCGTGCCGTCGCTTGCCGAATCCTGGGAGCCGTCGAAGGACGCGGCGACCTGGACCTTTAAGATCCGCAAGGGCGTCAAGTTCCACGATGGCAAGGAACTGACGATCGACGACGTCGTTGCGACGCTGAAGCGTCACACCGACGCGAAGTCGGAATCCGGCGCGCTCGGTGTTCTCGGCTCGATCAAGGAGATCAAGGCCGACGGCGGCAATCTCGTCCTCACGCTCAGCGAAGGCAATGCCGACATGCCGCTGCTGCTGTCGGACTACCATCTGGTCATCCAGCCGAATGGCGGCGTTGACGATCCGCTGGCCTCGATCGGCACAGGCCCCTACAAGATGACGAGCTTCGAGCCCGGCGTCCGCGCCACCTTCGAAAAGAACAAGGACGACTGGCGCACCGACCGGGGTTATGTCGATTCGATCGAAATCATCGGCATGAACGACGCCACCGCCCGCATCGCAGCACTGTCGTCCGGCCAGGTCCACTACATCAACCGCGTCGACCCGAAGACCGTCAGCCTGCTGAAGCGCGCCCCGAACGTCGAGATTCTCTCGACCTCCGGCCGCGGCCACTACGTCTTCATCATGCACTGCGATAAGGCGCCGTTCGACAACAACGACCTGCGCCTGGCGCTCAAATACGCCATGGACCGCGAGACCATGGTGAAAAAGATCCTCGGCGGCTACGGCAAGGTCGGCAACGACTTCCCGATCAACAACACCTATGCGCTTTTCCCCGAGGGCATAGAGCAGCGCGCCTACGATCCCGACAAGGCTGCGTTTCACTACAAGAAATCAGGCCATAGCGGCTCGGTGCTCTTGCGCACCTCCGAAGTCGCCTTCCCCGGCGGTGTCGATGCGGCAGTCCTTTACCAGGAAAGCTGCAAAAAGGCCGGCATCGAGATCGAGGTCAAGCGCGAGCCGGGCGACGGCTACTGGACCAACGTCTGGAATGTCCAGCCCTTCTCGACCTCCTACTGGGGTGGCCGTCCGACGCAGGACCAGATGTATTCCACCGCCTATCTCTCGACGGCGGATTGGAACGACACCAAGTTCAAGCGTCCTGACTTCGATAAGCTGCTGTTGCAGGCCCGCTCCGAGCTTGATGAAGCCAAGCGCAAGGACATGTATCGCACCATGGCGATCACGGTGCGCGACGAGGGCGGGGTGATCCTGCCGATGTTCAACGACTTCGTGAACGCCTCCACCAAGCAGGTGAAGGGTTATGTCCACGACATCGGCAACGACATGTCGAACGGCTACGTCGCGACCCGCGTCTGGCTGGACGCCTGATGGCAAGGGGCGTTTGCCCCTCCGATCTCTAACGAAGCCCGGACCGTGGGATGAAACCCCGCGGTCCTCCCGACGTTTTAGCGCGAGGTCCTCGCCATGACCAATCCTGCCCCAAGCATCTTGCCCGGCCTCGGGTTTCGGCAGCGTTTTCCGCTGCTTGCCCTTATCCTCGAGCGCTTCGTGCTCAGTATCGTCCTGCTCTTTGCCGTTTCCATCGTGATCTTCGGCGGTCTGGAAGCCCTGCCCGGCGATTTTGCCACAACCTATCTCGGTCAGTCGGCGACACCGCAGGCCGTTGCCAATATTCGAGAGGATCTCGGGCTGAACCGCCCGATAACCACGCGTTACGTCGAATGGCTCGGCAACGCCGTCCAGGGGGACTTCGGCACCTCTTGGGCCAGCAAGAATTCGGTGAGCGAACAGATCGGCAAGCGTCTTGGCAATTCGCTCTTCCTGGCGGGTTTCGCAGCCGTGATATCGGTGCCGCTCGCCGTTGGGCTCGGCATGCTGTCGGTGCATTTCCGCAATCGCCTGCCGGATAAGATCATCAACGTCATCTCGCTGGCGGCGATCTCGCTGCCGGAATTCTTCGTCGGCTACCTGCTGATCCTGTTCTTCGCGGTGAAATTCGGCGTGGCCACCTTTCCGGCGACGGTCTATGACAGCATGGGTTTCGTCGAGCGATTGAAAGCAATCGCGCTGCCGACGGCGACCCTCGTGCTCGTCGTACTCGCGCATATGATGCGCATGACGCGGGCGGCAATCCTCTCCGTCATGTCGTCGGCCTATATGGAGACCGCAGAGCTGAAAGGCCTTGGCGCCTTCCGCTCGATCGTCAAGCATGCCGCCCCCAATGCGCTCGCGCCGATCATCAACGTCATCGCATTGACGCTTGCCTATCTCGTGGTCGGCGTCGTCGTTGTCGAAGTGGTCTTCGTCTATCCCGGCATGGGGCAGTATATGGTCGATGCGGTCACCGTGCGCGACATGCCTGTCGTTCAGGCCTGCGGCCTGATCTTCGCGGCTGTCTATATCTTCCTCAACATGACCGCCGATATTCTCGCGATTATCGCCAATCCCAGGCTGAGGCATCCGCGATGAGATTGAGAGACATCCCCATCACCGCCTGGATCGGCATGGCCGGTATCGCCATCGCCTTTATATTCGCGATCTTTGCTCCCTGGCTCGCCCCCTATGGCGAGACGCAGGTCGTCGGCGACGTCTGGCAGTTGCCTGATGATCAATATATCTTCGGTCTCGACAATCTCGGCCGCGACATCTTCTCGCGGCTGATCTACGGCGCACGCACGACGCTGCTGGTCGCGTCCGCCGCCACCGTCATCTCGTTCTCGCTCGGCATCATCCTGAGCTTCACGGCTGCCGTCTCGCGCGGCGTGGTCGACACCGTCCTCTCTCGCTTCAACGATTTGATGATGTCGATCCCGACGCTGATCTTCGCACTCGTGGTCCTGGCGGTGCTGCCGCAAAACATGGTCGTGCTGATCCTTGTCATGGCGATCCTCGATTCCACCCGCGTCTACCGTCTCGGCCGTGCCGTGGCGCTCGATGTCGCGGTGATGGAATTCGTCGAGGCGGCAACGCTGCGCGGCGAAGGCAAGCTCTGGATCATCTTCCGCGAAATCCTGCCGAACACACTGTCGCCGCTGCTGGCCGAATTCGGGCTGCGCTTCGCCTTCTCGATCCTGTTCCTCTCGACGCTTTCCTTCCTCGGCCTCGGCATTCAGCCGCCTGCGGCCGATTGGGGCGGCATGGTCAAGGACAACAAGGACGGCATCATCTTCGGTATCTCGGCAGCGCTGGTGCCGGGCACCGCGATCGCGACACTTGCCGTCTGCGTCAACCTCGTCGTCGACTGGCTCCTGAAACGCACATCCAGCCTCAAGGGAGGGCGCGGCGATGCCTGAGCTTCTTTCCGTTCGCAATCTGAAGATCGAAGCAACCAGCTATCCGCCGGGCGAACCGCCCAAACGGGTGACGATCGTCGACGGCGTTTCCTTCGATCTGCAGAAGGGCAAGGTTCTCGGCCTGATCGGCGAATCGGGCGCCGGCAAGTCGACGATCGGCCTTTCCGCACTCGCCTATGGCCGGGGCGGCGCCGAAATCACCGGCGGCGAGGTGCGGCTCGACGGCGCCGATATCCTGGTGCTCGGCAAGAACGGCATCCGGAAAATCCGCGGAGCACGGGTCTGCTATGTCGCGCAATCGGCCGCCGCTGCGTTTAATCCGGCGCACAGGCTCGGCGATCAGGTGATCGAAGCCTCGGTCAAACATGGTTTGATGAGCAAGGACGAGGCGCGCAAACGGGCGCTTTATCTGTTCGGGGTTCTCGGCCTGCCCAATCCGGAAACCTTCGGCGAGCGCTTTCCCCATCAGGTCTCCGGTGGGCAGCTGCAGCGGGCGATGACGGCGATGGCGCTCTGCTCCAATCCTGAGCTCATCGTCTTCGACGAGCCGACCACGGCGCTCGACGTCACCACGCAGATCGACGTGCTGGCGGCGATCAAGCATGCCATCGAGGAAACGCACACGGCCGCCCTCTACATCACCCATGACCTTGCCGTCGTCGCCCAGATCTCGGACGACATCATGGTCCTGCGTTATGGCAAGCAGGTGGAATATGGCAGCGTCCAGCAGATCATCGAGGCGCCGCGGGAGGACTATACCCGCGCCCTCGTCAATGTCAGGCAGGCCTACCGCGAGGAAGCCGCCGACCAGTCTGCGGCACTTCTCAAGGTCGAAAATGTCAGTGCCGAATATTCCAACGGCTTCAAAGTGCTGCACGATGTCTCTTTGCATGTGCCGAAGGGGCAGACGCTCGCGGTCGTCGGCGAATCCGGTTCCGGCAAATCGACCCTGGCGCGCGTGATCACCGGCCTGTTGCCGCCGAGCAACGGACGTATAGTCTTTGACGGCAAGCCGCTGATGCCGGGCCTGAAGAGCCGACCGAACGACGATCTGAGGCGTATCCAGCTGATCTACCAGATGGCCGACACGGCGATGAACCCGCGCCAGACGGTTCGAGACATCATCGGCCGCCCGCTGACCTTCTATTATGGCCTGAGAGGTGCCGAGAAGACCGCCCGGGTGAAGGAACTGCTCGACCAGATCGAAATGGGCAAGGGCTTCGTCGATCGTTATCCGGCCGAACTCTCCGGCGGCCAGAAGCAGCGTGTGGCGATCGCAAGAGCGCTGGCCGCCAAGCCCGAACTCATCCTCTGCGACGAGCCGACCTCGGCGCTCGATCCGCTGGTGGCGGAGGGTATCCTCAAACTGCTTCTCCGCCTGCAGGAAGAAGAGCAGCTGTCCTACGTCTTCATCACCCACGACATCGCGATCGTTCGGGCGATTGCCGACAGCGTGGCGGTGATGCATCGTGGCAAGCTGGTGCGGTTCGGTCCGAAATCGACGGCGCTCTCCCCGCCCTTTGACGACTACACCGATCTGCTGTTGAAATCCGTGCCGGAAATGGAAATCGGCTGGCTGGAACGGGTGCTTGCCACGCGTCGCATGGAGAGCGCCGGTAACTGACTTGACGAGGGTAAACCCTCGTCTCACGGAATGTGCATCAAGGAATGAGCATGACCTCGCGCGGCTTCACCACCATCGAGAATGAATGGATTACGCTGGAGGATGGGACGCGGCTTGCCGCGCGCATCTGGATGCCGGATGGCGCTAGGGAAGATCCCGTTCCCGCCGTCTTCGAATTCCTGCCCTATCGCAAGCGGGACGGAACCAGTCTGCGGGACGAGTCGACCTATCCGGTCTTCGCGGCCGCAGGCATTGCCGGCGTGCGCGTCGATATCCGCGGATCCGGAGAATCCGACGGCGTCATCGACGGCGAATATACCGAAAGCGAGCTTGCCAATGCCTGCGAGCTGATCGCCTGGATTGCCGCGCAGCCATGGTCGAGCGGCGCGGTCGGCATGATGGGCATCTCCTGGGGCGGCTTCAACAGCCTGCAGGTCGCAGCATTGCGCCCGCCGGCGCTGAAGGCCGTCATCTCGATCGCCTCGACCGTCGACCGCTACAATGACGACATCCACTACAAGAACGGCTGCCATCTCTCCGCCCAGCTCTCATGGGCGGCGACGATGCTCGGCTACCAGTCGCGCCCGCCCGACCCTTCACTCGTCGGCGAGCGCTGGAAGGAAATGTGGCTGGAACGCCTGGCAGGCGAACCCTTCTTCATGGAGGAGTGGCTGGCCCACCAGCGGCGCGACGATTTCTGGCGTCATGGCTCGATCTCAGAGGATTTTTCGAGCGTGGAAATCCCGACGCTTGTCATCGCCGGCTGGGCTGACGGCTACCGCAATACCCCTCTGATGGCGGTCGAAGGCCTGGGCGACAAGGCGAAAGCGCTGATCGGCCCCTGGGTCCACAAATATCCGCATTTCGCCTGGCCGAAGCCGCGCACCGATTTTCATGGCGAGGCGATTGCCTGGTGGAACAGATGGCTGCGGGGCGAGGACAATGGGATCGACGGGCTGCCGCAGGCCCGCGCCTATATTCTCGACGCCATCCGCCCTGCCCCGCGCCGCGACAGCGATCCGGGTTTCTGGGTCGCCAAGGACGTCTGGTCGCCGCCGCAGATGCAGTGCTTCTATGTCGAGCAGTTCGGCAAGCTGACGGAAGGCATGCCGATCCCGCACGCGCCCGAACATGCCGCCTATCTCCGCTCTCCGCTCGACACCGGGACGGCATCGGGTGAATATTTCACGCTGAAACCCGACGCCGAAATGGCGATCGATCAACGCTTGGACGATGCTGGCTCGCTGGTCTTCGATACGATGCCGCTTGCTGGCGATTACGACTATCTCGGCCGGCCCGTGCTCACGCTTGCGCTGCGCTCTCGGGCGGCGGGCGGAAATCTCTGCGCCCGGCTCATCGATGTCCATCCGGATGGTACGGCAACACGTGTCGCCTTCGGCGTCGTCAATCTCACTCACCGGGAGGGCAATGCGGATCCCAAGCCGCTGACACCAGGCGAGAAGGTGTCGATCCGGCTCGTGCTCGATGCCTGCGGATATCGCTTCCGCAAGGGTCATCGCATCCGCCTTTCGCTTTCTACCGCATATTGGCCGATGATCCTGCCGCCGCCTGATGACGAAGGCATCGAGGTCGATATCGCCGCACTCGGCCTCGGGCTGCCGATGCTCGGCGAGCACCAGCGGATAGACATCAAGGAACCGGCCAATCCCGATCCGCTGCCGAAATACATCGAGCACGCGGCCGCCGCGACGAAGCGGCAGGTCGTCCGTGATCTCTCGGCCAGTCGGACGGAGTATCACATCCACGAGGATACCGGGCTCACCGAACACCCTGAGACAGGTCTCTCGACCCGGCAATTGCGCGAGGAAGTCTGGTCGATTTCACCGGATGATCCGCTGTCGATGACCGGGGTCTCGACCTGGACCTGCGACATGCGCCGCCCCGGCTGGTTCGCCCGCACGGTCGCGACCGCACGCATTTCATGTACCCGGAACGACTGGATCATCAGCGCTGTCGTCACCGCCTTCGAGGACGACGTGCAGATCTTCGAAAAGGTCTTTGTGGAAAAGCGGATCGCCCGCGACCTGATGTGACCATCAGGTCGCCGCAAAACGCCTTGTCGCCTCGCAGACGGCACGAAAGCCGTCGCGTGCGCCGTCGCTCATGTGGCGGGCGCGCAGCCACGCGTGCACCATCTGCGGCTCCTCCCGGAACCAGACGTCGACGCCCTCCGCGGTGAGCCGGGCGGCATAGTGCCGGCCGTCGTCTCGGAGCGGATCGAAATGCGCGACCGTGATGAAGGCCGGCGGCAGCCCGGCAAGCGAAGCTGCCTGCAGCGGTTCGGCGATCTCATTGCCCGCCGGCGCCTGCAGGATCTCGCGGTAATAAGCGACATCCGCCGTCGTCAATCCAGGCGCCGCGGCCATTTTGACATAGGAGCCCGCAGTAAGGTCGCCGCCAAGCGCCGGATAGATCAGGACTTGGCCGACGACGCCGGACAGGCCCTGCTCGCGCGCCCGCAATGCAAGGCCCGCGGCCAGATTGCCGCCGGCGCTGTCGCCGATCAGCACGACCTTGCTGTTGGCGGAAAGCAGATGCTTCAACACGGTAAAGCCGTCATCCGTCTGCGCCGGCCAGCGATATTCAGGGGCGAGGCGATAATCGACCGAAACAAGTTCCGCGCCGGCAAAATCGGCGATCTCGGCGCAGATGGCATGATGGCTCTCGAGCGAACCGACAACGAAGCCACCGCCATGAAGATAGAGCAGAATGGTGCGCGTGCTGATCTTCCGCGGACGGTAACGCCGGATCGGTATGCGCTGGAGCATGCCGTCCGCAAAGATCATCTCCGGGGGCAGCGGACGGTCAAAGCGCGCGCAAAGAGCGTCGTACCAATGTCGCTGCTGTTCGATCGATGCTTGAACGGCGTCTGGCGGATAGAAGGAATCGCAAGTCGCCAGAAACTGCAGGATGCCCCTTTCAGTGGGGACAGGCGGTTGAGCGGACATGGAGGTCCTTTCGCGATTTGGGACATGACAGGTCATGTCCCTGGCCGACTCTGTCTTCATCATGCGCCTTTGTGACGGAGCCGATCTGTCTGGCCGCGACCCATGAATGTCGCGGCTTTTAAAATTCCCAATAATTTTTTCGTCGCGGACCCAAGGAAAGCCATCCGAGAAACGTCTCAATCTCGAAATAGCATCTTGCTGGTCGGTTTGGGGTAGGTGCGGAATTGGATGCGGAGCTCATAGAACGAGCGCAGGGCGGTGACCGGGAGGCCTTCGGGCAACTGGTCTCGCGCCATTATGATTTCGTCCATGCGACGGCGTGGCGTTGGTCGGGCAGTTCCACCGATGCCGACGACATTGCCCAGGAGGTCTGCGTCAAGCTCGGCGCGGCGATCCGCAGCTTTCGCGGCGCCAGCCGCTTCAGGACATGGCTCTATACGCTGACGCTCAACGCCGCCCGCGACCATAGACGCAAGCTTGCACGAGAGCAGCAGACATTCCGCGCCTACGCCGCCGAACCGCAGCAGGATGCGCCGGCCGGAAATGACGATGAGCTATCGAGCGAATTATGGGCAGCCGTGCGCGCCTTGCCGGAAAGGCAATGCGACGC
This sequence comes from Rhizobium sp. WYCCWR 11146, assembly GCF_013591995.1. NCBI lineage: Bacteria > Pseudomonadati > Pseudomonadota > Alphaproteobacteria > Hyphomicrobiales > Rhizobiaceae > Rhizobium > Rhizobium sp. WYCCWR 11146. The sequence continues at coordinate 279,951 of NZ_JACCEY010000007.1, forward strand.
GGTGCTGCTCGTTTACGGCGAGGGTCTCAGCCATTCGGCTGCCGCCGATGTCATGGGCTGCTCGGAGGCGACCGTATCCTGGCAGGTCCATGAGGCGCGCAAGAGGCTGAAGACCGTGCTCGGCAAGGAAGAGGTATGACCGTGGACAAGGAACTCGAAAAGCTCTCCCGCCTGACACCGCCGGCAGCGACGCCGGAGGCGCGTGCGCGTGCGCTTACTGCCGCGATGCAGGCCTTCGATACCGCAGAAAATAATGCGCCGGCCGCCCAAGGAAATGCGAAAGGCTGGCGTCAAAGCTCCATCATCAACTGGATATGGAGCCCTGCCATGAACAAGAAATTCCTCGCCGGTTCAGCCCTAGCGACGCTGCTCGTCATTCCGGCCGCCGGTTACCTGGCGATCGAGCTGACCCGCAACGGATCGCCGATCGTCGATCAGACAGAGATCGCCGGCAACCTTTCGAAAAGTGAGGCGTCGAAACAACCGGCCGCAACTGCCGGTCAGCCGGTCACGGTCGCGCCGCAAACACCGGCCGGGAACAACAGCCTGGATGAGCAATCTGTCGCTGTCGCGCAAGCCCCGCAGGACAAGGAGGCGCCGGCACTCGCGAAACCCGATTCGTCGCGGACATCCGAATTCGATGCCAACGACGTCGCCGCTCTCACGAACAAGCCGGAGGGTTCTGCCGCGGCACTCGGGGCGGCCAAACGCGCTGTGCCGGCCGCTCCCGGCATCGTCCCCCAGCGGCAGTTTGCCGAACCGATGGCTGCCATCGCCCCTTCGCCTACTCCGCCTGCGGAGGGGCATGCCCAGATTCAGCTCGATTCCAATCGCGAGCGGTTTGCCAATGCTGCGGCAAATCCGATCAAGAGCGTGGCGACGGATCCGGTCTCGACCTTCTCCGCGGATGTCGACAGCGCGTCCTATGCCTTCGTCCGCCGGTCGTTGACCGGCGGGGCACTGCCCGACCCGCAATCGGTCCGCGTCGAAGAGATGATCAATTATTTCCCCTATGACTGGCCGGGCCCTGACAATGCCGATCAGCCTTTCAAGGCGACAGTGACCGTGATGCCGACCCCGTGGAACCACGACACGGAATTGATGCATGTGGCGATCAAGGGCTATGACATCGCGCCGGCGACCACGCCGCATGCCAATCTGGTCTTCCTGATCGACGTGTCCGGCTCGATGGACGAGCCGGACAAACTGCCGCTTCTCAAGAGCGCCTTCCGGCTTCTGGTCAACAAGCTGAAGGCCGACGACACCGTCTCGATCGTCACCTATGCCGGCAATGCCGGCACCGTGCTCTCGCCGACACGGGTGGCGGAGAAATCGAAGATCCTGTCGGCGATCGACAGGCTGGAGCCCGGAGGTTCGACCGGCGGTGCCGAAGGCATCGAGGCGGCTTACGATCTTGCCAAGCAGGCCTTCGTCAAGGACGGCGTCAACCGGGTGATGCTGGCGACCGATGGCGACTTCAATGTCGGCCCGTCGAGCGATGAGGACCTGAAGCGCATCATCGAGGAGAGACGCAAGGACGGCATCTTCCTCACCGTTCTCGGCTTCGGGCGGGGCAATCTCAACGATTCTCTGATGCAGACGCTGGCGCAGAACGGCAACGGCAGTGCTGCCTATATCGACACCTTGGCCGAGGCGCAAAAGACGCTGGTCGAAGAGGCCGGATCGACGCTGTTTCCGATCGCCAGCGACGTTAAGTTTCAGGTCGAGTTCAACCCGGAACGGATCGCCGAATACCGCTTGATCGGTTACGAGACGCGGGCGCTGAAGCGCGAGGATTTCAACAATGACCGTGTCGATGCCGGCGATATCGGCTCCGGCCACAGCGTCACGGCGATTTACGAGATTACGCCCAAGGGAAGCCCCGCGGTGATGAATGATGACCTGCGCTATGGCGCAGCCAATAAGGCGGCCGCCGCGGCGGCCGACAGCGCCCATCACGGCGAACTTGCCTTCGTCAAGATGCGCTACAAGCGGCGGGGCGAGGAC
>NZ_JACCEY010000008.1:0-1478 GCF_013591995.1 Rhizobium sp. WYCCWR 11146
GAAGGGCGGCATACTTCTGGCCGAGATCGGCGCAGCGAACGGTGAGGTCGCCGCGGGCGATCATCTCCAGCGCCTGGCCGATGGTCGTCACCACCCGCGCCTGCAGCGTTGCTTCATCCTGCTGCTGGCGCAGATTGTTTTCGCGCTCATTTTCCAGCGCCAGCTGCTGGGCCGCCTCGCGATCCGACATCGCATGGCGTTCCCTGATCTTTTCCTGCAGTGACTGCGTCGCCTTCGCCATCATGCCGACTTCGTTGTTCATGCCGGTGTGCGGAATGGTGATCGAAACATCCTCTTCGGCGACAGCCTTGAGGGCGGCATGGACGTTGTTGAGAGGTCCCGATATGCCGCGGATGACGATATAGGCGGCTGTCATGGCAAGGAAGAACAGGACGATGCTGCCGGAGAGCGCGGTCAGGATCGTGCTGTTTATCTGAGCATCGAGATCGTCCATGTAGACGCCGGTGACGACGACGATCTTCCAGGGTTCGAAGGCCTGGCCATAGGCCGTCTTGCGATAATCGCCAACGGGTTGGCCCGGTTTGACCGTGGAATAATATTCGACGAGACCGCCGCCCTGCTGCCCGAGCTTGACCAGCTCATCGCGATAGAGCTTGCCTTTGCTGTCCGGCTGGCCCTTGTTGATCTGCCCGACTTTCGAGGCATCGTAGTGGAATACCATCTGGACGTCGTAGCTATAGCCGAAGAAATAGCCGTCCGGATCGTATTTCATCCCGTTGACGGTGGTGTAGGCCTGCTTCTGGGCATCCTCCAGCGTCATTTCGCCGGCGGTGACCTTGGCCTGGTAAAGCTTGAGAACGGAGACCGCCGACTGAACCTCGGCGCGCAGCATGTCATAACGTTCCTTGTAGATCGCATCGACCGAGGAGCGGATCTGCAGGGAGGTGGCGATCGCAAAGGCAATCATCAGGCCGACGACCAGCAATATGAGCTGCTTCGATATCTTCAAATTTTTCATGACGCCTCGCAACGGGAATGGGTGAATACATTCCGGTGCGGTTTTCTACCGCCTGTGCGAGCGCGCCAAACAAGACGACGCGTCTACCGCTGCTAAAACAAACATGCTGCGACCGGGTAAGGAACAATTGATGCCCACCCTATAAAAAAGCTTTAACTTTATTGTTCGCGATCCGAATTTCCCTCAAAATCCAGGGGTACTTACAAAGAAAAACCGCCGGATTTTCACCCGGCGGTCGAATATTGCTTGTTGTCGAATTCTCAGCTTGCCCGGCGCATCGGTTCGGCCTGGCGGTGCTGCGGTGCGCCGACGCGGAAGCCGCGGATGAGGTCGATCAGTTCGTCGGTATCGGTGGCGAGTGTCTCGGCGGATGCCGTGGTCTCTTCGGCCATGGCGGCGTTCTGCTGGGTGGCGGCGTCGAGCTGGTTCATCGACGAGGAGATCGAGCGCAGCGTGGTGTCCTGCTCGGAGGCGCTGTGGGCGATCTTGGCAACGATCT
>NZ_JACCEY010000009.1:0-226826 GCF_013591995.1 Rhizobium sp. WYCCWR 11146
TTGAGTTTCTTTAGAACGAAAGACTTCGTCGCCAGCAGCGCCGCCGCCCTCGTTCAGTGAGTGGGCTTATAGAACTAACCCACCGAAACAGTCAACACACCCAACCAAAGTTTTTTGACATTTTTGTAACAGGTTGATTCGGCTGGCATTTTTGCCGGTCGATATTATCCACAGGGCGCCCTTTCGGGACGGATTCCCGAAAATTCATTTACCGGCTGGTCAAAAATCCATCGGAACGTCGTTCTCAACGACCGAAAGATAGCGAGAAAACAGGATCTTGCGCGAAATTATGGTTAACGGAGGATTAAAGCGCCTCCGACCGGCAAGCTTTAAATTTCCGTCACAAATCAGCGGCTGAGATTTCGGAACCTATCACCGAGTTGGGTGTTGTCTTTCCCATTGAAGGAAGGAGACCGACATGGCTGCCAATACCGATGATATCAGAGCATCCGTCAGCAAGGACATCGCCGCACTCCAACAGGAAGTCTCGCGCCTGCAGAAGATGATTTCCGCTCAGGGCGCTGAAGCCTATTACGAAGTGCGTGGCCGCGCCGGCAAGGTTTATGACGAAGCCCTGCCCCGGGCAAAGAACGCCGTCGCCCAGATCCGGGCCGAAGGTGTGGCTGCTGCCGACGCCGCCCGCGAGCATCCGACCGCAACGACCACTGCCCTGGTGCTTGCAGGCGCCATTGGCTTTCTTGCCGGATACCTGCTTTCCGGCAGTTCGCAGCCGCAGCCTCGCCATTGGTGGCGCTGAACACGCCATATCCACCCATAAACCAGTTTTTGCGCACCCGCCGATCCGTTTTTCGGCAGGGTGCGTAAATGCTTATGTCTTAGAAAAACCAATTTTTAATGCCAGCTATGGGAACATAAAAAACGAAGGGAGGACTACCATGGAAAACAAGAGGGCCAACTGCATTATTGAAGTCAGCGTCGACAGCGCCGATGGCCGCTATGCGGTCGGTATCATGAATATGCGCCAGGCACTCGATCTGCCGGAAATGCCTAGTCTGTCCTACACACATCCGGACCCGGTCAAGGCCGCCGCCGGCATCGTCGTCAGCCGCAAGGAACTGGCCGGTTTCATGGTCTGCCGCTGAGGCAGCACCACCCTAACAAAGCCGTGACGGCGCTTTATCCAAAGCGCTGACCCCTTGTTGCAGCGCCTTTATTCCCCTCGTTTTTTATTCACGTTGCTGGCATCCTTCTGCCGTTCATGCCAAGAAAACGGCATCGAAAGCAGGATAAGGATGGCAAATGAGGGAGCGGCGCCCCCCGCACAAGACGCGTGAACGAACAAAGCCCGGAGATACCGCCGCGGCCAAGCGGGTCACCCTTCCCCGTGCCCTTTCCAAACTCGGTTATTGCTCCCGCACGCAGGCCGAACGTCTGATTGCCGAAAATCGTGTTGCGGTTGACGGCCGTACCGTCAGCGATACCTCCGCATGGGTCGATCTTGCCACGGCAAGGATCAGCATCGACGGCCTCGTCATCGCTGCCGAAGCGAAAATCTATCTGATGCTCAACAAGCCTCGCGGTCTCGTCACCACCCGCCACGATCCCGAAGGCAGGCCGACGGTCTATGATTGTCTCAGGGATTTCGACATCCCGCATCTCTCTCCGATCGGCCGGCTCGACAAGGCGAGCGAGGGCTTGCTGCTTTTCACCAACGACACCGAATTCGCCCAGATCCTGCTTGATCCGGTCACCCATGTAACAAAAACCTATCATGTCCAGATCGACCGCATCATGGACGACGAGGACATAGCCGCCATGACAGCAGGCATCCGCCACGACGGCGAAGTGCTGACGGCGACCGCCGCGCGGCGCCTGCGCCAGGGCGACAGGAATTCGTGGATCGAGGTCGAGCTCGACGAGGGCCGCAACCGCCAGATCCGCCGCATGCTGGAGGCGCTCGGCACCGAATGCCTGCGTCTCGTGCGCGTTGCAATCGGCGGACTCGAACTCGGCGAACTGCCGAAAGGCACCGTGCGTGCGCTGACCGAACCCGAATTGCAGGCACTGCGCCGGAAAACCGGCATGGAGAGGACGAGACGCAATTGACTGCTGTGACGGAGATGGCGCCGCACGACTTCTGGCAGGAACTTCACCCGCCCGGCACCTTTGCCGGCGATGGGGAGTTCACCTCCTTTTACGTCGCCACGCTCGAAGACGGCCGCCAGCTTCGCCTGCCGATCCGTGAGCTGGCGGATGGCGAGCACGCCCTCGCCTCGCTGATCGTCAACCAGGCGAGCTTCGCCGTGCTCGATGCGCTCGCCGAAAGCCTCGCCGAGAAGATCAGGCCCATGCGCATCGATGTCGTCGCCGGCCTGCCGACGCTCGGACTGACGCTGGCCGCCGCCGTGGCGCAGAAGCTCGGCCATAGCCGCTACGTTCCGCTCGGCACCTCGCGCAAATTCTGGTATCGCGAGGAGCTCTCCGTCGCCCTGTCTTCCATCACCACGCCGACACAGCAGAAACGTCTCTATATCGATCCGCGCATGCTGCCGCTGCTTCAGGGACGACGCGTCGCACTCATCGATGACGTCATTTCCAGCGGCGCCTCGATCGTCGCGGGTCTTCATCTGCTGACAGGCTGCGGCATCGAACCCGTCGTCATCGGTGCGGCCATGCTGCAATCGGAGCGCTGGCGCGAAAGTCTCGCAGCCGCCGGGCCGCAATGGAGCGCGCGCACCGTCGGCGTCTTCGCAACCCCCATTCTGGAGCGGAACGCCACGGGCCGGTGGCAGGCACCACCAGCCTGACGCGAGATATGAGGATTGTTCAATCTTTGCCTGAAGGCGCCTCTGTACAGCGCATGAGGAACGATTACAGTCCCGCCTGATCGATGAAACAACGGATCTGCCCATGTCGTTCGAGCAAGCATCCCTGCTGATCCTTCTGCTGGCGATGCTCATTCTCTTCTCGCTCGATCGCATCCGCATCGAGGTGGTCTCGATCGCCGGCTTGCTTAGCGGCCATGCGCTCGGCCTTTATCCCGCCGAGCAGATCTTCACGGGCTTCGCCAGTCCCGTCGTCATCACCGTCGTCGAGATCCTGCTGATCGTCCAGGTGTTGGCGCGCGCCAGGCTCTTCGACAGTCTCGCCGCCCGTTTCGCGGCCGCAAGACCTTCGGGCTTCAAGGTCATCGCCGGTATTTCCGCGCTCGCCGGCTTCATGTCCATCTTCATGAACAATATCGGCGCCTTTGCGATCACCTTGCCGGTCGCGCTACGCTTGGGCACGGTCCTGACGATCCCGCGCCGCCAGCTCGTCATGCCGGTCTCGTTCGCGGCCCTGCTCGGCGGCCTCGTTTCGCTGATCGGCACGCCGGCCAACCTGCTCGTCAGCGATGCACTCGCCAAGGCGACAGGAACCGGCTTTCACTTCTTCGATTTCGCCTATGTCGGCCTGCCGGTCGCCATCGCCGGCATTCTGCTCATCGCCTTTCGCGTGCAGCGCCTGTTTCCGGAACCCGACGAAACACCGGTAAAGATCTCTCCGGCCGCGCGTCGCATCGTCGTTGAGCGTCGCATCCCTGACGTCTCGCCGCTGATCGGCGTGCGGCTTTCCGATTGCCCGGCAAGTTTCGGTATCAAGCCGCATGCGCTGATCCGCGGCGACAGTTTCGTCTTCGGTCCGCTCGACCAGTCGGTGATCGAACCCGGCGACGTGCTGCTTGCCGAAGGCGCCGATGCGGTCTTTGCCGGCCTTGCCGCCACGCAGGCGCTGATCGCCGATGCCCATCCGCATGGCCTGCAGCCGGATTTCACCCGTGTCGAAGCCGTCGTCATGCCGGAGAGCACGTTGGTCGGTTCGCGCGTCCGCTCGCTCGAAGTCTTCCACCGTCGCGGCATCGAGGTCACCGCCCTTTCCATGCGCGCGCCACGCATCGAGGGCCGCTTCCTCGACCTGCAATTGTCGATCGGCGATATATTGACGCTGGAGGGGCCGCGCATTGCAATCGGCGAAGCGTTGGAGGAAAGCGAGTGCCTGCCGCTCGCCTCGACAGCACCGAGCAAACCGGCGCCGCTCCTATCCTGGCGGCCCTTCGCGCTCTTTGCCTGCGGCGTCGCCGCCTCGGCGGCCGGCCTGCGTCCCGACATCGCTTTTGCCGGCGTCGTGCTCGTGCTCGCTCTGCTCAATCACCTCAACATCCGTCAGGCGATGGCCGATCTCAACTGGCCGATCATCATCATGCTGGCGGCGATGATCCCGATCGGCCAGGCGGTGGCAAGCACCGGAGCGGCCGAAACCATTGCCGGCTGGCTCAGCCTCGTCGCGCCGATCACCCATCCGCTCTTCGGCATCGCCCTCATCCTCTTCCTCGCCATGGCATTGACGCCTTTTGTCAACAATGCGACGGTCGCAATCGTCCTGACCCCGATCGCACTGGAATTCGCAAGAGCCGGCAGGCATGCGCCGGACGCCTATCTGATCGCGGTCGCCGCCGGAGCGTCGCTCGATTTCCTAACGCCCTTCGGCCATCACAACAACACGCTGGCAATGGGCATCGGCGGCTACCGCTTCCGTGATTTCCTGCGTGCCGGCTGGCCGCTTGCCGTCACAAGTTACGGCCTCGCCCTGCTTCTTACCGGTCTGTTCTGGCTGTGACGCGATACCCGATCGGCTTGACTTCCCCAGCAATGAAACTAGAGCAGGAAGTCTTCACCCAATAATTAAGGACAGTCGAGCACCGTGCGAATTCTTTCCGAAGCCCATTTCCCGGAATTGCCGGCCTATTATCGCGGCAAGGTGCGCGAGAATTACGATCTTCCGGACGGACGCCGCATTATTATCAGCACCGACCGGCTGAGCGCTTTCGACCGCATCCTGACCTGCATCCCCTATAAGGGCGAGGTATTGACGCAGACAGCGCGCTACTGGTTCGAGGCGACGAAGGACATCTGCCCGAACCACGTTCTCGACTATCCCGATGCGAATGTCGTCATCGGTAAGCGGCTCGACATCCTGCCAGTCGAGATCGTCGTGCGCGGTTATCTCGCCGGCACCACCGGCACCTCGATCCTGACGCTTTATAAGAAGGGCGAACGCGAGATGTACGGCATGCGTCTACCCGACGGCATGCGCGACAACCAGATCCTGCCGGAACCTGTCATCACGCCGACCAGCAAGGAATTCGACGGCGGCCACGATGAGCCGCTGACCCCGGCCGAAATCGTCACGCGCGGCCTTCTCACGAAGGAACAATGGCAGACGCTGTCGACATATGCGCTCGCCCTCTTTGCCCGTGGCCAGGAGATGGCGGCGAAAAACGGGCTGATCCTGGTCGACACCAAATACGAGTTCGGCACCGATGGTGACGGCAACATTATCCTCGCCGACGAGATCCACACGCCGGACAGCAGTCGCTACTGGCTTGCCGAAAGCTATCCGGCAAGCTTTGCCGCCGGAAAACGCCCAGAAAGTTTCGACAAGGATTTCGTCCGCGCCTGGGTGGCGGAACGCTGCGATCCCTATAAGGACGAGATCCCGGAAATCCCCGCCGAACTGATCGAGCAGACCTCGGCCGTCTATATCAAAGCCTACGAGGCGATCACCGGCGAGCGCTTCGTTCCTGACGATAGCGGCGAGACGCCACTTGCCCGTGTCCGAAACAACCTCGCTCCCTATTTCCCTTGAAATGGCGACAGACGAAAGCCGCCGGCCCGATCATCAGCTTGCGGCATTCCTTCCAATCGCGCTAGCATTGGCAAAAAGGGGTATCGGGCTCAGCCCGGCGGGGAACAAATGGTAAGAAGGCCAAGACGCAAGGCCGAGGAAACGCGGGAAGACATTCTCTCCATGGCGGAGATGCTGTTTCGCGAGCGCGGCTTCGTTGCGGTGTCGATCGCCGATATCGCCGGCGCGCTCCACATGTCGCCCGCCAATGTCTTCAAGCATTTCCGTTCCAAGGTGGCGCTCGTCGATGCGATCGCAGGACGTCATCTCGATGATGCCGCCGAGCGCTTCGCCGCCTTCGATGAGAAGCTGCCGCCAAAGGAACAACTGCTCCGCTTCATCCTGCGCCTGCTGGAAAGCCACCTGCAGGACATCCAGAAGAACCCTTATATCTTCGAAATGGTGCTTTCGACGATCGAGGCCAAACTCGAGGCCGGCAATCGCTATCGCGCCCGCATCGAGGCGAAGCTCGGCGAGATCATCCGTGAAGGCATGGCGGAGGGAAGTTATCATTGCCGCGATCCCGAGAGCGCGGCGCGTACCGTTGCAGACGTCCTCGCCTGCGTGCTGCACCCTGTCCTGATCGCTCGCGACGACAAGGAGACCCTTGTGCACCGCGCCGAAAAAATCGTGTGTTTCGTCGATGCCGCACTGCAAAATAGCGCTTGCTAAGTGATGATTGCTGAATTACGTCACTTCGTAAAGCTTTTCTTAAATTCGGATAACGGCATTTGAAGCCAACCCAATCCTGACGCCTATATAAGCCTGCGCTCGCTCAAGCCGAGCCCGCAGGCCCGAGCTCGTGGATTGAACGGCGATTGCCACCGCACAGGAATTCAGCATGATACGGCGTGCCCTCCTCATCTCCTCGGCCCTGGCATTCGCAGCCCTTCTCGCCGCCTGCAGCGACAGTGGCTCCAAGCCCGCCGGCAATGCGGGTGCAGCCGGGGCGCAGCAGGCTGCCCCCGTCGGCGTCATCACGCTGACGAAGGGCAGCTTCCCGATCACCACGATCCTGCCCGGCCGCGCCGAGACATTTCAGACCGCCGATATCCGGCCTCAGGTCAGCGGCCTGATCCGCGAGGTCGCCTTTAAGGACGGCGGCGAGATCAAGAAGGGCGACCTTCTCTACCAGATCGAGGATGCACCCTATATCGCCGCCGTCGAGCAGGCCAAGGCGGCGATTTCCAAGGCGCAGGCGAGCGTGCCGAGCGCTGAAAGCAATCTCGACCGCTACCAGCGCCTCGTCGGCAGCGGCGCCACCCAGATCGAATTCGAAACGGCCAAGACGACGCTGCTCCAGGCCAAGGCCGAAGTCGAGTCGGCGAAGGCCTCACTGTCCGCTGCACAGATCGACCTCGACCACACCAGGATCGTCGCCCCTTTCGACGGCATCATCGACCAGACGGCCGTTAATGTCGGCAACGTTGTCTCTGCCAACCAGACGACGGCGCTGACGACAATCCGCCAGCTCGATCCGATCTACATCTCGCTGACGGAATCGAGCACCAACCTGCTGAAGCTGCGCGATGCGATGGCCGCCGGCGACATCAAGGGCGAAGCCAATGTCGTCTTCCACCTGATCCTCGAAAACGGCAAGGAATATAACCAGCAGGGCAAGCTCGACATGTCGAAACAGGTGGTCAGTGAGACCACAGGCACCTTCATCATTCGTGTGCTCTTTCCCAATCCCGACCGTATCGTACTGCCCGGCATGTATGTCCGCGCAACCGTCGAGCTCGGCGCCGAGGCCGGTTATGCGCTGCCGCAGCTGGCGACGAGCCGTGACGCCAACGGCCGGCTGACGGCACAGTTCGTTTCCGCCGACGGCAAGGTCGAAACCCGCGCCTTCGAGAACAGCTCGCCCTCCAACAATTCCTGGCTCGTGACCGAAGGCATCAAGGACGGCGATCAGCTGATCGTCAGCGGCCTGCAATCGATCACCTCAGGCATGCCGGTGAAGCCGGTCCCGATGAAGATCAACGACACCGGCGTGGTCGTGCCTGCCGAGCAGCCCGCGGCCGGTGACGCGCAGAAGCCCGCAGCGAAGTAATCGCCGCAGGCCCGCATCGTCACCGTCTCAGCCGCACAGGAACAACCGATGGCCAAGTTTTTCATCCGACGTCCGATTTTCGCCTGGGTCATTGCGATCACCATCATGCTCGCCGGCCTGCTGGCGATTTTCACGCTGTCGATCTCGCAATATCCCGACATCGCCCCGACGACGGTTCGCATCAACGCCACCTATCGCGGCGCCAGCGCCGAGACTGTCGAGAAATCGGTGACGACGATCATCGAGGACGGCATGACCGGCCTCGACGACCTCACCTACATGACCTCGACCTCATCGACGGGTTCGGCCAGCATCCAGCTCACCTTCGGGACGAGCGCCGACCCCGATATCGCCCAGGTGCAGGTGCAGAACAAGCTGCAGCTGGTTCAGTCGCAGCTTCCAAGCGACGTCATCGATGCCGGCATCAGCGTCACCCGCTCGACCTCGAGCATCCTTCTCGTCGGCTCGCTCGTTTCGACCGACGGTAAGCGCAACTCCGTCGACCTCGGCAATATCATGTCGACCTCGATCGAGGATCAGATTCAGCGCCTGGAAGGCGTCGGCAGCATCAATGTCTTCGGTTCGGGATACGCCATGCGCGTCTGGCTCGATCCGTTCAAGCTGCTGAAATACCAGTTGACGCCGAGCGACGTGACGTCAGCCATCCAGGCGCAGAACACCCAGGTCTCCGTCGGTTCGCTCGGTGCTCAGCCGACGATCCCCGGCCAGCAGATCAACGTCACCATCACCGCCCAAAGCCAGCTGACCACCGTCGCCGATTTCGAGCGCATCATCCTGAAGGTCGAAAAGGACGGCGCGACGGTGCGTCTGAGCGACGTCTCGCGCATCGAGATCGGTCAGGAAAGCTACGGCGGCAGTTCGCGCTACAACGGCCAGCCGTCGACCGGTTTCGCCGTCAATCTTGCAATCGGCGCCAACGCCATTGATACCGCCGCCCGCGTGCGCTCCGCGCTCGAGGTTATCGGCCGCGGCCTGCCGGCAGGTGTCGAGATCACCTATCCCTACGACACCACGCCCTTCGTGGAACTGTCGATCGAGAAGGTCGTGCACACGCTGATCGAGGCGATCGTGCTCGTCTTCGTGGTGCTGCTCGTCTTCCTGCAGAATCTCCGCGCGACGCTGATCCCGACGATTGCCGTTCCCGTGGTGCTGCTCGGCACCTTCGGGGTGCTGGCGGTCACCGGCTACTCGATCAATACCTTGACGATGTTCGCCATGGTGCTGGCGATCGGTCTTCTTGTCGACGATGCCATCGTCGTCGTCGAAAACGTCGAACGCATCATGTCCGAAGAAAAGCTTTCGCCGCTCGAGGCGACGGAAAAATCGATGGGCGAGATCACCGGCGCCATCGTCGGCATCGCGCTCGTCCTCACCGCCGTCTTCATTCCGATGGCCTTCTTCGGCGGTTCGACCGGCATCATCTATCGCCAGTTCTCGATCACCATCGTCTCGGCCATGCTGCTGTCGGCGCTCGTCGCCCTCGTGCTGACGCCCGCACTTTGCGCCACGATGCTGAAGCCGGTCGGCGAACACAGGAAGCACCGCGTTGGCGACTGGTTCAACCGCAACTTCACGCGCTCGACCAACGGCTATATCACGACCATCGGCTATCTGCTGAAGCGGCCGATCCGCGTCATGCTGGCCTTCCTTCTGGTCGGCGCCGGCTGCGCCTATCTCTTCACCCGCTTGCCGAGCTCATTCCTGCCGCAGGAAGACCAGGGCGTGCTGCTGACCATCGTCACCACACCGCCGGGCTCGACCACGCAGCAGACCCAGGCAGTCGTCGAGAAGGTCGAGAAATACTATCGTGAAAACGAGAAGGACGCCGTCGATTCCGTATTCGGCGCGCTCGGCTTCGGCTTCAGCGGTTCCGGCCAGAACAGCGCCATCGTCTTCACCAAGCTCAAGGATTTCTCGCTACGCACCGATCCGACGCTGAGCGCTCAATCGGTCGTCAACCGGGCGCTTGGCAATTTCTTTGCGATCCGCGAGGCGCAGGTCTTCGCGCTGCTGCCACCGGCGATCCAGGGTCTCGGCGTGTCGAGCGGCTTCTCCATGTATCTCGTCGACACCGGCGGCCACGGCAACGACGCCCTGACTGCCGCCTCCAAGCGGCTGATCCAGATGGGCAATAGCTCGGGCAAGATCGTGGCGCTGCGCAGCAGCAACAAGGAGGTCGAGCCGCAGATGCGCATCGTGCTCGATCAGGAAAAGATCGGCGCCATGGGCGTCGACATCGCCTCGGTCAATTCGATGCTGTCGATCATCTTCACCGGCCGTGACGTCAATGACTTCACGCTGAACGGCGAGATCAAGCCGGTCTACGTCGAGGGCGATGCGCCCTTCCGCATGCAGCCGAGCGATCTCAACCACTGGTACGCCCGCAACAATGACGGCGAAATGGTGCCCTTCTCCGCCTTTACCCGGACGGAGTGGGTGAAGGGCGCGCCCTCGCTTGCCCGCTTCAACGCCGTCAGCGCCATTCCGCTCGACGGAGCGTCCGCTCCCGGGGTTTCTTCCGGCGATGCGATGAACGAAATGGAAGCACTGACCAATCAGCTCGGCGGCGGTTATACCGTCGCCTGGCAGGGCATCTCCTATCAGGAGCGGCTGTCCGGTTCGCAGGCGCCGATGCTCTACGCGATCTCGGTGCTGGTCGTCTTCCTCTGCCTGGCAGCGCTTTACGAAAGCTGGTCGATCCCCTTCTCGGTGATCATGGCGGTGCCTGTCGGCATCCTCGGGGCGCTGACGGCGGCAACGGTCTTCGGCCAGGCGAACGACGTCTATTTCAAGGTCGGCTTGCTGACCACTATAGGGCTGGCGGCGAAGAACGCCATCCTGATCGTCGAATTCGCCAAGGACCGCATGGAAAGCGGCATGGGGCTCTACGAGGCGACATTGGAAGCCGCAAGATTGCGGCTGCGGCCGATCATCATGACCTCGCTTGCCTTCATTCTCGGCGTCGTGCCGCTGGCGATCGCGACAGGCGCGGGCTCGGCGGCACAGAATGCCATTGGTATCGGCGTTCTCGGCGGCATGCTGGCGGCGACAATGCTCGGAATTTTCTTCGTGCCGTCGTTTTTCGTCGTCATCCGACGCATCTTTGCCACACGCGGCAAAAATGCGGCAGGACTGTGATATAAATGCACTGTGATAATGCAGTTCCCGTTGCTACATTGCGCCCGACTGCTTCGGAATGGTGTTTTTGGTAGAACGAGGCGCGGCGGCCGATAGTGAAGCATGAAGCTTTGGACAAGAATTGACTTGCTCGAGTACAGGATGAAATGAATGGTATCTCTTCGTTTTGCCACACCGGCATTATTGTTATTGTTGTCGGGCTGCGTTGTAGGCCCGGATCATGTTCCTCCTGAGATGCCGCTGCCCGCCAAATTCGGAGAGGGTGGAACCAAGAGTGATGGCGATGTTACCACCGTGGCCTGGTGGAGCGCCTTCAGAGACCGCAAGCTGGACGGCCTCGTCCAGTCCGGCCTCGACCAGAACCTGTCGATCCAGCAGGCGATCGAACGCATCAATGCGGCTTCCGCCAACGTCACCGTCGCAGGAGCCGGCGCCCTGCCGAACCTGACCGTCGGCGCCTCGCACACGGTCAGCGGCCAGAGGGGCGAGCTGCGCACGCAGTTCGACACGCGCAACACCAGCGGCGGCGAAGCACAGCTGACCTGGCTGCTCGATATTTTCGGCCTCTACAAGCGCAACACCGAGAGCGCTCTCGCTTCGCTCGATTCTGCTTACGCATCGGCAGACGTTGCCAAGCTGACCCTCGTGCAGGACCTCGTCTCCAGCTACATCGACGTTCGCTATTATCAGCAGCGCCTGGCGCTTTCGAAGGCCAACCTGAAGTCCCGTCAGGAAACCTACGAACTGACCAAGTTCCAGCTGGAAGCCGGCGCCGCCTCGCGGCTCGACGTCGTTCAGGCCGAAGGCCTGGTGCAGTCGACGCTCGCCGAAATTCCCGGTCTCGAAACCAACATCCGCATTTCGGCCCATCACATCGCCACGCTGCTCGGCCTGCCGGCCGCAACCCTTGTCGATGATCTGCTGAAGGGCTATGGCCAGCCGGTATTCCGCGGCGGCATCACCTCCGGCATCCCGGCCGACCTGATCCGCAACCGTCCCGACATCCGTGTGGCGGAACGCGACCTCGCAGCTGCAACGGCACTGATCGGCGTCGCCCAGGCGCAGCTCTATCCGAGCATCTCGCTCAGCGGCTCGATCTCGCCGGCCTACATCAACCAGCGTGGCATCCACGGCGGCCTGACGCCCTGGTCCTTCGGCCCCACCCTCAACCTGCCGATCTTCGATGGCGGTACCCTGCGCGCCGGCGTCAAGACGGCGCAGTCCAATGCCGCAGCGGCCTATCTCAACTGGAAGTCGACGGTACTGACCGCGATCGAACAGGTCGAGAATGCACTTTCGGCCGTCCGCCGTGACGCCCGCACGGTCTCGGCACTTCAGGCTCAGGTGAAGACGACACAGGAAACGCTCGAACTTTCGACCGCATCCTACAAGGACGGTGCCTCTTCGCTGCTCGACGTTCTCGACGCCCAGCGCCAGGTTTCGCTCGCCCAGGCAAGCCTTGCCGCAGCCGTCCAGCAGATGGCCAAGGACTACGTGTCGCTGAATATCGCAATCGGCGGCGGTTTCGCCCCCGGCGGCAAGACCACCGCACCGGCGGCGAAGGTTGTGGCTGTCAAGGGCTGACAACTTCTTCAATCGATCTGAAAGTACAGAGCCTCGCGATCGTCTCGCGGGGCTTTTTCTTGTCCGCCGCGTGCCGTAACCGAATAATTGCGCATAAGATGAATTCGGATTCGACAGGCGGGAAAAGCTGAGCTATCACTTTGATTAAACGATTAATCAGAATGATCGTCAATCATGCCAGCATCGCGCCCGGGACCGAACCTCAGCAGAATAGCGACGTCGCTCGGCGTCTCCGTCGCCACGGTCTCCAATGCGCTTTCCGGCAAGGGCCGGGTTTCCGGCCAACTGGTCGAAAGAATCCGTGAGCATGCAGCCGAGCTCGGTTACGTCCCGAGCCAGGCGGGGCGGGCGCTGCGGACCGGCCGCAGCGGCGTTCTCGGTCTGGTGCTGCCCGATATCGCCAATCCGCTGTTCCCGAAGATCGCGCAGGCGATCGAATTCGCTGCCTCCGCCGCAGGTTACGGCGTGCTGATCGCCGATTCTCGCGGTGATGTCGCCGCCCAGACCGAGGCGATCAACCGGCTGGTCGAGCGCGGCGTCGACGGCATGGTCGTCATTCCCCGCCGCGCCACCCGCATCTCGTCCGCCGCCTGTCCGGTCGCCGTCATCGACACTCCCTCGACGCCCGGCAACACCGTTGCCGCCGACCATTGGCAGGGCGGCCATGAAATCGCCGGCCATCTCGCAGGCCTCGGCCATCGCCACATCCTCATCATCGGCAACAATCAGGAATCCAACGTCCAGAACGACCGTGCCGGCGGCATCCGCTCCGGCATGCGCCGCGGCATGCATTCGGAAACGCTGTGGATCGACAGGCAGGAGCACGAGAACGGCAGCGGCTGCCCGCTCGGCCTCGCCGAAAAAGTCAGGCAGGGTTTCACCGCCTTCGCGGCCCTGTCCGACCTGCAGGCGCTGCGGGCGCTGACGGAGTTGCAGCAGGCGGGCATCAACATTCCCACTGACGTCAGCGTCACCGGCTTCGACGACCTCATCTGGTCGCCTGTTGTCACGCCGTCGCTGACCACGGTCCGGATGGACATGGATAGGATTGCCGAGATTGCCGTGTCGGCGCTGGTGGATACCATAAGAACAAGCAGCATCCGCGAGGGCGTACTCGTTACCGCGGAGATCGAACGCGTCGCCATGCAGCTGATCGTCCGCCAATCATCCGGGCCTGCGAACCCGGCACCAAAAACCTCAGAGATGGAGAACATGTAAGATGAAAAAGGCTCTCATTGCCTCGGTAGCACTCGCCGCCCTATGCCCGCTCACCGCAGCCGCAGCAGAACGGACGCTGACGATTTCCGTCTATGCCTTTGCGCAGGACGATTTCAAGACGCTGGTCTATGATCCCTTCGAAGCCAAATGCGGCTGCAAACTCGTGGTCGAAACCGGCAACAGCGTCGAGCGTCTGGCCAAAATGGAGGCGAACAAGGCCAACCCGGTCGTCGATCTCGCCGCCGTTTCCATGGCCGATGCGCTGGCCGCCTCGCGCGCCGGCCTGATCGACAAGATCGATACCGCGAAGCTCGCCGATTTCGCCAAGCTCTATGACGTCGCCAAGGATCCGAACGGTGACGGCATGAGCGTCGGTTACACCTTCTACGCCACCTCGATTGCTTATCGCTCCGATAAGATGAAGATCGACTCCTGGGCCGATCTTCTGAAGCCGGAATATGTCGGCCACGTCGCCTTTCCAAACGTGACCACCAACCAAGGCCCGCCGGCGCTCTATATGCTCGGCCTGGCGCTCGGCAAGGACACGCCGGATCTGAAGGGGCCGATCGAAGCGCTGGGCGAGAAGAAGGACGACATCGTCACCTTCTACGAAAAGTCCTCGCAGCTGGTGCAACTGATGCAGCAGGAGGAGATCTGGGCAGCGCCGATCGGCCGTTTCTCATGGGCCGGCTTCACCAAACTCGACGTCCCGGTCGCCTGGGCGACGCCGAAGGAGGGCCAGACCGGCGGCATGAACGTGCTGGTGCTGACCAAGGGCTCGAAGAACCAGGATCTAGCTTTGCAGTTCATGGACTTCTGGCTCTCGACCGACATCCAGACCAAACTCGCCGAAAAGCTGATCGACAGCCCGGCAAACAGCGAGGTCAAGCTTTCCGAAGCCGCCGCCAACAACCTCACCTATGGCGAGGAAACGGCCAAGAGCCTCAAGCTGATCCCATCAGCCGTCGCCCTCGACAATCGCGCCGGCTGGCTGAAGACGTGGAACGAGAAGGTCGGCCAGTAAGGCCCGCGTGAAAATTGGCCCCGGCGCCTCTGCCGGGGCCTCCCTCTTGTCCGCTCGAAAGGCGCCTCATGTTCCAGAACCGCGCAGAAGCCCTGGCGCTTGCCTTGCCGGCAGCCATCTTTGCGACCGTGGTCTTTCTGTTGCCCGTTGCGATCCTCTTGTCGGAGGGCTTCCGCGCCGGCAGCGCCTGGAGCCTGTCGGCCTATGCCGATTTCTTCTCCGGGACGTTGAACCGCACCGTTTTCCTGCGCACGTTCCGGCTCGGCCTCGAAGTCACTGCCGTTTCGGCGGTCATCGGCTATGCCGCAGCCTTTGCCATCGTCAACCTGCCGGCGAAGGGCAAAGGCCGGATGATCGGCCTCGTGACCCTTCCGCTGATGATCTCTCCGGTGGCGCGCACCTATGCCTGGATCGTCATTCTCGGCCGCACCGGCATCGTCAACCAGGCGATAACAGGCCTGGGTCTCAGCGCCGAGCCGCTGCGGCTGCTGTTCACCGAGACCGCCGTCTTCATCGGCCTCCTGCAGCTCTTCCTGCCGCTGATGATCCTGTCGCTGATCAGCGCGCTCGAAAACATGCCGAAGGATGCGATTCCGGCTGCTCGTGTGCTCGGCGCCAACTGGTTCCAGGTCTTCTGGAAAGTCATCCTGCCGCTCACCAGGGAAGGCCTCGTCGTCGGCGGCACGCTTGTCTTCACCGGATCGCTGACCGCCTATATCACCCCCGCCGTGCTTGGCGGCTCCAAGGTGCTGATGCTGGAAACGCTGATGTACCAGCAGGTTTCCGTCGCCAATGATTTCGTTTCGGCAAGCGTCATCGCCTTCATCCTGATCGTCATGAGCTTTGCCGCCAACATCCTGCTGAAACGCCTTGCGACGGCGAGGAACCGCCGATGACGCTGCGCCTGTTTTCGCCCCTCGTGCTTTTCCTGCTGCTGGTCTTCCTGATCGGCCCGTTCCTGATCATCATCGCCGCTTCGCTATCATCAGGAGATACGCTGGCCTTCCCGCCGCAGGGCCTGTCGCTGCGTTGGGTGATGAAGGTGTTCACCATCGAGAGTTTCCGCGACAGCTTCGCCATGTCGATGTTCCTCGCTGTCTTCGGAACGCTCGCAGCCCTCCTCCTCGGCATCCCGGCCGCCTACGCCCTCTCCCGCTACAAGCTGCCCGCGGCCGAGACCGTCCGCACCATCGTGTCGCTGCCGATCATCGTGCCCGGCATCATCGTCGGCCTGGCGCTGCTGCGTTATCTCGTCGTGCCCTTCGGCTTCAACATCACGCTCGCGCTCTTCTTCGCCCATACGGCGCTGGTGCTGCCCTATGCCGTGCGTGTCGTCTCGGCGAGCCTCGACAATCTGCGCTCGGACATTGAGGAGGCTGCCGTCCTACTCGGTTCCTCGCGGCTCGGCGCCTTCCTCCGCGTGGTGATGCCGAATATCCGCGGCGGCATCCTTGCCGCCTTCATCCTCGGCTTCGTCACCAGCTTCAATCAGGTGCCCGTCTCGCTCTTCCTGTCCGGTCCCGGCGTTCGCACGCTGCCGATCGACATGCTGGGTTACATGGAAACCACCTACGATCCTTCCATCGCGGCGCTCTCCGCCCTTCTCGCCTTTCTCTCGATCGGCATCGTCTTTCTCGCCGAACGCTTCCTGGGATTCTCGCGCTATGTCTGATGCCTATCTTCAACTCGACAAGCTGACCCTTGCCTATGGCGACACGGTCGCGGTGCAGAACCTCGACCTGGCGATCGGCAAAGGTGAGCTGGTGGCACTTCTCGGCCCCTCCGGCTGCGGCAAGACGACGACGATGCGCGCCATCGCCGGCCTGCTGACGCCCACCGCTGGCCGCATCCGCCTCGACGGCGCCGATATCACCCGCGTCTCTGCCAACAAACGCGCCGTTGGCCTCGTCTTCCAGTCCTATGCCCTCTTCCCGCATCTGACGGTCTATGAGAACGTCGCCTTCGGCCTGCGTCTCAAGCGTATCTCAGGTGCGGATCTCGACGCCCGCGTCGGCGCCGGCCTGAAATCGGTCGGCCTGTCGGCTTTTAGCGGCCGCAAGCCCGCCGAACTCTCCGGCGGCCAGCAGCAGCGGGTGGCGCTCGCCCGTTCGATGGTGATGGAGCCGAAGGTGCTGTTGCTCGACGAACCGCTCTCCAATCTCGATGCCCGCCTTCGCCTTGAAATGCGCGCCGAATTGCAACGCGTGCAGAAGGAGACCGGCGTCACCATGATCTTCGTCACCCACGACCAGGTGGAAGCCTTGGCACTCGCCGACCGCATCGTCGTGATGCTGAACGGTGGCATCGAACAGATCGGCACGCCGGAGGAGATCTACAACAATCCGGCCTCGGCCTTCGTCGCCGATTTCGTCGGCTTCGAGAATGTCTTCGCGCTGAAGGATGGAAAGCTTGTGACGCCGAATGGGCCGGTCGGACTTTCCGGCCCGGCGCCGGAAGCCGCAGCCGGCCTCGCCTGGCGTCCGCGCATGGTGAAGCTTGGCTCCGGTGCTTTCCAGGGCACCGTGTGCGGCACGTCTTTCGCCGGCAACACCCGCGAATACCTGCTCGACACTCCGCTCGGCCCGATCAAGGCCGAGATCGATGCAGGCCTGCCGCCGCACGAGATCGGCAGCCCGCTTACCTTCGATCTGCCGGTTGCCGGCGCGGCAAGCCTCAAACGGTTCGGGTGAAATCATGGGCGTCTGGATCGACACGGACATGGGCTTCGACGACATCGCCGCCATTCTGGTGGTGGGACAGTCGGAATTCGAGATCGACGGAATATCACTGGTCTTCGGCAATACGCCGCTGCCGCAGGTGAGGATAAACGCCGCCGGCGCCGCCGGCGCCTTCGGCTGGACATTCCCCATCCACACCGGCCGCGCCATGCCCGTGCTCGGCAAGCTGGAAACCGCTCAAGCGATCCTCGGCGAAACCGGCATCCCCACTATCGGCAGGAGCCTGCCGCAGGCGGCGGCCCTTGCCGAAAGCGATGCCTTCGCAGCACTCTGCCGCTGGCTGGAGCGCAAAGGCCAGCACCGCATCCTGGCGCTTGGCCCGCTCACCAACATCGCCGCCGTGGCGCTGGCCCGGCCCGATCTTGCTGCCCGCATCAGCGAACTCGTCTGGATGGGCGGCGGCGTCACCAGCGGCAACCATACGGCCTCCGCCGAGTTCAACGCGCTCGCCGATCCCGAGGCCCTCTCGATCGTCATCGCCCATGGCCTGCCGCTGCGCATGGTCGATCTCGACCTCTGCCGCAAGGTGCTGGCCAGGCCCGAAGACGCCGAGCCGGTGCGCAATGCCGGCGGCGCCAATGCCGAACTCATCGCCGATATGTTTTCGGGT
The DNA here is from genome assembly GCF_013591995.1 of Rhizobium sp. WYCCWR 11146. Lineage (NCBI taxonomy): Bacteria > Pseudomonadati > Pseudomonadota > Alphaproteobacteria > Hyphomicrobiales > Rhizobiaceae > Rhizobium > Rhizobium sp. WYCCWR 11146. The sequence continues at coordinate 18,072 of NZ_JACCEY010000009.1, forward strand.
TATATCCGCATCGGCACCAGCCGTGGCCGCCCGGCCATGGCAATTTACGATCCTTCCGCCGCCGTCGCCTTCGTCGCTCCGGATATTGTCAGCTTCCGCCCCGCCCGTATCGACGTCGAGCTGCAGGGCGCCTTGACCCGCGGCCGCACCGTCGTCGAGACCCGCGCCACGCATGCGACCTTCAATGCGCAATTCGCCGCCGACATCGATGCCGACATGGCGCGTGTCATCATTCTCGCTGCCCTGGTCAACGAGGCCCGCAAATGAACGTCACCGCTCGCCAAGAACCCGCCGATCTCAACGATCCCGCCTTGCGGGCCCGCGCCGTCACCGCTGCGCGCGGCGATGCCCCCTTCGACATGCTGATCACCGGCGGCCGGCTGCTCGATGCGGTGACGGGCCTGACCCGGCAAGCCGATATCGGCCTCGTCGGCGCGCTGATATCAAGCGTTCATGCCCCGGCAAGCCGCACGGATGCCATCGAGATCATCGATGCGGCGGGCAGTATCCTGACGCCCGGCCTGATCGACACGCACATGCATATCGAAAGTTCGATGGTGACACCGGCCGAATATGCGAGCGCCGTCTTGCCACGCGGCGTCACCACGATCGTGTGGGATCCGCATGAATTCGGCAATGTCCACGGGCTCGACGGCGTGCGCTGGGCGATCGAGGCGGCGCGCAGCCTGCCGCTGCGTATGATCCTTCTCGCGCCCTCCTGCGTGCCCTCCGCGCCGGGCCTGGAACTTGCCGGCGCCGATTTCGATGCTGCGGTCGTCGCCGAGATGCTGCACTCCTCCGCCATCGGCGGCGTCGCCGAAGTGATGAACATGCGCGGCGTCATCGACAGCGATCCGCGCATGACTGCTATCGTCAATGCCGGCCTTGCCGCCGGCAAGCTCGTCTGCGGCCATGCCCGCGGCCTCGAAGGCGCCGATCTCAACGCCTTCATGGCGTCGGGCATCACCTCCGACCACGAACTTACCTCCGGCGCCGATCTCCTCGCCAAGCTTTCCGCCGGCCTGACGATCGAGCTGCGCGGCTCTCACGACCATCTGCTGCAGGAGTTCGTCGAGGTACTGAACGGTCTCGGCCACCTGCCCCCGACCATCACGCTCTGCACCGACGACGTCTTTCCTGACGAACTCCAGGAAGGTGGCGGCCTCGACGACGTCATCAGGCGCCTGGTGCGCTACGGCATGAAGCCGGAATGGGCCATCCGTGCCGCGACCTTCAACGCCGCACAACGTCTGAAGCGCTCCGATCTCGGCCTCGTCGCCGCCGGCCGCCGCGCCGACATCGTGCTCTTCGAAGACCTCGCGGAGTTCCGGGCGCGGCTCGTCATATCAGGCGGCCGCATCGTTGCCCGCAACGGCGGCATGCAGGTTGCCGTCCAGCAGATCGATACGGCGCCGCTTGTCAATTCGGTGAAGCTGCCGCCGCTGACCGAGAATGATTTTCGCATTCCGGCGAAGGGCGCGCGCGTCCGCGTCGCCACCATCGACCGCCCGCGCTTCACGCAATGGGGCGAGGCCGAAACCGAGGTCAGGGATGGTTTCGTCGTGCCGCCGGCCGGCAGCGCCATGATTTCGGTCGCCCATCGCCACGGCAAGACCGACGGCATCCCGCGCATCGGTTTCCTCACCGGCTGGGGTGAATGGCGCGGCGCTTTCTGTACCACCGTTTCGCATGACAGCCACAACCTCACCGTCTTCGGCGGCAATGCCGGCGACATGGCGCTCGCCGCCAACGCCGTCATATCAGCCGGCGGCGGCATGGCGGTCGCCAAGGACGGCAGGATCGAGGCGATGCTGCCGCTGCCGCTCTCAGGCCTAGTGACCGATGCCTCGCTGAAGGACACGGCCCTGGCCTTCGCCGGCATCCGCAAGGCGATGGAAAAGATCGTCACGTGGAAGCCGCCCTATCTGGTCTTCAAGGCCTGCTTCGGCGCCACGCTCGCCTGCAATGTCGGCCCGCATCAGACCGATCAGGGGATTGCCGATGTGGTAACGGGCAAGGTGCTGGAAAACCCCGTGCTGAAGGTCTTGTAAAGGCCGAGGGCGCGCAAGTTCCGTCATGAGGGGTGCCGTGTGCCCCTCAAACGCCTAACCGATCGAACCATGCGCCGTTACGCAAATCCCGGTATGCGTTGTTCGATGAGGTTGACCGCAGCCAGCCCGTCGGGGCCCGCTGTCATCTTTTTCGGCCTCCGGTTCGGATCATTGTTGCAATTCATTCTTAATTGCACAATAGTCGAAACAAGGGTCGCCAAGCATTTTTTGCAAATCATTCCGAAGCGCAACTTGTTCGACTCTCCGCGGCTTTTGCAATTCGGTCGCAATAGCAGCAAGAGGAGAAATATATGCTCTATGGGGAAAGACGGTCGGTTTTGGCCGGAATGATAGGGGTGGCATTCGCAGCCGTGCTGGTTGCCTTTCCCGCCGCTGCCCAACAGACAACCAATTCGAAGTTCAAGGTGGTGACGACCTTCACGGTGATTGCCGACATGGCAAAAAACGTGGCCGGTGATGCCGCGATCGTGGAATCGATCACCAAGCCGGGCGCAGAGATCCACAACTATGCGCCGACGCCGGGTGACATACAGCGAGCACAAGGTGCACAGCTCATTCTCTGGAACGGCCTCAATCTGGAGCGCTGGTTCGAAAAGTTCTTCCAGAACCTGCACGACGTCCCCGGTGCGGTCGTCTCCGATGGCATCGAACCGATGGGCATCTCGGAAGGCCCTTACGAAGGCAAGCCCAATCCCCACGCCTGGATGTCGCCGAAGAACGCCCTGATCTACGTCAACAATATCCGGGATGCTTTCGCAAAGTATGATCCGGCGAATGCGGAGACCTACAAGGCTAACGCCGAGGCCTACAAGCAGAAGATCGAAGCGACGATCACTCCGATCCGCGCCACCCTCGAAAAAATTCCCGAGGACAAGCGCTGGCTGGTTTCAAGCGAGGGCGCCTTTTCCTATCTCGCACGCGATTTCGGGCTGAAGGAGCTCTATCTCTGGCCAATCAACGCCGACCAGCAGGGCACGCCCCAGCAGGTCCGCAAGGTGATCGATGCGGTCGAGGAACACCAGATTCCAACCGTCTTCAGCGAAAGCACTGTTTCCGATAAACCGGCCCGGCAGGTGGCGCGCGAAACCGGTGCGCATTATGGCCGCGTGCTTTATGTCGACTCGCTGAGCGAAGCCGACGGCCCGGTGCCAACCTATATCGATCTTCTGCGCGTGACCTCCGATACGGTCGCGAAGGGTCTTGCCGATGGGTTGTCGCAATGACCGTGCTGCTTGGCAATCTTGTCCGTCCCGCATCCTCGGATGCGGGATCGGGGATCACGGTAAAGGATGCGACCGTCACTTACCGCAACGGACATACGGCCCTGAGGGACGCGAGTTTCCAGATCCCCACGGGCACGATCGCCGCGCTGGTCGGTGTCAACGGTTCCGGCAAGTCGACGCTCTTCAAGTCGATCATGGGTTTCGTGCGTCTCGCCAGGGGCCACATTCGCGTGCTTGGCATGCCAGTCGAAGAGGCGCTGCGCAAGAACCTCGTCGCCTATGTGCCGCAATCGGAAGAAGTCGACTGGAACTTCCCGGTGCTGGTCGAGGATGTCGTGATGATGGGCCGCTACGGCCACATGGGCATGATGCGCATCCCGAAGGCAGCAGACCACGAGGCAGTGGCCTCCGCGCTCGCCCGTGTAGTCATGAGCGAATTCCGCAAGCGCCAGATCGGCGAACTCTCCGGCGGTCAGAGGAAGCGGGTCTTTTTGGCGCGAGCCCTGGCGCAGGACGGCCGGGTCATTCTGCTCGATGAACCCTTTACCGGCGTCGACGTAAAGACCGAGGACCAGATCACCAAGCTCCTGCGCGAACTGCGGGATGAAGGCCGCGTCATGCTGGTCTCCACCCACAACCTCGGCTCCGTGCCGGAATTCTGCGACCGGACCATCCTGATCAAGGGCACGGTGCTCGCCTACGGCCCGACCGTCGAGACTTTTACGCAGGAAAATCTGGAAAAGACCTTTGGCGGCGTACTGCGTCATTTCGTGTTCAGCGAAGCGCAGAACGGCAGGCCAACGTCGATCGGCGTCATAACCGATGATGAGCGCCCCCTGATCCTGCAGGGTGGAAAAGCGACCGCCCGGAGGTCCGATAGTGGCAATGGGGGTCGGGAATGATAGCCGACCTCCTGCAGCCCTTCACCTATGAATACATGCTCAATGCCATGTGGGTGTCCGCCCTTGTCGGCGGCGTCTGCGCTTTCCTCTCCTGTTATCTGATGCTGAAAGGCTGGTCGCTGATCGGCGACGCGCTCTCGCACGCGATCGTTCCCGGCGTCGCCGGCGCCTATATGCTCGGACTTCCCTTTTCGATCGGAGCCTTCTTTTCCGGAGGACTCGCTGCCGCAGCGATGCTTTTCCTCAACCAGCGCACCAAGCTGAAGGAAGATGCCATCATCGGCCTGATCTTCTCCTCTTTCTTTGGGCTGGGCCTGTTCATGGTTTCGCTCCAGCCTATGGCAGTCAACATCCAGACGATCGTGCTCGGCAACATTCTCGCCATCACGCCCGAGGATACGCTGCAACTCGCCATCATCGGCTTCGTGTCGCTCGCTGTCCTGCTCGTCAAATGGAAGGACCTGATGGTCACTTTCTTCGACGAGAGCCATGCCCGATCGATCGGTCTCAATCCGACCGCTCTCAAGGTCATTTTCTTCACGCTGTTGTCCGCCTCCACCGTCGCGGCGCTGCAGACCGTCGGTGCATTCCTCGTCATCTGCATGGTGGTGACACCCGGCGCGACCGCCTATCTGCTGACCGACCGCTTCCCGCGGCTGCTTGTGATCGCGGTCATCATCGGATCGATGACCAGTTTCGTCGGCGCTTATGCGAGTTACTTCCTCGATGGCGCGACAGGCGGCATCATCGTCGTGCTGCAGACGGCAATCTTCCTGATCGCGTTCTTCTTCGCACCCAAACACGGCATGCTGGCGGCGCGCAGACGCGCCGCGCAGGCGCTGGGGGCAGCGCCATGAGCATGGTCGAGACGCTTCTTTCGCCTTTCCAGTTCGGCTTCATGGTCAATGCGCTGGTGATCTCGGTGCTGGTCGCAATCCCGATGGCGCTGTTGTCTTGCTTCCTGGTTTTGAAAGGCTGGTCTCTGATGGGAGACGCCATCAGCCACGCCGTCTTCCCCGGCGTGGTTATCGCCTATATCGTCGGCATACCCTTCGCGATCGGCGCATTCGTGGCCGGCATGTTTTGCGCTATCGCCACCGGTTTCCTGAAAGACAACAGCCGTATCAAACAGGATACGGTGATGGGCATCGTTTTCTCCGGCATGTTCGGGCTCGGCTTGGTCCTTTATGTCAAGATCCAGTCCGACGTGCACCTCGACCACATCCTGTTCGGCGACATGCTCGGTGTCTCCTGGCGCGACATCGGGCAGTCGGCCGTCATCGCTGCGATCACAGCTGTCATTCTTGGTGTGAAATGGAAGGACTTCCTGCTGCACGCCTTCGACCCCGCCCAGGCGAGAGCGGTGGGCCTCAGGATCAACCTGCTGCATTACGGCCTTCTCGCCCTCATCTCGCTGACGATCGTCGGCGCCTTGCAGGCGGTCGGCATCATCCTTTCGATCGCCATGCTGATTGCGCCGGGAGCCATCGCCTTCCTGCTCACCCGCAAGTTCAGCACGATGCTGCTCCTCTCCGTCGCCATTGCCGTGATCGGTTCCTTTGTCGGCGTCTACCTGTCCTTCTTCATCGACAGCGCGCCGGCGCCGACCATTGTGCTTGTGCTGGCGATCGGCTTCGTGTTCGCCTTCATCCATGCCACGCGCGGGACAGCAAGGGTTGAGGAATCGCCGATGGACTGATGGACATTGACGAATGTAACAATTTGAACTGCTGCCTAATTCCTAAGACCGATTCCGATTTAGGCAATTAGGCAGCAGATAATCAAACCTTCAATTCTCGCTCGACCAGCGCCGCCCAATAGGCTGCCCCATATCCCAGCGCTTCATCGTTGAAATCGTAGGCCGTGTTGTGATGCAGCGCTCCATCCACCGCCGGACCGTTGCCGAGCCAGACATAGCAGCCCGGCGCATTCTGGGCGAAGAAGGCGAAATCGTCGCCTGCCGTCGACGGCGGAAAGCTTGTCTGCACCTTCCCGCCGAAGACTGAGCCGGCCGCTGCCAGCGCCCGTGCGGTCGCATCCGCGTCATTGATGACAGGCGGAATCCGCCGCTCGAATGCATAGTCTACAGCGATGCCGTACATGGCCGCAGTGCCATGCGCCAATCGTCCGATCTCGGTTTCCAACTGGTTGCGCACTTCCGGCGAATAGGCTCGCGCCGTCCCACCGATCTCGACGATATCAGGAATGACGTTCAGAGCCTTCGAGTCGCCCGCCTGCAGGAAACAGGCGCTGACGACGGCCGGCTGCAGCGGATCGACCACCCGCCCGACGATCGTCTGCAGCGATGACAGGAAGGTCCCCGCCGCCGTGATCGGATCGCGGCCGAGATGCGGCTTGGCGCCGTGCGTGCCGGTCCCACGGAAGGTCATGCGCCAGCTGTCGGAGGAGGCAAGCTGCGGCCCCTCGACCACGGCGATCTCATCGACCGCAAGCCCAGGCATGTTATGCAGCCCATAAACGGCATCGCAGGGGAAAAGCTTGAACAGCCCCTCCTCGACCATGCGCCTTGCTCCGCCTCGACCTTCCTCGGCCGGCTGGAAGATGAAATGCACCGTGCCGGAAAAATCCTGCGTTGCCGCAAGATGCCGCGCGGCGCCAAGCAGCATCGCCGTATGGCCGTCATGGCCGCAGGCATGCATTTTTCCCGGCGCGGTCGATTTATAAGGCCGCTCCGCCATTTCAGGCATGGCGAGCGCATCCATGTCGGCCCGCAGCCCGATCCTGCGTGTGCCGTTGCCGAGCTGCAGCGTGCCGACCACGCCGGTGCCGCCGAGACCGCGATGCACCGTGATGCCGGCTTCCTCGAGAAGCCTCGCGACGATGCCGCCGGTGCGCTCCTCCTCGAAACCGAGTTCGGGATGGGCGTGCAGGTCGCGGCGCAGGGAGGTCAGAAACGGCAGATCGTCCTTGATCCGGGCGGGAATGCTCATCGCGCAATGCTCCTGGGGCCTGGAGATCCTGTCAAGCGAAACGGGCGCCCAACCGGCGCCCGCGTCAGATTATCTCTTGTTCATCAACCAGGCAGTAAGTTCAACCCCCAGAACAGGATGATTTTAGGCCGGCCTAAAATCTGAATCCTATTCTACATTATATAGTTAGAGCATGATGTCGTCCGAAAACCGCTCACACTTTTCGGCATCATACTCTAGCCCTCCTCGACGAACACCTCCTCACGCTTCTTCTTGACGCTCGGCAGGAAGACGACAATGAGGACGGCGACCGCAATGGCCAGAAGAATGGCGCTGATCGGCCGCGTAACGAAGGTGGTCGGATCGCCACGCGACAGGATCATGGCGCGCCGGAGGTTTTCTTCGAGCAATGGCCCGAGCACGAAGCCGAGCAGAAGCGGCGCCGGCTCACAGCGAAGCTTCGCCAGCACATAGCCGATGAGCCCGAAGAAGGCGACGGCGTAGAGATCGTAGACGTTGGCGTTGACGCTGTAGACCCCGATCGAGCAAAAGGCCATGATGATGGGGAAGAGCACGTAGTAAGGCACGGTCAAGAGCTTCACCCAGAGCCCGATCAGCGGCAGGTTAAGGATGACCAGCATCAGGTTGCCGATCCACATCGAGGCGATGATACCCCAGAACAGCGCCGGCTGCTCGGTGGCGACGTTCGGACCGGGTACGATGCCCTGGATGATCATCGCCCCGACCATCAGCGCCATGACCGGATTGGCCGGAATGCCGAGCGTCAAGAGCGGAATGAACGAAGTCTGCGCGCCGGCATTGTTCGCCGATTCCGGTCCCGCAACGCCGGCGATCGCGCCCTTGCCGAATTCCTCCGGCGTCTTCGACATCCGCTTTTCCACCGTATAGGAGGCGAAGGCCGCGAGAATGGCGCCACCACCCGGCAGGATGCCGAGCGCCGAACCGATTGCCGTACCGCGAATGACCGGCGCGATCATCTCCTTGAATTCCTGGCGGGACGGCAAAAGGCCGGTGACCTTGGCCATCAGCACCGTGCGTGTCGACTCGCCCTCGAGGTTGCGCAGGATTTCCGCCACGCCGAACACGCCGACGGCAAGCGCCACGAAGTTCAGCCCGTCCGCATATTCACGGATGCCGAGCGTGAAGCGTGGCGTGCCGGTGTAGATGTCGGTGCCGACGAGGCCAAGCAGCAGCCCGAGCGCCACCATGGCCAACGCCTTGACGACTGAGCCATGCGCGAGTGCGATCGAGGAGACGAGGCCGACGATCATCAGCGAGAAATATTCCGCCGAGCCGAATTGCAGCGCGATTGCGGTCAGCGGCGGTGCGAAGATCGCGACGAGGAAGGTCGAGACCGTGCCGGCAAAGAACGAACCCAGTGCCGCGATCGCAAGCGCTGCGCCGGCCCGGCCCTTGCGGGCCATCTGGTAGCCGTCGATCGCGGTCACGGCCGAGGAGGATTCGCCCGGCATGTTGATCAGGATCGCCGTCGTCGAGCCGCCGTACTGCGCGCCGTAATAGATGCCGGCGAGCATGATCAGCGAGGAAACCGGCTCAAGCTGGAAGGTGATCGGCAAGAGCATGGCGATCGTCGCCGTGGCGCCGATGCCTGGCAGCACGCCGATCAGCGTGCCGAGCAGCACGCCGATCAAGCAGAAGAGCAGGTTTTCCGGAGTGCCGGCTGTTGCAAAACCGAGCGCGAGATTGCTGAAAAGATCCATCATCGTCTCCTAGAACCGGACCCAGGGGCCGAAGCGCTCGAACGGCAGCCCGAGCCCGTAGCTGAAGACCCCGACCGAAAAGATGGTCAGCAGCAACGACAGCACGATCGCGAGGAACACGTTCATCTTTTGCGATGCGAAGCAGGCGATGAAGGCGGTGAGGAACAGTGACGGCGCGAAGCCGAGCCCGCGCACCGTCAGCCCGAAGAACACCGGCGCCGGCAGGATGAAGAGCATGCCGCGCCAGGCAAACGGGTCGATCGGCTCGCCCTCGACCCGCAGCGCCTGAATGAAGATGATCGCGCCGAGAAGCACGAGCACACCGGCAAGCACCAGCGGGAAATAACCAGGCCCCATGCGCACCGTCGTGCCGAGGTCGAGCCCCAGCGACTGGATGGCGAAGAAAGCGCCGGTCGCGACGAAAAGCGCGCCGCAAATCGCATTGGTGGTATCGAAACTGATGGATTTCATGGTGTCTCCTGGGGAGATGGTTCGTGACGCACTGCTGCTGCGATTGCCCTCATCCGCCTGCCGGCACCTTCTCCCCGCATGCGGGGAGAAGGGAAAGTGCTGCAAGCCCTTCGCCCCTTGCCGCCGTTGAGTGACGCAAGTCCCCTCTCCCCGCAAGCGGGGAGAGGGTTAGGGTGAGGGGGCTTATCCGGCATGTCCTGACGAGGATAATCCTCAGTCGGCATATTCGCCAGCGGCCTCGATCACCGTTTTCCAGCGGGCAATCTCGCTTTCGAGCTTGGCCTTCAGCGCAGCCGGCGTCGCATCGGCGTCGGAGGATGGCGCCGTGCCGAGTTCGGCGAAGCGGGCGCCGACATTCGCATCCTTCAGCGCCACCTGCAGCGACTTCGACAGGCGTTCGTTGATCTCAGCCGGCGTGCCCTTCGGCGTATAGATGCCGTGCCAGATGCCGACTTCAAAACCCGGCAGACCGGCTTCGACGGCCGTCGGAATGTCCTTCATCACGTCAAGCCGTTTGGGCGAGGTCACGGCATAGGCCTTGATCGTGCCGCCCTGGATCTGCTTCGTCGTGTTGGTCGTCTGGTCGCACATGACGTCGACCTGACCGCCGAGCAGATCGGTCATGGCAGGGCCGGTGCCCTTGTAGGGAACGGTCGTCAGCGGCGTCTGGATAGCGCTCATGAACATCATGCCGCAGAGATGCGAAGCCGCACCGATGCCGGCATTGGCGACCGTCACCTTGTCCTTGTTGGCCTTGATATAATCGATCAGCCCCTTGAGGTCGGCCGGCTCCATGTCCTTGCGGGCTACAATCGTCATCGGCACCTCGGTGACGAGGCCGACATAGTCGAAGGCGCCAAGCGTGTCATAGGCGAGCTTGCGGTAGAGCGTGGCGCTGGTGGCCATGCCGATATGGTGCAGCAGGATGGTGTAACCGTCGGGATCGGCATTCGCCACGCGGCCAGCGCCGAGCGTGCCGCCGGCGCCGCCGACATTTTCGACGACGATCTGCTGGCCGAGATCCTTCGACATGGATTCGGCGACCAGGCGCGCGACGGTATCCGTCGGGCCGCCGGCCGCAAAGGGCACGACCATGGTGATGGTGCGCTCGGGATAGGTCTGCGCCGAAGCGGCGCCGGCGAGAAGAGAGACCGCGGCAGCCGCGGTCAGGCCGAGCATGGCCTTCAGAATTTTCATCGTTTCCTCCCTGATGAAATAAGCAAGCCCGCCGACACATCCTCCGCGCCGGTTCGGATAACCTATTTGCCGCCTGGAAAAATCGACCCGCAATCATTGCATGCGCTTTCGAAAGACGATTTTACGACAGTGCGATGCAGCATGGGTCGATTTGGAAACAAACGGCTCTGGCGGTGGGTGGAAATCCACCCATCGCACCGCGAGATTGCAGCGCCGCCCCAGCTCCCAGCTAGCTTTCGGTGGTCAGCATCCGCTTGTCGAGACCGTATTTCTGCATCTTTTCGTAGAGGGTCTTCCGGGAAATACCGAGCGACTCATAGACCGGCCTGAGGCTGCCGCCATGCGCCACCAGCGCGCTGGCAATGACCCCGCGCTCGAATTCGGCGACGCGCTCCGCAAGCCCGGTCGCCTCCTCGGCTTGCCGACCGCCATTGTCGAGACCGAGGACCAGACGGTCGGCGGCGTTCCTCAGTTCACGCACATTGCCGGGCCAGTCGCGCTGAGCAATGTCGGAAATCACGTCTGGCGGCACGGCCATCTCGTCGCGGCCGTAGCGGGCCGCCGCCTCCCGCACCAGCTGCAGGAAAAGCAGCGGAACATCCGCCCGCCGCTGCGACAGCGACGGCACGTGCAGCGTCGCGACATTCAGCCGATAGAAGAGGTCGGCGCGGAAGCGCCCCGCCGCCACCTCCGCCTCCAGATCGACCTTGCTTGTCGCGATGAAGCGCACGTCGAGCGCCACCACCTCGTTCGAACCAAGCCTCGAGATCACCCGCTCCTGCAGCACCCGCAGGAACTTCGCCTGCAGGTCGAAGGGCATGGAGCCGATCTCGTCGAGCAGGATCGTGCCGCCGCGCCCATGTTCGAATTTTCCATAACGCGGCCTCACCGCGCCCGGAAAGGCCCCCACCTCATGGCCGAAAAGCTCGCTCTCGATCAGGTTTGCCGGCAGTGCGGCACAATTGATCGCGATGAACGGCCGGCTCGCCCGGGCGCTGATGTCGTGGAGCGCCCGCGCCACCACCTCTTTGCCGGCCCCGGTCTCGCCGACAATGAGCGTATCGGCATCGCTCGCCCCGATCGCCCGGATGCGGTAGCGCAGATCCACCATCACCTGCGTGCGCCCCGGCAGCCGCGCCTCGATATCGTCGCGCTTGCCGGCGACCGCTTTCAGCAGCCGGTTTTCGAGCACCAGGCCGCGCCGCTCCATCGCCCGGCGGATGACGCCGGCGAGCATCTCCGGCGTGAACGGCTTCTCGATGAAATCATAGGCCCCTTCGCGCATCGCCTTCACCGCAAGCTGAACGTCGCCGTGGCCGGTGACGAGAATGACTGGTACCTCCGGGTCGAGTTCGCGGATCTTCTGCATCAGCGTCATCCCGTCCATGCCGGGCATGCGGATATCGCTGACGACGACGCCGGGAAAGCTGTAGCCGATCAGCTCCAGCACGTGGTCGCCATTCGAATAGGTCTCGACACTGAAGCCGGAGAGCTCCAGCGCCTGCGCCGTCGAACGGCGCAGTTCCTCCTCGTCGTCAACCAGCAGGATCTTTGCATCGTTCATTCCGCTGCCTCCGGCATCAGACCTGCCGCCGACTGCAGCTCGATGCGGAACACTGCGCCTCCTTCGGGATGATTGGCAGCAGTAAGGCTGCCGCCGAAATCCTTGATGATGTTGTAGGAGATCGAAAGCCCAAGGCCGAGCCCCTTGCCGACGCCCTTCGTCGTGAAGAAGGGATCGAAGATACGCTCGGCGATCGCCGCCGGCACGCCCGGTCCATGGTCCCGCACAGCCAGCACCACCTTGCCGGCGTCCTCGAAGGCCGAAACCTCGATGCGCCGATCATTCAGCCCTTCCACCGCATCGGCCGCATTCGAGATCACGTTCACCAGCACCTGCTGCAGACGCACCGAACCGGCGCGTACCACCGGCGGACGCGGCCCGAGATCGAGCAGCAGTTCGGCATCTGCCGCCTTCAGCCGCCAGGCAATGATCTCGAGCGTATCGCGCATCGCCTCGTCGAGGGAAACGGGACCGAGCTTCTCGTTCGGCTTGCGGGCGAAGTTGCGCAGGTGCCGGCTGATCGCAGCCATACGGTCGATCAGCCCGCCGATCCGCCGGATATTGTCCCGCGCCTCCTCCGTCCGCCCACGGTCGATGAGAACCGAGGCGCTGTCCGTATAGGTCTTGGCGGCGGCGAGCGGCTGGTTGAACTCGTGCGAAAGGGCAGCCGACATCTGCCCCAGCCCGGCAAGCTTGCCCGCCTGGATCAGATCGGCCTGCGTCTGTCGGAGCTGTTGCTCGGTCAGCCGCCTTTCGGCGATTTCTTCTTCGATGCGGCTGTTGACGCGGGCAAGATCGGCTGTGCGCTCCTCGACGCGCCGCTCCAGCTCGTTGCGGGCTTCGGCTTGCATCTGCATGCGCTCGGCAAGCCGCGCCCGCCTCTGGCGCAGAACCGCGACCGCGAGCCCGGCGATGCAGAGGAAGAGAAAGACTGCCGCAAGCGCCGTGCGTGCCTGGGCACGGATGGAACTCGTCTCCATCAGCACGTTCACCGTCCAGTCCTCGGCCGGCATGTAATGCGAGAGCACCAGATATTCGCTCGAACCGCGCTCGCCGGCCAGCGTCATCAGCTCATGCTGCTCGAAGTGGTGGCGCGTCACCGGCAGCGCCGCCAGCCTGGCATTGGCATAACGCCGCGACGCCTCGGTGCGGGCGACGCGGTCGGCCGTCAGCGGCAGGATCGCGCCATAGAGCCATTCCGGGCTGCCGGACATGAAGATGATGCCCTCCGGATCGGAGACGAAAATCTTGTATTCGCCGCCGCCCCAGGAGGATTCGATCATGTCGATATCGACCTTGAAGACGATGACGCCACGAATATCCGCGTCGGTTCGGATCGGTGCGGCAAAATAATAGCCGCGCTTCAGCGAGGTGGTGCCGAGCGCGTAAAACCGTGCCTGCCGGCCTTCGATCGCATCCTGGAAATAGGGCCTGTAGCTGAAATTCTGTCCGACGAAGCTTGCAGGCCCATCGTAGTTGCTGGCCGCGATCGTCTCTCCATCCGGCTTGACCACATAGATATCGGAGGATTTCAGCAGCCCATTGATCTCCTTGAGATAGAGATTGGCCGCATCGCGCAGCGCCGCATCTTCAGGCGCGCTCACCAGTTCCTTGATGTCGTCGTGATCGGCGATCAGCGCCGGCAGCGCCTCGTAGCGGTTGAGATGGCCGCTGAGTGCCGAAACGGCAAGGCGCAGCGCCGTCCCCGCCTGCGCCGAGGCTTCCTCCATATAGGCGCGCGTCGCAATCGCGCTCCCATAGGTGAAGAAGGCGAAAATGATGAGCGGCACGACGAGCAACGCCGCTATCGCACGATATCTCGAAGACAGATCCAGCTCCTCCCTTTCTGCCTCCGCTCCCCAGCGAGGCATACCCGACGGCGCCAAGTCTAATGAGGCCGGCCGCGATTTCCAAGGGGCTGCTGAAACTTGACACCCGGTAGGGGCGGATGTCCTATTGCTGCATCGCAAGGAGATCCCGCCTATGAGCGACGACCAGACGCCCGCCGATAGCAAACTCACCACATCCAAGCGTCGCTGGGCGGCAGAGGGCAAGTTCCTGACCGGCCGCATCAGCCGTCCGGAAGCCGAGCGCCTGCCGCCCGGCCAGCACCTTGTCAAGAACTGGCCGGTGCTCGATCTCGGCCAGCAGCCTGTCATCTCGACCGAGACCTGGCGGCTCGAGGTGCGCGGCCTCGTCGAAACGACGCTCACCCTCACCTGGGCCGACTTCCAGGCGATCGAACAGAGCACCAAGGTCAGCGATATCCACTGCGTCACCACCTGGTCGCGCTACGACAACAGATGGAAGGGCGTTTCGACGCGCGATCTGCTTGACCTCGCCATGCCGCAGCCGGAAGCAGCTTACGTCATGCTGACGAGCTACGACGGCTATACCACGAACCTGCCGCTCGCCGATTTCGCCGCCGAGGATGCGATCCTCGCCACCGCCTGGGAAGGCCTACCGCTGACGCCGGAGCATGGCGGCCCGATGCGCCTCGTCGTGCCGCATCTCTATTTCTGGAAAAGCGCCAAATGGCTGCGCCGCATCGAGCTGATGCCTGCCGACGAGGCCGGCTTCTGGGAAAAGAACGGCTACCACATCTATGGCGATCCGTGGCGCGAGCAGCGCTATTCCGACGATTGAGCTTTCGGCCGCGAGAAACGGCGAAGCGCAAACACGCCAAAGCCGAACAAAGAGGCAAGCCCCGTCAGCGACGCCATGCTGGCGGCATGAAACGGGATCCCGCTCCAGCGCGGCTTGACGATATCGGCCGTGTTGAAGGCTTCGCCGCTGAAGCGGCAGCTGATCAGCGCAAGCCCGCGCCGCACCATGTCGGCGTCGACCGCAGAAATGATTTCATCCGCCGCAGCAGCCTCCCGCGGCATCTCGCGCATCGAAAGCAAGACGGCCTTGGTCGCGGCGAGATAAGCATGGGCGCATTCGTTGAACGGGCTTTCCTCATCCGTCACGCTGCCCGGCATCCGGCCCCACAGACAGTAGGAATACTGGATCGCGGCATAGTTCAGCACGCGCCGGAACGGCTCGTTCGTATCGACGGCGCGGGATGCAAGATCGATGATCCGACCGCGATAGTCAGATATGACAGCCATCTCGCCATGGGAGATTTGCGGGATATTCAGCCCGGCATGGCTGCCGCCGTCGCCGCGGCTATGGGCAAAAGCGCTTCCGGCGACCACACAAAAAAACGCGGCGGCAGAAAACGCCGTCAGCAGCAGTGGTCTGGCTCTGTCGTTTTTCATAATCGCCCGAGAAGTTCAGGGCGCCGGCAAAAGCGGCGCCCTTCAATGCGTTCAGTGAAATGCCGTTGCCGGTCGGCCACGTTGCCCGCCCTTAACGGCAAGCCGCTTTTCCGCCAGCGCCCCGAAGGCGAGGCCGAGCGTTGCCCAGAGGATCGCATGCATGCCGAGCGAGGTCGTGCGGAAGCCCCAGAGCACCATCGCCGAAAAGTTCTCCGGCACCTCGTTGATCGGCGGCAGCAGAGAGAGCACGAGGCCGATGAAGACGAGATAGGCGATGCCGGCGATAGTCGCGCCGTTCCAGGGACCGAAGCGCTCGGAGACACGACGTGACAGCGCCACCGCGGCAATGAGTGCGGCAAGCGACACGACGATCATCAGGAAGAACAGTTCGGTCCTGACGCCGATCGTGTCGGGATTGCCGACCGCCGGCGGAGTGGCGGGATATTTGATGCTGGGAACAAGCACGACCGCCACGAAGGCGGCAATGGCGATGACGGCCGAGGTGCCGCGCGCCGAAAGGCGGCTGAAGCGACCATGCACGAAGGCGAAGGCGAGCGCGAAGAGCCCGCCGACGGCGACGCTGTAGGCCATGACGCCGGTGAAAAGGCCGAGACCGGCCTGCGTGGCGCGGCTGACGATTTCAGGTTCGGCAGCTTCGCCGGCCGCCTGGGCGCTCGCCTCCTCGAAGGCGATCGCAGCATCGACCATCGGCTCGCCGAAGGTATGGGCAAAAGCGAAAACGAGGATACCGGCAATCAGGCCCGCGAGCATGCCGCGAAGCAGAAGGTTTCCAACCATGTCAGGAACTCCGATCGCGAAGCGCTTTAGTGGCAGGGAAAGCCGAGGAGATGGCGGCCGTCATGCACGAATTCGTGCACATACATGCCGTTGAACAGCGCCATCGCGCCTTCCTCGGTGCCGACGAAATAGAGGACGATGAGCATCAGCAGGCCGCCGAAGATCGCCCAGGGCAGGATCTCTCCTACAGGGATCGGCGCCGGTACTGCTACGGGCGCGAAAGTGGTGTCAGACATGTATTCCTCCGGGAATGACGCGTTCAGTCGAAAGAGTGCTTGTGCAGTAGGGTCTGACTTCCAGCGCGAAGAGCTTTCGACACGCTGGTCACAGTGGCGCGACCGCGCCGGACTTACACCGGCTTCCAAACCCGCAACAGCACGGTTATATCTGCACGCCGAAGAGACTGTCAACGAAACTTCACAAGCCGGCGAAGGACGCTGTCGCCGCATTCCGGGAGACAAGAACGACCGTGAACACGCGCCTCACCTGGATCTGCCATGGCGCGACGGCAGCAAGCCGCAAGGCCCTGTTCCCGCTCGACGAACCGCTGGAGGACAAGGCAGTGGAGGAAGCCGGCAGGATGATCGCCCCGCCCCGCGCCGACCGTATTGCCACGAGCCCCGTCTTGCGCGCCCGCCAGACTGCTGACGCGCTCCGCCTCGAAGCCCGGGTAGATCAGGCGCTTTGCGACTGCGACCATGGCCGCTGGGCCGGCAGGTCAATCGCGGCGATCGGAACCGAAGAGCCGGAGAACCTCATGGAGTGGATGAGCGATCCAGAAGCGGCCCCGCATGGCGGCGAGAGTCTTCTTGATCTGCGCAAGCGCATCGCCGGCTGGATGGATGGCCAGACCGTCCTCGGCGGCCATGTCATTGCCGTCAGCCACGCGGCTGTCATCCGGGTCGCGATCGTGCATGTGCTGCAGGCGCCCCTCTCCTCCTTCTGGTTGAGCGACGTGGAGCCGCTTTCCGTCATCCGCATGACCAGCAACGGACAGCGCTGGTCTCTGCGCTTCCAGCATTAGAGACTGCTGATCTTATCCAGCTTTGCACAAGCAAATCGCGTCATCTCTGTTGAACCCGGCTTTGCGGGGACTACTTCCTTGTCCCAAGGAGATGGAAGAATGACATATGATTGGAGTGGCGAGCGCACGCGGCGCCTGCGTTTCATGCGTGTCGCCACAGTCACGGTTCTGGTCGGTCTCATCGTCAGCGTCCCGCTGCTGATCGTCACCGCCTGAAGCACGAGAAAGGGCGAGCGATGCATTAGCACGCTCGCCTTCGTTTTTTCCCGCATCGACGCCGTGGTTCCCCACAAGCCCTGTCGGGTCTCTCTGCGGCACAGCAACAGGCTGCCGCCTCCGATAATTCGCCTTCTGGTTTCAACAAACATTTCAGACTTTCGTGATATTTCCGCGAGGGTGGAGATGGAGAAGGCATAATGCCGGTGTTTTTCCAAAGCAGGGCCGGAAGGCAATGTGTGTCGATTGTCGGATTTGGGGTAACGCTCTGGCTCCTCGGCACGCTGCTACAGCTCGACGACAGTCTGGTCGCCTTCATGACTGGTTTCGGCGAGTACGGCGCCGACAAGCTCGTTCTGGCGCTCGGCATCGCCGGCGCCATGAGCTTCGTCTATTCGGTGCTGCGCATCGCCGACCTGCGTAAGGAAATGGACCTGCGCGCCGCCGCCCAGGCAAAAGCCGATTGGACCGCAACCCACGACCATCTGACCAAGCTGCCGAACCGATACGCCTTCGAGCGCAAGATCCTCTCCCGGCCGATCAAGGACGACGAGGCCGAGATCGAGGAGTGGGACCGCAACGTCACCATCTTCTCCGTTGACCTCGACGGCTTCAAGAAGGTCAATGACCTCGTCGGTCACAAGGGCGGCGACATCCTGTTGATCGAGGTTGCCAGACGCATCTGCGCGCTCGGCAATGCCGATTGCGTCTATCGCTTCGGCGGCGACGAATTCATCATCGTCGCCTTCGCCCTGACGGCGCAGCGCGAGGAGCGTTTTGCCAAACTGCTGATCCAGGCCGTCACCCGGCCGATCCATATCGATGGCTTTGCCGTCGAAGTCGGCGCCAGCGTCGGCTATGACCGCTGGGCGGAGGGAGCCGAGCCGCTGGAAGATGCCGCCCACCGTGCCGACCTCGCCATGTACGAGGCGAAATCACGTGGGCCTAACCACTACCTGGTCTTCGAACCTTCGATGCAGGACAAGGTAACGGAACGCGCCGCGCTGGAAACCAGGCTGCGCGCCGCAATCTCCAACAAGGCGATCAAGCCCTTCTATCAGCCGCTGATCGACCTGAAGACCGGCCAGCTCTGCGGCTTCGAGGCCTTAGCGCGTTGGATCGGCGACGACGGCGTCAACATTCCGCCGCCGGTCTTCATCGATATTGCCGAGGAAACCGGCATGATCACCGCATTGTTCGAGGACCTTCTCACCCAGGCCTGCAGCGACGCCCTCACCTGGCCAGAGCATGTGATGTTGTCCTTCAACGTCTCGCCGGTGCAGATGGAAGACAAATTGTTGACGTCGCGCATTCTCAAGGTTCTTTCGGCAAGCCGGCTGCCGCCGCAGCGTCTGGAAGTGGAGATCACCGAAAACGCGCTGATCCAGGATCCCGCCATCGCCGCGCTTATTCTCGACGAGCTGCACGCCGCCGGCATCCAGATCGCGCTCGACGATTTCGGCACGGGTTATTCGAGCCTCGCCCAGCTCGCCCGCTATCGTTTCGACAAGATCAAGATCGACAAAAGCTTCATCGCCACCTATCGCGACGACGAGCGCCAGGAGAAGATCGTCCGCGCCATGCTCGGCCTCGGCAGGAGCCTCAACATCAAGACGACGGCCGAAGGCATCGAGGAGCACGGCCAGCTCGCCTCCCTGCTGCAGCTTGGCTGCGACATCGGCCAGGGTTATCTCTTCGGCAAGGCGATGCCCGCCGCCGAGGCGGGCATCTTCATCAGCGATCGCAATGCCAGTCTGGCCTCCACGGCCTGACGGTATGCTCTAATCTTTTGTTTTGACGCAATTCCCGGCAAAACCGCTTCGCGCTTTGCCGGGAATTTTCTCTAAAAAACCTGGCGCATGATCACGAACAGCACGAAGGCGATCGCAATCGAGGCCGGCAACGTCAGCACCCAGGCCATCAGCATGTTGCGCACGGTCGACCATTGCAGGCCGGAGCTGTTCGCCGCCATGGTGCCGGCCACGCCTGATGACAGCACATGCGTGGTCGAGACCGGCAGACCGAGATGGTCGGCCGAAGCGATGGTGACCATCGCCACGACTTCGGCTGCCGCGCCCTGACCATAGGTCAGATGCGTCTTGCCGATCTTTTCGCCGACAGTGACGACGATGCGCTTCCAGCCCACCATCGTGCCGAGGCCGAGCGCGATTGCGACCGCCACCTTCACCCAGAGCGGGATGAACTTCGTCGCATTGTCGACCGCCTTGTGGTAGTTCGTCACCGCGCTAAGGTCACCGGCATCCATCGGCAGCAGCTTCTGCTTGTCGATCAGCTTCAGCGCCTCGCCGATCAGGTAGATGTCGTTTCGGACGTTGCCGACGAGATTGGTCGGTACTGCTTCGAGCGTCGGGAAGCCGGCGACCTCAGCACTGGTCTGGTGGATATATTGCTGCAGAGCCAGCGTCGTCGCATCCGTCCAGGTCTTGTTCTTGACGGCGTTGCTGACCTCGGCCTTGTAGTCCGCAACCGTCACGCCAGGCTTCACATATTTGCCGAGCGCGGTTTCCACCTGGGCCGATGCCGACTTGTAGGCTTCGAGATAGTTGACATCGGGCGTGCGGTTCAGCGCGAAAGCCGTCGGCACCAGGCCGATCAGGATGAGCATGATGAGGCCCATGCCCTTCTGGCCGTCGTTGGAGCCGTGGGCGAAGCTGACGCCGGTGCAGGTGAAGATCAGGATGGCGCGGATCCAGAGCGGCGGCGGCTGGTTGCCCTTCGGCTCCGCATAGAGCGCCTTGTTGCGCACCAAAAACTTCATGACCAGCAGGAGAACAGCGGAAAGACCGAAGCCGATCAGCGGCGAGATCAAAAGCGACAGACCGATATTGGTCGCCTGCGACCAGTCGACGCCGCTGGTCGCGGTGCCTGCCGGCGCCAGGAACTGGTTGGCAAGGCCGACGCCGATGATCGAGCCGACCAGCGTGTGCGAACTCGACGATGGCAGGCCGAGATACCAGGTGCCGAGGTTCCAGACGATCGCGGCAATCAGCAGCGCGAAGACCATGGCAAGGCCGGAGCCGGAACCGACCTGCAGGATCAGTTCCACCGGCAGCAGCGCCAGGATGCCGAAGGCGACGGCGCCGCTCGAGGTCAGTACGCCGAGGAAGTTGAAGAAGCCGGACCAGATGACGGCGAATTCCGCCGGCATGGAACGGGTGTAGATCACGGTGGCGACGGCATTGGCCGTATCATGAAAACCGTTGACGAACTCGAAGCCGAGCGCGATGAGCAGCGCAAGGCCTAGGAGAATCCAGGGAACGGCAACTGCAGTTGTCAGGTCGCGGGCGAGTGCATAGGCGACATATCCAAGGCCACAAACCAGAACGAGCGCAAACAGCGGCAAGAACCACTTGCTGGCCGAATTCGAACTGTGGAGCGGGTGGGAAGCGTCGCTATGAACCTGGCTGGGGGCAATATCGGCCATGGCATAGTTCCTTGTTCCGTTTTGCAAATTTGCCTTTTGTTAATAATTCCGCAGCGTGAAGCTCTCATGACGCCCCACCCGGCCCGCCCCGTAAGCCACTGATGTCGGACGATATTGACGGTGAAGCGCTTGGTACCGTCGCCTTCACGAAGGATGACGCGTCACAATCCCAGCCGCACAAGATGACTGGCTGCGCAGTGACAAAATCGCGCCCCGAGCGAATAAATCCTTCCCGCCTGGGACTCCGACGCTAAGTTCGGTCATCTCACACCCGCGCGGAGTCTTAGACGACATGTCATCGACCGACCTGCTGCTGACCTTCAACACCGGTTCTTCGACCGTTAAGATCGGCATCTTCGCGATAGATGGCGCCGAGGCACGACGCATCGGCAAAGGCGTGATCGATTTCCGCGCCGAACCGCTGTCGCTCGGCCTGACGAAAGGGCTGCAGATAGTCGAGATGCCGTTGAAGGCCGAGGTGACGGAAGACCTGCACGGCGTCATCGATGAGACCTTCGCGCGTCTCGCCGATCACTTCGACATGACAGCGACGCGTGCTGCCGGCCACCGTGTCGTCCATGGCGGCGACCGCTTCACCAGGCCGATCGCCCTCGACGCCGCCGCAATCGATGCCGTCGATGCGCTGACCCCGCTTGCGCCCCTGCACCAGCCGCAGGCGCTGCGTTTCATCCGCGCCCTCCGGCATCTGAAACCGCATCTTGCCCAGACGGCCTCCTTCGACACGGCTTTTCACGCCACGCAGGACGATCTCGTTCGCCGCTTCGCCATTCCCCGCGCGCTGCATGACGAGGGCATCAAGCGCTACGGCTTCCACGGCCTGTCCTATAAATTCATCGCCGGAGAGCTTCGCCGCAAGGCGCCGCGCACGGCAAAGGTGGTTGTCGCCCATCTCGGCAGCGGCGCCAGCCTCTGTGCGCTGGATGACGGCATCAGCCGCGATTGCAGCATGGGCTTTTCGACGCTCGACGGCATCCCGATGGCGACGCGCCCGGGCTGGCTCGATCCCGGCATCATCCTGCATCTGGCCCGTCAGAGGAAACAATCCTTCGAGGAGATCGAGGACTTGCTCTATCACCGTTGCGGCCTGCTCGGCGTCTCCGGCATCAGCGCCGATACGCGCGACCTGCTGAAGGACGGACGGCCGGAGGCGCGCCTGGCGATCGACCTCTTCACCCTGCGCGTTGCCGGCGAAATCGGCCGCATGGCGGCGACGCTTGGTGGCCTTGACGCCATCGTCTTCACCGCCGGCATCGGCGAGCATCAGCCGGAGATCCGCGCAGGCGTGGCTAAACGGCTATGCTGGCTTGGCTTTGCAATCGACGAAAAGGTCAATGCTGCCAATGACTTTACGATCAGCACCAGGGAAAGCCGCATCGCCGCCCATGTCATCGCCACCGATGAGGAGCAGATCATCGCCGAGGAGGCGCTGTCCGTTCTTGGCAGTGGCTGATCCAGATCAACAGCTTGCCGGCAGCAGCCGGTAGAATTGACGTTGAAGACGTTTTCGAACGGGAGAAACCCATGGAAAAGCATGTCTCGACCGCCGCCCTTAACGATGCCGAACTCACCCTGATCGACCGCTATTGGCGCGCCGCCAATTATCTCTCCATCGGCCAGATCTATCTGCTGGCCAATCCGCTGCTGCGCGAGCCGCTGAAACCAGAGCACATCAAACCCCGCCTGCTCGGCCATTGGGGCACGACACCCGGCCTCAACTTCATCTATGCGCATCTGAACCGTCTCATCCGCGCTCGCGACCTCGATATCATCTACATGTGCGGCCCCGGCCATGGCGGGCCGGGCATGGTCGCCAACACCTATCTCGAAGGCATCTACAGCGAGATCTATCCCGATATCTCCGAGGATGCCGAAGGCATGCGCAAGCTTTTCCGACAATTCTCTTTCCCCGGCGGCATTCCGAGCCACGCGGCACCCGAAACGCCGGGCTCGATCCACGAGGGCGGCGAACTCGGCTATGCCCTCGTCCATGCCTATGGCGCCGCCTTCGACAATCCCGATCTGATCGTCGCCTGCGTCATCGGCGACGGCGAAGCCGAAACCGGGCCACTGGCTGCGAGCTGGCATTCCAACAAGTTTCTGAACCCTGCCCGCGATGGCGCCGTGCTGCCGATCCTGCATCTGAACGGCTACAAGATCGCCAATCCGACCATTCTTGGCCGCGCCAGTCACGAGGATTTGCAGAGCCTCTTTGAAGGCTACGGCTACGAGCCCTTCTTCGTCGAGGGTCACGAGCCGCGCGACATGCACCAGCAGATGGCCGCAACCTTCGACAGGGTCTTCGATCGCATTCGCGAAATCCAGGAGGAAGCCCGCAAGGGCAAGGCACCCGATATCTGCCCGCGCTGGCCGATGATCGTGCTGCGCAGCCCGAAGGGCTGGACGGGACCGAAGGAAGTCGATGGCAAGAAGGTTGAAGGCTTCTGGCGCTCCCACCAGGTGCCGGTCTCCAATTGCCGCGAGAATGAAGGGCATCGCAAGATCCTCGAGGACTGGATGCGTGGCTATGATCCGGAGGACCTCTTTGGCAACGACGGCCGGCTGAAACCCGAGTTGCGGGCGCTAGCCCCCGTCGGCGAGCGCCGCATGGGCGCCAATCCGCATGCCAATGGCGGCTTGCTGCGCAAGGAACTCGATGTTCCCGATATCCGCGACTATGCGGTCGATATCGGCAAGCGCGGCAGCGCCATGGTGCAATCGACGGAAATCCTCGGCCATTACTTGCGCGACACGATGAAGCGCAACGCGAAGGCTGCCAATTTCCGTATCTTCGGCCCCGACGAGACAGAATCGAACCGTCTCGGCAGCGTCTTCGAAGTCACCGACCGTGTCTGGATGGAGCGTATCGAACCCTACGACGTCCACTTGTCCCCAGATGGACGTGTCATGGAGGTGCTGAGCGAACATCTCTGCCAGGGCTGGCTGGAAGGCTACCTGCTGACTGGCCGGCACGGCCTGTTCTCCTGCTACGAGGCCTTCATCCACATCATCGATTCCATGTTCAACCAGCACGCCAAATGGCTGAAGGTGACGCGGGAACTCGAGTGGAGAAAGCCGATCTCGTCGCTGAATTACCTGCTGACATCGCATGTCTGGCGTCAGGACCACAACGGCTTCAGCCATCAGGATCCCGGCTTCGTCGACCTCGTCGCCAATAAGAAGGCCGATATCGTCCGCATCTACCTGCCGCCGGATGCCAACACCCTGCTTTGGGTCGGCGATCATTGTCTGCGAACCTATGACCGCATCAATGTCATCGTCGCTGGCAAGCAACCGGAGCCGCAATGGTTATCGATGGACGAGGCGGTGAAACATTGCGAGGCCGGCATCGGCATCTGGCGCTGGGCGAGCAACGAGGACGACACCATTTTGCCCGATCTCGTCATGGCCTGTGCCGGCGACGTGCCGACCATGGAAATGCTTGCAGCGGTCGATCTGCTGCGCAAGGCCATTCCCGAGCTGAAGATCCGCACCGTCAACGTCGTCGATCTCCTGGCACTGCAATCCAGGGATCAGCATCCGCACGGCCTGACCGACGAGGCATTCGATGCGATCTTCACCGCCGACAAGCCTGTCATTTTCGCCTATCACGGCTATCCCTATCTCATCCACCGCCTGACCTATAAACGCACCAACCACCGCAACATCCACGTCCGCGGCTTCATCGAGGAAGGCACGACGACGACCCCCTTCGACATGACCGTCCTCAACGAACTCGACCGCTTCCACCTCGCCATCGAAGCGATCGAGCGTGTGCCGGGCCTGAAGGAAAAGGCAGGAGAAGCGCTCGCCGCCTTCCGTGGCAAGCTTGCGGAACATCACGACTATGTCCGCGAATATGGTGAGGACATGCCGGAGGTGCGGAACTGGACATGGCCGATGGCGTGAAGCGAAAACCAAACGGAATCGCACGGAACTGGTCGGCGGAGATCATCCGGCGGAAGCGATCGTCAAGCAAAGTCTAAAGTTGGTGAAAACCCTCGGCGCACTGTTCCTGCAAGACCGCATCGTAGGCTATGTGTCTCGGGCAAGCTTCAAGGCCGTCGACCGAGGAAACGACATGAAAAGTTTCGCTGCCACGCTTACCGCCGCCCGGCTGGAAAAGGCGCTCGCCTTCTACATGACGCCCGCAGCCCAGCGCGATGGCTCAGACGATGCCGTCAAATCAGCTGAGCAACGAGACGCATACGAGACCCGCGCCGGCGAACGCGCCCGCAACACGGAAGAGGGCGTCGAAGCCTGGTAAACCGGGAAACCTTGCGGGTGGCCTATACACGTTCAAGCCGAACCTTCTCCTTCATGCGCCAGACCCGCGGCGTTTCTCCGGTGTATTTAACGAAGAAGCGCGAGAAATAGGCGGGATCGGCAAAGCCGAGCCGAAATCCGATCTCCTGCACGCTGCCCAGTGTAAAAACCAGTTGGCGTTTCGCCTCTTCGACGAGTTTGCCAGCGATCAATTCATGCGGCGTGTTGCCGGTCATCGACCGGACGATGCGGGTGAGATGAGTCGGCGAAAGCCCAAGCTCTCTGGCGTAGAACGACGCGGGCTTGTGTGACCGAAAATGTTGCTGAATGAGCTCGCTCAGCATTTCCATCCGCCGCTCGTTCTCGTTGGGCGGAAGCTCGCGCGTATTCCCTTCATGAGAAATCCTCGCCGTCAGCCGCAGCGCCAGAGCTACATAGGCTGCCAACGCCTCGTTGCGGCCGCTGCGGCGGTTTTCGAATTCGTCGCCCAGCCGCTTCAACGTCTGCATGACATAGACGGCCTCGGCATTATCGGGATCGAGCGGCGTCAGATGCGGCGCCGCCAGCCATTCGCCGAGTTGGCTTCGATCACCGAGCGGATGGCTGAGATGGGATCTCAACAGGGTGATCACCAGGCCGTCGATATCGCGTGAAAAACGAAAGCCGTGATTGAGCCCGGGCGGCACGGTGATGATGGCCGGCGGACGGATGGCATGGCTCCTTTCGCCGAAGATCGCATCGCCGGAACCGCTTTCGATGTACAATATCTGAAAGAAACTCTCGTGGCGGTGCGGGCGAATCTCCCAGTGATGCAAACTGCTGCGAGAGCGAATTGTTTCGCAATGCACCCAAAAATCCGGTTCTCGCCCGGTCTTTTCGCCGTAGAGTTCATAGGTGGGGACCTGTCTGCTCATGGGGCTCCGTGGGGCTTCTCCGGCACCAATGTTCGATTAGTGCAATTTTTAGGTTGGGATGTCCATTGCTGCGGCAGGCGCGGCGCGGCAGAATCTGGCAAAACGCAAAAATGCAGGGAGGCAGCATTTGCGAACGCAGGTCGCCATTATCGGTTCGGGGCCATCCGGCCTACTGCTCGGCCAGCTTCTGACCGAAGCCGGCGTCGACAATGTCATTCTCGATCGTGTGAACAAGTATTATATCCTCGGCCGGGTTCGCGCCGGCGTTCTGGAGGAAGGCACCGTCGGGCTGCTGGATCAGGCAAAAGCGGGGACGCGGCTGCATGCCGAAGGCCTGCCGCATGACGGTTTCTCATTGGCCTTCGACGGACGCGACCACCGTATCGACCTCCACGAATTGACCGGCGGCAGGCGCGTTACGGTTTATGGACAGACCGAGGTAACGCGCGATCTCATGGAGCGGCGCGAAGAAAGCGGCTCCCTGTCGATCTACGATGCTGTCGATGTCGCGCCGCATGACTTCGACGGCCATTCTCCCTTCGTCACCTATCTGAAAGACGGTGTTGTCGAGCGCATCGATTGCGACTTCATCGCCGGCTGCGACGGCTTTCACGGCGCCAGCCGCAAGGCCGTCCCGGAACGGGCAATCAAGACATTCGAGAAGATCTATCCCTTCGGTTGGCTGGGGATCCTTGCCGACGTGGCGCCTGTCAGCCATGAGCTGATCTATGCCAACCATCCGAGAGGCTTTGCGCTCTGTTCGATGCGCTCGGCGACCCGCAGCCGCTACTACATCCAATGTGCGCTCGACGAGAAGATCGAGGACTGGAGCGACGATCGCTTCTGGGACGAGTTGAGACGGCGTCTGCCGACGCATCATGCCGAAGCATTGGCGACCGCGCCATCCTTCGAAAAATCGATCGCGCCGCTGCGCTCCTTCGTCGCTGAACCGATGCGTTTCGGCCGGCTTTTCCTGGTCGGCGACGCTGCCCATATCGTCCCGCCGACCGGCGCCAAGGGATTGAACCTTGCCGCCAGCGACGTTCATTATCTTTTCTCAGGGCTGATCGAGCATTACCGCGAGGGATCGGATGGCGGCATCGACGCCTACTCGCAAAAGGCGCTCGCCCGCGTGTGGAAAGCCGTGCGGTTTTCCTGGTGGATGACGACGATGATGCATCGTTTTCCGGATACCGGGGATTTTGACCAGAAGATCCAGGAGGCGGAGCTCGACTATCTCACCCACTCCCGCGCCGCCTCGACGGCGCTTGCGGAGAACTATGTGGGACTGCCATTCTGATAGGGTTGTCTGAGGTGGGCCATGGACCAGAATTCGACCGTAGAACCGGCCGTCGATAGTTCAGCTCTTCGAAACACAATCATAATTGTACAGTTATGGATTGCAGTACTTATTTCATTTTACATCACCATTTCGCATGACAGGTTAGCGCTAAATTTCTAGCGGCTAGCGAATACGGCGCTGGAGTGCGCCCAAAAGGGAGAGAGAGAATGAAGAAACTATTTCTGGCCGCCATTGCGGCAGTCGCCATGGGCACGAGCGCCTATGCCGACACCATCAAAGTCGGGGTCATCGGGCCGTTCTCCGGTCCGTTCGCGCTCCAAGGCAAGAACTTCAAGGCCGGCATCGATGCCTATATGGCGGTCAACGGCAACAAGGTCGGCAACGATACGGTCGAGATCGTCTATCGCGATGTGCCGCAGGCAGATCCCGCCCAATCCAAGGCGCTTGCGCAGGAACTCATTGTCAAGGAGAAGGTCCAGTATCTGGCCGGCTTCTATTTCACCCCCGATGCCATGGCTGTGACGCCGATCCTGAAGCAGGGCAATGTGCCGATGGTCATCATGAACGCTGCCACCTCGGCGATCGTCACCAAGAGCCCGCTCGTCGTCCGCACCTCGTTTACCACCTGGCAGACCTCGACGCCGATCGCCAAGGTCGCCTTCGACGCCGGCGTCAAGAAGGTGATTTCCGTCGTCAGCGATTACGGCCCCGGCATCGATGCCGAGAACGCTTTCAAGGCCGGCTTCGAAAAGGCCGGCGGCCAGGTGGTCGAGGCGATCCGCATGCCGCTTGCGACCAACGACTTCAGCCCGATCATGCAGCGCATCAGGGATTCTGGCGCTGAGGGCGTGTTCGCCTTCCTGCCCTCCGGCCCGACGACGCTCGGCTTCGTCAAGGCTTACAACGACAATGGCCTGAGGGCTGCCGGCATCAAGTTCTTCGCGCCGGGTGACCTGACGCAGGAATCCGATCTGCCGGCGCTCGGCGATGCCGCACTCGGCATCCAGACGACCTTCCACTATGCCGTGTCGCACGATTCTCCGGAGAACAAGGCTTTCGTCGAGGCGGCGACCAAAGCGATCGGCAACAAGGCCGAACTCTCCTTCCCCTCAGTCAGCGCCTATGACGGCATGTATGTCATCTACAAGATGATCGAGGCGACGGGCGGCAAGCAGGATGCTGAAAAGGCCGTCGATGCGGTCAAGGGCCTTGCTTGGACGAGCCCGCGCGGCCCGGTTTCGATCGATCCGGAAAGTCGTCACATCACGCAGAACATCTATCTGCGCGAAGTGACGAAAGCCGATGACGGGACCTACATCAACAAGGAGGTCCAGACTTTCGAGAAGCAGGGCGATCCGGGTCTGGCGGCCGTCAAGTAACATCGAGCGTCAAGACAGGTGACGGGCTTGGCCTGCGATCAGGCCGAGCCCGGCGCTTGGAAGCAAGGTATTTCCATGCAGACAGTCTTCAGCATAGCCGTCGACGCCCTTGCCTACGGCATGGTGCTGTTCGTGATATCGATCGGCCTTTCGGTGACCATGGGGCTGATGCGTGTCGTCAACCTGGCCCATGGCGCCTTCGCAATGATCGGCGGCTATATCGCCTCCTATGTCGCACGCGACCTCGGCCTCGGTTATGCCGCGGCGGTCATCGCCGCCGTTGTCATCACGATCATCGTCGCCATTCCGATCGAGCGTTTTCTCTACCGCCGGATCTATGGCGCGCCGGAACTGACCCAGGTGCTGATGACCATCGGCATCACCTTCTGCGTCATCGGCATCGCCAATTATGTCATGGGGCCGACGCTGAAGACCATACCGCTTGCCGGTGCGCTACAGGGGTCAGCCGATCTCGGCTTCCGCACCATTCCCGTTCACCGGCTTTTCGTCATCCTCTGCGGCCTCGCCGTGGCTCTCGCCCTCTGGTTTACGATCGACAGGACGAGCTTCGGCGTCAAGCTACGCGCCTCCGTCGACGATGCGGCGATGGCTGCAGCACTCGGCGTGCGCACAGAGATCATCTATGCGGTGAGTTTTGCCGTTGCCGTCGGGCTTGCCGCCTTCGGCGGCGTGGTCGGCGCCGAACTCCTACCCGTCGAACCCTATTACGCGCTGCGCTACATGGTGACCTTCCTGGTCGTCGTCTCCGTCGGCGGCGCGGGCTCCATTCCAGGCGCGCTGATCGCCTGTCTGCTGCTGGGCGCGATCGATACCACAGGACGGTATCTGATGCCGGAATTCGGCGAATTCTTCTTCTATCTCGCGGTGATCGCAATCATCTGCGTCTTCCCGCGCGGCCTTGCCGGAAGGGCGAAATAGGATGGCGCTTGTCATGAACGACGAAAACGAAGGTCTACAGCATCGTCGCGGCTTTATCGGCCGCGATTTCATCGGAATAGCGGTCATCATAGCCATTGCCACGATCGGCTATTTCGCCTTCCCCGATAATCTCGCCCTTCTGACCCGAATGATCACCATCGCGCTGCTCGTCCTGTCGCTCGATCTCGTGACCGGTTATTGCGGCGTCGCAACGCTCGGCCATGCAGCACTTTTCGGCTCCGGCGCCTATGCCGCCGGGATCCTTTCGGCGCATTACGGCATCAATGACCCGCTGCTGATGATGCTGGCCGGCATTGTCGGCGGCGTGGTCGCCGGGCTGCTCTGCGGCGCCATCATCCTGCGTGCGCATGGACTGCCGCAGCTGGTGCTGTCGATTGCGCTGATCAACCTCTTCCATGAATTCGCCAACAAGGCCTCGTCATGGACAGGCGGCAGCGACGGACTTTCCGGTATTGCGCCGGACCCGGTCTTCGGCCTCTTCGAGTTCGATCTCTACGGTCACACCGCCTTCTTCTTCGGAATGGCGCTGCTGCTGACCGTCTTCGTGCTGCTGAGGGTTCTGGTCCGCTCGCCCTTCGGCATGCTCTGCCGCGCCATCAAGCAGGACCCGCTGCGCATCCGCGCCATGGGCGCTTCGCCGAAGGCAGCTCTGATCAGGATGTACGCGATCTCCGGTGCCGTTGCCGGTGTCGGCGGCGCCTTGAACGCGATTTCGACACAGGTCGTCGGCCTCGACAGCCTGTCTTTCACGCAGTCGGCGGAAGCGCTTGTGATGCTGGTCCTCGGCGGCACCGGTTCTCTCTTCGGGGCACTTTCAGGCACCGTCATCTTCATGCTCTTCGAGGACTATGTCTCCGCCGCCAATCCCTTCCATTGGCTGACCATGGTCGGCGCGCTGCTGATCGCCGTCGTGCTCTTTGCGCCGAAAGGTCTCTATGGCACGGCCGCAGCCTTCGTTAGCCGCCGCAGGGAGCAGCGCTCATGAGCCCGGTCTTCGAAGTCGCCAATCTCAAGAAAGCCTTCGGCGGCCTTGCCGTGACCAATAATGTCTCGCTCACGATGTCGCCTGGCGATCGTATCGCGCTGATCGGCCCGAACGGCGCCGGCAAGACCACCTTCGTCAACCTCGTGACCGGCAATCTATCGCCCGATTCCGGCGAGGTTCGCCTCGGCGGCGAGGTGGTGACGAAGGTCGGTGCGATCGGCAGGGTCAGACGCGGCCTTGTCCGCTCCTTTCAGGTGACGCGGCTCTTCCAGGACATGACGCCGGCCGAACATGTGGGACTTGCCGTCCTTCAGCGCGACGGAAAGACCGGGCACATGTTCGGCAATTTCCTGCGTATGCCCGATGTCATGGCCGAGGTCGACGATCTCCTCGGCAAGCTCGGACTGGCTTTCCTGATGCATCGCAAGGTCAGCGAAATCGCCTATGGCCAGCAGCGACTTCTCGAGATCGCCGTGGCGCTGGCATTGAAGCCGAAGGTGCTGCTGCTCGACGAGCCGGCAGCCGGCGTGCCGCAGAGCGATACCGGCCGCATCGAGCAGGCGCTGGCCGATCTGCCTGCCGATCTCGCCGTGCTGATGATCGAACACGACATGGACCTCGTCTTCCGTTTTGCCAGACGCGTCATCGTGCTTGCATCAGGCACGATCATCTTCGATGGCCTGCCGGAAGACGTCACCAAGGATGCGCGCGTGCGCGAGGCCTATCTCGGGAGCTATGCCAATGCCAGCCATATCGCTTGAGGTCGAGAATCTGTCGGCCGGATATGGGCCGACAAAAGTGCTCGAAGGTATTTCCTTCTCCGTGCCGGCAGGCGCTCGCCTTGCCGTGCTCGGCCGCAACGGTATGGGCAAGACCACGCTGCTCGCGACGCTTGCCGGGCAGACCAGGCGATACGAGGGCAGCATCCGCCTCGGCGATTCGGATGTCACGACGGCACCGAGTGCTGCACGCGCGCATAAAGGCCTCGGATATGTGCCGCAGGCACGCTGCGTCTTCCCGACGCTGACGGTCGAAGAGAACCTCTTCGTCGGCTTGAAGGCGCGACCGAAAACGGCGCTGGAGGAGGCCTATACGATGTTCCCGCGCTTGAAGGAGCGCCGCCGCAATCTCGGCAGCCAGCTTTCCGGCGGCGAGCAGCAGATGCTCTCCACGGCCCGCACCATCCTCGGCCGCCCGTCCGTCCTGCTGCTCGACGAACCGCTGGAGGGCCTCGCGCCCGTTATCTGCGAGGAACTGATGGCGGCCTTCGCCGACCTTGCCAAGACGGGAGACATGACCATCGTGCTGGTCGAGCAGCGCATCCAGAGCGCGCTCGATTTCGCCGATCAGGTCGTCATTCTCGAACGCGGCAGACTGGCCTGGACCGGAACGCCGGAGAACCTCACCAGGGATCACGAGGCTGTCGAGAGGCTGCTCGGGGTCGGCGGCCTGCATTGATTGATGGTCGGCTGAAGCTTGGCCTCTGCCGATAGGTGCCATTCCGCCTTCCAGGTTGCTCTTGGCACGCCGAGCAATTCATGCAGTATATCGTCATGATCGCGTCATCATTGACCTGCGATTATTAGCTTGCCTGAAAGTTTTCCGCTGGCCGAATTGATGGATCGCCTGAAAGGGCGAGAAACACCATGATCGATGAAGCGGCTGCAACGTAAGACCAGACGTAAATCCTGGTTCATAAACGGGATCGACGTTTATGCCGCTCCCTTTACTTGAACAGTTGAGCTGTAATCGACCGGAATGTGTGGCGTTGACGGGCGGAATTGCTCTGACGCTCCCTCAATTTCGGTTGCCAGATACCCGATAGGGTTGCATAGTCGAGCAGAAAATCACACGGGAGGTAGAAATGGCAAACCACAAGCCGGTCGCAGGTGATGTATACCAGCCTATTTTCAACATCGACAACCCGATCGACGGCAACATCCTGGACAATACAAGTTCGGTGGATGCCGACGGAGATCAGGTGCGTCTCAACTTCGTCAATGGACAGCGAATTCCGCAACCGGCCGATCCGAACGGGCCTGCCACGACCACCACAGTCGAGGGAAAATACGGCACTCTGACCGTCTATTCCAACGGTAACTACACCTATGAGCTCGATCACACCAACCCGGTGGTATCAGCGCTCGGCCCGGGAGACCAACTCGTCGACCAGTTCAATTTCAAGATCTCGGATGGCAAAGGCGCCACCGATTTCGGCTTGCTCAACATCGCGGTCGACCTGCCGGAACGCGGCGACGTCTTCGTCAATTTCGAGGATGTCGGCAACCACGACTTCCCGACGGGCTACAAAGGCTTCGATTGGGGCGCCTGGTACGATGGTGACGACGCGACTGTGCGGGAGGAAGCGGATGGCAACCACTATCTGGGAGGAGGCGTGTTCTGGACACCCATCCAAGCCGCCGATGGCGGCAACTTTCAGATCGAGCAATTCAGTGTCGCAAACGGCACATCGGACTATGACAACGTTCTGACGATCGAAGGTAAGCTGGACGGCGATACCGTATTCTTGGTCACAGTCAACGTCACCGCCGACAGCATTCATGACCCGCAAGTGATCGATCTCAGCGCCTACGGCGAAATCGACTCTCTCGTGCTCGACACCGAACCGGTCATCAACGAAACGAGCGGCCCGGATTATTACGGCGCGCAATACGACAACTTTCATTTCATCGTCTGATTGATGGGGAAAGGGCGCCGCATCACCGAAATCTGTGCACCTTCACAGACTGCGCTCTGCGGCGCCTATCTGGGTACCAATTTCTTGCGATAGCTGACGGGCCTGCATCTTGCTAGCATTGGATCGTTCGAGGGGGCACGATTATGCTGGGATGGAGGAAATGATGCAGCCAGTCGGGATCAGGTTAGCGGCGGTCATGTTCTCGCTCGCCGTATGGGCTATTATTATCGCTGTCGCATCCCACCTTTGGGCGACGAAGATGCCTCTGTTGCTTCTGACGCTCTACAGATAGGCCTGTCCTCAGCGTTGGCGGGAATCCTGCAGATCAGGGCCGGACTGGTTTTGTCCCCTCACCGCCACGTTTGGTGGTTGCCACCAGTGTGCCATCACGCCAAAAAAAGAGGCCGTCTTTTCGGCCTCCAAAATTCGCATTTTATGTAATGAAAACAGATGGTAGCGGAGGAGGGATTTGAACCCCCGACACAAGGATTATGATTCCTCTGCTCTGACCTACTGAGCTACTCCGCCACTGGTCAACGACACCCGCTCGCGAAGCGATGCCGGTTCGTGGGATGAGCGGCTTATAAGGTGCGCTTCGGCTTTGTGTCAAGCGCATGATCGAGAAAAAGGGTGGGCTTTACCGCCTCCTGTTTCCGATCGGTTTCAGGCGGCGACGGGGCTGGCCAAAAGGGCCTTCAGGCAGGCTTCCGCCGAAGGTTCACGCTCGGAGCGTTCGATGAAACCGCCGCCGAAGACGCGGGCGTTGTCGCCGGGCGCGGAATAAAGCGCGCAGGCCTGGCCGGGCGCGATACCCGCCTCGCCGACCGTCAGGTCGACATAGGTGCCTGTTGCATCGATATGCAGGACGGCGGGCGCCGGCGCCTTTGTCGAGCGGACCTTGGCGTAACAGGCAAAGCCCTTGCCGGCGGCGGCTTCCGCAAGCGTCTCGTCACCCAGCCAGTTGACGTCACGCAGGTAAACGCGGTGCGTTTCCAGCGCCTCTTTTGGCCCGACGATGACGCGGCGCGAGCGAGCATCGAGAAAGACGACGTAGAGCGGCTCGCCGGTGGCGATGCCGATGCCGCGGCGCTGGCCGATCGTGAAATGCAGGATGCCCTCATGGGTGCCGAGCACGCGCCCATCGAGATGGACGATCTCGCCGGCGAGCGCCGCATTCGGCTTCAGCTTGGTGATGACGTCGGAATATTTGCCCTGCGGCACGAAGCAGATGTCCTGGCTGTCGGCCTTCTTGGCAACGACGAGCCCCATCTCTTCGGCGAGCCTGCGGGTCTCGGCCTTCGGCAGGCCGCCCAGGGGAAAGCGGAGATAATCGATCTGTTCCTGCGTCGTGGCGAAGAGGAAATAGCTTTGGTCGCGGTCGGCATCGGCCGGGCGGAAAAGCGCGCGGCGGCCGGGATTGTCCGGCGAAGGATTCCGTCCCGAGCGGATATAATGGCCGGTCGCCAGCGCATCGGCGCCAAGCTCCTTGGCGGTCGCCAGAAGATCGGCGAATTTGACGGTCTGGTTGCAGGAAACGCAAGGGATCGGCGTTTCGCCCGCCACATAGCTTTCGGCGAATGGGTTGATCACCGTCTCACGAAAGCGCTTTTCGTAATCGAGCACGTAATGCGGAATGCCGAGCGTTTCGCAGACGCGGCGCGCGTCGTCGATATCCTGGCCGGCGCAACAGGAGCCGGCGCGGTGAACGGCGGCGCCATGATCGTAAAGCTGCAGCGTAATGCCGAGCACATCATAGCCCTGCTGTTTGAGAAGGCCGGCGACGACGGATGAATCGACGCCGCCCGACATGGCGACGACGACGCGGGTCTCTTCCGGCTTCTTGTCAAAATCCAGTGTGTTCAACGATGGTGCCAATTCTGCGCGGTCACGATCCGCCCTTGCGCTGCAATTGCGGCGGATTGCTGATCTCCGGCGGGATCGGCCGCCGTCTCTCGATGAGGCACCGATATAGAAAGGATTGTCCTTGGGCGCAAGGGGCAGCCTTCGGGCGCCGATATTTCGCATTCCCGCCTGAAGAGAAGGCGCAGCCGAAGCCGCGCCTTGGAGCAGGGGGTGCGGCTCAAGTGCCGATCAGCTTGTTGCAGGCGAATGCGATGCCCGGATTGGCGATAATGGCGGTTACGAGCGCCAGTCCGATCATCGATAATGAATAGCGTTTCATAGACATCCTCCTTTCCAGCCCACGACAATTATGCCGCTTCTGCCGGCTTTCTCAAAATGACGAATGCTTGATGGCATCCGGCGAATACCTTTCCCTGGACGCCACTGCCAGCTGTCGCTTAAGCGACTCTATCTGCGTGACGAAGCGGCCTTCAGCGCGCGGCCGTGGATCAACGCCTCTGCCTCGTGCTGCGGCATCGGCCGGCCGATCAGATAGCCCTGCACCTCACTGAAACCTTCGGCACGCAGCTTCTGCAACTGCTCTTCCGTCTCGATCCCTTCGGCCAGCGTCGTCGCGTTGAAGCCGGAGCCGATGCCAACGACGGCACGCACGATGGCGAGATTGCCCGCATCCGTCTCGATGCCCGAAACGAAGCTGCGGTCGAGCTTGATCTTGTCGAAGGGGAAGGATCGGAGATAGCTCAGCGACGAATAACCGGTGCCGAAATCGTCGATGGCGATGCGGAGGCCGAGCTCCTTCAATGCGCGCAGCCGCGGCAAGCTTTGGTCGGCGTCGGTCAGGAATACGGATTCGGTGATTTCGATTTCAAGCCGGTCGGCATTGAGGCCCGTCTCGTCGAGCGCCGCGACCACGGTCGAAAGCAGGCTCGCATGCCGAAACTGGCTGACGGAGAGATTGACGGCGATCCTCAGATGGGCGGGCCAGCCGGCGGCCGCGCGGCAAGCTTCCCGGATCACCCAGTCGCCGATCGGCACGATAAGGCCGGTTTCCTCGGCGAGCGGAATGAATTCCATCGGCGCCACCAGACCGCGCTTGGGATGGCGCCAGCGGATCAGCGCTTCGAAGCCAGCGATGCCGTCATTGTCGAGCTGCACGATCGGCTGGTAATGCAGCTCGAACTGGCGCTTCTCCAGCGCTTCCCACAGCTCGGCGGTCATCACGTGCCGGCGTTCAGCGGCAAGCCGCATCTCCGTCTCGTAGAAACGATAGGTCGAGCGTCCACTCTCCTTGGCGGCATAGAGCGCCAGATCCGCATGCCGCATCAACACATCCGCGTCGCCGGCATGGTCGGGCGCCAAGGCGATGCCGATACTGCAGGTGACATGCTCCCGGGCGCCGTCGAGATCGAAGGCATGGCTCAGCGCCTTGAGCAGCCGCTGCGCAAAACGGCCGGCCCGTTCCGGCTCGTCGAGTTCCAGCACGACGGCGAATTCGTCGCCGCCGAGACGGGCAACCAGATCGCCCTCCTCCGCCAGCTGAAGCAGCCGCTCCGACACTTGGCAAAGCAGCGCATCGCCGGCGGCATGTCCCTTGCTGTCGTTGATATGCTTGAAATGATCGACATCGATATAAAGCAGCGCGATCGGGCTGTCGGCGGTCGCCTCGACCGCCCGCTGGTTGATGTGCCTGGAAAACGCCGCCCGGTTCGGCAGGCCGGTGAGCGAATCGTGCATGGCGAGATGGGCAAGCTTTGCCTCGACGGTCCGCTCCTCCGTCACGTCCTGCGAGATGCCGAGCAGATAACGCGGCGCATGGCCCTCGGGCGTCGGCAGGGCGCGTTTGACGGTGCGCAAGAGGCGTGGCGCCCCATCGGCGCGCAGCATCGTCTCCTCAAAGCTGATCGTCGCATTGGCTTTGAAGGCCCGGCGATCCTGCTCGCGAAAGGCGTCTGTCTGACTGGGGGAAAACAGCGCCCGGTCGGTTCGGCCGACCACGTCCTCCGCCCTCATGCCGACGATGTCGCCGCAGGCCTCGTTGAAGAGAACGTAAAGCCCGTCCGCTTCCATGTCCTTGACGAAGACGCCGACCGGCAGGTTGTCGACGATGCTGTCGAGAAGCGAGCGCGTATCGCTCATCTGGCGTCTGGCGGCGTTGACCTCGCTGCGATCCTGCACGATCGCCAGGATTGCGGCCCGGTCCTCGAAACGCACTTCTCGGCCATAGGTCAGCACTTCGAAGGTCTCGCCGCTCGCCTTGAGGTGAACCCAGCGTTCCGCCTTTTCCATGTCGGTACGGCCGCTGACGGCGTCGATCATCCGCTCCCGCTCATGCTCGGGACGGATATCCAGAACCGTCATGCGCCGGTACTCGTCCGCCCCATAGCCGTAAAGTGCTGCTGCCGCCTCGTTGACGATGAGAAAGCGCAGCGATATCGGATCATAGACCCACATCGGCGACGGATGCGTTGCAAACAATGACCGGAAGTCGTCGTTCGGTGCTTCGGTCTGCTCGGGC
This sequence comes from Rhizobium sp. WYCCWR 11146, assembly GCF_013591995.1. NCBI lineage: Bacteria > Pseudomonadati > Pseudomonadota > Alphaproteobacteria > Hyphomicrobiales > Rhizobiaceae > Rhizobium > Rhizobium sp. WYCCWR 11146. The sequence goes on from NZ_JACCEY010000009.1 coordinate 55,820, forward strand.
TTCTGCAAGGGGGCCATCGAAATTCGCGTGCGGTTGATGCCGATGACAGGGATATACTGGGAAAAGTTAAATAAAATCAGAATCATACTCAGGGTTAAACTTTAGGCTTTCGCCTTCAGAATGTGCAAAAACGGCGGTTTGCCATCGCGATCTCGGTCCTCGATAAAATATTTGAGGCACCGTGGAACAATTCCTTCGATCGTGCGTTCTTGGGCATCGAAGTCGCAATCGAATTGCTGAGGAGGGTTTCATGGGCAGGTTCGGCACGACGACGGATTACAGCAGGATCAGACACTGGATCGAGGAGCGCGGCGGCCATCCCGCCCGGATCAAGAACGCACCGGACAGCGAAACCGTCCGCGTCGATTTTTCCTCTGAAACGCAGGAAGAGATTTCCTGGGACGAATTCTTCCAGGGTCTCGACGGCAGCAGGCTCGCCTTCCTCCACCGCACCAAGGCTGAAGACGATGTCGCCCGTTTCGGCAAAATCCTTCGTCGGAAACGCCGGCACCACTAAATTCACTGGTTCCTGACACGGAAAAAACCCGGCGCCGTTTCCCGCGCCGGGTTTTTCGTTCTTCCTTGATCGAGATTCCAGAGAAGGAAACTCAGTCGATATTGAAGGTCAGCGGCTTTGCCTGGCGAACCGCCTGGTGGGCGGTCAACTCAGCAAGCACGGCGTCATCAACCTTGCCGTCGACATAGAGCAGCGCGATGGCGTCGCCGCCCTGCTTGTCACGGCCGAGCTGGAAGTTGGCAATGTTGACGCCGGCAGCACCAAGCGTCGTGCCGATGAAGCCGATCATGCCGGGGACGTCGGTATTGGTGATATAGATCATGTGCGAGCCGACATCGGCATCGAGGTTGATGCCCTTGATCTGGATGAAGCGCGGCTTGCCATCCGAAAACACCGTGCCGGCAACCGAGCGCGTCATGCTTTCCGTCGTCACCGTCAGCTTGATATAGCCGTCGAAGACACCGGTTTTGTCGCGCTTGACCTCGGAAAGCACGACACCCTTTTCCTTGACCATGATCGGCGCCGAAACCATGTTGACGTCGGCAACCTGCGGGCGGATGAGGCCGGCGAGCACAGCGCTCGTCAGCGCCCGCGTATTCATGTTGGCGGTGATGCCGTCATAGAGGATTTCGATTTCCTTGATCGGCTCTTCGGTGACCTGGCCGACGAAGGCGCCGAGAACGTCGGCAAGACGGATGAAGGGCTTCAGGATCGGCGCTTCCTCAGCCGTGATCGACGGCATGTTGATGGCGTTGGAGACCGCACCATTGACGAGGTAATCCGCCATCTGTTCGGCCACCTGCAAAGCGACGTTCTCCTGAGCCTCGGTCGTCGAGGCGCCGAGATGCGGCGTGCAGACGACGTTCGGAAGGCCGAAGAGCGGGCTTTCCTTGGCGGGCTCGACCTCGAACACGTCGAAGGCTGCACCCGCGACATGGCCCGACTTGATGGCCTCGGCAAGCGCTGCCTCATCGACCAGGCCGCCGCGGGCGCAGTTGATGATGCGCACGCCGGGCTTGGTCTTTGCCAGCGCTTCCTTGTTGAGGATGCCGCGCGTCTTGTCGGTCATCGGCACATGCAGCGTGATGAAGTCGGCGCGGGCGAAAAGCTCTTCCAGCTCCACCTTGGTGACGCCCATCTCTTCGGCGCGCTCCTTGGAGAGGAACGGATCGTAGGCGACGACGTGCATCTTCAGGCCGATGGCCCGGGCGCAGACGATCGAACCGATATTGCCGGCGCCGATGACGCCGAGCGTCTTGCCGGTGATCTCGACGCCCATGAATTTCGACTTCTCCCACTTGCCGGCCTGCGTCGAGGTATCGGCTGCCGGAAGCTGGCGGGCGACGGCGAACATCAGTGCGATCGCGTGTTCGGCCGTCGTGATCGAGTTACCGAAGGGCGTGTTCATGACGATGATGCCGCGGCGCGAGGCGGCCGGGATATCGACATTGTCGACGCCGATGCCGGCACGGCCGACGACCTTGAGGTTCGTCGCCCCCTCGATAATCTTTTCCGTCACCTTGGTGGCGGAGCGGATGGCCAGGCCATCATACTTGCCGATGACTTCGAGCAGACGGTCTTTGTCCTTGCCGAGCTGCGGTTCGAAATCGACTTCGACGCCGCGGTCGCGGAAGATCTGGACGGCGGTTTCCGACAATTCGTCGGATACGAGAACGCGAGGTGCCATGAGGGCCTCCTTCAAAAGTGTTCAGCGATGAATGAATCAGGAATGCTGCTCCGCCCTATGGCGGAGCCGAATGCGATCACCTCAGGCGGCGGCCTGATTAAGCTGCGCCTTCTGCGTTTCGAAGGCCCAGGAAAGCCAGGGCATTAGCTTCTGCATGTCGGATGCCTCGATCGTGGCGCCGGCCCAGATGCGCAGGCCGGACGGCGCGTCGCGGTAGTGGCCGACGTCATAGGCGACACCTTCCTTTTCCAGGAGGCCGACCAGGCCCTTGGCGAAATTCGCCTGGCCGTCGTCGTCAAGCGCTGCGATATCCTTGTCGACGATCTTCAGGCAGACGGACGTGTTCGAGGCCGTTTCCGCCTTGACGGCAAGGTTGGCGATCCAGTCGTTAACCGCGACGAAATCGTGGATGACCTTGGCATTGGCGTCGGCACGCGCGATCAGCCCCTTGAGGCCGCCGAGGCCCTTAGCCCAGACAAGCGCATCGATATAGTCCTCGACGCAGAGCATCGACGGCGTGTTGATCGTCTCGCCCTGAAAGATACCTTCCGTCAGCTTGCCACCCGAGGTCATGCGGAAGATCTTCGGCAGCGGCCAGGCCGGCGTATAGGTGACCAGACGCTCGACGGCGCGCGGCGAAAGAATGATGACCCCGTGCGCGCCCTCGCCGCCCAGAACCTTCTGCCAGGAGAAGGTGACGACGTCGAGCTTGGCGAAATCGAGTGCCTGCGCGAAAGCGGCCGAGGTGGCGTCGCAGATCGTCAGGCCCTTGCGGTTATCAGGGATGAAATCGGCATTCGGCACGCGCACGCCTGAGGTGGTACCGTTCCAGGTGAAGACGACGTCGCGGTCGAAATCGACGGCGGAGAGATCGGGAAGCTCGCCGTAACCGGCTTCGAGCTTGCGCACATCCTTGAGCTTCAGCTGCTTGACGACATCGGTGACCCAGCCGGCGCCGAAGCTTTCCCAGGCGAGCATATCGACGCCGCGTTCGCCAAGCAGCGACCAGAGCGCCATTTCGACGGCGCCGGTGTCGGACGCCGGAACGATGCCGATGCGGTAATCCGCCGGCACTTCGAGAATTTCACGGGTAAGGTCGATGGCCTGCTTGAGCTTGGCCTTGCCGACCTTCGCGCGGTGCGAACGGCCAAGGGCCGCGTCGGAAAGGGCTTCGAGCGACCAACCGGGGCGCTTCGAGCAGGGGCCAGAAGAAAAATGGGTATTGTGCGGACGGATGTCCGGCTTTGCGGTCTTCGCCATGATGCTATCCTCTCAGATAGAAAGCCCTTCGTTGGGGAAGGGTGTCCCGCCGCCGTGTGTATGGATCCGGCGCGTCATAGTCAAGATCGAAGTGTCGCGGGGGGAACATATTTTGACGCAGAGCGGTAGGGCCGCAATACGAAAAGCCGCCCGGTTGGGGCGGCTTTCAGATGTCTGGGAATTGGACTTACTTGTAGACAGGCTGCTGCAGCGGGATTTCCGGCGGCGGTTCGTAGCTCGCCTGGGCGCAGCCGCCGAAGAGATAGCGGGCACCGACGCGGGCTTCGTGAACGCTGAGACCCTTGTCGCGGCCCGGGCCGCCATTGTCGGCATAGCCGAACATGTTGCCGCCGTCGATATGCAGGTAGCGATAGCCGACATCGGCCTTGACGTTGCAGGTCACGTCGATCGAAGCGCCGGCCATGAGGGCGTAGGTAAAGCGCCAGTTGCCCTTGCCGCCATGGGTGACCTGGTCGTCGCAGAAGCTGCCGTCATCGGCGCAGGCGACGTTGCGCAGGTTCTTCCACTTCACGTAAGAACCACCGATACCGGCGCCGACATAAGGCGTGACATAGCCGTAGGTGCCGAGATCGACATAGGCATTGGCGAGCAGCGTATAGGCTGTCAGCGAAGAGCGGTCGCTCGAGGTGCAGTCCACCAGCGGAAAGCCGCACTGCCCAACCGTCGAGCCCTTGAAATCTGCCTGGGTGAGATAGTCGAAGGTCAGATCGGTGCGCAGATAGCTGTTGATCTGATAACCGACACCGCCGCCGACCGTCCATGCGTCGTCCAGGTCGGCACGGTCGAAATCGACCTCCGTGGCGTTGCTGCCCTGGAAATAGCGGGCGCCGCGCAGATCGGTGAATGCATAACCGACATCGCCGCGCAGGTACCAGCCGGTCGCTTCGGTGACCGTCACCTCAGGCGGCTGCTCCGGGATAGGCTCGGCAGGGGCGAAGTCCGCGGAATAGGCGTTTGTCGCAATCAACAATGCGGCGAGGACGCCGGACAAGCTTCTTTTCATGGATCCCACTCCAAAATCTCGTTGCGTCGGCAGGCTCAATCGCCGCCAATCTGGTACGCTTCGTATGGATAATGAATTGGAAACGTTAAAAGCTGCTTAACTATAAATGGGAAGAAACGTTAAGAGAGAGATTGGCGGGGCAAGTTCCTCGATATGGTGAAACTCGGCCAAAGGCTGACAGCCCCGGATCTGCCGAAGACCACCAGCCGCAACGCCAAGAACCCCGCCCCGTCAGATCGATCGGCCGCTCCAATCGGCAAGTCTTGCTGTTACTTCCATTGCGTCGCGTTTTCGGCAGCGCAGCCGTACGGGGGTAAGGAAGTGCCAAAGGTCGTTTTGAGCTTGTCACAGCCCCAGGCATTGATCGGGCCTGGCATGGCATTGTTGAGCGTTATGCCAATTTCATCGTAAGGGCTGTCGGTGTTGGTGATGTAGCGGTACCAGCGGAAACCGGTAAAGACGACGAACGCGAGAGCAATCGTCAGCAGCAGGCGCACCACTTTTTTCATGATATTTCCTTTGAATGCAAACGCCGCCGTGTAGCATCCGCGTGTGGAAGTTGACAGCGCTGTCACCAAGGCATCGGCAAATTTCCGAGGATGCGGCTGCCGAGGCTTGCTCCCTACCGGAAGCCAAGCTGGCAAGTCACTGACATATTGTCTTCGGAAGAGCGGAATCGGTTCCGGCGGGAAGTCGATCCGGAGTGGATCTTCGAACCGAAGGCGCCAATAACGAAAAAGCCGGCACTTGCGCACCGGCTTTTGACATTTCGTCCCGAAAAATCAGGCAGCGGTCCGGACGTTCGAGATCGTGCCGATCAGCTCGTTGACGATGCGTTCGATCTGGGCGCGGTCGTCACCCTCGGCCATGACGCGGATCAGCGGCTCGGTGCCTGAAGGGCGGATGACGAGGCGGCCGTTCCTGGCAAGCTCGGCTTCGGCATCGGCGATCGCCTTCTGCACCTGGATATCCTCCAGCGGCTTGCCGCCGCTGATGCGGACATTGCGCAGGAGCTGCGGCACCGGCTCGAAACGCCGGCAGACCTCGCTGACGGTCCTGCCGGTGCGCTTGACCGCGGCCAGGATCTGCAAGGCGGCGACGAGACCGTCGCCGGTCGTGCCGTAGTCCGAAAGCACGATGTGGCCGGACTGTTCGCCGCCGACATTGTAATTGTGTTGGCGCATATGCTCGACGACATAACGGTCACCGACCTTCGTCCGGGCAAGGCCGAGGCCCTTGTCCTCGAGGAAACGCTCGAGGCCGAGATTGGACATGACGGTCGCAACGATACCATTGCCGCGCAGCTGCTGGCTCTCGGCCCAGCTCTCGGCGATGACTGCCATCAGCTGGTCGCCGTCGACGATCGAGCCGTTCTCGTCGACGATGATGACGCGGTCCGCATCGCCATCGAGGGCGATGCCGATATCGGCGCGCACCTCATCGACCTTCTTCTGCAACGCGACGGGGCTGGTGGAGCCGCAATTGAGATTGATGTTGGTGCCGTTCGGCTCGTTGCCGATGGTGACGACCTCGGCGCCGAGCTCCCAGAGCACTGCCGGCGCCACCTTGTAGGCAGCCCCATTGGCGCAATCGATGGCGATCCTCAGGCCTTGCAGTGTCACGTCGCGCGGCAGCGTACGCTTGGCATGTTCGATATAGCGGTCATGCACGCCGTCGACACGCTTGGCGCGGCCGATGTCGTCGGATTTGGCAAGCTGCGCATTCAGGTCCTTTTCGAGCAGATCCTCGATCTCGGCCTCGATGTCGTCGGACAGCTTGTAACCATCAGGGCCGAAGAGCTTGATGCCGTTATCCTCGTAAGGATTGTGCGAAGCGGAGATCATCACGCCGAGGTCGGCACGCAGCGAGCGTGTCAGCATGGCAACAGCTGGTGTCGGGATCGGGCCGAGAATAAAGGCGTCGAGACCCGCGGCCGTGAAGCCCGCGACCATGGCGTTCTCCAGCATATAGCCGGAAAGGCGCGTATCCTTGCCGATGACGACGCGGTGGCGGTGATTGCCGCGGCGGAAGATCGTACCGGCGGCAATGCCGACCCGCATGGCGAGATCCGGCGTCATCGGGAAGACGTTGGATTGGCCGCGAATGCCGTCCGTACCGAAATAGCGTCTCTTCATCTGCACTCCTGTGCTTTCCGCGCGCCATTCAAGGCAGCGCATCGTTCCAAGCGAATCCGGCTTCAGTGGAATGTCGTCAATCCAGGAGCGTGATTCATGCTCGCCTCAATTCAGCGGAATGCCACAAAATGCGGCGATCAGCACGTAAATTAGCAAGAAAAATGATTATATCCCGTTACCAATAGAAAAGGCCGGATCTCCCACTTCGGAAATCCGGCCTTGTTCAAGGTAGTGCCGCTGTTCAATGCGGCTGCGGTTCGAGGCCGCCTTCGGGCTCGTCACCCTTGGTGGCAGGCCGTGCGCCGGCCTTCGGAACAGCCGAGCCGCGGCTCGGTGGCGAATCATCACCGAGATCGCGGGAAGGCTTTTCGCCGCGGATCAGCGCCTTGATCTCTTCGCCGGTCAGTGTCTCGTATTCGAGCAGACCTTCGGCAAGCACGACGAATTCGTCGTGCTTTTCCGTCAGGATCTTGCGGGCCTGCGTATAGGCTTCATCGATCAGGCGGCGCACTTCATTGTCGATCTTCTGAGCGGTTGCTTCCGAAACATTCTTCGACTGCGAAACCGAGTGGCCGAGGAAGACTTCCTGCTGGTTCTCGCCATAGGCGACCTGACCGAGCTGATCGGAAAAGCCCCACTGCGTGACCATGGCGCGGGCAAGCTTCGTGGCCTGCTCGATGTCGGAGGAGGCACCCGAAGTGATGTTCTCCTTGCCGAAGGTGAGCTCTTCGGCAACGCGGCCGCCCATCATGATGCAGAGGCGTGAGACCATCCACTTGTAGCTCATCGAGTAGCGGTCGCCCTCGGGAAGCTGCATGACCATGCCGAGCGCACGGCCGCGCGGAATGATCGTCGCCTTGTGCAGCGGATCGGCGACGGCGACATTGAGCGCGGTCATGGCGTGTCCGGCCTCATGGTAAGCGGTGAGCTTCTTTTCCGCCTCGGTCATCGCCGAGGAACGGCGCTCGGCGCCCATCATGATCTTGTCCTTGGCGTCCTCGAATTCCTGCATGGTGACGACGCGCTTGTTGCGGCGGGCGGCCATGAGGGCGGCTTCGTTGACGAGGTTCATCAGGTCGGCGCCGGAAAAACCGGGCGTACCGCGGGCGAGGATCTTGAGATCGACATTCGGCGCCAGCGGAACGTTGCGGGCATGCACCTTGAGGATACGCTCGCGGCCGACGATGTCGGGATTCGGCACCACGACCTGACGGTCGAAACGGCCGGGACGCAGCAGCGCCGGGTCAAGAACGTCGGGACGGTTGGTGGCCGCGATCAGGATCACGCCTTCATTCGCCTCGAAGCCGTCCATTTCGACCAGCAACTGGTTCAGCGTCTGCTCGCGTTCGTCATTACCGCCGCCGAGACCGGCGCCGCGATGACGGCCGACAGCATCGATTTCGTCGATGAAGATGATGCAGGGCGCATTCTTCTTCGCCTGCTCGAACATATCGCGCACACGGCTTGCACCGACGCCGACGAACATTTCGACGAAGTCGGAGCCCGAAATTGTGAAGAAGGGCACATTGGCTTCGCCGGCGACCGAGCGGGCGAGCAGCGTCTTGCCGGTACCCGGAGGGCCGACGAGCAGCACGCCGCGCGGGATCTTGCCGCCGAGACGCTGGAACTTCTGCGGATCACGCAGGAATTCGACGATTTCTTCGAGATCCTGCTTGGCCTCGTCGACACCGGCAACGTCTTCGAAAGTCACGCGGCCATGCGCTTCGGTGAGCAGCTTGGCCTTGGATTTGCCGAAGCCCATCGCGCCGCGCGAGCCGCCCTGCATCTGCCGCATGAAGAACAGCCAGACGCCAAGAATCAGAAGCATCGGCAAAAGCGTGCCGAGATAGCTGAGGAAACCCGAAGAGCCGTCCGTTTCAGGACGGGCGGAAACCAGGACATTCTTCGACTGCAGGCGATCGAGCAGGCTGTCGTCGATCACAGGCGAATAGGTCTGGAAGGTGGTGCCATTTTCAACATAGCTTCCGGAGAGACGGTTGCCCGTGACCACGACGTCCTTCACACGGCCCGCATCGACCTCACGCAGAAACTGCGAATAAGGGATTTCGCGGGAGCCCGTTTGCGCCGGCGCCGTCTGAAACATACTGAAAAGGGCGATCAGCAGAAGCGCTATGATCGCCCACAAGGCGAAATTACGTAAGTTAGGGTTCATTGAACTCCCCAGCATGGAACAGCCGCCTCATGGCGACCGTCTTATTCGTTTCTAACATAGGGTTGCGCCGTGCGATTGCCAAGGCGATCCCCTAAGTCAGATGGTTTTTCCGTCAATACTTCTTAAAGGCAGCCTCGCATAGGGCGCCGTCGCGAAAACCGCCGAAAGCCTATTCGCAAAGATGAAGTCAAATCGTGTCAAAAAGCGGTCGAAGGGTGCGAAATAGGGCATGAGCTCGATCATCCGGGAGGATTCCTCAGATAAAGGGGCTCCTTCGGAGGTTAAAGCCGGCGCGGAGGCGATGGCGCGCTTCCATGCCGCCTTGGGAAGGTGATGCATACGCTCCCTCATTCCTGTCCTCGGACTTGATCCGAGGGATGTCACAGGAATCCAGCCACCGCGCGTCTGCGTGGTGATTGACTCAATAAAGCGTGAAGTGTCTTGCGCGCCCAAGGACTTGGGCGCACTGGATTCCTGTGACATCCCTCGGATCAAGTCACAGGACAGGAATGAGGAAGCGTTTGGAGTGGCGGCCTCGACCACTATCGATGTGGACAAACCATTGCACACATAAAACCTTCCATCCCAAACCCCAGCCTCCCCCGATTGCAACACCAGCGGCACTATCCCCCGGCTCTCTCGCGTCAGATAAAGCCCGTCACACCTGAGATCAAAAACCACCCTGCCAGCGGTCATCCGTCCCGGTTCACTGCCGGTGGCAAATGCAAGGATACGCTCCATATGCGCCCTCCCCGGCGCAAACGGTTGCCCGCCGAAAACGGCCGTCAGGCGCCCAAGCGCATAATCGAAGACGGCCCAATCCTGCCTCAAGCCGTCAAGCATCACCTGTCCTAGCAGACCGCCGTGAAGCGTGAAGTAACGATCCAGCCAGTCTGCGCCCTTGGTTGAAAGAGCCAGCCGCTCCTCCCAGGCCGCGCTAATATCCTTCTCCATGCCTGCATCGGCCGAAAGCTGCCGGCGCATCCGCACGCGCTCGTACTTCATATCCTCGTTGCTGGGATCGTCGATCCACGGCACGCCCCGCTCCTTCAGGAAAGCGCGGATATCTGTCCGGGTGGAAAAAAGAAGCGGCCGTAGAATCCAGAAACGCCGGTCGAAGAGCACCGCATCTGCAATACCGGTCGAAACCTGCTCCGTTCGCATCCCACGCATGGCAAGCGTTTCGCGCTGGTCGTCGAACGTATGCCCCGTAACAATGAGATCGGCTTTGAAGTCATTGGCGGCGGTCGCAAGCAGGCCGTAGCGTGCCTCTCGGGCCGCAGCCATGATGCCGGTTTTCGGCTTGTCGCCCTGCCAGATCATGATGATGTGGGGAATGCCAAGCGATGCGCAAAGGGCTGCGACTTTACGCGCCTCGTCTGCGGAGCCGGCGCGCAACGCATGATCAACGGTTGCAGCGCAAAGGGAAATCTTGAGATGGGGCGCGGCCTTCACGGCTTCATCGAGCAGAAGAAGCAGGCCGGTGGAATCGCTGCCGCCGGATATCGCGACGAGAATGCGTGCGGGGCTTTGAAGCGACGTGAGAAACTGGAGGATCGCCAGTTGAGGCGATGCGGCTTCCGGAGACATTCCGGAAGACCTTAGCAGGAGAGGCGCTTCTGTTCGCTCGCAACCTTGCTTATGACGGCACGCGAAGCCTTTGGATAACGCTTCGACACTTCGCGCAGCGTCGCACAGGCCGTCTCGTTATTGTCGAGGGCCGCAAGCGACATGCCGAGCTTCAGCAGCATTTCCGGCGCCTTTTCCGATGAGCCGTATTTCTGATGCGCATTGAGGAAGGTCTTGGCCGCCTCATTGTACTTGCCCTGCGAATAGAGCGCTTCGCCGAGCCAGAAATTGGCGTCCGCCGCCCGCGCGCTGCTCGGGTAGCGGGTGATGTACTGCGTGAATTCCTGTTCGGCCGTGCTGTAATCACCGGATAGCACGTGGCCATAGGCGGCCTTGTACTGGTCGGCCTCGCTGCCAAGCGAGGCGGTCTGCTGCGGTGTTTTGGCATTGGCATCGGGAATCGGCCCGGAACCGATCGTGGCATTTTCGTCGACGCTTCCGCCGATCGGATTGCCATTCTGATCGAAATCGATCGAGCCGAGCTCCTTCGGCGGCTGGCCGAGACCGCTATTCTCCGGCACGCCGGTGGAGGGATCCGTTTCGGCTCCCTGCGGTGCTTGGATCACCTTGGCGATGTCGTCGCCGCCGGAGGCAGCCGGGGCGGCATCGGTCTCGCTCTTCTTGACAGGCGCCTTGACGGCGCCACCGGCGCCCGTCTTTTCGAGCTGCTGGAAGCGGAATTCATTGTCTTCCTGCTGCTTGCGGATCGTCTCCTGCATCTGCAGAAGCTGAAAGCTCATCTCCTCGATCCGGCCGTTCAGCTGCCGCAACTGCTCTTCGAGTTGCTGCACGCGGACCTCCGCATCACCGCTCTGCACCTTGACGACAGGCGGCGCCGCCTGGTTTTCCGCGGATCGGCCGCCGAGATGTAGCCCGAAGAACGAGGCGGAATAGGCCACCCGTTCGCTTCCGGTCACAGCCGCGAGGCACAGCATGCCTGCCACGACAAGTTTCTTCATATGTATCGTCCTGTCCCAGTGATTCTTCGCACCTCGATGGCACGAACAGGAGACTTTTCCAATTGCTTTCAAAAAGCAACGGAGTCTGGCCAAAGTGTGGTCAAAAAGAAAAGGCGGCCCCTGGTGGGACCGCCTGTCGAAAAAGCGAATTGTTGCTCGGCAATTACATGCCGGCGCCGCCAAGCACGGTAACCGCGCGACGATTCTGCGACCAGCAGGAAATATCATCGCAGACGGCGACCGGACGTTCCTTGCCGTAGGAAATCGTCTTCAGGCGCTGCGCCGGGACACCGCGCGAAGCGAGATAGTCCTTGGCGGCAGCCGCACGGCGGGCGCCGAGCGCGAGGTTGTATTCGCGCGTGCCGCGTTCGTCGGCATGGCCTTCGACGGTGATCTGGTAGTTCGGGTACCGGCCGAGCCACTGGGCCTGACGGTCGAGCGTCTGCGAGGCATCGGCGCGGATCGACGAGGAGTCGGTATCGAAGAAGATGCGGTCGCCGACATTGACCGTGAAGTCCTGGGCAGAGCCCGGCGTTGCAGCCCCACCAGCACCGCTGCCGAGGCCGAGGTCGCCGGCGCTGTTCGGCGGCTTCTTGGCGCAGCTTGCCAGCGCGAGGCCGGCGACAAGCGCGATCATGACGGGGTTGCGGGCGAAATTCTGCATGCGGCTCATTGCCGGGGTATGAATTCGGCTCATGGCCGGTCTCCTTGCGATTTCATCAGGGTTTCCGGACAGTAACCGCACTCGGTTAACCGCCCCTCAAAGATTATGGTTAACGATTTGCTACTTTGTCCCTTGGCCGCTCGGTTCCATGACTTTGGGGCGACAAGAAGGCAGCAGCGCATCGCCTACTCCATAAGCGGCGACCAGGCGGGGTCGGAGCCGTAGGTCGGCGTCTTCACGAGCTGCTCGTTGTAACCGGTCAGATCGATCGAATAGAGCTGCGGACCGCCCGACCCCGCCGCCTGGCGGAAGAACATCAGCACACGGCCGTTCGGCGCCCAGGTCGGGCCCTCATTGTGGAAGCCGGTCGTCAGGATGCGCTCGCCCGAACCATCCGGCTTCATCACGCCGATCGAGAACTTGCCGCCGGCCTGTTTGGTGAAGGCGATGAGATCGCCGCGCGGCGACCAGACCGGCGTCGAATAGGAGCCGTCGCCGAAGGAAATACGGGTCTGGCCGGAACCATCGGCGTTCATCACGTAGATCTGCGGCTTTCCGCCGCGGTCGCTTTCGAAGCTGACGCGTGCGCCGTCAGGCGAATAGGAGGGCGACGTGTCGATCGCCGCCGTCGAGGTCAACCGGGTCGTCGTGCGCGAGCGCAGGTCCATCGTATAGATGTTGGAATTGGCATCCTGCTGCAGGCTCATGATCACCTTCTGACCATCCGGCGAAAAGCGCGGCGAGAAGGTCATGCCGGGGAAATTGCCGACGACCTCGCGCTGCCCGGTTTCCAGCTGAAGCAGATAGACCCGCGGCTGCTGGTTGGCAAAGGACATGTAGGTGACTTCCTGCCGGCTCGGCGAGAAGCGCGGCGTCAGTACGAGATCGCTGCCATCGGTCAGCATGCGGATGTTGAAGCCGTCCTGGTCCATGATCGCCAGCTGACGCTTGCGCTGCTGCTTGGTGCCGGATTCGGAGACGAAGACGACGCGGGTGTCGAAATAGCCTTCCTCACCGGTGATCTGCTTGTAGATCGCATCGGCGATGATATGGGCGACGCGACGCCAGTTCTCCGGCTGCGTATAAAACTGCTGGCCGGCCATCTGCTGGCCGGCAAAGGTATCCCAGAGGCGGAACTCGGCACGAAGACGACCATCCGCTTCCTGCGTAACCCGGCCAGTAACCAACGCCTGCGCGTTAATAACCTTCCAGTCCTCGAAACGTGGCGCAGCGTCGGGATTCGCAATCTTCTCGATGAAGGCGGTCTTGCTGATCGGAGCAAACAGGCCGGAACGCTGCAAGTCCGCGGCAATCACTTGCGAGACCTGCGCGCCCATGTCGCCCTGCAGGAAGTCAGTCACCGCAATCGGCAGCGGCTGGACATTACCCTTGTTGATGTTGATTTCGACGAGCGCGTTCGCTGGCGATGCAACAAGAGCGGCGGCAGCCATGCCGACGGCGACTACGAGCGCGCGGATAAGGGAACACTTGACCATATCAAACAAGCCTTTCAGCATCTTATTGCGTAAGAGCGCTGGTGTCGAAGTTCAAAATAACTTCCTTCCAGGCATCATATTTATCTTTAGGAAGCATCGTAAAAGGAGCTGCGCGACGAACTGCGCGAACGCCGGCATTGGTAATGCTTTGTCGCGTGCTCTCACTACCACCACTGGCCTCCACGTCAGGAACGCCTACGATCTGGCCATCTCTATCAAGCTTTAGGTGAATCGTCATACGCACGCTGCCGATGCCTTCCAGCCTGGCATCGATATTGAACTGCCTCTGGATTGCATCTCGCATCGCGACAGCGGTAGCCGAGCTGATAGCGGATGCTTCCTTGCCGCCATTTACCCGATCAACCGTCTCCGCATTTGCTTCGAGCGGCAACGCCAAGCCAATCACGATCCCCATCAGCACCGCACGTATCCCGAAAGACTTCGCGAAATTAGACAGGCTCTTCAGCATCTAAATTCCTAGATCGCTTGGATCGAAGTTGACGACGACTTCGCTCCAGGCATCGTATTTGTCTTTTGGAAGCGACGAGAAAGGAGCCGATTTCATGATGGCGCGATAAGCGCCGCCGGCGAGTGCCCGACGCGTGGATTCGTTATCGCCACCGACCGCCTCGACTTCCGGTTCGCCGACGATGTTGCCGTCCTGATCGAGATTCATATGCACCTTGATGCGAACATCGCTCACGCCTTCCATGCCGGGAATGACAGACCAATTGCCGGCGATGGCGCTCTTCAGCGCATCCATCTCGCTCATCGAAAGCTTGGAGCCGCCATTGCTCTTCTTCGCACCGAGCGATGCCTCCTGCGTCGAGCGCTTAGCCCCGCCTGCTGAAGGATCGGTCTTGTTCAGCAACGCCGCAACCTCATCGGCATTGAAATCGCTCTTCATCGCCGAAGCGGATTTCGCCGTCTCCTGCTTCTGATCAGCCTTCTTCTTTTCGGTCGGCTTCTCGGCAGCCTTCGGCTGGTCGGCTGTCTTTTCCGGCGGCTTTTCGGCGGGCTTCTGTGGTTCTGGCGGCTTCACCTGCGGCTTGGCGACGGGCGTCGGCACATTGTCCGGCAGCGCCTCGGCATCGGGCTTCGGCGGCTCCTCCGGCTTGGCCTGCTCTTCCGGCGGCTTTTCCTCAGGCTTCGGCGGCGTCACTTCGACCGGCTTCGGCGGCGGAATGGAGGCGACCTCCTTCGGCTGCTCGACTTCCGTTTCCTCCTTGACGATCTCCTTGACGTCATTCGGCTTCGGATCGATCTTCGGCATCGGCTTGTCGCTCGAATTCGCCGCGGCAGCCTCCGTATTGCTGGGCTTGGCGTTCGGCACCGGAGGCGTTTTCAGGTCGACATTGTTATCGCCGGCGTTCTCCGCCGGTTGCGCGATCGGCGGCCGCGTCGTCGGCACAGGCGCGGAAGTCTCCTTCTTCGGAGCCTTCTTGTCGCCCTGCTGCATCTGGGTAATGGACTCCACCGGCACGAGATCGACCGGCATCGCCTCGAAATCCTCCACCTTGAAGGATTCCGGAGCGCCGAGCGACACCATCGCCCAGGTGAGCACCAGGCCGTGCAAAACAGCGGATGTGATGACACTGGCCTTCATTTTGCGCGCTATTGGTCCTTCTTCTGCTGCGTCACGAGGCCGATATTCTTGAAGCCTGCGCCCTGGATACGGGCCATGACGTCGGCGATGACGCCGTAAGGCGCTGTCGCGTCGCCGCGCACGAAGATACGTTCGTTATAACCGGTGGTGGCGATCGCCTCGAGCTTGGCGGCGATCTCCGCGGCCGGGATCGGCGTTTCCTGCAGGAACACCTCGCCGTCATTCTTGACGGAAATGGTGATCGGCTGCGTCTCGGAATTCAGCGCCTTGGCCTGCGTTTCCGGCAGGTCGATCGGCACGCCGACGGTCATCATCGGTGCCGCGACCATGAAGATGATCAAAAGCACCAGCATGACGTCGACTAGCGGCGTCACATTAATTTCGGACATCACGGCCCTGTTCCGACCGCCACGACGGCGGCGTCCGCCGCCCCCGCCGCCATTGCCTCCAACAGCCATACCCATGTGAGAATACTCCGTTGGTTACTGAGCGGCAGCGCGCGGCTGCAGTTTCTCGTCGATCTGGCGCGAAAGTATGGCGGAGAATTCATCCGCAAAACCTTCCATTCGACCCGAGAGCTTGCCGGCATCGGCAGAGAACTTGTTGTAGGCGATAACCGCGGGGATAGCGGCGACGAGGCCGATCGCGGTGGCAAGCAGCGCTTCGGCGATACCGGGCGCAACCACCGCAAGGTTGGTCGACTTCGAACCGGCGATCGCCTGGAACGAGGTCATGATGCCGACGACCGTGCCGAACAGACCGATGAACGGACCGGCCGAGCCGATGGTCGCGAGCGATCCAAGACGGGCGCCGAGAAATTCGGTTTCACGGGCGAGCGTCACGTCCATCGCACGGTCGATCCGCATCTGCAGGCCGATCGGCGAGCGGGCGCCGCGTTCGAAGGATTTCTTCCACTCGCGCATGGCGGCCACGAAGATTGCCGCCAGCCCGGTATTGCTGCGTTCCGACAGCGAGCGGTAGAGTTCTTCCAGCGACTGGCCCGACCAGAACACCTGCTCGAACTTGTCGAACTGGCGCCGTGCGCGGCCATAGGCCAGATATTTGTCGATGACGATCGCCCACGTCCATACCGAGGCTGCGATGAGCCCGAGCATGACGAGCTTGACGACAATGCCGGCCTGCATGAAAAGCGACCAGAGGCTGACGTCCGTCGTTGCTGCTGCCAATCCTACTTGTTCCATTGGTCCAAAATCCCCGAATCCAAACGCCCGGCGCTAGACCGGGCGGCACAAACTGATCTCGCAAGAAGTGTCCGGCGGCCGCCGCCCAAAGCCCTGGTCAAACTTCCAAGCTCATCTTCCGCCTTCTTGCCGTCAAATTTGGTCAAAGGAAGGCGTGCACCGCACAAACTCCGACTTTCCCAGTAAGACACTATTATGGTTAATAGATCGTTAGTGCCGGACTGTGACAGTAAGCCTGTGTTCGGAAGATTTCGTTCCATGGATTACTTGACCGGAGCAAGGTCCGGTTGCCTAAAGAGCGCTCATCCTGCGGCGCGGGAATTCCTTCACATAAAACTCAAGTTCGGACAAGAGCTGAATTTCAAGCGATTCTGACTACAACGGCGTGCTGCCCTCCAGGAATTTCACCGCCAGCCTTTCCGGCAGCCGCCTCGGCCGCCCCCGGGCGTTGATGACGGCGATGATCACCTTGGCGGCGATCAGCAGCGTCTCGCCCGAGCGGATCTGCTGATTGAGCACCATCTTGGCGCCGCCGGCTTTTTCCGTATGCGTCAGGATCGTCAGCACATCGTCCATGCGCGCCGGGCTCCTGAAGTCGATCTCCATGCGATGGACGACGAAAACCAGCCCCTCCTCGTCGGCGCTGACGAGTTCGCGCTGCTCGACGCCGAGGCAGCGCAGATAATCGGTGCGGCCGCGCTCCAGGAAATGCAGGTAGCGGGCGTGATAGACCAGGCCGGAGAAGTCCGTATCTTCATAATAGACCCGCTGGACGAGGCGGTGTCCAGCCTCCGTCAGCTCTCCCGAAATGGAAAAAGGGCGTTCCGTCATAATTTTCTCCAAACTCAGGTGCCCTGTTTGGCGCAACGCTTCCCGGCAGGCAAGCATTGAATGCCCGGCCGGCAGGCATTGAATGATTGTCACAATTCCTAACTATTGCCGATAATGAACGACCAATCAGGAGACGATGCGATGAAGATTGCGGTTATGGGCGGAGACGGTTTCATTGGTTGGCCAACGTCGCTGCATCTCTCCGATGCCGGGCACGACATCCATATTCTCGACAATCTCTCGCGCCGCTGGATCGACACCGAACTTGGCGTTCAGTCGCTGACCCCGATGGATTCGATCCAGGAGCGCACCCGCATCTGGCATGCCGAAACCGGACGGCGCATCCACTTCAATCTGATCGATCTCGCCAAGGATTACGAACTCCTGAAGAACTGGCTTTCCGAACACCGCCCGGATGCCGTCATCCATTTCGCCGAGCAGCGGGCCGCGCCCTATTCGATGAAGAGCGACCGCCACAAGAACTACACCGTCAACAACAATGTCAGCGCCACGCACAATCTGCTGAACGGGCTGACGGAACTCAATCTCGATGCCCATCTCATCCATCTCGGCACCATGGGGGTCTACGGCTATTCGACGGTCGGGGCGGCGATCCCCGAGGGTTACCTGCCGGTCGGCATCGAAACCGCAGGCGGCGAGACGGTCAGCCAGGAGATCCTCTATCCCTCCAATCCCGGCTCGATCTATCACATGACCAAGTGCCTGGATCAGCTTCTCTTCCAGTTCTACGCCAGGAATGATGGTCTGAGGATCACCGATCTGCACCAGGGCATCGTCTGGGGCACGCATACCGAGCAGACGCGCCGCCACGCGCAGCTGATCAACCGTTTCGACTATGACGGCGATTATGGCACGGTGCTGAACCGCTTCCTCATCCAGGCGGCGATCGGCTATCCGCTGACGGTGCACGGCACCGGCGGCCAGACCCGCGCCTTCATCCATATCCAGGATTCGGTCCGCTGCATCGAGCTGGCGCTGAAAAACCCGCCGGCTCGCGGCGCCCGCGTCGAGATCTTCAACCAGATGACAGAAACCCACCGGGTGCGCGACCTTGCCGAGATGATCGCCAGGATGAGCGGCGCCAAGATTGCCTGGCTGCCCAACCCGCGCAAGGAAGCCGCCGAGAACGAGCTGATCGTCCGGAACGAAAAATTCCGCGATCTCGGCCTCGAACCGATCACGCTGGAAGCGGGCCTGCTCGGCGAGATCGTCGATGTCGCGAAGAAGTTCGCCTATCGCGTCGACCGCGCACGCGTGCCGGCCGTCTCCGCCTGGACCAAGGACATCGCCGCGACGATCAATCACGATCCGGAAGGCAAACGGCTGAAATCCGTCTCGTGAGCGAGGGCGTGTTCATATTGGAAGGCCCCATGGAGACTCCCTTACCAAGTCAGTTTATGTGGGAAGGAGAGGGCATACCGTGTGAGCCCCCCTCTGCCCTGCCGGGCATCTCCCCCACAGATGGGGAGATCACAAGCGGCTCGCGCTTCCCGCCCATTGACCGTTTTGCGATGCTGAACGCCGGTTGTTTGGGGAAGCCGTCGCGCCTAGCTAATCTCCCCACCTGTGGGGGAGATGCCCGGCAGGGCAGAGGGGGGTGGCCACGGCACAACCTCTCCTCCGTCCTGTCCTTGGGCTTGACCAAGGACAGGAACAAGGAAGTGCGGCAATGGCGCACGTAACCACGCGACCATCTCATCGCTTCGCCTACATCACCCTTGTTACCAACGCCGACTATGCCATGGGAGCGACCGCTCTCGCCCATTCCCTGCGCCGAACCGGAACCGACGCCGACGCCGACATCGTCATTCTCCACACCGGCGGCGTCGACAAAGCCGCCCTCTCACCACTCGAAGCGCTCGACTGCCGCCTGATCGAGGTCGAACACCTGCCGCTCTCTGCGGCCTTCAACGAGCGCCACGCCCGCGGTCAGCTCCATTCCGCAGCTCCTTTCACCAAGGGCCGCAAGCCGGATTTCCATTCGCCGCTCGACAATTTCTGCAAGCTCAGGCTCTGGCAGCTCGTCGAATACCAGCGCTGCGTCTTCATCGACGCCGACGCCCTCGTGCTGAAGAACGTCGACAGGCTCTTCCTCTACCCGGAATTTTCCGCCGCCCCCAATGTCTACGAAAGCCTCGCCGACTTCCACCGCATGAATTCCGGCGTCTTCGTCGCGACGCCCTCGCATGACACGTTCCGGCACATGCTCGAAAGGCTCGACAGGCCGGACGCCTTCTGGCGGCGCACCGATCAGACCTTTCTCGAGACATTCTTCCCGGATTGGCACGGCCTGCCGGTTTATTTCAACATGCTGCAATATGTATGGTTCACCATGCCGGACCTTTGGGACTGGAAGAGCATTTCGATCCTGCATTACCAGTATGAAAAACCGTGGGAAAAGGATCATCCCAAGGCAGCGCGACTACAACCTTTGATCGATCTGTGGCACCGTTTCCATGATGGCGGCGACGTGCCTGAGATCACGGCGCTGGACAATCCGGAAGGGGCAGCATGAAGGTACTTGTATCGGGTGGAACGGGTCTCGTCGGCCGGTATGTCGTCGAGGAACTGCTGGCCGCCGGATATCAGGTGATCGTCGGCGGGCGCCGCGCGCCGCTGCCCCGCCTCTTCTCCCGCCCGGTCGAGTTCGCAGCGCTTTCGCTCGATCCCGACAAGGATCAGATCGATGTCTTCGATGACGCCTATTTCTTCGTCCACGCCGCTTTCAGTCATGTTCCGGGCAAATATCGCGGCGGCGAAGGCGACGATCCGAAGACCTTCCACAGGTTGAACCTCGACGGCACCGTCCGGCTTTTCGAAGCCGCCAAACGCGCCGGCACGCGCCGCTGCGTCTTCCTGTCCAGCCGCGCCGCCTACGGCGAACATCCCGAGGCAACCGAACTGAGGGAGACAATGCTGGCCAAGCCCGAAACACTCTACGGCCAGGTCAAGCTCGATGCCGAACGCGCGCTTGCCCATCTCTCCACGCCGGGTTTTGCCGGCGTAAGCCTGAGGGCGACCGGCGTCTATGGCGATCTCTCGCCGAACAAATGGGACGGCCTCATCGCCGATTACCTCGCGGGCCAGCCGGTTGCTGCCCGTCTGGGAACGGAAGTTCATGGCCGCGACCTTGGTCGGGCGGTGAGACTGATGCTGGAGACGGAAAGCACTCGCATCTCCGGCGAGGTCTTCAACGTCTCGGACATGCCAGTCGATACGCGCGATATCCTTTCATCCATCCGCCGCGAGACGGGCTGTCGGCACGCGCTGCCGGCCCCTGTCGATAGCGTCGCGCTCAATCCCATGAACACTGCGAAAATCCGAGCACTCGGCTGGGCACCCGGCGGAGCCCCTCTGCTCGACGAGACGATGCAGCGGCTGGCCGCTGCGCTTCCCGAATCCCAGAGACACAGGTCCACGCAAGTCTGACGTTGCAGAATGCGCCCGAATCGCAATCGGGGCCCGAATTAAAAATCGGGGAATTGTTCATGCAGGTTGCAACCACGTCTGCCTCCATCATCTTGCGCGGCGCGTCTTCGACGGCAGCCATTGCGGCCGCCGGAAGCGAGACCGATCAAGGCGTGCTGAAGCTGCAGCGCGCCACCCAGGCGCTGCAGCAGATGCGCCAGACTTTGGCGAACTCGGGAGACGAGGCCAAGGCGAAGGCACAACGCAAGCTCGAAGAGGCAAAACAGCAGTTGGAGATGTTGCGCAGCTCCAACATGGCACCTGAGGTGGTCGCCCGGCTGGCCGCCGAACTGGCGCGCAAGGTCGGCACCGCCGCCTCCGAATTCGCATCATCAGTCGCGACCGGCAGTCCCGCAACGGCTGTTCCGATGGACGCAACTACGGATGCAACAGCAGTCGCAACCAGCGGGGCCGCTGCTGCTCTGACGGATACTTCAGGAGAAACTGCGGCCGGCGAGACCGGCTCGCAGGAACCGGACGCTACCGCCAACGCCCGCAACGCCTATGCGAGCGTCGCCGAGGATGCCCCGAAATTTTCAGGCATTTCGGCCGATGATCGCGAAACGATGGAAGAGTTCAAGGCGGTTGTGCGCGAACTCAAGCAAGTGCTCGAAAAGGCGATGCGCGAGTTGCGGCAGCAGGACCGGCAGGCTGGGGCCAATATAGCAGGCTTCTCCATCGCCACGGCGACAATACCGACAAGCATCGTCGTCTGACGATCGCTGCTGCCGGTGACCGAGGCGTGAAACGAGCGTGATACCGTCGCATCCTGCATTTGCATCGGACATCCAGCCGTCTATGCTCGGATAAATCTCTCAGAACCGGCAGATCCAATGACCGCGAAAGAATTGAAAGCGCAGCTGCGCAACGAACGGCTGTCGGCCCGCGACGCTATCCCCGCCGAGAAACGCGCCTCCAAAAGCCTCGCAATGGCCGACCATGCCGGCGAGGCCGTCGGTTTTGCGCTGGATACGATCGTCTCCGGCTTCCTGCCGATCCGTTCGGAAGCCGATCTCAGGCCGCTGATGGCGCGCTTTGCCGTGCGCGGGGCGCGGCTCTGCGTGCCGGCGATCCTCGATCGGCAGACGATCGTCTTTCGCGAGCTGGCGGAAGGTGCGCCCCTCATCGATACCGGTTTCGGCACGGTCGGCCCCGGCACGGATGCCGCCATTCTCGATCCCGAGATCATGCTGGTGCCGCTTTCGGCCTTCGATGCCCGCGGCCACCGCATCGGCTACGGTGCCGGCCACTACGACCGCGCCATCAGCCGGCTCAGACAAAAAGGCCTGCATCCGAAGCTGATCGGCATTGCATTCGACTGCCAGGAAGTGGCACATGTGCCCGACGAGCCGCACGACATAAGCCTGGATGCCATCCTGACAGAAAGCGGCCTTCGCTTTTTTGCCTCTTGGATTGGATAGGGAATGCGGCTGCTTTTTCTGGGTGACATGGTCGGCAAGACGGGACGCACGGCGGTGTGGGACCGTCTTCCCGGCCTGGTTTCCGACCTCAAGCTCGATTTCGTCATCGTCAACGGCGAGAACGCCGCTGGCGGCTTCGGCATCACCGAGGACATCTTTCTGGAAACGATCAATGCCGGCGCCGATGTGGTGACGACGGGCAATCACGTCTGGGACCAGAAGGAAGCCGTCGCTTTTGCCGGCCGCCACGATCAGTTCCTGCGGCCGGCCAACTATCCGCAAGGCACGCCTGGCCGCGGCTCCGGCCTTTTCTATGCCAGGAACGGCGCGCGTGTGCTTGTTGCCAACGTCATGGGACGGGTCTTCATGCACCCCGAACTCGACGACCCCTTCAAATCGGCGGAGGTCATCCTCGACGCCTGCCCGCTGAAGGAACAGGCCGACGCGATCATCTTCGATTTCCATGCCGAGGCGACCAGCGAGAAGCAGTGCTTCGGCCATTTCGTCGACGGCCGCGCCAGCTTCGTCGTCGGCACCCACACGCATGTACCGACCGCCGACGCACAGATCCTGAACGGCGGCACCGCCTATATGTCGGATGCCGGCATGTGCGGCGACTACGACTCCTCCCTCGGCATGGACAAGGAGGAGCCGCTCAACCGCTTCATCTCCAAGATGCCAAAGGGCCGCATGGAAGCCGCGAACGGCCCCGCGACGATCTGCGGCGTCGGCGTGGAAATCTCGGATACGACAGGACTTGCCGAAAAGATCGCGCCACTCCGGCTCGGGCCGCGGCTGGCCGAGACGGTGCCGGAGTTCTGGCGGTAACAGGCGACAGGCGCCGTTCAACACGCAATTGTGAGAACCCGCCGTCTGGACCCCTGCGGCCTCATGCCGCATCCTCCCCGCCATTCGCGCATAACCCCGAAAATCGGAATCGATTTTCGGAACGGATTACGCGCCGATCGAAGGGTGATAGAGCGCCGGAGGGGTGGCATGAAGCCGCGATATCTTGTCCTCGCTATCGCATGCCTTACGGCCTTCGCCGTGCCGAATCTTGCCGGGGCACAAGAGCAGCGGCCGCCGGTCAGCCAGTGCCAGGCGATCGCGCAAACCATCCCCAAGGTGACCTTCGCAAGCTTTTCCGGCGCCCCGCCGCTGGTGCCTGCCGTCTCCGAGGGCGAGGACGTCAAACTGACCTTCCTCGGCCATTCGACCTTCGAGATCGATACGCCCGGCGGTATCGTTATCGCAACCGACTATAATGGCTGGTACAGGCCGGCAACGCCGCCCGATGTCGTGACCATGAACAAGGCGCACACGACCCACTATACCCTGACCCCCGATCCCGGCATCAAACATGTGCTGCATGGGTGGAGCGACATTCCGGGCGAGAAGGCCAACGTCAATCTCGTCGTCGGCGATGCTTATATCCGCAACGTCCCCACGGATATCCGCTTCAGCTACGGCCTCGGCGGCGCGCATGAGAACGGCAATTCCATCTTCATCTTCGAGATCGCCGGCCTCTGCATCGGCCATCTCGGCCACCTGCATTACGAGCTGACGGATGCCCATTATACCGAGATCGGCCGGCTCGACATCGTCATGGTCCCCGTCGATGGCGGCCTGACCATGGGCGCCGACAGCATGAGCCGCGTCATCAAGCGGCTGCGCTCGTCGTTGATCCTGCCGATGCACCGGCGCGGCCCGCCGGTCGAAGCCTTCGTCTCGATGTTCGGCAAGGATTTCGACGTCGCCAATGCGTCCGATGACAGTATCACCGTCTCGATGCGTACCCTGCCGAAAAAGCCGCTGATCTATGTCTTGAAGGGTGTGCAGTAAAAAAGGCCCGGCGGTTTCCCTTCTACAGCGCCGCGGCTCTTTTCAGACGCGCAAAGGCCGCTGTAGCACTTTGAATTGCTGCATAATTTTATCCTTAAATCGATTCCGATTTAAGGAATTCTGCAGGAGCACTGCGCGTCAAGCGAACTGCAGATGGCGCTTGATGCCGACATCCGGCATTTTGTCGTCGTCGAGATTGGCCTTGGCGATCTCCCAGCCGAATTTCAGCTTGTTGCCTGTGGAAACCCAGATCTCGGCATCGTCGACATGGAGGGACAGCATGGTGAGCTTGGGGTCCTTCTTGCCGCCGTCATACCAGGCCGCGACGATCGAGCTCCAATATTCCTCGATCTTGGAAGGGTCAGGATGCACCTCGATCACGCCGGCAAGGCAGGCGTGATAGTCGTGATCCTTGCCGATAACGCAGAAATGCGCGCGGCTGCCGGGCTTGATGGCGCGCACGATGTCGGCATCGGTCTTGGTGTAGAACCAGATGGTGTTGGTGGTGGGATCGGCATGCGGCGCCATCGGCTGCATGTGCATATCCAGTCCGGAAATTCCGAGCATGCCGGCATGGACATCGTTGACCTGATCCCAGAGCTGACGTGCTGGATGTTCCTGCGCCTCGCTGAGACTTGCCATGACCGTTCCTTTCCGTTGGATGGAGTTCGGTTGAAACGTCATCCCCTCGCCTTTGTTCCGAACTGCTTTTTCCTTGAACGGGTGCCGTTTCGCTCTTATAAGGCGGCCCATTCCGAACAATGAGACGTGAACAGGGGTGCCATGGCTGGCCATTCACAGTTTAAAAACATCATGCACCGCAAAGGCCGTCAGGATGCCGTGCGGTCGAAAATGTTCTCCAAGCTTGCGCGCGAAATCACCGTTGCCGCCAAGGCCGGCCTGCCCGACCCGACGATGAACGCCCGACTTCGCCTGGCGATCCAGAACGCCAAGGCTCAGTCCATGCCGAAGGACAATATCGACCGCGCCATCAAGAAGGCAGCCGGTGCCGACGGCGAAAATTATGACGAAGTCCGCTATGAGGGCTATGGCCCCGGCGGCACGGCGATCATCGTCGAGGCGCTGACCGACAACCGAAACCGCACCGCCTCCAACGTTCGCTCGAGCTTCACCAAGGCCGGCGGCGCTCTCGGCGAAACCGGTTCCGTTTCCTTCTCCTTCGACCATGTCGGCGAAATCACCTACAAGCTTTCCGTTGGCGATGGCGACAAGGTGATGGAAGCCGCGATTGAAGCCGGCGCCGACGACGTCGAGTCCGACGAAGACGGCCACTACATCACCTGCGCCTTCGAAGCCCTCGGCGAAGTGGCAAAAGCGCTGGAATCGAGCCTCGGCGAAGCCGAAACCGTCAAGGCCGTCTGGCGCGCCCAGAACAACGTGCCGGTGGACGAGGAAAAAGCCCAGTCGCTGCTGAAACTCATCGACAGCCTGGAAGACGATGACGACGTGCAGAACGTCTATTCCAATTTCGAAGTCTCGGAAGAAGTGCTGGCGAAGCTCTCGGCCTGATCTCCTCAGGCAGGTGTCAAATAAAAACCCGGCTGCAA
Source organism: Rhizobium sp. WYCCWR 11146 (assembly GCF_013591995.1). NCBI lineage: Bacteria > Pseudomonadati > Pseudomonadota > Alphaproteobacteria > Hyphomicrobiales > Rhizobiaceae > Rhizobium > Rhizobium sp. WYCCWR 11146. The sequence goes on from NZ_JACCEY010000009.1 coordinate 81,323, forward strand.
CGCCGGGTTTTTCTTGCAGGAAAGGTGGCCGTCGGAGTGCGCCTCGCGCGGCCCCTACGCGGCGGCTCGCATGAAATTTCCCAGCCCCGCGAATAGTTCCACCGATGTCAGCCGCGCCTCGATGTCGTGGATCGGCATCGAGATGATCACCTCGTCGGCCTGCGTTTCCTGTAGAAACTCCGTCAGTTTCGCCTCGGCCGTCTTCGGCGAGCCGACCACGGCATAACGCAGCGTGTGTTCGACATTCATCTTTTCCATCGGCGACCAGAAGTCCGCCATATCGGCCACCGGACGCGGGAACGGGCCGCGGACATTGCGGCGCAGATTGACGAACTGCTGCTCTGCGGAAGTGAAATGATAGCGAGCCTCCTCATCCGTCGCCGCCACCGCGCCCATCACGCCGACCATCACATGCGGCTTGTCGAGCGTCGCCGAGGGCTGGAAGCGGTCGCGGTAGATCGCGATCGCATCGAGCAGCATGTCGGGCGCGAAATGCGAAGCGAAGGCATAGGGAAGCCCCAGCATGCCGGCGAGTTGAGCGCTGTAGAGACTGGAGCCGAGCAGCCAGATCGGGATATGCGAGCCATTACCGGGAACCGCTAGGATCGCCTGGTTCTCGACCGGCGTATCGAGAAGTTGCTGCAGTTCCACCACGTCGTTCGGGAAGCTGTTTGCGCCGGCCTCGAGATTGCGCCGCAGCGCCTGTGCCGTGCGCATGTCCGTTCCCGGCGCCCGCCCGAGGCCGAGATCGATGCGGCCGGGGAAGAGCGCCTCCAGAGTGCCGAACTGCTCGGCGATGACGAGCGGCGAATGATTGGGCAGCATGATGCCGCCGGAGCCGATGCGGATGCGCTTTGTCGCAGCCCCGACATGGCCGATGACGATGGCGGTGGCAGCACTGGCAATCCCCGGCATGCCGTGATGTTCGGCAAGCCAGAAGCGCTTGTAACCGAATTCCTCGGCCTTCACAGCCATCCGCGCCGAGGCCTCGAGGGACTGGCGCACGGTGCTGCCTTCGGCAACGGGGGAAAGGTCGAGTATGGAGAAGGGAACCATGGGAAACCTGCCGGGCAGTTGAACGATGCCGTCTATGTAGGTTCGCACCCGCGCCATTCCAAACCATGCGCGCAAACAAAAAAGGCCGCGCCAGCGCGGCCCTTATGCAATGTGGAAAGGTGTAGCTTACCGCTGACGGCGTAGCACATGCACCTCGGCGCTCGGCTGGTGATGGCCATGCGGCAGCGTGAAATTGCCGAGCTGGCGGTCCATTTCCAGGGCTTCCGTCGCCAGCCGGTGGATAGCCGCCGTCGTCTCCTCGACCATCGAGGCGTTCTGCTGCGTCATCGCGTCGAGTTCGGCAACGGCGCTATTGATCTCGCGCAGCGTATTGGCCTCCTCGCGGGTCGCACTCATGATCTCGTTGATCTGCCCGTTGATCGCCTCGACATGGGCGCCGATGCCCGTCAGGGCAACGCCCGCTTTTTCCACAAGCGTAACGCCGCTTTCCACCTCATGCGTCGATTTCTGCAACAGGCTGGAAATCTCCTTGGCCGCACTCGATGAGCGCTGGGCAAGCTCGCGCACTTCCATGGCGACGACGGCAAAGCCCTTGCCGGATTCACCCGCACGCGCTGCCTCAACACCGGCATTGAGCGCCAGGAGGTTGGTTTGGAAGGCGATGTCGTCGATGACGGAGATGATCGTGTTGATCTGGCGCGAGGAGACCTGGATTGCCTCCATCGCCGCGATCGTCTCGCGCATGATCTGGCCTGAGCCGGTCGTCTCCTTCTTGGCGTCGCGGGCGATGCGCTCGGCCTGCTCGGCTCGCTCGATCTGCCGGCGGACCGACTGTGTGATGGCGCTGATCGCATTCGCCGTCTCGGTGATCGAGCCGGCCTGGCGCTCGGTGCGCCCGGCAAGTTCGTCGGCGCCGGTGCGCATCTCTTCGGAGCCGGCGCGCACCGCCATCGAGTTGCCGCCGATGGCCGTCATGGTTTCGCTGAGCGTCGCCAGCGCCTCGTTGAAATTGACGCGCAGGCTTTCGAGTTCGTTCGGGAAACGGGTATCGATCTGATAGGCGAGATCGCCGCTCGCCAGATGATGCAGGCCCTCGTCAATCGCCTCGACCACCTGCTGCAGCGTTTTCGCCTCGGCCTCACGCTCGGCCAGATTCTGCTGGCGGTCCTGCTCGGCCCGCAGGCGCGTCTCCTCGCTGGCGGCTTCGAGCTCGCGGCTCTCGATCAGCGAGTGGCGGAAGCGGTCGAGCGCATTGGCCATCGTGCCGATCTCGTCCTTGCGGTTCAGGCTGCCGATCTCGCTGTCGAGCTTGCCATCGGCGACATCGCGGGTGACGCCGGCAAGCCGCGCAAGCGGCGAAAACAGCAAATTGGTGACGAGCCCGGTCGCGACCGCCATGACGACGAGCACGCCGATGCCGATCATCGTCAGCAAGGTGGCGATCTCGATCGAGCCGGCATTGAGCTCGCTCAAGAGCACACTCTCGACAACGAGGAAGCGGTCGCCGCGATAGTCGATGCCGCGGACATAGGCACGAGCCGTACCGTCCGCCCGGTCGAAATCGGCAACCGTCATCGCCGAACTGGCAAGCGCGCTCTGGATAAAGGTGAAGGGCGTCGCATCGAGCGTCGCAAGCTTGCCGCTTCCGTCGAGGCCGACGGCGGAGCCATCGCCTGAGACGATCGCCGCCCGCGCCGTGCTGCCCTGAACGATTCCCTTGGAGAGGATGCCCGTGACGATGTCGTCGCGCACCTTGAAGAGGATGATGCCCTTGGCCGCTCCAAGCTTGATAATCGGCACGGCATAGAAGATCGCCGATTTACCGCTGCCGGCATCGACGCGAAGGCCGGAGAAGCCTGTCGGCGCGGCGTCATCGGTCGCCTTGGCGGTATTCTCGATCGCCTTGGCGAAAGCGATGCCGGCGCCGGTTGTCTTCCAGGCGTCCGCCTTCAGATTTTCGGCGAAATCATCTTCCTTCTTATAGGAATAAAGCGCGGTACCCTCGAGATCGACGATCAGCAGGTCGCTGAAGGCGGTATCCTCGAGGACGCGGGCGACTTCGCCCTGCGTCTTCTCATGGTTCGAATAATAAAAGCCGCTCGGCCCTTCCGGCTTCATAAGCTTCTCGCGCTGGTCGGCCGGGTTGGGATTGTTCGATATGAAAACCTTCTTCAGCTCGGCACGAGCGTCGCCCGAGGTTTTCTCGATGGTTTTCCAGCCGCTCTTCAGGCTGGTGATCGACATTTGCAGCGCCTCGATGCGCGCAATCGAGTTGGCCTGGTTTTCAAGCTGCGTCAGCTGGTCCTGCAGCATGTCGCCGCGGAAGATCAGCACGCTTTCCTTGGCCTTCAGCGCCTGCTCGTCGGAGATGCGGCTGCTGGCGAAATAGGCCAGCACGTCGATGACCGCGATCGACAGCACGGTCAGCAGAATGAATGTGACGATGACCTTGAAGGACAGGGATTGAAATCTCTGTGCCATGTACGACGAACCCCTTCTGAACGCGCTTGCCAGCCGGGCATGCAGCGCATGCCTCATCGACCGACCTGTAAACAGAACATCGGAGGCTTAATCTTCGCGAAAAGAAGCCCCTCTCGTATTGATGACTAGAATTCAGGCATCTGTTTTAATTCGCGGTAAATGTCGGGGCCTAAATCCGGGAGTGTTTTTGTTTTGTTCACATATCGATGGCAGTTATTTCGCGATCGCTATAGGTTGAACCATGCAAAATACGATTCGCATCGTCGGTATTGATCCCGGACTTCGCCGCACCGGCTGGGGAATCATCGAGACATCAGGCAATTCCCTGCGGTTTGTCGCGTCTGGAACCGTGACTTCCGATGGCGACATGGACCTTGCCTCCCGCCTTTGCCAATTGCACGACGGCCTGGCGGAGATCGTCCACAGCTATAAGCCGGATGAGGCCGCCGTCGAACAGACCTTCGTCAACAAGGATGCGGTGGCGACCCTGAAGCTTGGCCAGGCCCGCGGCATTGCTATGCTGGTGCCGGCGCGCGCCGGGCTGCCGGTCTCCGAATATGCCCCGAACGCCGTGAAGAAGGCCGTCATCGGCGTCGGCCATGGCGAAAAGCAGCAGATCCACATGATGTTGAAGATCCTGATGCCGAAGGTCGAATTCAAGGGCAACGACGCCGCCGACGCCCTGGCGATCGCCATCTGCCATGCGCATAATCGCGGCAGCAACCGGATGCGGCAGGCGCTGGCCGGTTAATCTATACCTGACTTGTTCCATCTGCTGAGAGACCGCGACCCATGATCGGCAAGCTGAAAGGCACCATAGACGAAATCGGCGAAGACTATGTGCTCGTCGATGTGCACGGCGTCTGCTACGTCGCCCATTGCTCGGCCCGTACCCTGTCGAAGCTTGGCTCGACTGGTGGGGCCTGCGTGCTGTTTATCGAAACCTATGTGCGCGAGGATCAACTGAAGCTCTTCGGTTTCATGACCGCTCTGGAGCGGGAATGGTTCAACCTGCTCCAGAGCGTTCAGGGCGTCGGCGCCAAGGTGGCGCTCGCCGTGCTCTCGACGCTGACCCCAGGCGAACTTGCCAATGCGATCGCCCTGCAGGATCGCACCGCCGTCTCCCGTGCGCCGGGCGTCGGTCCCAAGGTGGCCATGCGCCTCGTCACCGAACTCAAGAACCGGGCGCCGGCCTTTGCCGGCGAAGCGATCAATATCGCCCTCAAGCAGGAACTCGGCGAAGGTGTTGCGGCAGCACCCGTCGCCGATGCGGTATCCGCGCTGACCAACCTCGGCTATTCCCGCGACCAGGCGGCGAACGCAATCGCCGCGGCAATGAAGACGGCGGGCGATGGCGCCGACAGCGCCAAACTGATCAGGCTGGGATTGAAGGAACTGGGGGCGCGGTGACCTCCTTGAATATATCGCAATTCCTTACTAAACTTGATTGGTAAGGAGATCCGCATGAATATCTACTACGGTACGATGACATCGAAGGGCCAGACAACAATTCCGGCGGAAGTTCGTGAATTGCTGAATCTAAAGTCCGGCGACAGGATCCGCTACATCAACCGCGATGGCGAAATCATCATGAAAGCCAAGAACAAACGCGCCATCGACCTCGCAGGCAAGTTTCACGATGCGAATCGACCGACGATCACTTTGAAGGAAATGGACGAGGCAATTGGCGAAGCCATCGCCGATCATGTGAATAGAGCAAGATGATTGGTCTCGACACCAATATCTTGCTGCGCTTCTTCCTGAAGGACGACGCTGTCCAGACAGAGAAGGTCACAGCGCTCTTTGCCAGCCTTTCCGAGACGGCACCGGGCTATATAAATTGCATCACGCTGATGGAATGCGTGTGGTTCTTGAGACAACGGATCAAGCTGAAAAGAGAACAGATCATGGAGGCGATTTCAGACTTGTTGGACTCGGCTGACCTGATCCTCGAAGATGAAAGAATAGTCGAGGAGACGCTCGCAATCATGGTGCGGACCAATGCAGAATTTGCAGATGTCTTCATCGCCCTTCGTAATCGTGATGCGGGCTGCGTGACAACCAGGACATTCGATGACCAAGCCGCAAAAACCATACCTGGAATGGAACTTTTGACATGAGCGACTCCGCCCGCCTGATATCGCCGGAAAAGCGGGGCGAAGACCTTGATATCACGTTGCGCCCGCAATCGCTGGACGAGTTCACCGGCCAGGCGGAAGCGCGCGCCAATCTCAAGGTCTTCATCGAGGCGGCGAAAAACCGTGGCGAAGCGCTGGACCATGTGCTCTTCGTCGGTCCGCCCGGCCTCGGCAAGACCACGCTGGCGCAGATTATGGCCAAAGAGCTCGGCGTCAACTTTCGCTCGACGTCGGGCCCGGTGATCGCCAAGGCCGGCGATCTCGCTGCCCTGCTCACCAATCTCGAGGAGCGTGATGTGCTCTTCATCGACGAGATCCATCGCCTTAACCCCGCCGTCGAGGAAATCCTCTATCCGGCCATGGAAGATTTCCAGCTCGATCTCATCATCGGGGAAGGCCCTGCCGCTCGCTCGGTGAAGATCGACCTGTCGAAATTCACCCTGGTGGCGGCCACCACCCGCCTCGGCCTGTTGACGACGCCGCTGCGCGACCGTTTTGGCATTCCGGTGCGCCTGAGCTTCTACACCGTCGAGGAGCTGGAACTGATCGTGCGCCGCGGCGCGCGGCTGATGAACCTGCCGATCACCGAAGAGGGCGCCCGCGAGATCGCAAGACGCGCCCGCGGCACCCCGCGCATCGCCGGCCGGCTGCTGCGGCGCGTGCGCGACTTTGCCGAGGTGGCAAGGGCGGAATCCGTCACTCGCGAGATCGCCGACGAGGCGCTGACCCGCCTGCTGGTCGATAATGTCGGCTTCGACCAGCTCGACAAACGTTACCTCAACATGATCGCGGTCAATTTCGGCGGCGGCCCGGTCGGGATCGAAACCATCGCCGCCGGACTTTCCGAGCCGCGCGACGCGATCGAGGACATCATCGAGCCCTATATGATCCAGCAGGGTTTCATTCAGCGCACGCCACGCGGCCGTGTTCTGACCGCAATCGCGTGGAAACATCTGGGAATGCAACCGCCCAAGGATATGGAGGCTGCGCAGTTCCGGCTGTTCCAGGAGGACAACTGAGTGATCACCCGCCGCGGATTTTTCAAGGTTCTCGGCGGCAGTGTCGCAGGCGTCATGTCGCTCGGTGGTTACGCCTTCGCCTATGAACCGCTCGCGCGGCTCGCCATCACCCGCTATCGGCTGACGCCGCCGGGATGGACCCCGGGGCTCAAGCTCCGCGTCGTTGCGCTCGCCGATCTCCATGCCTGCGAACCTTGGATGTCGGCAAGCCGCATTGCCGCGATCTGCCACAGGGCAAATGAACTCGAAGGCGACATCACCGTCCTGCTCGGCGATTATGCCGCCGGCATGAACATGGTGACACAGTACGTGCATTCGAGCCAATGGTCGAAGGCGCTCGCCACCTTGCAGGCCCCTCTCGGCGTCCATGCGATCATGGGCAACCACGATTGGTGGGAGGACAGGGCCGCCCAGAAGAACGGCGGAATGGAAACATTCGGACACCGGGCCCTCGCCAACGTGGGCATCGCGGTCTATGGCAACCGCGCCGTTCGGCTCGAAAAGGATGGCCGCGGCCTCTGGCTGGCAGGCATCGAGGATCAGCTGGCGCTGCTGCCCCGCCGGAAATGGGGCCGCACGCATATGCTCGGCCTCGACGATCTCGATGGAACGATGGCTCAGGTGACAGACGATGCACCCGTTATCCTGCTTGCCCATGAACCCGATATCTTTCCGCGCGTGCCCGAGCGGGTCTCGCTGACGCTATCGGGCCACACGCATGGCGGACAGATCCGCCTCCTCGGCCGTTCCCCGATCGTCCCCTCGCGCTACGGTAACCGCTACGCCTATGGCCATATGATTGAGGAGGGGCGTAATATCATCGTTTCCGGTGGCCTCGGCTGCTCCATCGCACCGGTGCGCTTCGGCGTACCGCCGGAAATTGTCGTGATCGATCTTGGATAGAATGGCATGACCAAGCGCACTCTCATCCGCCTGAATGCGGGCGCGGAGCGTTTCAACTATCGCATCGCCGGCCTCGGCTTTCGCGATGGCCACGTGCTCGTCCATCGCGCCGTGCATGAGCCCTTCTGGACCTTTCCGGGCGGCAGGGCGGAAATCGGCGAGACGTCGGAGGAAACGCTGAAACGCGAGATGGTGGAGGAACTGGGCGTCGAAGTCACTGTCTTCCGCCTGCTGTGGATCGTCGAGAACTTCTTCCACTACGAACAGCGCGACTGGCATGAACTCGGTCTCTATTACCTGATGGAGATCCCGCCGGAATTCCCCTTCCGGCCGGGCGAGATCATCCATCGGGTCGAGGACGGCGACAACCATCTCGAATTCAAATGGGTGCCGGCAACGCGTAGTGCCCTGACCGCACTCGACATCCCGCCCTATTTCATCGCCGATGAAATCGAGAGCCTGCCCGTTGCGCCACGTCATCTCGTCTGGCGGGACGGCGATCTCGACGGGAAAGACTGACGCAAGCAATTCAAGGTGTTACAGCGCCCCTTGCGCGCCTCAAAAGGCGCCCGGTGCTGTCGCCAAAAGCGCTTAAAGAGGAGATGCGCCGATGCCGACCTTCGATCCTATCAGGCCATTCCGCAAACTTGCCTATAACAACGCCCTTGCCAACCGCCGCCTGCTTCAGGCCTGCGCGACATTGGAGCCCGGCGAATTCGAAGCGCCGCGCACGAGCTTCTTCCCCTCGATCAAGGAAACCTTGAACCACATCATCACGGTCGACTGGTTCTATGTCGACGGCCTGGAAGGCGGCACGCTCGGGCTCAAGGCCTTCGAGGTCGACGAACCATTCGATGACGTTTCCTCGCTGGCAGAAGCGCAGGCGAAGGTCGACCAGCGCTTGGTGGCACTTTGCGACGCCCTGACGCCGGAGAGGCTCACCTCGACCATCAGCCTCCATCGCGGCGACCGAATCCAGGAGGAGCGGATGGAGGACGTGCTCGGCCACCTCTTCCAGCATCAGACCCATCATCGCGGACAGGTGCATGCGATGTTTTCCGGCACCAGCGTCGCTCCGCCGCAACTCGACGAATTCATCGTTGCCGACGATGCGCGGTTTCGTGGCACAGAACTCACCGCGCTCGGCTGGAACGAAGAAACGCTGATGCGTTAGAGCGGTTCAGCTTTTCGTGGAATCGGAGAACCGCTCTAAGTTTTTATTTTTACGCAATTCCGGACGGAAAACCGCTACGCACTTTTCCTGGAATTGCTCTAGCTCGTCCTGCGGGGCGCGAGCGCTTCAAGTCTCTATTTGATGCCTGTCGTGGTCCCAAAACCGCTGCACAGTTTTGTGCATTAATTCTGCAGCCGTCTCTTCAGCCCGTCGATGATCGTCTTGGTGAGAAGGTCGTAATTCTCGTCGAAATGATGGTCGCCGGGCAGTTCGATGACCTCGGCGCCGCTCTCCTTCACCGCCGGACAGGCGACGTCGTCATCGTCGTCCTTGCCGTAGATGCATTGTACGAGCTTCGGATCGATGTTCTTCAGATCGCTGACGGGATCCCCTCCAGCCCCATCCGTTTTCTGGCCGAGCCAACCGAGAACGGAGATGACGTAGTCAACTTCGTGCGAGAGCGACAGCAGCGACAATTGCGCCACCGCCGACTTTTCGGCTGGTTTGAGGAGCTGATAGGTGGCCGGCACGACATCGGCGCCGAAGGAATATCCGACGAGCAGCACATGCTTCACCTTCCACTGCTTTCGGTAGAAATCGATGATCTTCGAAAGATCGGCGGCGGTCTCCTCCGGCTTGCGCTCCGACCAGAAATAATGAAGCGAATCGACGCCGACGACCGGAATGCCTTCCTTCTGCAGCGTGGCGCCGACCTCCTTGTCGATGTCGCGCCAGCCGCCGTCGCCGGAATAGATCACCGCCATCGTATCGAGGGCGGGGGTCGCCTCGAGGATCGCCAGCGGCAGGCCAAGCGGATTGCCGAAGGCGCCGGAGGCGGTGACGAGATCGTCGAGCGTATCGGCAAACACCGTCTGCGCATCGTCGGTGGAATCGCGGATCTCGACCGCAGCATGGATCTTCTTCAGCGCTTCGGCATGCGCCCTGCCATCCTTGTCGGCATTGGGCGTGAAGACGGTGACGATCGGATCCGGCAAAGCGCCGTCGCTGAGGCCATACATGGCGCGTTGACCGACGACCTGCTTGGAAGCCGGCGTGCAAAGTTCCTGGGCGAGCGGAATGCCGGCCTTCGGATCGACAGCAAGCGTCTGGCCAATCGTCGCATCCGGCGTCTGCGCGGCGATCGCCAGCGCTAAGGCCCCGCCCTCGCCGATGCCGGCGACGATCGGCAGATGATAGGCGCTGTTGCCGGTCGCGCGCTGCACCTGCTGGCTCAGCGACTCGATGTCCGAGACCATGTAGACGCAACCGTCGTTGAGGCTGACGTCGTATCGGCTGAGCGCCTGGATATAGGAGGGGAAGTCGACGCCGATGACGACGGCGCCTTCGGCAACCAGCCTGTCGGCTTCGGCCTTCTCATAGTCGCCCCAGCCGGCAGCATCGGATATCAGCATCACCGTACCCTTCACCTCCCCTTCCGGCAGGAAGATGTGCGGCGACGGGATGAGCCCGGCTTCGAAGCTCTGTGTGGTCTCTTCGGCGGCATCAGCCGGTGCGGCCGCGAGCATGCAGGCGCATGCCGTGGCAAGAAGGATTGTCCTGATCATTTTCTCACTACCCCTTTCAACCCGCCCCCGATCAGAAATGTCGCGTCCATCAACGCGATCATCGGATTGCCCCCTCCGGATACCGCAAGATAGCGCGGTTGCCAGTGCGGATGAAACTTGGATTTGAATGCCCGAAGGCCTTTGAAGTTGTAGAAGCGCTCGCCGTGTTCGAAGACGGTGCTGCCGATGCGGTCCCAGACGGGCGCCGCCTCGCGTTTCGACATGCCGGAGAGGGGCGCCATGCCGAGATTGAAGTGGGTGAAACCCTGGCCGCGCAGATATTCCATGATCTGCACGAAGAGAAAGTCCATCGAGCCTTTCGGCGCATCCGGCGAGAAGCGCATGAGATCGATCGTGCCCTCCTGTCTGGATTCGGTCACGAGGATATTGGCGAAGGCGACGATCCTGCCGTCCTTTTTCAGGATGCCGACAGGCTGCGAGGAGACATAATCGGAATCGAAGGCGCCGAGCGAGAAGCCCTTTTCCTTGGCATTGTGATGCTCGAGCCAAGCCGTCGAAACGGCGGCAAGGTCATCAATGACCGAAGACACGTCCTGCGGTTCGACGACGGCAAATTCCAACCCGTCGCGCTGGGCGCGGCTTGCCGTCTGGCGAAGGTTCGCCCATTTGCCGCCCTTCATCTCGAAGGTCCTGAGATCGGCCACCGCCAGTTCGCCGAGCTTGAAGGCGCGCAGGCCAGCATCGGCGCAATGCGACAGCAGCGCCGGCGATATCTGGTAGAACACGGCCCGGCAGCCGGCGGCGCGCGCCGCTTCGACGAAACGCCAGACGAGTTCCTGCACGGCGCGATGGTCGCCGACCGGATCGAACAGCGCGATCCAGGAGCGGCCCTGCCGGCCATACATGATGAAAGCGTCGCCGTTTTCCGAGAACATGATGCTCTTGTCGCCCATGCGCACCAGATTGGCGTCGGCATTGCCCTGCTTCATGACGATCTCGACGGCACGCGCCAGCGCCTCGTCCGTCGCCTGCTCAGGCCGGAAGCTTGCCGGCCGGAGCAGGCTGAAGACGGCGATCGCCGAGGAGATGATGGTGATGCCGAGAACGGCGCGTAAGCCCCGCGGCGCCTCGGCCGTGAATTCGAACTGCCACCAGAGCTGGTTGCTATATTCAACGTCGCGATAGACGAAGAGCAGGATGACGACGGCACCGACGACGATCACGGCGATCGCCATCAGCCAGGATGCCGTCAGCGCCTGGTTAAGCAGCGAGGCCTGGCGGGTAAAGAGCCGACGGCTGACGAAGAGTCCGAAGATGAGGAAGGCAAGAAACGCGGCTTCGACGAGCGCGATCGCCTTCAACAGTGATAAAGTCAAGGCGGCAAGCGCCGAGAACACGGCCACCCACCAGGCGCCGTCGAGCCGCTGGCCGAGGCCGCGGGCGGCGACGACGAGTGCCAGCCCCAGCAGGCTGGAGAGGAAATGCGCCCCTTCGACCATCGGCAGCGGCAGATAGTTGGAGAGGAATTCGAGGTTCTGGTCCGGCGTCGGCGTGACGCTCGAAAACACCAGCATGACGCCGAGCAGCAGTGCGAGAGCCGACAGCAGCTGCGGCATCAGCCTTCCGCCGATGCGCCGCATGCTGGAGGCGGCCGGATGGTCGACGAAACGACGCAGCTCCGCCGCCGAGACCGCGAGCACCGCGATCAGCAGCGGCAGCACATGGTAGACCAGCCGGTAGAGCACCAGTGATCCGAGCACGGCATCGATGTTCACTGCGCTGCCGAGCGAGGCGATGATCACGGTCTCGAACACGCCGAGCCCGGCGGGAACATGGCTGAGCACGCCGAGACCGACGGCGATCGCATAGACGGCGAGGAAGACCGGCCAGCCGATGGCCGTCTGCGGCAGCAGCACATAGAGTACCGACGCCGAGGCGGCGATATCGAAGGCGGTGACGAGGAACTGCCGCGACCAGGTACGCGAATCCGGCAGGCGGATTGCCACAGGGCCAAGATCGAGCACGCGCCCGTCACGGCCGATGATCATCACCGCGCCCAAAATGGCGACGATCGAACCGGCGATCAGCCGCAGAAGGAAGGGGCTGACGCCGACGAGCGGGCCGATCTCGTCGGCGATGACGATGAGGGCGATTGCCGCGACGCCCGCAAGCCCCAATCCGAAGGACAGCGTGACGAAGGCGATGATGCGGCCGATATCCTCCGGCGAGAGCCCGAGGCGCGTATAGGCGCGGTAGCGGATCGCACCGCCAGAAAGGGCGCCGAAACCGGCGGTATTGCCGACGGCATAGGCACTGAACGCCGTCAGCGCGACATGCGGAAAGGGCAGCTTCTTGCCGATATATTCGATGGCGTTGAGATCGTAGAAGATCAGTGCGAGGAAACTGAGCGCCGTGAAGAACAACGCAAGCAGGATCGAGCTCGGCCTGGTGGCGGCGAGCGCACCGACGACGTCGTCATAGCGCACCTCGTTGGTGAGCTGCATGATCGCGTAACCGACGAGGCAGAAGACCACCAGTGACGCGGCTGCCAGCAGCGGCGTTCTGTACCGTCTGAATAACCCGCCAAAAGAAAACCCGCCCGTTTCTTCCATCTCTTCCAAATTGCCGTGCCCCGACATTCTCGTACCCTGCTGCAACTGCCAGCTTGGCGGGAATCATTTCAGATGACGTAACATGAGAGGCATATAAGCTCTATGAACCATGCCGCCGCTACCCCAGCCCCGCCGCCTGCGCCTCAATCATCCTCAATTGGGGCGAATTTGCGCAGGCGGGCGTAACAGTGCATTGCATTTTCGTAAGCTTCAGCAGAGCCTTGCCCTCGATGGAGAGTTGAGACGTGGGAGAAAGGTTCGATATGCAGGATGGTTCGGCCTTCGTGATGCTTGCCCTCGGCCGCCTGCTGCTGGGCGGCCTCTATGTCGCTGGCGGCATTCATCATTTTTTCGTCATCGTGCCGCTGACCGAGGCGATCGAAGCCCGCGGCGTTCCTTTTGCAAAATGGGTGCTGGTCTTGGGCAGCATGTTCCAGATCGTCGCCGGCATCCTGCTGATGCTCGGCCTTTTCGTCCCGGCAGCGGCATTCGGTCTCATCATCTTCACACTGACGGCCACCGTCATGCTGCTGAATTTCTGGGATATGCAGGGAACGGCGCGCGACAGCGCGATCAATACCTGGAAAACCAACCTGGCGATCATCGGCGGCCTGCTGATCGCAGCAGCCGGCGCAGTGTGAGGACATTCATGCGGCTGGCTCGCCGTTCGCCCGCGCATGCGCGGCATAGCGCGCGACAGCAGCATCCACCTCCGCGTCGCGGTCGCCCGCTACCTGCACCGTCGGCACGGCGAATTCGATGCCGTTTTCATTGAAGGCATTGCGGATCATCGCCAGCGCATTGCGGCGGATGACAAATTGCTCGCCGGGCTTCGTCATCATCGACAGCCGGATTTCGATCGCGAATTCGCCAAACTGCTCGACACCCTTCATCTTCAGCGTCTCGATGATATGAGGGCCGAATTCCGGATTTTCGAGCAGCGTCTGGCCGATCTGCTTGATTACCTTCTTCGCCTTGACGAGATCGGTGTCGTATTTGACGTTGAGGCTGATCTTGTCGATCGTCCAGTCGCGATTGAGGTTCTTCACCGCCCCGAGTTCGCCGAACGGCACCGTCGTCAGCGGCCCGCGATGATGCCTGAGCTTCACCGAGCGCAAGCTGAACGCCTCGACCACACCCTTGTGGCTGCCGCTTTCGATATATTCGCCGATGCGGAAGGCATCGTCCCAGAGATAGAACATACCGCTGATGACGTCTTTGACGATCGTCTGCGCGCCGAAACCGACCGCGACGCCGACAACACCGGCGCCGGCGATTAGCGGCCCGATCTCGATACCGAGGCCGGAGAGCACCATCAGAACGGCAATGACGGCGATCACCACGGCGAGAATATTGCGGAAGATCGGCAGCAGCGTCTGTATCCGCGCGCGTTTGGCCTTTTCCTCATCCGTTGTCCCGCCATCCACGGATGAATCGAGCAGCTTGCCGTCGATATAGGCCTTGATGACGTGCCAGAGCAGATCGGCGGCAAGCAAGATGACGATGCCGCCGATCACGCCGCGCGCGATCTTGTCGACCATCGTTTCGCCGGCGGCCATCGTGTCGGCGCCGACGCCGAGCATATGCCCGAGCCAGATGGCGGCAACAGCAATGATCAGCGCCCGCACGCCGCGGTCGAACAGCACGGCTGCAATACGGCGTGTGGCAAGGAAGCTCGCTTCGGTCTGCTGCAGCGATTTTACCGCAATCGTCGAGACGGCAAGCACGCGCGGCAGCAGCAGCACGTAAATGCCGAGCCAGAGCAGCCAGTTGAAGCCTGCGACCCAGAGGCTCCAGAGCAAGAGGAAATAGACGGTGAGCGCCCAGGAGGTCCCGTGACCACGCTTCTCGTCCTTGTGCGGCCGCGACCAGACCGCCTCGATCGCGATCAGCAGCAGGCCGATGCCCAGGATATAGCCGACGAGGATCCGCACGCTCGCAGAATAGCCGAGCGGCTCCATCGACTGGATCACCGCCCATCCAAAAATGAAATAGATGACGAAGGTCGCACAGCGCCGATACCAGAAGAATGCAACCGCGCGCGCCGGCATGATTGCCGCGGTGATCTCCTGCCGTTCTTCCTCGGCTCGCGCCAGCCCGATGAGATCGACCAGCACGCCTCCGAGGCAAATCGTGAAGCGCTGGACTACGAGCGCGACAACGCAAACGATCGCGATGCTCTGGCTGACCGGCGGCCAGCTGACGCTGAGAAGAGCAAGCGCCGTCGCCATCGCGAAGATCAGCGCCGGGATGACGCGCGGGGCGAGATGCATGCCCGCCATCTGCGCCCCCTGGCGGCGGCGGCGAAAGGCATAGCGGGCAATGCGCTCGACGATTGTGCCGAGCAGGAAAATCGCCAGAAACTGCGCCACCATGCGCGGCCAGCCGGCGGCGGCGATCTCGCCGAAGAACAGCGAAGAAGCATGGCCGACCTGCGAGGGCAGCGTCATCGCCGCATCGGAGACCATCGAGACGTGCCGGCGGGCATGCTGGAGCAGACCTGAGAGCACCGACATCTGGTCGCCAGCCGCCGCATCGCTCGCGGGCGCCGTCGCCATCTGCGTCGACATCCATTGCTTGACCTGAGGCGTCTGCATCAGCTCCATCATCTGACGCACTTCGGCCGGCGGGGCGGCCGCGGTCGGCACTTGCGCTGGCGGCGTCTGGGAAAAGCCAGGCGAAACCGCCGAAAAAAGCGCAAGCAATACCAGCATGCCGAATATGACGGCCTTCAAGCTTCCTGCCATGCCACGCTCCATGACCGCCTCCAATGAAATGTCGGTCGCTTGTAGAAGGCAGCGCTGACATTTTGCAATGGATACTCGCGACCGCTGCCGCCAGCAAGCAGTAGGGAAACCATACCGATTGCTAGTAAAGGCAAACCTCGCCGCCTCCTCGAAACGAAGCACTGCGCTCGCTATTTCAGGATGACGGCTTTGTCGGAACGGTGAGTGAAGTCGCTTGCCTTCAGGATTTCGGGACCGGCTTTTCCACGTGACCGCCGAAGCCCGCGCGCATCGCCGACAGCACCTTGTTGGCGAATTCGTCATTGTCGCGCGAGGAGAAGCGACCGTAGAGCGCAGCGCTCAGCACCGGCGTCGGCACGCTTTCGTCGATTGCCGCCATGATGGTCCAGCGGCCTTCGCCGCTGTCCGAGACGCGGCCGGCATATTTCGAAAGTGCGGGATCGGCATGCAGCGCATCGGCCGTGAGATCGAGCAGCCAGGAGGTGATGACGCTGCCGCGGCGCCAGACTTCGGCGACATCCTGCAGGTTGAAATCATACTGGAAATGTTCCGGATGGGCGAGTGGCGCGGTTTCCGCATCCGCCTCGTGCGAGGCGGCGCCGATATTGGCATGTTTCAGAATATTGATACCTTCGGCATAGGCGGCCATCAGGCCGTATTCGATGCCGTTATGCACCATCTTGACGAAATGACCGGCGCCATGCGGGCCGCAATGCAGATAACCCTGTTCCGCAGTGCTGACCGCAGCCGCTTCGGCGCTCCGGTTCGGTGAGGCTTCGGTCTTGCCGACGCCGGGCGCCAGCGTCGCGAAGATCGGGGAAAGGTGTTCGACGATGCCCTTCTCGCCGCCGATCATCAGGCAATAACCGCGCTCGAGGCCGAAAACGCCGCCGCTTGTGCCGACATCGACATAGTGGATGCCCTTGGTGATGAGGTCGGCGCCGCGGCGGATGTCGTCATGATAATAAGAATTTCCGCCGTCGATGACGATATCGCCATTCTCAAGCAGCGGCACTAGGCTCGCCAGCACCTTGTCGACGATCGCCGCCGGCAGCATCAGCCAGATCGCGCGCGGGTGGGCGAGCTTCGAGACGAACTCCGCGAGCGAGGCACTGCCGGTCGCACCGAGGCCTGCGAGCTCGGCAACGCTTTCCGGCCTGGCGTCGTAGACGACGCATTCGTGACCGCCTCGCATCAAGCGCTGGACCATATAGTTGCCCATGCGGCCCAAACCAACCATGCCAAGCTGCATAATGAATCTCCTGGAAACCGAAATGAAGTATCGAATCCGGAAATTAGCACCCGCAGTGTGACAGGCAAGCAAAGTCTCGGTGATATTGGCAAATGCGACGATTGCGCCGCCGATCGTCTTGATGCCGACTCACTCGTTCAAACATCAGGCGCGCTGGCCGGCTCACCCTTCATCTCGCTGAGGAACATGCCCTCGCGCAGATTGATGCCGTATTCGACGAAGGCCTTCATGCAGCAGAGCATCTGCGTCCAGCCTTCGCAGTTGAGATAGGTGCCGCGCCGGCCGGCATCGTCTTCACGCCAGCCGGTCTCGGCGATGGTCACCAGCGTGCCACCGTCTTCCAGCGGCTTGAAGTTCATCTCCACCAGCGTCTTATAGGTCGTCTTGTCTTCGCCGGTGCCGCCATCCCAGCGCAGCACGATGCGGCTTTCCGGCACGAGTTCGACGACCTCGACCGGCGCATCCTTCCACCAGGTCACCGTCGTGCCCTTCACGAGCGGTGCGCTCGCTCCGCCGATCGTGGTGAAATAACTGCTGAGCTTCTTCGGGTTGACGACGGCATCGAACACCTCTGCAACGGGGCGGCCGACACGGCCGGAAATGCGGATTCTGAGAGACATGACACTTCTCCTCTTCTCCAGTGTGTCTATTCCATTGTCCTCGTCGCCATTATGTTATAAAAATATAACATGTCAAGCGAATCAACCGACGATCCCGTTTTCAAGGCGCTGGCGCATCATCGCCGCCGCGAAATCCTCGATCTGCTCAAGGATGGCCCCCGAACCACAGGGACCCTTTGCGAGATGTTTCCGGAGATGGACCGCTGTACGGTGATGCAGCATCTGAAAGTGCTGGAGGAGGCAGACCTGGTCATCGCCAGGAAGGAAGGCCGCGAGCGCTGGAACCACCTGAACAGCCTGCCGATCAAACACATCTATGACCGCTGGATCAGCACCTATGCCGGCCATTCCCTGTCGATTCTCGACCGGCTGAAAGGCGACCTCGAGGGCCAGCCCGAATAATGATCCAGTCGCCCAACAGCTTGCTTGCCGGCCAGCCGAAGCCTTATGCTGGCCAAAACGGCACGGGATCAGGCAGATGACGATATCGGGCGCCGGCATACGCCGCATGCGGCTGCTGCGCAGCATGAAGCAGGAACATCTTGCCGAACTCCTCCGCGTCAACCAGGCGACGGTCTCACGCTGGGAGCGCGATCAGCTCGCCCTGTCGGCCGAACAGGCGGCCAAGCTGGAACGGATTTTCAGCTCACCGCAACATGCAGCAGTCGATGCGGCGCTGAAGCGGCTGGTCGAGGATTCCGTCCGGCCGGTGCATCTGATCTGCGACCGCACCCACCGGCTGCTCTCCGCCTCTCGCCCGCGGCAGGCGGAGTGGCGGGCGCCGCTCGGCGCCTTTCTCGGCCGCTCCATATTCTCTTATGCATCCGCCGAAATCGCCGCCGCCGAGCAGTCGCTGGAGGAGCGCGGCTGGCATGAGGGCAGGCTCTCGTCGTTGACCCTCGATACCGGCGCCAACGGCAATGCGCTGCTGCCAATCGCCGCCGGCCGTGTGACCTGGGAACGGATCATGCTTTCCGACGGTAGCGCCGGCCGCCTCGTCACGACCATCGGCTGAGCCTCAAGCTTTCCTGCATTCCCCTGCATAATTTATGCGTTGTCCGGAAACGCCAGTCTTTATAGCGTCCGCGGCCGAGCGGTCAGGAGACGATGTGATGACGATACTGGTAACGGGAAGTACCGGCCATCTCGGCGAGGCGCTGATGCGAACCTTGAGGGCGGAAAGCCGGTGGGTGCGCGGCATCGATATCAAGCCCTCGGCTTTTACCGACATGGTCGGCTCGATCAGTGATCGCGCCTTCGTCCGCCAGGCGATGTCTGGCATCAGCCACGTCATCCATGCCGCGACGCTGCACAAACCGCATGTGGCAACCCACGACAATCGCGATTTCCTCGACACCAATATCGCCGGCACCCTTAACCTGCTCGAAGAAGCAGTGGCCGCCGCAGGCGTTGCAAGCTTCGTCTTCACCAGCACCACCAGTACCTTCGGCGCAGCATTGACTCCGGCTGCCGGCGAACCGGCGGCATGGGTGACCGAGGACGTGCTTCCCGTCGCGAAAAACATCTACGGCGTGACGAAACTCGCTGCCGAAGGTCTATGCGAACTCTTCGCCCGCAAATCCGGTCTGCCGGTGGTCATTCTCAGGACTTCGCGTTTCTTTCCCGAAAACGACGACGATCCTGACATTCGCAACGGCTATTCGGCTGAAAACGCCCAGGCCAACGAGCTTCTTCACCGCCGCGTCGATATCACCGACGTGGTCGGCGCTCATCTGCAGGCGCTCGAAAAGGCGCCGGCAATCGGCTTTGGCCGCTACATCATCTCCGCCACGACGCCGTTTTCGGCAAGGGATCTTGCCGAGATCAGGCGCGACGCGCCTCACGTCGTCGAACGACTGCTCCCGGGTGCAGCTTCTCTCTACGCATCACGGGGTTGGAAAATGTTTCCTTCGCTCGACCGTGTCTATGTCAACGAACGCGCAAGGCGGGAACTCGGCTGGCAGCCGCGATATGATTTCCGTTTCGTGCTCGATTGCCTGCGCGACAACAGGGAGTGGCGAAGCCCCTTGGCGTTGGATGTCGGCTCCAAAGGCTACCACGACGAGGTCTTTGCCGAGGGGCCTTACCCGGTCGGATAGAGCAGCGAGCTGAAATGCGGATATGCAAAAGCCTCACACCTTTTGGCATGGGCTTTTCACTGAAAAGCGTCATCCAGATATCATGATCCCGTCATAGACCGTCTGCCGGGGATATGGGGTGACGAAATCCAGGGCGTGTTGTGCCATCGGGAAATCGAATCCAGGCCGGGGGTGTCATTTGAAGCGGTGTCCAGCCTGCGGGCGGAAGCCGTTTCGAGAGCGCTTTTGACCGAGAGGGTATTTGCATGAAGAATGTCAGACCTTACACAGCGCGGCTGTTCGCCGCGGTTCTCGCGGCATCCGCCGCCGTGCCAGTCGTCGCAGTGGCCGAGAATTCCGCCACCGTCGGCGGCCTCACCTTCGTCAACAAGGGCCTGGTGGGCATCGGCCGCATTCCGGCCAACCAGCGTGACAAATTCGGCGAGACCTTCGGTTCCGGCTCGGGCATGGCGGTCGATCCCGCCGCCTGGAGCCGCGACGGCGCCGGGTACAAGGGCACGCTCTACCTGTTGCCCGACCGCGGTTACAACGCCGTCGGCACCGTCGACTATCGTCCTCGCCTGAACACCATCTCGATCGGGCTGACGCCGACCGCTCCGGGTGCAGCACCCGAGGCCGGCAAGGAACAGTCGGGCGTCGACGCAAAGCTCGTCGATTCCACACTCTTCGTCGACGACAAGGGCGGCGACATGACCGGCCTCGACCCGGAATCCGGCGTCCGCCCCGCTGCCGGCAATTTTCCCGCGCTACCGCAGGCGACGAACGGCAAGATCGCGCTCGACAATGAAGCCATCATCCGCATGGCCGACGGCAGCATGTTCGTCAGCGACGAATACGGGCCTTATATTTACCGCTTCTCGGCCGACGGCCACCTGCTCTCCGCCACCCAGCCGCCGAAGGCGCTTTTGCCGATGCGCAAGGGCGCGCTGAGCTTTGCCTCCAACAATCCCGGTCCCGGCGCCTCCGCTCCGGACCCGAAAGATCCGGAGACCGGCCGCCAGAACAACCAGGGTCTCGAAGGCATGGCGATAACGCCTGATGGTAGGTTCATCATCGCTGTGCTGCAATCGGCTGCCCGCCAGGACGGCGGCGATTCCGGCTCGACCCGCCAGAATACCCGCGCGCTGATCTATGACGCCGCCGATCCCGATCACCTGAAACTGGTGCACGAATATGTCGTGCCGCTGCCGGTCTTCAAGGATGCCAAGGACAAGACGACGATCGCCGCCGAGAGCGAAATCATTGCTCTTTCCGACAAGACCTTCCTGATGCTCGCCCGTGACAGCGGCAACGGCCAAGGCCTGAAGGGCGACACCTCGCTCTACCGCAAGGTCGACATCGTCGACGTTTCCGCCGCGACCGACATCGCCGGCAGCGATTTCGATGACGGCAAGCCGATCGCGCCGAAGGGCGTCGTCGATCCCTCGCTGACACAGGCGACGCTGACACCCTTCATCGACCTCAACGACAAGGCCGATCTCGCCCGCTTCGGCTTGCACAACGGCGCGCCGAACGACAAGAACAATCTGTCGGAAAAGTGGGAAGCCATGGGTCTTGCGAGCGTTCTCGACCCGAACCTGCCGGACGACTACTTCCTGTTCGTCGCCAATGACAACGACTTCTTGACGCAGGATGGTTTCCAGGTGGGTGCCGCCTACAAGGCAGACGGCGGTGCCGACGTCGACACCATGTTCCAAGTCTTCCAGGTCACCCTTCCAGGCCTGAAGAAGTAACGGACGCACTGAAGAAGGGCGGACGCGCAAACCACGTTCGCCCGCCATATCCGGCGTCTTCGCTGAAAATGGAAGGAAAGGGTGCGATCCACGACCACCGATGGATGTTTACGATCCTGGGTGCCTACAAACGTAGGTGGGCGCCGTGTGTCCAGGCCCACGGGCCTGGCCAGGGACAGCTCCCTTTGGATCGAGTATGGCCCCAGGGATTGTGGTTCCTGTCGAGAGGCGCAGACCGCATGCCGATATATAAGGTCGTTTGTGCTGGCGCGCCAGTGGCGACGGAAGGCGGCCCCTATTTAATTGAGATCAATTGAGTTCGGGGGCCGACCGGCCGTTCAGCTTGTCGGTGATGCCGCGGATGCGGCTCGACACTTCACTGAGCGCTGCGGCAAGATTTTCCTCGGTGCGAGCGGTGGCGGCAAGCACCGTATCGCGATTGCCGCGCAGCGTCTCGAGCTCGGATTCCAATCCGGCAACGCGGCGCGTCAGCTCGGCAATCTCGTCCACGATCATGATGCCGGCCATGACGGTGATCCTGAGATCACCGATTTCGCCGAACTGATCCTTGAGATGGCCGACATAGCGGTCGAAGCGGGTGGCGAGATCGGTCAGGTGATCCTCCTGCCCTTCCTCGCAGGCCATGCGATAGGCCTTGCCGTCGATCGTTACCGTCACCTGCGCCATGCCAAACTCTTTCTATAAGAGCATGATGCCGAAAAGTGTGAGCGGTTTTCGGACGACATCATGCTCTAACTTTTCAAATTAGAACAGGATTCAGATTTTGGGCCTGGCCTAAAATCATCCTGTTCTAGCGATCCAGAACTGCGCGGATCGTTTCCATGGCCGTCACCAGCCGCCGCGATACCTCGCGATTGACCTCTTCCAGCCGGTTGGCGCGGAATTCGGCCTGGTCGAGCTCCTGCGCCAGCCGCGAACGGTCGGCGTGCACACGCCGTACCTCGCCCTCGATCTCGCCCTGCTCGCGCTGCCGCTCGACGCGCATGTCGACGGCGTTTTCGAGGCTCGATATCGCCTGTCTCAATTCGTTGAGCGCTGCTTCCATGGTTTTGCCTGTGGGCATCATGTCTTTCCGATTCCCGCGCAGGATCCGCGAATCGGCACGCCGCGCCGATCCTGCGATTTCAAAAGGATATGCAGCTCGCCGACGGCCCGTCAATAAATCCTGTCACTTGCCCACCGGCCTATCCTGTGGATGAGCGTTTTACATAGGCTCGCCACATCAGATTCGTCATTTGTACAATCGTGCGATCAAATGTCAAAAATCGCTGCTGCGCGCCCGGATTTGGCCTGCCATTTATTGACTTGCCCGTCCCAACTGCTATGTCTCTGCCGCTTTCACTCGATGGTCTTGGAGGCTCGAGGCCATCCCCCGACACCCGGAACTTGCGGAAAAGCCATGACCTCTCCCGAACAACACGACCGGATGGCGAATGCGATCCGTTTTCTCGCCATGGACGCCGTCGAAAAGGCGAACTCCGGCCACCCGGGCATGCCGATGGGCATGGCCGACGTGGCAACGGTCCTGTTCACCAAATATCTGAAGTTCGATCCGAAGAAGCCGCACTGGCCGAACCGCGACCGCTTCGTGCTGTCGGCCGGCCATGGCTCGATGCTGCTCTATTCGGTGCTGTATCTGACCGGCTATCCTGACATGACGATCGAGGATCTGAAGCAGTTCCGTCAGCTCGGCTCGAAGACCGCCGGCCATCCGGAATACGGTCACGCCACCGGCATCGAAACGACGACCGGTCCGCTCGGCCAGGGCATTGCCAATTCCGTCGGCATGGCGATTGCCGAACGCAAGCTGCGCGAGGAGTTCGGCTCCGATCTCCAGGATCACTATACCTATGCGATCTGCGGCGACGGCTGCCTGATGGAGGGCATCAGCCACGAAGCCATCGCGCTCGCCGGCCACCTGAAGCTCAACAAGCTCGTTCTGTTCTGGGATAACAACTCGATCACCATCGACGGCGCCGTTTCGCTGTCGGATTCCACCGACCAGATCGCCCGCTTCAAGGCGGTACATTGGAACACGATCGAGATCGACGGTCACGATCAGGCCGCTATCTCCGACGCGATCGAAGCTGCCCATAAGTCCGACCGCCCGACCTTCATCGCCTGCAAGACGATCATCGGCTTCGGCGCTCCGAACAAGCAGGGCACCCACAAGGTCCACGGCAACCCGCTCGGCGCCGAAGAAATTGCGGCCACCCGCAAGGCGCTGAACTGGGAAGCCGAAGCCTTCGTCATCCCGTCTGATGTTCTCGACAGCTGGCGTGCAGCCGGCGCCCGCTCCCTTGACCTCGTCAAGTCCTGGGAAGACGGTCTCGCCAAGGCTCCGGCCAGGGCCGAGTTCACCCGCCGCATGGCAGGCGATCTGCCGGAAGGTTTCGACGCCGCGATCAGCGCATATAAGAAGAAGCTCGCCGAGACCAAGCCGACGGTTGCGACCCGCAAGGCTTCGGAAGATGCGCTCGAGGTCATCAACGGCTTCCTGCCGGAAACGCTCGGCGGCTCCGCCGACCTGACGCCGTCGAACAACACCAAGACCAGCCAGATGCATTCGATCACGCCGACGGATTTCGCCGGTCGTTACATGCATTGGGGCATCCGCGAGCATGGCATGGCGTCTGCCATGAACGGCATTGCGCTGCATGGCGGCCTCATCCCCTATAGCGGCGGCTTCCTGATCTTCTCGGATTATTGCCGCCCGCCGATCCGCCTTGCTTCGCTGATGGGTATCCGCGTCATACACGTCCTGACGCATGACTCGATCGGCGTCGGCGAAGACGGCCCGACACACCAGCCGGTCGAACAGCTCGCCGGTCTGCGCGCTATCCCGAACCTGATGGTCTTCCGTCCGGCCGACGCCACGGAAACGGCGGAATGCTGGCAGATCGCCATCAAGACGCACAACCGTCCTTCGGGCCTTGCTCTGACGCGTCAGAACCTCACGGCGGCCCGCACCGAATACAGCGAAAAGAACCTCTGCGAACAGGGTGCTTACACGCTGGCCGGCAATGCCGACGCCAAGGTGACGATCTTCGCCTCCGGCTCCGAAGTCGAAATTGCCGTTGCTGCCCGTACGGCACTCGAAGCCAAGGGCGTCACCGTCCGCGTCGTATCGGTTCCCTGCACGGAACTGTTCTTCGAGCAGCCGGAAGCCTATCGCAGGGAAATCCTCGGCAACTCGCCGGTCAAGATCGCCGTCGAAGCCGCCGTTCGCGAAGGCTGGGATGCGTTCATCGGACCGGAAGGCACCTTCATCGGCATGAAGAGCTTTGGCGCTTCCGGCCCGGTCAAGGAAGTCTACAAGCATTTCGGCATCACCGCCGACGCCGTCGTTGCGGCCGCGGAAGCAAAGCTTTAATGAGGGCGCCGTGAGGTGCTCTCCATCTCCTCAATTCCAGGCCCTCACTATCGGGCCCTACTCTATCGGGAGTGAATGAACATGACAGTCAAGGTTGCCATCAACGGTTTCGGCCGCATCGGCCGCAACGTCCTTCGCGCCATCGTCGAATCCGGCCGCACCGACATCGAAGTCGTCGCCATCAACGATCTCGGCCCGGTTGAAACCAACGCCCACCTGCTGCGCTACGACTCGATCCACGGCCGCTTCCCGGCAACGGTGAAGGTCGAGGGTGACTCGATCATCGTCGGCAATGGCAAGCCGATCAAGGTCACGGCGATCAAGGATCCGGCAACGCTCCCGCACCGCGAACTCGGCGTCGACATCGCGATGGAATGCACCGGCATCTTCACCGCCCGCGACAAGGCTGCCGCTCACCTGACGGCTGGCGCCAAGCGCGTCATCGTCTCGGCGCCTGCCGATGGTGCCGACCTGACAGTCGTCTTCGGCGTCAACCATGACCAGCTCACCAAGGAGCACTTGGTCATCTCCAACGCGTCCTGCACCACCAACTGCCTGGTGCCGGTCGTGAAGGTTCTCGACGACGCCGTCGGCATCGACCACGGCTTCATGACGACCATCCACTCTTATACCGGCGACCAGCCGACGCTCGACACGATGCACAAGGACCTGTATCGCGCCCGCGCGGCCGCCCTCTCGATGATCCCGACCTCGACGGGTGCAGCCAAGGCAGTCGGCCTCGTTCTGCCGCATCTGAAAGGCAAGCTCGACGGCACCTCGATCCGGGTTCCGACCGCGAACGTTTCGGTCGTCGACTTCAAGTTCGTCTCCAAGAAGGCGACCACCGTTGGCGAAATCAATGAAGCCATCATGGCTGCTGCCAACGGCAAGCTGAAGGGCATCCTCGGCTACACCGACGAGCCGCTCGTCTCCCGTGACTTCAACCACGACAGCCACTCGTCGATCCTCGCAACCGATCAGACCAAGGTCATGGAAGGCAACTTCGTGCGCGTCCTGTCCTGGTACGACAACGAGTGGGGCTTCTCCAGCCGCATGTCCGACACGGCAGTCGCTTTCGCCAAGCTCATCTGAGCGCACTTGAGGCATCGAGATGCAAGCGGCCCGGGAAACCGGGCCGCTTTTTGTTGCCGCGCCTCCAAACGAAACCGGCCTTCCCGCACTGGCATGTTTTCGCCCATTGCCCGGATGAGATCTGTTAGAATACGTCACCCTGGACATTCCAAAATGCCCGGTTCCTCACGCCGCATCGGCCACCGGCCAGGTGCGGAACGCCAATACCGTGCGGTAGCACTGTCGCCCGCATGAAAATGAGAGAGATGGATGGATTATTTTACCGTTGAAATCGCCGGCCGCGCCGTTGCCAGTTTTCGCTCGGAAAATCACGAGGAAGCGACGCATTTCTTCGAGGCGGAAGACTTTCGCGACGATCTGACAGTCCTGGAATCCGAAGGCAAGCCTCTTTGGGACCGCAAAGCGGCCCTGAGCCTGCGCAAGGCAACGGCCGAGGAAGCAAGCGAAGTCGAGCACGCCTATGAATTCGACGATGATCCCGAACGGACCATCGAGGACGAGTTCGTCGTGTTCCTGGTCCCGGTCGCGGATCTGACCGACGAGGGCGAGGACACAGAAGACTGACCGACGATCCGCATTTTTCCGGTTCCGAAGTCAGATCGAAGCGGCGGGTTCGAATTCGATAGACGTTCCTGCGCGAAACCATCGTCGACGAAATCCCTGGCCGCAAGGATTGATCACGGGTTGGCAATCCGCTGGCCAAGCGTGCTAGATTGAGGAAATGCGTGCGCAGCACTGCACAATGGCTAAAATGAGCCAAGTGGAGGTGATAAATGGCAGAGGCACAAAAACGCTTGTCCCACACCACCCTCAAACGGCGGCAACGGTTTCACCCCAAGCGGGACGTCAGACCTGCCGTGTTGGCAAAGGCTAATCGTCTGGTCATCTGGGTCGCCGCGTTCATTGGCCTCTCGTTTCTCGCCATCGTCATACTTCAGGAAGTATTGGGATAGCAGAGCAAGAGCCGGCCGCTTCTGGCACAAAACTGCAGCCGGCTGCTCTCGCTGGGCGGCCGGCATGTCCACCCGATATCGAAATCTCTCAGCGCTCATTTTCCCCTCTCCGCATCCGCGCGTGCAATCCAGGCTTCCCGTCATTGGACAAGGCAAACGGGCCGGGTGAAACGAGGAGCGGGTCTTATTCTGTTGCCATTCGCAGATACCGGCAGGAAAAATCCATGCCTGTCTTTTTTGCCCTGCTCTCGCCTGATTTTCCTATACATTCCTTATAGAGAATTTCTCCCGTAGCATTCCGTGTCGGTTGGCCGTCCGGCAGCCGTTCAGCAGCATGAAGCAGCATCGCGACGAGGTTAAGCCGCAAGGCCTACCCTTCTCTGACGTTTTGCCGTTTACTGACGGATCGCCGCGCGTGACGGAGGGGTTGAATAAAGGCGGATCGGCCGGGGCGGCTGTGTTCGCGAAGCAGTCGATGGAAAGGAGTGGGCATGGAAGCGTTCTATATCGTGGTGCTGGTTTCGACGGCGCTCGTGCTTCTTGCCGCTTTTTCGAGCCTGCTCGCCTTCCGCTTCGGCGCCCCCCTGCTGCTGCTCTTCCTGATGATCGGCCTTGCCGCCGGCGTCGATGGCCTCGGCATCGAGTTCAGCAACAATTATCTCGCCTATATTCTCGGCTCCATCGCGCTGGCCATCATCCTCTTCGATTCCGGCTTCGGCACGCCGATGCAGGCCTTCCGGCTGGCGGCCGTGCCCTCTCTGGCGCTCGCCTCGGTCGGCGTGCTGATCACCGCCTCGCTCTTTGCCTTCGCCGCCATGTGGCTTTTGAATTTCACCTGGCTGGAAGGACTGCTGCTCGGCTCGATCGTCGCGTCGACGGATGCCGCCGCCGTATTCTTCCTGCTGCGCATCGGCGGCATCAACATCCGCGACAAGGTGCGCTCGACGCTGGAAGTCGAATCCGGCACCAATGATCCGATGGCGATCTTCCTCACCATCGCCCTCGTCGAGGTGCTGGCGAGCGGCGAGCGTTATGCCGGCATCAATATCGGCATGCTCGCCATGTTCGTGCAGCAGATGGGCCTCGGCGTCATTCTCGGCCTGCTCGGCGGCATGATGATCGTGCTGATCGTCAGCAAGCTCGATACCGATCGCGGCCTGACACCGATCTTCGTGTTGGCGCTCGCTCTTCTCGTCTTCTCCTTCACCGGCGCGGTTGGCGGCAGCGGCTTCCTCGCCGTCTATGTCGCCGGCATCTACGCCGGGAACCGGAAGATGCAGGCGATCGGCACCATCAAGCGCTTCCAGGACGGCATGACCTGGCTGGCGCAGATCATCATGTTCCTGGTGCTCGGCCTGCTCGCCACGCCGTCGCAATTCCCTGTCATTATCGTGCCGGCCATCCTGCTCGCCCTCTTCCTGATCTTCGTCGCCCGGCCGTTGGCGATCTGGCTGTCGCTGCTTCCCTTCGATTACACGCAGCAGGAAATCGGCTTCGTTGCCTGGGTCGGCCTGCGCGGCGCCGTCTCCATCCTGCTTGCCATCATGCCGATCCTCGGCGGGCTTGAGAACGGTCAGATCTATTTCAACACGGCCTTCATCATCGTGCTGGTCTCGCTGCTCCTCCAGGGCTGGACGATCAAACCCGTCGCCAAAAAGCTCGGGCTGATCATTCCGCCGCGCATCGGCGCCGTCGACAAGGTCGAGGTCGACCTGCCGGGCGCGGCCAACCACGAACTGCTCTCCTACCGCGTCATCAAGGATAGCCCGGTGCTGCGCGGCGAGCGCATTCCGCGCTGGGCAACCCCCTCGCTCGTCATCCGCGACGGTAAGTCGATGCGCTATCAATATGCCGGGCGGCTGCGCGAGCACGATCTCGTCTACCTCTTCATCGTGCCGAGCTATTCCCGCCTGCTCGACCGGCTCTTCGCCAGCCGGGCGCCTGTCGATGACGACGATGCCGAATTCTTCGGGGCCTTCGCGCTCTCTCCTGCCCGCCCCGCCGCCGATCTCGACGCCGCCTATGGCCCCGGCCTGCTCAACGAATCCGAAAAGGGCCTGACGATCGCCGAATTGATGCGGCAGCGCCTCGGCGGCAAGGCCGATTATGCCGACCGCGTCCGCCTCGGCTCGATCATCCTCATCGTCCGCGATTTAGACGAGCACGATCATATCACCTCCGTCGGCATGTCGCTCGAAGCCGTCGAACCGGCAATTACGCTGCCGATCTTCCTCAATCTCAAGGACATCATCCAGCGCATCCGCGACCGACTGAACGGACGCCGGAACCGGGAAACCGCAGCCTCCGAAAGCACGCCGAAACCGCCGGCAGGACGCGACGAAGGCACACGCGAAAACGGCCGCTGAACGCCTTGCGTCTCGAATGATCCTTGCTATGTTCGGCGCAACTTTCGCCAACCACGACAGGATCCTCCCCATGCCTTCTTTCAAGACCCTCGACGATCTTTCCGACATCCGCGGCAAGCGCGTTCTCGTCCGCGTCGACCTCAACGTCCCGGTGAAAGACGGCAAGGTCACCGATGTGACGCGCATCGAGCGTGTGGCGCCGACGATCCTCGAATTGTCCGAAAAGGGTGCCAAGGTGATCCTGCTGGCCCATTTTGGCCGGCCGAAGGATGGCCCTTCGCCGGATCTGTCGCTGTCGCTGATTGCCCCTTCGGTCGAGGAAGTGCTTGATCATGCCGTGCTGACGGCCCCCGACTGCATCGGCGAAGCCGCCGCCTCCGCCGTTGCCGCGATGAATGACGGCGATATCCTGCTTCTGGAAAACACCCGCTTCCACAAGGGCGAGGAAAAGAACGACGCAGACTTCACCAAGGCGCTTGCCGCCAATGGCGACATCTATGTCAACGACGCCTTTTCGGCCGCCCACCGCGCCCATGCCTCGACCGAGGGTCTTGCCCACCACCTGCCGGCCTATGCCGGCCGCACCATGCAGGCCGAGCTGGAAGCGCTGGAGAAGGGCCTCGGTGATCCCGCTCGCCCTGTTGTCGCGATCGTCGGCGGCGCCAAGGTCTCCACCAAGATCGACCTGTTGATGAACCTAGTGAAGAAGGTCGATGCGCTCGTCATCGGCGGCGGCATGGCCAATACCTTCATCGCCGCCCGCGGCACCAATGTTGGCAAGTCGCTCTGCGAACATGATCTCGCCGAAACCGCCAAACAGATCATGATCGAGGCCGCGACCGCCGGCTGCGCCATCATCCTGCCGGAGGATGGCGTGATTGCCCGCGAGTTCAAGGCGGGTGCCGCCAACGAGACGGTCGATATCAACGCCATTCCCGCCGATGCCATGGTGCTCGATGTCGGCCCGAAATCCGTCGAGGCCATCAACGCCTGGATCGAACGCGCCGCAACCCTGGTCTGGAACGGCCCGCTCGGCGCCTTCGAGATCGAACCCTTCGATGCCGCAACGGTCGCTGCTGCGAAATACGCCGCTGGGCGCACGGCAGCCGGCAAGCTCACCTCCGTTGCCGGCGGTGGCGACACCGTCTCGGCGCTCAACCATGCCGGCGTTGCCGACGATTTCACCTATGTTTCGACCGCCGGCGGCGCCTTCCTCGAATGGATGGAAGGCAAAGAGCTTCCCGGCGTCGCGGTCCTCAACGCTGCAAGGTAATCCGCAAGACTGATTTCGCAGATTTTACATGTGGATAGACCGTGGAAGAAAAACAGCTTCCGCGGTCTTTTGCTCAGAGGACGAAAAAAATCCCAACTTTCAAACGATTGAATTGAATTCAATCGTTTCAATGACTTAGCCTTCCATTTTCCTCCCTATAAACTTCTGTTATCCGCGTTCTATATTCCTGAAGTGCCGATGTTTATTGTTGTGGAGAGAACGAAATGAGCGAACGACTGGAAGACATTGCAGTGCAGATGGTTACAGGCGGCCGGGGGCTGCTCGCCGCCGATGAATCGACCTCCACCATCAAGAAACGTTTCGACACGATCAACCTCGAATCGACCGAAACGAGCCGGCGAGACTACCGGGAGATGCTCTTCCGCTCAGACGAGGCGATGAAGAAATATATCTCCGGCGTCATCCTCTTCGAAGAGACGTTGTTCCAGAAGGCCGCGGACGGCACGCCCTTCGTCGATATCATCCGCGCAGCCGGCGCCATCCCCGGCATCAAGGTCGACACCGGCGCCAAGCCGATGGCCAAATATCCCGCTGAAACCATCACTGAGGGCCTCGACGGTCTCGGCGAGCGCCTTGCCAGATATTATGAAGCCGGCGCCCGCTTCGCCAAGTGGCGCGGCGTCATCGCCATCTCGTCGACCTTGCCGACCCGCGGTTCCGTCCGCGCCAACGCTCAGGCGCTTGCTCGTTATGCCGCACTTTGCCAGGAGGCCGGGATCGTTCCGATCGTCGAGCCGGAATGCCTGATGGACGGCAAACCGGGCGATCACAATATCGACCGCTGCGCCGAAGTGACCGAATCCACGCTGCGCATCGTTTTCGAGGAACTGGCCGATGCCCGCGTCAACCTCGAAGGCATGATCCTCAAGCCGAACATGGTGATCGACGGCAAGAACGCCCGCAAGGCCTCGGTCGCGGAAGTTGCTGAGCGCACCGTCAAGGTGCTGAAGGCGACCGTTCCTCCCGCCGTTCCCGGCATCGCCTTCCTTTCCGGCGGCCAAACGACCGAAGAGGCGACAGCCCATCTTTCGGCGATCAATGCCAGCGGCGACCTGCCCTGGTTCGTCACCTTCTCCTACGGCCGCGCCCTGCAGGACAGCGCGCTCAGGGCCTGGAACGGCAAGCAGGAAAACGTCGCTGCCGGCCAGCGCGAATTCACCCACCGCGCCGAGATGAACAGCCTTGCCGCCAAGGGCAACTGGAAGAAAGACCTGGAAAAGGCAGCCTGAGTTTTGGAGCTTTGAACTAATGGGCAGGGAGCGGCGAACGCAGCTTCCTGCCCTCTCCGCCGTTTCCTTCCCTCTCATTGTCACGGCGACAAGAAACCGCTTCGTTCCGCGAGAAACCGTGATTACTCATAGCGCCCTGTCACAACAGGAGCCGCCATGAACACCCTCTCCTACGTCACCGTCGATGTCTTCACCTCCACCCGCTTCGAGGGCAATCCGCTTGCCGTCATTTCCGATGCGCGCGGTCTGAGCGATGTGGCGATGCAAAAGATCGCCACCGAGTTCAACTATTCCGAAGTCACCTTCGTCGTGCCGCCGGAAGACCCGCAAAATTCCGCCTGCGTGCGCATCTTCACCCCGACGATGGAAGTACCCTTTGCCGGCCATCCGAACGTCGGCACCGCCTATGTGCTCGGCCAGCAGGCGGAGATTTTCGGCAAGCCGGTCGGCGATACGCTGCGTTTTGAGGAAAAGGCCGGCATCGTCGAAGTCAGCCTGAAACGCAGCGGCGGAAAGGTTGCTGCTGCCGCCATCCGCGCGCCGCAGCCGCTGACGATCGGCGACACCATCGCCGCGCAAACCATCGCCGGCTGCGTCTCGCTCGACCCGGGCGTCATCGTCGACACCACCCATGCCCCGGTCTTTGCATCCGTCGGGCTGAACTTCGCCATCGCAGAAGTGAACGGGCTCGAAGCGCTGGCCGCCGCCCGTCCGAACCTTGCCGGGTTCCAGGCAGCTGCCGGCCGCCAGACGACGAGCGGCCACGACTTCTCGCTCTTCCTCTATGTGAGGACAGCCGAAAATCCATGGAATATTCGCGCCCGTATGTTCGCGCCCCTCGATAACGTGCCCGAAGATCCGGCAACCGGCAGCGCTTCCGCGGCGCTTGGCGCCTATCTCGTCTCGCTTGCGCCGGAGGCCGATATGAACGTCCGCATCACCATTGAACAGGGCGTCGAAATGGGCCGCCGCAGCGTTATCACCCTTGATGTGCTGAAATCCAACGGCATCGTCACCGATGTCGTCATCTCGGGAGGCTGCGTTTCCGTCATGCGCGGAGAAATTAGCTTGCAAGACTGACGGTTGCAGCCCGGACCGTACCCTGCTTTACACGCAATCCGGGGCTACATCAGGAAATCGCGCGAAAGCAGAGCCACTGCCCAGACGGCGAAAGCGATCAGCGCGAGCTTCCAGAAATCCATCCGCCGCCTGAGGCCGGGAAGCCCGAGCGGTTTGATCACCTGTATCGCCATGGCAAGGATGAGCAGCAAGGCTATCAGCTTTGTCATGCTTTATTTTTTCCGTTTTTCGGAATGTCACAGGACGGACATTTTTCCGCGCGAACAAGAGGATCTCGACACGCCGTAAAGATATTCCGGGGCACAATCAATCATCTTGAGGCTGGGCTGAGGCAGGTCCTGCCTTATGTCCATTGCAAATCGCTAAGACCGAGTCTGGGGAAATGAAGAGAAATCTGCTGTCCGTCGCCGCGCTGCTCTTTGGCACGCTCTTCCTTTTCATGGGCAACGGCCTGCAGGGCATCCTGCTTCCCGTACGCGGCAATCTCGAAGGCTACGCGACGACGACGCTCGGCCTGCTCGGCACCTCATGGGCCGGGGGCTTCGTCATCGGCTGCCTGGTTGCGCCGAAGATCGTGCGCCGCGTCGGCCATGTGCGTGCCTTTTCGGGCTTCATCTCGATCATTGCCATCATTGCGCTGGTCAGCGGTATCATCATCGATCCGGTCTGGTGGGTGGTCCTGCGCGCCGTCACCGGCTTCTCCACCGCCGGCACGTCGATGATCATTGAAAGCTGGCTGAACGAGCGTGCCAGCAACGAGAGCCGCGGCATGATCTTCTCGCTTTATATCGGCATCACACTCATCGGCGTCGTCGGCGGCCAGATGATGATCCCGCTCGAGGATGTGCGCACGCCGGTTCTCTTCATGATCTGCGGCATCTTCTATTGCATCGCCATGCTGCCGACGACGCTTTCAACCGCCGCTTCGCCACAGCCGCTGAAGGCGGTGCGCCTTGATCTGCCGGCGCTCTATCGCAACTCGCCGGTTTCCTGCCTCGGCATCCTGCTCGTCGGCATCGCCAACGGTGCCTACGGCACGCTCGGCGCCGTCTTCGGCGCCGGCGCCGGCCTCTCCGACACCAGCATCGCCGTCATGATGAGCGCCACCATCTTCGCCGGGGCGGTGATGCAGCTGCCGGCCGGTAGGCTTTCCGATCGCATCGACCGGCGTTACGTGCTCGCTGCCATGTCGGGGATCGCCGCCCTTGCCGGCCTGCTGATCTTTCTGCTCCACCCAACGTCCCCCGCCTTGCTGATCGGGCTCGTCGTCCTTTACGGCGCTGTGGCGAATACGCTCTATCCGATCGCCGTCGCCCACGCGAACGACTTCGCGGCGTCGGAGGATTTCGTCAAGGTCTCCGGCGGCTTGCTGCTGCTCTACGGCATCGGCACGGTGATCGGCCCGACGCTCAGCGGTCCCGTGATGTCGGCGATCAGTCCACATGCGCTTTTCTTGGTCACCGCCATCGCCCATGTGCTGATCACCGTTTATGCCATCATCAGGAGCCGCATCCGCGCCGCGGTTCCCGCCAGCGACCGCGACGCCTACACGACGATCCCGACCGGCACCTCGGCGATCCTGACACCGCAAAGCATGTCGCTTGCCGATCGCGGCGCCGGCAAACCTCCCGAAACCGGAAAGTCTCCCGAAAGCGACGATCCTGCTGTAAAGTTTGGTTAGGCAGCGAACGGAGGACGAACCATGAGCTTCATCGATGATGACCGGCCGCAGAAGAAAGTCGCCCACGAGATCGGCGCCGATCTCTCCATGCTTTCGGTCGACGAATTGAAGGCACGGGTGGAATTGCTGAAGACGGAGATTGCCCGTCTCGAGGCCGAGGCGGTCCGCAAAGCCTCCGGGCGGCAGGCGGCGGAAAGCTTCTTCCGCTCGTGATCCGATAAAAATCCCGAAAAACAAGGCTATAGGCGGATAAAATAGCCCGCCTCAAGTCTTAATCCGGCACAATGTTAATAAAATATTAAGCTTTATAAGGTATTACTGTATTCATCCGGATTTCCTCTGGATCTCAGACAGTTTTCCAAGCGGTGAATTGGTCTGATTTTTCTCCCTGTTTTACCTTGAGAGCCGCGTTTGCGGCTCTTCTTTTTCCTATGGCCGGCGCACTTCCACGAAACTGTGGAGATTAACCCTTTCTTAAGAAACGGCTTGCGCATTTGGGCTAATGATACCATCTTAAAGTCATAAAGACCGGGCCTGGAAACTTTTCCGTCGGTGCCGGCGTTACCTGAATATATGTAGCTGCGTGCGAACAGGGACTATTGCGATGTCGGAAGTTGGATTGAACACGATCAGTTTTGCAGGCCGCGCCGCTGCATCCTCGCAGTTCAAGGCACTTTATGCGGAAGGCATGTCGCTGGTCGAAGAGACTGCCGCCTATCTCGACGGTCAGGGCCGCGCCGCTTCCAAGGTTCTGCCGCGGATGGCCTCGGTTCTCTACGCTGCGGAATCGATGCGCCTCACCACCCGCCTGATGCAGATGGCCTCCTGGCTGCTGTTGCAGCGCGCCGTCAACAATGGCGAAATGTCCCGTGACCAGGTGCTGGCCGAAAAGAACAAGGTTCGCCTCGACGGCTTCAACGTCGACCGCGCCGCACCCGGCTGGGGTGACCTGCCGGAATCCTTCCGCGACCTCGTCGAACGCTCGCTGCGTTTGCAAAACCGCATTGCCCTGCTCGACCGCGAGATCTACCGCCCGTCCGAAGCAGTGATCGTTCATGATAATCAGAACAGCGTCCAGGCCCAGCTTTCCCTGCTGCAAACCGCCTTCGGCAACAACTGACCGAATCCGCAAGAATTCGAATACGAACCGGCTGCGTCTTACGCGGCCGGTTTTTTGTTTGCCGCTGAACGCCGACATCCCTACAGCGTCCTTTGCGCGTCCGAAAAGACGCGCGGCGCTGTAAGCCGTTGCGAACGCAAAAAAGCCCGGCGAAACCGGGCTCTCTTCGAATTCCGTCGAGCAGAAGCGATTAGAGGCCGAGGCCGCCGAAACGCTTGTTGAACTTGGAGACGCGGCCACCGCGGTCCATGAGCTGCTGGTTGCCGCCGGTCCAGGCCGGATGCGACTTGGAATCGATTTCGAGGTTCATGACAGCGCCTTCCGAACCCCAGGTCGAGCGGGTTTCGTACTCAGTGCCATCGGTCATGACCACCTTGATCATGTGATATTCGGGATGGATGCCTGCCTTCATAACAATCTTCCTGCGATACCGGAGTTCAATTTGCCGCATGCAGTTGCGGCCGACGAACCGATTGAATAAATGAAGCCGCAGTCGGATGGCTACGGCTTCCCATTAGGATGCGGTGCCTATACATGAAGGACGCCGGGATAACAAGAGCCAACAGGCCGCATTGCGCGGGTCCTGCGGGCGATCGGAGACGATTTGGTAGAGCAGGCACGGGCTGAGGAAAACAAGAAGCGATCGCTGCGACCGCTCGGCAGGCTGACGCCCTATCTCATGCGTTATCGCGGCCTGGTGGCCGGTGCGCTGATGTCGCTGGCGCTTGCCGCCATTACCTCGCTGGCGCTGCCGCTCGCCGTGCGTCGGATGATCGATCACGGCTTTACCCAATCCGACGGCCGCTTCATCAACAGCTACTTCGCCATGCTGATGGTCATGGCCATCGTGCTCGCGGTCGCCAGCGCGCTGCGCTATTATTTCGTCATCACCATCGGCGAACGCATCGTCGCCGATCTTCGCCGCGACGTCTTTTCCCATGTGACCAGGCTGTCGCCCTCCTTCTTCGACGTCAACCAATCCGGTGAGATTGTCTCGCGGCTGACCGCCGATACGACGCAGATCAAGTCCGCTGTCGGCGCCACCGCCTCGGTGGCGCTCAGGAACTTCATCCTCTGTATCGGCGCCATGGGCATGATGATCGTCACCTCGCCGAAGCTTTCGAGCCTCGTCATCGGAGCGATTCCGCTGATCGTCTTCCCGCTCGTCGCCTTTGGCCGCTCGGTGCGCAAGCGCTCGCGCGCCGCCCAGGATACGCTCGCCGATGCCTCCGCCTTCGCCAACGAGACGATCGCCGCGACCCGCACCGTCCAGGCCTTCAACGGCGAGGATGCCGCAGCGACGCGTTACGGCAGCGCCGTCGAATCCGCCTATGAGGCTGCCCGCGCCGCCATCCGCTCGCGCGCGCTGCTGACGGGGATTGCCATCACGCTGATCTTCGGCAGCGTCGTCGCCGTTCTTTGGGTCGGCGCCCACAGCGTGCTTGCCGGTACGCTTTCGGCCGGCACGCTCGGTCAGTTCCTGCTCTATGCCGTCATCTCCGCCGGTTCGCTGGGCGCGCTGTCGGAGGTCTGGGGTGAGCTCTCGCAGGCAGCCGGTGCCGCAGACAGGCTGACCGAGCTTCTCGACGAGGTCTCGCCGATCACCGCTCCCGCCAGCCCCGAGCCGCTTCCTTCGCCCAGCCGCGGCCGTGTCGAATTCTCAGGCGTGCACTTTGCCTATCCCTCGCGCCCCGGCAAATCGGCGCTGCATGGCTTAAGCTTCGCGATCACGCCAGGTGAGACCGTCGCCATCGTCGGCCCTTCCGGTGCCGGCAAGAGCACCGTCTTTTCGCTGCTGCTGCGCTTCTACGATCCGCAGCAGGGCAGCGTGAAGATCGACGGTGTCGATGCGCAGCTGACGACGCCCGACGAGCTGCGCCAGCGCATCGCCATCGTGCCGCAGGATGTCACCATCTTTGCCGCCTCGATCCATGACAACATCGCCTTCGGCCGTCCCGGCGCCTCGCGTGACGAGGTCCGCGCCGCAGCTCTTGCCGCGCAGGCCGACGAATTCATCGCCCGGCTGGACCAGGGTTATGAGACCGAGGTCGGCGAACGCGGCATCACGCTCTCCGGCGGCCAGCGACAGCGCATCGCCATTGCCCGCGCCATCCTGAAGAACGCGCCCGTGCTGCTGCTCGACGAGGCAACCTCCGCGCTTGACGCCGAAAGCGAAACGCTGGTGCAGAAGGCGCTTGACGGCCTGGTGGACGGCCGCACGACGCTCGTCATCGCCCATCGCCTGGCAACCGTGCTGAAGGCCGACCGTATTCTCGTCATGGATCAGGGCCGGGTCGTCGAAGAGGGCACGCATCAGAGCCTGATCCGTCACGGCGGCATCTATGCGCGGCTGGCGCGGCTGCAATTCGACGCCGCCAATGAGGATGTGCTCGCCGCCGCGAAATAGCCGGCGCGCACTCCTCCCGCCAACAGCGACTAAAGTCTGAACCCGCCGCGCTTCTCTGCGGTTGTCTTTCGCGCGTCCTGCCCTAACCTCTTCATTCCCCGGGGTGGGGATATTGCTGCTGAAATCCTTGGGAGGAGATAGGAATGGCGCTTTTCGATATGACGCGACGTACGGGCCTTGCGCTCGGTTTCGGTGCGCTTGCGGCCCTTGCCGTCGGCGCGTCTGCCGCTGCTGCGGATTTTCCCGATCGCGCGATCACTATGGTCGTGCCCTTCGCGGCCGGCGGCTCGACCGATGTCGTCGCCCGCATCGTCGCGCAGAAGATGTCGGAGGATCTCGGCCAACAGGTAATCGTCCAGAACGTCGCCGGCGCCGGCGGCAATCTCGGCGCCGGTAACGTCGCCCGCGCCGAACCGGACGGCTACACCATCCTGATGGGCACGGTCGCGACCCACGCCCTCAATCCGCTGATCCTGAAATCGACGCCCTATGACGCCGAAAAGGATTTCGCGCCGGTCTCGCTGCTCGTCGTCGTGCCGAATGTGCTGGTCGTCAACCCGGAACTGCCGGCAAAGACCGTGCAGGAACTGGTCGCCCTGCTGAAGGCCGAGCCCGACAAATACAGCTACGCCTCATCGGGCAACGGCACGCCGTTGCATCTTTCCGGTGAACTCTTCAAGTCCATGGCCGGCGTCAGCATGCAGCACATCCCCTATAAGGGTGCCGGTCCGGCATTGAACGACGTCATCGGCAACCAGGTGCCGATCATGTTCGACAACCTGCCCTCCTCGTCGAGCCACATCAAGGCCGGCACTCTGCGGGCGCTGGCGGTGACCACGGCCGAGCGCGCGCCCTCCTTCCCCGACGTACCGACCGTCGCCGAGTCAGGCATTCCAGGTTACGAGACCTACACCTGGAACGCGCTTTTCGCCCCGGCCAAGACGCCGAGCGAGGTCGTGACGCGCCTTAACGCCTCGGCCAAGAAAGCGCTCGCCGACCCTGCCGTTGCGGAACGGATGAAGGAATTCAGCGCCACCATCGTCGGCTCGACGCCGGAGGAACTCGCCGCCCATGTGAAGGCCGAACTCGCCAAATGGGGACCGGTCGTCAAGGGCGCGAACATCCAGATGGAGTGATGCCGAGCATGATCCGCAAAGTGTGAGCGGTTTTCGGATGACGTCATGCTCTATTCTTTAAATGAGAACAGGATTCAGATTTTAGGCCGATCCGGCCTGAGATCATCCTGTTCTCGGGCATAGGCGCTGCCGCCCTCATTCGCTTGCGTCCAATAGAAACGGTGACAATTGGACGCTAAGCAACCCAATCCTGATTAAGGCAGTGGAAAAGCTCGCCATTTTGATCTAGCCTCCACTAAGCTGATGGTTGCAATTCAGCGTTTTGGGATTTCGGGAGACATCTATGTATAAATTCGAAGTCTATAAGGATAAGGCCGGCGAGTTCCGCTTCCGCTTCAAGGCATCGAACGGGGAAACCATGTTCCTGTCCGAAGGCTACAAGGCGAAGGCGTCCGCCGTGAGTGCCATCGAATCCATCAAGAAGAACACGCCAAGCGCCGAGGTCGTCGACCAGACGAAGGCCGAGTCCTGAGCAGACCGGCAGCGGCGGCGTGATTGCCGCCCTGCCCTTTCGCGCCCGTAAGCAGCGCCGGCGCCCTTGAGCCTGGCCCGCTTGCGATTTTCGGCGCCATTTTTCTTTTTCGCATATTTTTTTGAAAACCATGTCGAAACGACCGGTGGCCGCGCCTCATTGTTTCGGAACGGCCCCACCGCTCCGCCGGGCTTCACGGTTTTCGGGATCTGGATCCCCGCTATCGGCATGCCCGGATCAACGTCAGCAACGAGATCAGGAGTTTTCCATGCAATATGCTCTCATCATTCGCGAAGCCGCCGAGGATTTCGCCCGCCGTAGCGATCCCGCCTATCGCGACGGCTGGGTCGCCTACAGCCAGGCGCTCGCCCAGGCAGGGATCATGACTGGCGGCGCCGGGCTGACAGGCCCGGAAACCGGCACGATCGTGCGCCGCAAAGGCGAGGACCATGATGTCCAGGACGGCCCCTATCCGGACGGCAAGGAACAGCTCGGCGGCTTCTATCTGATCGACGTCCCTGACATGGACACCGCACTCGAATGGGCAATCCGCGTTCCGATCTCCGACAAGGGTTCGGTCGAGGTGCGCCCGCGCCTGCAGATGTGAGGTGGTCATGCCGCCCGATGCCGGACGCGCTGCCGAAAAGGTGGCGCGTCAGTCCTACGGCAAGCTGATCGCCTTTCTCGCCGCCCGCTCGCGCGACGTGCCGGCGGCAGAGGATGCATTGTCGGAAGCGCTGGCGTCGGCGCTTCGCGTCTGGCCGGAACGCGGCGTTCCCGGTAATCCGGAAGCCTGGCTGCTGGTGGCCGCCCGCCGCAACCTCATGCATACCGCCCGCCACCGCATCGTCGAGGCCAATGCGCAAACGACGATATCGGTCGCCTTCGAGGAGGCGGAGGAACGTATGAACGCGGCCGGCAGCGCCGTCTTTCCCGATGAGCGCCTGAAGCTGCTCTTCGCCTGCACCCATCCCGCCATCGACAGCTCCGTGCATACGGCGCTGATGCTGCAGACCGTTCTCGGCATTGAGGCGAGAACCATCGCGCGGACCTTCGTCGTTTCGCCGGAAACGATAAGCCAGCGGCTGGTGCGGGCCAAGGTGAAGATCCGCGATGCCGGCATTCCCTTCGCCGTCCCGCCTCGCCCCGCCTTGCCCGGGCGGCTCGCCACGGTGCTTTCGGCGATCTATGCGGCTTACGGTCTCGGCTGGGACGGTCTTGATGGAGAGAACGAACGCCATTCGCTCGCCGGCGAGGCGATCTGGCTCGGCCGTGCGCTTCTGGCAGTGCTGCCGAACGAACCGGAAGCGATTGGTCTGCTGTCGCTGATGCTTCACTGCGAAGCCCGCCGCAGCGCCCGGCGTGACGATCACGGCCGATATGTACCGCTGGACGAGCAGGACGCGGCCGCGTGGAACGCGATCATGATGGACGAGGCGGATGCACTGCTGCGCAAGGCCGGCGGCTTCGACCGTTTCGGCCCCTTCCAGTGCCAGGCGGCGATCCAGTCCGTTCATGCGGCCCGCCGGCTGTCGGGAGCGACAGACTGGCAGGCGCTGACGACACTCTACGCGGCGCTGGTGATGATGAAGCCGACGCTGGGTGCGCGTGTCAGCCAGGCTGCGGTGATCGGCAGGGCCTTGAGCACCACTGCCGGCCTGGAGCGGCTCGACAAGCTCGATCCGCGCGACATCGCAAGCTACCAGCCCTACTGGGCGGTGCGTGCCTTTCTCCTCACTCAGGCCGGCGATGATACCGCGGCAGCCGATGCCTATATGACAGCGATCGGCCTCAGCGACAGCCCAGCCGTGCGCGATTTTCTTGCCGGTCGGCTAAAGGAGGCGCGGCAGGCGATATCAAGTTAATCACTTCTCGGTCAGCTTCAGCTCAATGCGGCGGTTGGTAGAGCGCGCATCCGGCGTATCGCCAGGCGCGATCGGCTGGAATTCGCCGAAGCCGGCGGCAACCAGCCGGTCGGCCGGCACGCCCTGTGCGATCAGGAATTTGACGACCGAAATCGCACGCGCCGAGGAGAGTTCCCAATTGTCGCGATAGCGGCCCGTTCCGCCAAGCGGCACATTGTCGGTATGGCCGTCGACGCGCAGCACCCAGTTGATCTCGGGCGGAATTTCCTTGGCGAGATCGAGAAGGGCGCTAGCAAGCTTCGCCATCTCGGTCTGCCCCTCCGGGTTGAGATCGGCGCCGCCCGAGGGAAACAGCACCTCCGACTGGAAGACGAACCGGTCGCCGACGATGCGGATATTCTCGCGGTCCGAGAGGATCTCACGCAACCGGCCGAAGAAGTCGGAACGGTAGCGGTTCAGCTCCTGCACGCGTGCGGCGAGCGCCACGTTGAGGCGGCTGCCGAGGTCGGCGATCTTGGTCTGCGAGACCCGGTCTTTCTCCTCCGACGCCTGAAGGGCTGCTTCGACGGCGGCAATCTGGCTGCGAAGCGCTGCGATCTGCTGGTTTAGCAGTTCGACCTGGCTGAGCGCCCGTTCGCTCACCTGCTTCTGCTCGTCGAGCTCCTGCGTCATCGAGCCGATCCGCTTCTGTGCAGCATCCTGACCGCCCGAACCGGCATTCAGCAGCGCCTGCAGCCGCGACCGGTCACCTTCGGCGCTGGCAAGCGAAGCCTGCAGATTGGCGACCGAATCCTGGAGATCCTGGTTGCTGCCCTTTTCGAGCGCGAGAAGCTGCGTCAGCTCGTTGATCTGGCTGTTGAGGCGATTGAGCACCTCATCGCGTCCAGTGATCTCGCGGCTGAGGATGAACTGCCCGACGACGAAGACCGTCAGCAGGAACATGATGGAAATGAGCAGCGTCGACAGCGCGTCGACGAAACCCGGCCAGTAATCCACCGTGCGTTCGCGGCGCCGGTTGCGGGCAAGAGCCATGGCTTACTTGCCCTCGCTCTTTTCTGCCTGGCTGGCACGGTCGCGCAAACGCTCGCCCCTCTCACCTGCG
Source organism: Rhizobium sp. WYCCWR 11146 (assembly GCF_013591995.1). NCBI lineage: Bacteria > Pseudomonadati > Pseudomonadota > Alphaproteobacteria > Hyphomicrobiales > Rhizobiaceae > Rhizobium > Rhizobium sp. WYCCWR 11146. Next base: position 123,835 of record NZ_JACCEY010000009.1, read on the forward strand.
CGCTCCTGCACGCCGATGCGTTCGGCAAGCCGGTCGAGCGTGCGTCGCATTGCCTTGGCCTCGTCCTGCTGTGCCTCGATCCAGTCGCGCAGCATCTGCTGCTCGTTGCGCATGTTCTTGACGAGACCCTGAATGCCTTCGGCAAGGCTCGCCATGGCAGCGACGGAGCGCTGGCTGCCGGCGCCGCCCTCTTCCGAGACCTTGCGCAGATAATCGGAGAGCGCGCGCATGTCGTCCGACGAAGCGCCGGAAACGGCGTCGAGAGCTGGGGCAAGATGATCGGAGCCGACATCCGTGACCGAGGAGAGCCAGTTTTCCAGCTCCATATAGAAGCGGTTTTGCGCGCGGCCGGCCTGCAGGTCGAGGAAGCCGAGAATGAGCGAACCGGAAAGGCCGAGCAGCGAGGAGGAGAAGGCCTGGCCCATGCCCGAAAGCGGCGTGGAAAGCCCTTCCTTCAGCGCCGAGAGCACGTCCCCGGTGCCGTTCGAGCCGGCATCGAGCGACTGGATGACAATGCTGATCGAACCGATCGTGCCGATGAGGCCCCAGAATGTGCCGAGCAGGCCGAGGAAGACCAAGAGGCCGATCAGGTAGCGCGAAACGTCGCGCGATTCGTCGAGGCGGCTGGCAATCGAATCGAGGATCGAGCGTAGCGCCGTCGTCGACAGCGACACTGCGGACTTGCGGCTGCCGAGCAGCGCCCGCATTGGCGCAAGCAGCCGCGGATTGCGGTTGACCTTGTCGACGCTGCCGGCGGCGCGGAACGAATTGAACCAGCGCACCTCGGGGCGAAGCGCCAGTACATGGTTGAAAACAAGGATGATTCCGACCGCGAGAACGCCGACGATCAGGCCGTTGAGGCCCGGATTGTGCATGAAGGCGGTCTGCGTCTGGCGGAAGAGGATGGCGGCGATAAAACCGACGATGACGAGGAAAAGCAGCATCGTCCAGAGGAAGGGCATGGGGCTCGAAAGCCTGTTGGCATAAATGCCCGCCGTCTTTTCGGTGGAGCCGATCTCCGCCACATTCACATTTTCCATAGGTTACGCAGCCTCCGGATTCCCTGCTGGCGGAGACTAGAACAACATTGTGCCGAATTGAAGTATGCCGGGGAGAAAACCGTGACTTTACAACAGCCAGATTTTCGTTCGGTCACTTGGCGGGAACCGGCCGCTTGACGACTTCGATCAGCGCCTTGTGGATAATCTCGTTGCCGGCGACGATCGTGCCGCTCTCGAGCATCGTTGCGCCACCGTCCCAGTCGGTGGCGAAACCGCCAGCTTCGCGGATGAGCAGGATGCCAGCCGCCATATCCCAGGGCGCAAGCTCCGCTTCCCAGAAACCGTCGAAACGCCCGGCCGCGACATAGGCAAGATCAAGCGTCGGCGAGCCCAGGCGCCGGATGCCTGCCACTTCGCCCATCACGTGGCGAAGCTCGACCAGGAACTTGCCGTGATTGCGCTTGCCGAGCGCCGGCACGCCACAGCCGATGACGCAATCCGACAGTGCCCGGCGCGCAGCGACGCGCAGGCGCCGGTCGTTGAGAAAGGCGCCGCCGCCACGCTCGGCGGTATAGAGTTCGTCGGTCGCCGGATTGAAGACGACGGCGGCAACGATCTCGCCATTGCGTTCGAGCGCGATCGAGACAGCGAAGGCTGGGATGCCGTGCAAAAAGTTCGTCGTGCCGTCGAGCGGGTCGACGATCCAGCGATGCGCGCCGTCGGTGCCCCTGATTTCCTCGCTTTCCTCGCCGAGGAAGCCATAGGTCGGACGCGCCTTGAGCAGCTCTTCCCTGACGATCTTTTCGGCCTTGCGGTCGGCGGTGGAAACGAAATCGCCCGGTCCCTTCACGGAAACCTGCAGGTTCTGCACTTCGCCGAAATCACGTCCCAGCGACTTTCCTGCCTTGAGGGCAGCCTGAACCATGACATTGAGAAGAGCTGAACGGGCCATCGGCGCATTTTTCCTTGGGACTGATACGTGGCGCGCGCGCTGCCAGGGGCGGGAAGTGTCCCTGAACATGCATGACAGGCAGCGCTGCGAAGATTGGCGGCCTCAAGACCACAAAATCAGGGAAATTTCAAGGGGAGGCGCGCATGGCTGCCCTGCGGTGCCAGAAACCATTAATTTTATTCTGGACAGATCAGTCCAATAAGAGTAGAAGCCTCGTCATGGCACGACACAAGGAATTCGATCGCGACACCGCCCTTCATGCCGCCATCGGCGTATTTTCCGAGCACGGCTATGAAGGCACCTCGACCGAGGAATTGCTGACGGCGATGAAGATCAGCCGGCAAAGCATGTACGACACCTTCGGCGACAAGCGCGGCCTCTATCTGGAAGCGCTGAAGCGCTACAATGTGGAGAGCATCGACAACATCATCGCCGATCTTCGCCGCGAAGGCCGGCCGATCGAGGCGCTGGAAGGCGCTCTTGTCGCCTTCGCCTCGCGTCCCGCTGCCGAAGCGCGGCGCGGCTGCCTCGGTGTCAGCGCCATCTGTGAATTCGGCCGCACCGATGCCGAGGTCGCAGCTCTTACCGACAGCGCCGGCCACGCGCTTCACGCGGCGATCAAGAGCCTTCTCGCGGAGGCTCGCAGGACCGGAGATCTCGCAACAGATATCGATATCGCCGACGCCATTCCGTTTCTCGGCGCTGCCCTGTCGGGCATGAAAGTCAGCGCCCGAAACGGCGCCCCACCCGCGACGCTACGCGGTATCGCACGCATGGCAATCAGAAGCCTCCGCTGACGAAGGGACAACTCCGAACCGGCCTTTCCATGCACAATTCTAGACTGATCTATCCAAAAACAAAGGAAACCTGCATGTCTCAACCCCTTTCCACCAAGATCGCCCTCGTTACCGGCGGCTCACGCGGCATCGGTGCCGCCATCGTCCGAAGGCTCGCCGCTGATGGCGCCGCCGTTGCCTTCACCTATTCCAGCTCCGAGCACAAGGCGAAGGCGATCGTCGCCGAGTTGGAGGCTGCTGGCGGTAGGGCGCTGGCGATCCGGGCCGACAGTGCCGATACGAAAGCCGTACAGGATGCCGTCGCGCTGACAACTGGGACCTTTGGCGGTCTCGACATTCTCGTCAGCAATGCCGGGATTCTCATCCTCAACCCGCTCGACGACTATTCGCTCGAAGATTTCGACCGGATGTTCGCCGTTAATGTCCGCGCTGCCTTCGTCGGCATCCAGGCAGCGGCAAGACATATGAAGGAAGGCGGCCGCATCATCACCATCGGCAGCGTCACCGCCGATCGCAGCGGCTTTCCGACCTCCGCAGTCTACAGCATGACGAAGGGCGCGATCGCCTCGATGACCCGCGGCCTCGCCCGCGATCTCGGCCCACGCGGCATCACCGTCAACAACATCCAGCCCGGCCCGACGGCGACCGACATGAACCCCAATGAGGACGATCATGAGCGCCTCAAGCCGCTGATGGCGCTTGGCCGCCTGGGTGAGGACCGCGAGATCGCCGGTCTCGCCGCCTATCTCGCCAGTGCCGAGGCCGCCTTCGTCACCGGCACCAGCCTGACGATCGACGGCGGTTATCTCGCCTGAATACAGAACTTGCACGGCTATGATCAAAAGCCGGCGGCATCGTGCGATACCGCCGGCTTCAGCCGGTTCCCTTGAAACCGACTTAAAACTTCTGTTGTGTCATCAGCACTTCGCGAGCGATCTGATCGAGCGGCAGAATACGGTCGACGCCGCCTTTGGCGATCGCCTCCTTCGGCATGCCGAAAACAACGGAACTCGCCTCGTCCTGCGCCACTGTGTAGGCGCCGGCCTGATGCATTTCCAGCATGCCGCGCGCGCCGTCGTCGCCCATGCCGGTCATGATGATCCCCATGGCGTTCGAGCCGGCCGAGCGCGCCGCCGAGCGGAAGAGCACGTCGACGGAAGGCCGGTGTCGCGACACCAGCGGCCCGGTCTTGACGCTCACATAGTAGCGCGCACCCTGGCGTTCGAGCAGCATGTGTTTGTCGCCTGGCGCGATCAGCACATGGCCGCGCAGCACCGGATCGCCATCGACGGCTTCCTTGACCTCGACCTCGCAGAGCCCGTTCAGCCGCTTGGCGAAGGCGGCAGTAAATTTTTCCGGCATATGCTGGACGATCACCATGCCAGGTGCATTGGCCGGCAGTTCCTCCAGGAACTCGCGCAGCGCTTCGGTGCCGCCGGTGGAGGCGCCGACGCAGACGACCATCTCCGTCGTCTTAGCCATGGCCCGCCCCGTCGGTGGCGGCAGCATCACATCCGCGGTCAGCTTCTTGGCCGGCCCCTCCGCCGAAGCCGGGCGAATGGTTCCGGCGGCGCGGCGCACGTTGGAAAGCCGTGCATGCGAGGCGCTCTTGACGACTTCGCGAATACGCATCGCATCGTCGGCAAGGCTGTCGGCCGCTCCGATCTTCGATTTCAAAATGACGTCGACGGCGCCGGCCTCCAGCGCCTGGAGCAGCGTTTCCGAACCCGCTTCCGTCAGCGACGAGCACATCACGACGGGGATCGGCCGTTGCGACATCAGCTTGCGCAGGAAGGTGATGCCATCCATGCGCGGCATCTCGACGTCGAGCGTGATGACATCGGGGATCTCCTCCTGGAGCTTCCGCGCCGCCATGAAAGGGTCGGATGCGACCGCCATGATCTCGATATCGGGATCCTGCTCCAGCACATGGGTCAGCGTCTGGCGGATGCTGGCGGAATCGTCGATGATGAGAACGCGGATTTTCTTAGCCATGAATACCCCTAATGCATGCCGTCCAGAAGTGCGCAGCGGTTTTGGGATGACGCGATGCGCTTTAGATACGCTGAAACACCGTATTCGAGACCTGCTTCAACGGCAGATCGAAGCCGGTGATCGATTCGGAGTGACCGATAAACATGTAGCCGCCCTTCGCCAGGCAGTCACAGAGGCGGTTGAGAACACCGGCCTGAGTCTGCTTGTCGAAGTAGATTAGCACGTTGCGGCAGAAGATGACGTGCATCGGTTCGCCGATCGCGTATTTCTCGTCCATCAGGTTCATGCGGGCAAAACCGATCTTGCTACGCAATCTCGGCGTGATGCGCACCTCCCGCCGACCCGGCTGCTTGGCCGTCAGCACGTATTTGCGCTGCAGGTCGCGCGGCACGGGTGCGATCAAATCTTCCGGATAGATGCCACGGCGCGCCGTCTGCAGCACGTCGGTGGAAAGGTCGGTCGCCAGCACGCTGTAGGAAACGTCGTTGCGGCCTTCGGCGAATTCTGCCAGCACCATAGCCATCGTGTAGGGTTCCGCCCCCGTCGAGCAGGCCGAACTCCAGGTACGGATGGTCCGCACGCCGCTGTTGGCGATCGCCGGCAACGCCACGCTCTGCAGATAGTCGAAATGCTTGGCTTCGCGGAAGAAGTCGGTCTTATTCGTCGTCACGACGTCGATCAGGTAGACGGTTTCCTGGGCGAGGCCATCCTCATTGAACAGGAAGTCGCAATAATCGTCGAAGGTCGAATGGTTGGTTGCGCGAAGGCGGCGCCTCAACCGCCCTTCGAGCATCGTCAGCTTGGTCGGCGGCATCTTGATGCCGCTATAATCGTAGATGAACCGGGCAAGCTTGTCGAAATTGCGCTTGCTGATCCGGTCGCCCGGCAATTGGGTTTCCACCGCTGCTGCCATACCCATAGAACGCACTACTCCAGGTTGATACGCGGTCAGGCCGCTGATTGCAGTGCCGAGGCGTCCTCGCGCGACAGCAACCGTGCAAGATCGATGATGACGACGAAGCCGTTTTCACGGCGAACGACGCCGGCGATATAGTCCGAGCGCCAGCGCACGCCGATATCGGGCGCCGCCTCGATCTGCTCGCGACGGAACGGTGTGACCTCGAAGACGCGGTCGGCGACGAGGCCGAGGGTCAGAAGCCGGCTTTCCATCGGCACGTCGAGCACGAGCACCCGCGTGTGCGGCGTCGGCACGGTTTTCGTCATGCCGAGCTTCAAACGAAGATCGATCGTCGGCACGCCCTGCCCGCGCACATCGCGCAGGCCGAGCAGATAGTCAGGACCATTCGGAATCTTGAAAGCTTCCGCATAGTCGAGGATTTCCCGTACGACCTCAACCGGCACGGCGAAAATCTCGTCGCCGAGGCTGAAGGTCACGAATTGCGCTTCCAGAGATGTCGTGGCCATGATCATGCGCTTTCCTTGAACTCGGCGTCCCCACTATCGGGACCACCCATCGAGAGATCGAGAGCGAAGCCTTTCGCCCGAGCCTGCTGGCCGGCAACGCTGTTGGCAGCCGGCTTCTTGGACATGGGCTTGCGGCCGGCGGCGGAAGCCGGGCTGCGGACCGTGACCTTGGCGGCCGGCACGCGATGCTGGCGATTGCTTGCCGTATCGACTTTAAAGAAGGCGATCGACGTCTGCAGTTCTTCCGCTTGGGTCGCGAGCTCTTCCGATGTCGCAGACATCTGCTCGGAAGCACCGGCATTCTGCTGCGTCACCTTGTCGAGCTGCTGGATCGCTTCATTGATCTGCGAGGCGCCGATATCCTGCTCGCGGCAGGCGGCACTGATCTCGGAAACCAGTTCCGCCGTCTTGCGGATATCGGGCACCAGCCGGCCGAGCATGTCGCCGGCTTCCTGAGCGGCCTTGACCGTATCGCCCGACATAGAGCTGATTTCGGCGGCGGCCGACTGGCTGCGTTCGGCAAGCTTGCGCACTTCCGAGGCGACGACCGCAAAACCCTTGCCGTGTTCCCCCGCACGCGCGGCTTCGACGGCAGCGTTCAAAGCCAGCAGATCGGTCTGGCGGGCGATTTCCTGGACGATGCCGATCTTCTGGGCAATCGTGCGCATGGCGTCGACAGCACGCGTCACCGCTTCACCGCTCATCTCCGCGTCCTTGGCCGACTGGCGGGCGATCTTTTCGGTCTGGGCGGCGTTATCGGCGTTCTGCTTGATGTTGGCGGCCATCTCTTCCATCGAGGCGGAAGCCTCTTCGGCCGACGCGGCCTGTTCAGTTGCGCCCTGCGACACCTGCTCGGAGCTAGAGGAGAGTTCCTGGCTGCCGGCCGAGACATTTTCTGCGGCAGCGGCCGCGTCGGAGACAACCCCGCGCAGGCGCTCGACCATCTGCTCGAGCGCAATGCCCAACGCATCCTTGTCGGAGAGCGGCTTCGGAGACACCGTCAGGTCGCCGTTTGCGATCTGATTGGCGATCTCCGCGGTGTTGCGAAGATTTTCCGTCATAACGTTGATCGTGTTCACGAGATCCTTGATCTCGTCGTTGCTCCTGATCTCGACCTTCTGGTTCAGGTCACCGATGGCGACGGCGCTGGCAACGTTCATGATCTTGCGCAGGCCGCTGTTGACGCCGAGCGCGATCCATAGCGCAGCAGCGAACGCGATGACGGAAGCGCCGACAGCGATACCGATGAGCATGTTCTTCGTCGAACTATAAAGAATGTCGGTGTCGTCATCGGCTTGCGTCATCGACTTCTGCTGAAGTGCGACGAGCGTCTCGAAAACCTCTTCCAGTTCCACGACGAGGACGCGGACCTCTCCCGACGAAAGCGCCGCGGCCCCTGCCCTGTCGCCGCTTTCCTGGATGGAGGCGACCTTGTTGGAGCTCTCATTGAAGCGTTTGGCAAGCTCAACCAGCCTGTTCCAAGTGGGTTTGCCCTCGGTGGTTGCGAGCTGTTGGCCGCCCGTGGCGAAGGCCACCATTTCATCCAGGCTCTTCGCCGAGTTCTGGTAGTCCTTCCTGGCCACTTCGGGATCCATTTCCAGAAGGGCATTCTTCTGCCAGCGAACGGCATTAAGCTCGGCAGTCTTTGCCTCCAGAGCCAGTTCCAGCCTTTTTGCAGGACCTGAAACAAGGTTGCCGACAGCATCGTTCAGGGAACTGAGGCTGATGATTCCATAGACCGCGCTGCCTACCAGCAACAGTATGACAAAGCCGAATGCGGCTGCGAGCTTAAGTTTGATCGTAATACGCATCTCAATATACCTCTCCGAGAGCGAAGCAATAAAATGGGGTCCAGGCGCGCGCGGCATCATGCAGCAAAGAAATTCGAGTAGGCAAAGACATGCCACGGAAGGAAATTGGCGGACTTCCGTGCCGGCACGCGAGCGCCGGAGTGTGCGTCGTGGGCCAGGCTGGCTGGCCCACGACAGTTGCGAACGGGGGAGCGCTATGCGCTTTCCCCAGGGGAGCGCTATGCGCTCTCCCTAAACTCGTCATCGGCCGTGTCGGGACCGCCCATCGACATATCGAGGGCAAACCCCTTGGCGCGGGCCTGCTGGCCGGCGACCGTATTGGCCGGCGCCTTGCTGGCCGGCTTGCGCGGTGTGGCCGGAGCCCGGCTGCGGACGGTGAGTTTTGCAGCCGGCGTGCGATCGCGGCCCCCGCCCGCCATGTCAACCCTGAAGAAGGCGATCGAGGTCTGCAGTTCCTCGGCCTGGGAAGCGAGCTCCTCGGAGGTCGCCGACATCTGCTCGGAGGCACCGGCATTCTGCTGAGTCACCTTGTCGAGCTGCTGGATTGCCTCGTTGATCTGGGCAGCCCCGATATCCTGTTCGCGGCAGGCAGCACTGATCTCGGAGACCAGTTCCGCCGTCTTGCGGATGTCGGGCACCAGACGGCCGAGCATATCGCCGGCTTCCTGGGCGGCCGTCACGGTATCGCTCGACATCGCGCTGATTTCGGCGGCAGCCGACTGGCTGCGTTCGGCAAGCTTGCGCACCTCCGAGGCGACGACTGCAAAACCCTTACCGTGTTCACCCGCACGAGCGGCTTCGACGGCGGCATTGAGGGCGAGCAGATCGGTCTGGCGGGCGATTTCCTGGACGATGCCGATCTTCTGGGCGATCGTGCGCATGGCATCGACGGCACGGGAGACGGCCTCGCCGCTGGCTTCAGCATCCTTGGCCGACTGACGGGCGATCTTTTCCGTTTGCGCCGCGTTGTCAGCGTTCTGCTTGATATTGGAAGCCATCTCTTCCATCGAGGCGGAAGCCTCTTCGGCCGAAGCCGCCTGTTCGGTGGCGCCCTGCGAGACCTGCTCGGAGCTTGCCGAGAGTTCCTGGCTGCCGGAAGAGACGTTCTCGGCGGCGGAGATCGCGTCGGCGACGACGCCGCGCAGACGTTCGACCATCTGCTCCAGGGCGAGGCCCAGCGCATCCTTGTCGGAGAGCGGCTTCGGAGACACCGTCAGGTCGCCGTTTGCGATCTGATCGGCGATGCCGGCGGTGGTCCGCAGGTTGGAGATCATGCTCTGCATCGCGATGCCGAGCGTATCCTTGTCCGAAAGCGGCTTGGCATCGGTACTGAGGTCGCCCATAGCGATCTGATCGGCGAGTGCTGCCGTGGCGCGCAGGTTGGCAGTCATGGTGTTGACCGTGTTGATGAGATCCTTGATCTCGTCATTGGTCTTGACGTCGACCTTCTGGTTGAGGTCGCCGATTGCGACGGCGTTTACGACGGTCGTAATCTTCCGCAGACCGTTGTTGATGCCGAGCGTGATCCACAGTGCAGCGCCGAGAGCGATGAGCACGGCGATACCGGAAGCGGTGCCGAGGATCAGCTTGGTCGAATTGTAAAGATCGGTGTTCGACTGATCGGTCGCCTTCATGCCCTTGCGCTGGATCTCGATGAGTGCGGCAATCGCGTCACCCATGTCGTTGGTCATCGTGCGCAGGTCGCCGAGCGACAGCGCCAGTGCACCGGCTTGATCGCCCCTGGCGTCAAGCTGCTGCAGTTCGGCGGATCTGTCGCGGAATTTTGCACCGATCGTCTGCAGCTTTTCCCAATAGGGCTTGCCTTCGGGCGAAGCGATGGCGTGGCCGGCATCGACGGCATCGAACATCGCCTGCAAGTTCTGGTCGGCCTCCTTGTAGAAACCGGCAGCGGCGTCGGGTTCGGTGGAAAGCAGCGCGTTCTTCTGAGCGCGGATGGCGTTGACTTCGGCAACATTGGCGTTCAGCGCCAGTTCCAGGCGGCGCATCGGGCCGTCGATCATATTGCCGCTTGCATCGTTCAAGGTGCCGAGGCTCAGGCTTCCATAAACCGCGATGCCGATCAGCAGCAGCGTCATGATGCCGAAGGCAAGACCCAATTTGAGCTTGATGGTGAAACGCATGTGAGACCCCCTGTTTGCGGTCAAAACGAATGGATAGAGACACGTCCCATCGGTGGGGCGTCGAGCGTGAAAGTGATGTGTCTGAAAAGGGGGAAAGCGACTACATTCACTTCCCGGCAGCCGGACATCTATCGATCGCAGCGCCAACGCCTACATGCGTTGGGGGATATCCCGCCTCGGGCCACCGGAGCAGCCCGAGGGATCACATGGCGAAAGCGTTCAGGCGCTTTTGCCAGGGGAGCGCCTATGCGCTCTCCCTAAAGTCGTCGTCGCCGGCGTCTGGACCGCCCATCGACATATCGAGAGCAAAGCCCTTGAGACGCTGCTGCTGCGCCGAAACCGTCTGGCCACGGCCCTGGCCGTTGGCCTGCGGGGCGGGTTTGCGGACAGCAGCCGGGGTCTTGATCACCTTGGTCGAAGCTTTTGGCTGGGCCTTGTAGGCGCCGGTCCGTGCGCTGCCTGCCGTATCGACCTTGAAGAAGGCGATCGAGGTCTGCAGCTCCTCGGCCTGGGAGGCGAGCTCCTCGGAGGTCGCCGACATCTGCTCGGAAGCGCCGGCATTCTGCTGCGTCACTTTGTCGAGCTGCTGGATCGCTTCGTTGATCTGCGAGGCGCCGATATCCTGTTCGCGGCAGGCCGCACTGATCTCGGAGACAAGTTCCGCCGTCTTGCGGATGTCGGGCACCAGCCGGCCAAGCATGTCGCCGGCATCGGCGGCAGCCTTGACTGTGTCGCTCGACATCGAGCTGATTTCGGCAGCGGCCGACTGGCTGCGTTCGGCAAGCTTGCGCACCTCCGAGGCGACGACCGCAAAACCCTTGCCGTGTTCCCCCGCACGAGCGGCTTCGACGGCAGCGTTCAGAGCCAGCAGATCGGTCTGGCGGGCGATCTCCTGGACGATGCCAATCTTCTGGGCAATCGTGCGCATGGCGTCGACAGCACGCGTCACCGCTTCTCCGCTCATCTCCGCGTCCTTGGCCGACTGGCGGGCGATCTTTTCGGTCTGGGCGGCGTTATCGGCGTTCTGCTTGATGTTGGCGGCCATCTGCTCCATCGAGGCGGAAGCCTCTTCGGCGGACGCGGCCTGTTCAGTTGCGCCCTGCGATACCTGTTCCGAGCTTGCCGAAAGCTGCTGGCTGCCGGAAGAGACGTTGTCGGCGGCCGACAGTGCGTCGGCGACGACGCCGCGCAGGCGTTCGATCATCGTATTGACGTTGCCCAGAAGTTCGCCGATTTCGTCATGGCTGGTGATATCGGCCATCTTGGTCAGATCGCCTTCCGACACTTCGCGCACCACGCTGTTGGCACGGCCGAGGCCCTTGCTGATCGTGCTGGCGATCCAGAACGCGGTAAAGGCAGCAATCAGCAGGGCAACGGCGGCGACCGCAACCATCATTGTGCGCGTCGTCGTGTACTGCGCTTCGGCGCCGTCGTCGGCAGCCTTCATACGCTGCTTTTCAAGTGCCAGGATTTCGCTGAGCGTCGAGTCGATGTCGTTGGCAGCGACCCGCGCCGTCGTGACGGAAACGGCATTTGCGCCTTCGGCATTGCCGGCCTTCATATATTCCCGGATCTGATCGTCGGCTGCCGTGAAGCTCTTGGAAAGTTCGGCGATGCGCGCCCAGCGCGCCTTGCCTTCTTCCGTGGCCAGCTCCAACACCTGGTTGAAGGCGTCGGTGAAGTCCTTGCGGGCCTGATTGCCCTTCGCGATTGCGCCAGCCGTCTCGTCTGCGCTGCGGGCAGTGAGCAGGTTCTTCTGCTGGCGGATCTCCTCGAGCTGGGCAATGTTGATCTGCTGCGCCAGATCGAGCCGGGCTGCCGGGCCGGCGAGAAGCTTATCGATCGTGTCATTCAGCGATCCAAGGCTGAAGATACCGTAAGCGGCGGTGCCTACGAGCATCAGAATGATGAAGGTGAACGCGGTCACCAGTTTCGTCTTGATTGTCAGTCGCATAGTCCCCAAACCCCTCGTTGAATTCATTCAGCGTCAATTAGCGGCTCCCGCCGCATCTCGCCTCGATGAAAAAATCGCCTGCAGATTGGGGAGAATGATGAACTCTCCGCCCCTTTTCACCAGGCAGTTGATGTAATCGGCGCGCCAGCGCATGCCGACACTCGGCGGGGCCTCGCTCGCGGACTTTGCAAGCGTCGTCACCTCGTTCACCTTGTCGGTCCTGAGGCCGACGAGCGTCTGCTCGCCCTGCAGATCGATCTCGATGACGATGATGCGGCTGTCGATTGTCGCCTCCGCCGCTTCCATCCCGAAGGCGAGACGCAGATCGGCGAGCGGAATGACCTTGCCGCGAAAGTTGATGACGCTGGCGACGAAGGGCTGGCTGCCCGGCACCGCGGTCTCGGGAAGCAGGTCCAGGATTTCCTGGACGATGACCGCTTCCAGCGCGAAGGTTTCGCCGTTGAGATCGAAGGTCAGGACTTCGACTTCCTCGGCATAGTTCCAGTGATTGTCAAATCGTTCGGCTGCTGCTGTTGCACTCATCCTGCTACACGCAATTGCGCCTCCTGTTGCTGACCCGCGGCAACCAGGTGCCCGACGTCGAGAATGAGAGCGACGCTGCCGTCGCCGAGAATGGTGGCGCCCGAGAAGGTCGCGACGTTATTGTGCAGTTTCGACATCGACTTGATGACCGTCTGGTGGTCGCCGATGATCTGGTCGACGACGAGGCCGACGCGCTCTGTGCCTGTGGAGATAACGACGACCTTCTGATGCACATCGGGTTTTGTGCCGGTGCGGAAGAGGTCGCGCAGGCGCAGGAACGGCACCAGGCTGTCGCGCAGCGAGATGAAGCTGCGGCCGCGCGAACGAAGATCTTCCTCGAGCGACAGTTCGAGGCATTCCTCGACCGCCGAGAGCGGGATGACGTAGCGGCCGGAACCGACGCGCACCAGCAGGCCGTCGATGATGGCGAGCGTCAGCGGGATGCGCAGCGACACTTCCGAACCCTGTCCCGGCACGCTGACGATGTCGATCGCGCCGCGGAGCGCCTCGACCGTCTTCTTCACCACGTCCATGCCGACCCCGCGGCCGGACAGATTGGTGATCGCGGCTGCCGTCGAGAAGCCCGGGGCGAAGATCAGCTGCAGCAGCTCGGAGTCGGAAAGCGGCTGGCCGGGCTGGATAAGGCCGGAGGACTCCGCCTTGGCGCGCACCCGTTCACGATTGATGCCGCGGCCGTCGTCCCTGATCGAGATGATCACCTCGCCGCCGGCCTGGCGGGCCGAAAGCGTCACCGTGCCGGCTTCCGTCTTGCCGGAGGCAAGGCGGTCGGCGGGCGTTTCGAGGCCGTGATCGATCGAATTGCGCACCAGATGCACAAGCGGATCGGCCAGACGCTCGATGACGGTTTTGTCGACTTCGGTGCTCTCGCCGTCCGTCACCAGTTCGATCACCTTGCCGGTCTCGCGAGCGAGATCGTGAACGAGGCGGCGGAAGCGGGAGAACAGGGTGGCGACCGGCACCATGCGCAGCACCATCATCGTGTCGCGCAATTCGCCGGAGAGACGTTCGATTTCTTCCGAGACGGAGCGCAGTGCAATATTGGTGCTGGCGCTGGCGAGCTGGCTGAGGCGCGATTGCGCGATGACGAGCTCTCCGACGCGGTCCATCAGTTCGTCGAGACGTTCGGCCGGAACGCGGACATTCTCGGCCGCCTTCGCCTGGCTGACGGCGGCAGGCGCCTCACGCTTGGCCGGAACCGCCTCGACAGGACGGAACTCCGGGACGGTGGTTGGTGAAACGGCGGCCGCCGATGCTGCGACGACAGGGGCAGGTGCAACCTTTTCCTCGACCGGAGCGGCGGTTGCCGCTGCCGACGTGTCGATCTCCTCGACGCTGAGTTCCATATCATCGAGCACGAAGATGAAGACGTCGTCGATCGCCGAGCGGTCCTGCTCGCTGGTCAGCGTCACGTCCCAGGAAATGTGGAGTTCCGTCGGAGCCAGCGCGTTGAGGGGCGGAATGGCCGAGGTGTTGGCGCGCACGGTGCATTCGCCGAGATCGCGCAGCTCGTCCAGCAGGCCGAGCGGGTTGGTGCCGTTGGCCATCGAATTGGCGGGCAGGCTGAAGCGGATGCGCCAGCTGTTCTTCTTCTTCTTCGCCGCTGCGTCACGCACGGCTGCGGGTACGGAAACAGCGGCCGGCGCTGCTGCTGGCGCCGCTTCCTTGCCGCCGACGGCGGCTTGCAGCTGCGCCAGAAGCTTATGCCCGGTATCGCCATGATCGGCGTCCGGCTGGTCGACCAGAGCCCGCATGTGGTCCTGGGCGGCGAGAACGGCGGCGACGAGTTCACTGGTCGCCGCGACTTCGCCCTTGCGGACACGGTCGAAGGCCGTTTCGCAATGATGGGTGAAGGCGGCAAGCGCCTCGAAACCGAACATCGCGCCGGAGCCCTTGAGCGTGTGGAGGCCGCGAAACACGGCGTCGACGAGATCCTTATTGTCGAGCTGGTGGGTCAGGTCGAGAAGACCGGTCTCGATCGCTTCGAGGCATTCGGCGGCTTCGGTGCGGAATACGGCAACCGGATCGAGCGTACTCATCGTCCGAGAACCTTCTTCACGATCTTCACCAGGCTTTCCGGGTCGAACGGCTTGGTCAGCCAGCCCGTCGCGCCGGCGGCCTTGGCGCGCGCCTTGAGATCGGCGTCCGATTCCGTCGTCAGGAAGATGATCGGAACGCCGGCTTGCGCCGGCAGCTTGCGCAGTTCCTCGATCATCGTCAGCCCGTCCATGACAGGCATGTTGAGATCGGTCACGATCAGATCGAAGCTGCTGCCCTTGGCCGTCGCGAGGCCCTCTGCCCCATTGACCGCCTCGGTGACGCTATAGCCGGCATTGGTCAGCGTGACCTTGGTGGTCAGACGAATGCTGGCGGAATCGTCGACAGTCAGGATATTTGCACTCATAACGTCACCTCTTTATGCAACCAGAACTTTGCGTCTTCGTGATCGAAGGATTCGATGAAACCTGCGCGCTCAAGTACCTTCAGGACCGAGCCGCTGGCCGGCGAAGAAAGCTTGAACGTCTTTCCCTTGGCTTTTGCTTGGCGACGCGAGGATTCGATGAGTTGAACGAAACTCAGATCCGCTTCCGCGCCTTCGGGAATGCTGATGATGATTGTATCATTGCTATGAAATTCATCAGTAAACTTTGAATATAGTTCGGATACGTTTCGAATACTGAGCACGTCCGGCAAATTTATAGATTCACAATATTGTTTCGGAGTATCCAATGCAGCCTCCTGGGTCAGAAAAATACTTGATGACCCTAAAAGGACTCTCACGACAGCGTTAATGCAGAGTAAACAGCGGTTGTAGGAAACTGCCGTATAGCGCGTTCCGCGACTCCCAATTCTCATCCGGGATAAGTTGTATTTTTTCCTCAATATTTAGAAATAAATAAAGTAAAAACAGTATGTTGAATTGCACGACACGACAGTGACCTTTCACCGGCACTCCATCGACATCTTTCGTTAATCACAACGCTGGCGAGTCCCGCCGCGTTTACCGGACGTTTCCATCCTGCCCGTAAAAATAGAGTCGAATTGCCTGTATTTTAAGAAAAGGTATAAAAGTGGCACACGCTCTGGTATCATCGAACGCCGTAGCCTACACGTCGGGGCGGGACATCAGCCAGACCCTGGAATCTGCTCGTAGCCAGGTCGAGGAACGTTTCCTCGAAGGCGGCACCGTGCTGCTCTCGGTGATGGATGTCCTCAACCGTCTGTTGAACTCGCTCGAGAGTGTCACCACGACGCTCGACAACAAGGAGGCGAGCGACACCAGCGCCGATCTCCGCGCCACGGTGGAGAGCCTAATGGCGCTGCCCGTCACCGAGGAAAACCGGCAGCAGGCGCTCGTCTCGCTGGCGCATACCGGCAGAGAGCTGCGCAAGCACGTCGCCGACATGCAGGAGACGATGCGTTATCTCAGAACCTTCGCGGTGACCGTGAAGATTACCGGTGCCGGCCTTGCCGAATTCGCCGGCTTCGCCCAGGAGATCCTGGAGCGCATCTATTCCGGCACCGATGAGGTCAACCGTTTCGCCACGCACCTCGACAGTCTCGACAAGGAGGTCAAGCTCGCCGCCTCCTTTGGCGCCAGCGTTTCCAAGGGCTATGCCGATACTGTTCCGGCCGTCGCCGGAGCCCTGCGCGATGATGCCGCCAAGATCGCCGGACATCGCAAGGATCTCGGCGTCATCGCCCGCGAGGTCGGCGCAATTGCCCGCGCCGTCCAGAGCAAGGTCGCCTCGACCCTGTCTGCCCTGCAGATCGGCGACATCACCCGCCAGCGCATCGAGCATGTGCAGGCCACGTTTTCGCTGCTTGAAGACTTCTTTGCCGGCGAGGATGGCGCCAGACTCGACGCCGGCGCGCGTCAGCGCCTCCAGAACGTCATTCACCATCTGACAGCGGCGCAGATGAGCGACATGTGCGCAAATTTCCAGCGGGATTCCGAAAACGTCGTCAAGACGATCGCGAGTTTCGACCACGACATGCGGGAGATTCTCAAGCTGCGCGATCAGATGAGCGGTGAGAGTGGCGAGGCCGGCGGCAACTTCATGCGCGCGCTGGAATCCAGCGTCTCGGCCGCCCATGAAATCGTCAAGCAGGTCGATACGGCAAGCCGCCAGGCCGATCAGGTGAGCCAGTCGACGATCGGTACGGCGGCCAAGCTCTCCGAAGCAATCGGCAACATCCGCGCCGTCAAGACCGACATTCACTATATGGCTTTGAATACCAACCTGCGCTGCAGCCGGCTCGGCGAGGAAGGCAGGTCGATCAACGTCGTCACCGCCGAGCTGCGCATCTTCGCCGGCAAACTCGACGATTCCGCCGACGCCATCGTCAACGGCCTGCCCACGCTCGAAGCTGCGGCCGGGCGCGTCGCCCCCGCCACCGATGCCGGAGCCGGCAACCTCGGAGAAAGCCTGACCTCGGCCGTCGGCAACATCCGCTCTGCAGCCAATGTGATGGAAAACGAGCTGAAGGTGCTCGCCGAGAACGGTCGCGAGGTCGCCACCAAGATCAGCCTGCTGATCGGCAAGCTCGATTTCCAGCATAATCTGGGCGAAGTCCTTGCCGGCTGCGCCGATATGCTCGAAGGGGTCGCCGGCACCGATGTCGCCGATATCTCCGATCTCGCTGAGACGATCGCGCCGCTCGACCGCAAGATCTTCAAGCACTATACGATGGTCCAGGAGCGCAGCATTCATCGCGGTATCATTCCGGCGAGCGAGGACAGCACCTCCGCTCCCGCCGAAACCGCCAAAGCCGAAAACGATGAAGACCTCTTCGCCGATGCGCTTTTTTAGGTTGAAACGCCTGTCGTCGGCCGGGTCGACAAACGGCCGCTATCGCCGCCGGAACTTGTTGGCGGCGTCGATCGCCGCCTTCTGCTGGGTGTCCTCGATGCCGAGGTAGAAATCCTCGAGCGCCGGATCGGCGAGCCCGGCCCGGCGCGACAGCACGTACCACTTCGCCGCCTCGATCGGATTGGGCGCCGTGCCGATCGCATTGATATAGAGATGGGCGAGCTTGTTCTGCGCGGCGACATTGCCGCCATTGGCGGCAAGTTTCAGCCATTCGAAGCCCTTGACGTAATCCTTCGGCCCGCCGACGCCGTTGACGAGCCAGATGCCGAGATCGAGCTGGGCCGTGTCGAAGCCGGCGCGCGCCGCGCGCACCATCCATTCGCGCGCGAGCTTCTTCTTTTCTTCCGGCAGGTCCTTCAGCGTCGCATAGATCTGCGCAACGGCATATTGCGAATCGGCAATGCCCTGCTCGGCCGATTTCTCGTAGAATGGCAGCGCCAGCCTCAGTCCCTTCTCGCCGGGATTGTCGGCGATGAGAAGCTGTGCCCAGTTGAATTCCGCCGAAGGATTGCCGGCCTCGGCCGCCTTGTGCATGTAGTCGTCGGCCTTGACCTTGTCACGCGGCACGCCCTCGCCTTCCATCAGGATAAGCGCATATTTGAACATTGCCGCCGCATCGCCGCCTTCGGCCGCCTTGCCGTACCAGAAGGCAGCGTTCTTCACGTCCTTCTTGACGCCGAGGCCCTGCGAGAGGATTTCGCCGATCAGCGTCTGCGCCGCCGGATCGCCGAGCTGGGCGCGCGGCAGCGCCTTGTCCATTGCCGTCAGGTAATAGCCGCGTTGGAAGGCGCCGTAGGCCTCGTCAATCGGCCCCTTGTAATCCTTCTCCGGCGGCAGGTCCGGCAGCTTCGCGCCCATGCGGTCGAATACGCCGACGCCGTCGGAGGGTTGCACGCCCGGGCTGGAAGGCCGATCGGTGCGGAAGGTCGAAGCCGGCCCCGTGCCCGGCTGACTGATGACGCTGTCAGGCGCCTGCGCCAAGGCAATATTCGGCCCGGCCGCAAGGAAGGCGGCCATGCCGGCGAGGAGATATTTCAAATGACGGGCGGGCGGGATCGGCATGAGCGCGATTTCAATCCTCAAACCGTGGCGCTTTTTCGTCAAGCAACGCATTGATCTCGGCAACGACGGACGGCGCCCGGGCGGGCTCGCCGAAAACCGCCAGCCGCATCGCCACGAACTCCGCTCCGGTCTCGGCGACGGCAAGCGCCGAGGCCGGATCGGTGCCGCCCATGACGATGCAGGGGATCTCGATCATCGAGGCCCACCATTCGGCGAGCGCCAGGTTCTTCGGATGCGCCTCCGGCTTGATGTCGCCGTCGAGCTTGCCGAAGAAGATATAGTCCGGCCTGACTTCGCCGATCTCCAGCGCATGGTGCCGGTCGGCCGCGTTGCCGCCGCCGACGATCAGCTTCGGCGCATGTTTGTCGATCGCCTCCGAAAGGGCCTCCGCATTGCCGGAAAGGTGCAGGCCGTCGGCCTTCGCCCGGCCTGCGACACGGCTGTCGCCTGCAATCAGCGCGGCGGCGCCAGCGCCCTGGATCAACGGCACCAGCTTTTCGGCATGTTTCTGGAAGGTGCCGTCGTCGAGCCCGTATTGCGGCACGATCACCGAAGCGACATCGCCGCCCTTGAGCGCGTCGGCGACGATCTTTGCCTGTTCATCGGCATCGGCGATATCGGCTACGATGAGCACAAGGCGGCAGCGGTTTTCCGGTTCGGTCATGGGGTCTTTCCGTTTCCTGCGAATTCCCCTTCGAAATGAGGGATCCGCACTCGTTTTGTGTGAGTAGTTCCGTTAGACGAGGCTTGCAAGAGGAGGACGTCGAAAGCATGCCGCAGGATTTGTTATTCTACTACGCCGCCGTGCCCGCCGTTCTGCTGGTGGGCCTCGCAAAGGGCGGCATGGGCGACGCTTTGTCGCTGATCGGCTTGCCCTTCCTCGCCCTTGTCGTCTCGCCGGTCGAGGCGGCGGCCATCCTGCTACCGATCCTGGTTTTCATGGACATGATCTCGCTCGTCATCTGGCGCAAGCATGGCGACTGGACGACGCTGAAGATCATGCTGCCCGGCGCCTTCACCGGCATTGCGCTGGGCTGGGCGACCTCGGCTCTGGTTCCGGGCAACTTGCTGCGCATCGTTATCGGCGCGGTGACCATCCTCTTCTGCCTGCGCTATTTCTGGAGCAATTTCGGCCCGGGCGCCGGCAAGGTGATCCCGCCGCGCAGCCAGCGGCCGGTAGCCGCCAGCCTCTGGGGAACATTTTCCGGTTATGGCAGCTTCGTCGCCCATGCCGGCGGTGCGCCCTTCCAGATCTATGCCCTGCCGCTCAAATTGCAGCCACGCGAATATACCGGCACCAGCGTGCGCTTCTTCGCGATCCTCAACGCTGTCAAGCTGATCCCCTATTTCGCGCTCGGCCAGCTCGGCACCCAGAACCTTGCGACCTCCGCAACGCTTCTGCCCTTTGCTCCGCTCGCCACCATTGCCGGCGCCTGGTGCGTGCGCCGCATGAGGCCACAGATCTTCTATCCCTTCATCTATACAATGGCGCTGATCGCCGCCTTCCTGATCGTGCGCGAGGGCCTTGGCTGGTAAGAGGCCCTACAGCGCCGCTGCACTTCGCATTGCTGCAATTCGCTGCAATGCACAATTTCCTTGCTGGCGCGGCCGGTTTGACGTAGCGTTGCTGCCATGTCGAACACCGACCCTTTCTCTGCGATTGCCGATCCGAACCGGCGGTTTCTGCTGGAGGAATTGCGTCGCGCGCCACGGACGGTCAATGAGCTCGCCGAAGGCCTGCCGATCAGCCGTCCAGCTGTTTCACAGCACCTGAAGGCGCTTCTCGACAGCAATCTCGTTTCCGTGACCTCGGAAGGCACCAAACGCATCTACACGGTCAATAACCGCGGCTTCGACAAGCTCAATTTGTGGCTGGATCAGTTCTGGGCCTGATGCAGGTTCCCATAAGATCTGGGGATACGATGCGAATCATAAGAACGCGATGTGGGACGTGACAGACCCAAAAGCGCCAGCCACGATGCCGGATGCATCGGACTGGCGCAAATATGGTGTCAAATCACCGGTTCTTGCAAATTTTTGGCGGAATGGATGGATTTACCTTGTTGCGCAAGATGATCGCCCGGCGACCCTTGGGAAGATTAGTGGACGGATGACTTAAGACGCTGAATCTCGTCCTTGATGCGCAACTTGCGGCGCTTGCATTCGGCAAGCTCCGTATCCGAAATAGAGGGAGATGTTCTGAGCGCGTGCAACTCCTCCTCGAGAGCGACATGCTTTTTCTGGAGTGACTCAAGATGAGCTTGAACAGTCATATGACCCTTCCTTCCTCTTACCCTCCCCGGCCAACATCGTCGGGGATCAAGGTGTCAACGGGCGGGACTGTGACATATTTTTGAAGGCTTGTCGAAGGCCAAAAGATGAAGACTGGATGGCAATTTCATGATCAAGACTAACTAGCCGTTACCTGTATTTGATGATAGGAGCTTGCGGAAATCATCGCCAGATCGGACAAGGTCCAAGGACGATAACGGGGAATGCATATGGCCGATCAGGAACAGGCGGAAATCAGGCTCATAGTGGCGCGCCTGCGCCAGGAGCACGAAGATTTCGACGCCGCGATCAACGCCATGATCCAGACCGGATGCGACGCTCTGCGGATCCAGCGCATGAAAAAGAAGAAGCTCGTTATCAAGGACAGGCTCTCCAAGCTGGAAGATCAGATCATCCCTGACATCATCGCCTGAGAGGGAATAACAGCAACGATGACAGACAGACCACCCGTCGCCATCATCATGGGCAGCCAGTCCGACTGGGAGACCATGAAAAACGCCGCCGACACGCTGGAGGCGCTGGAAATTCCCTATGACGCGCGCATCATTTCGGCCCACCGCACAGTCGACCGGCTAGTCAATTTCGCCAAGGGCGCACGCGCGGAGGGCTTCAAGGTCATCATCGCCGGCGCCGGCGGCGCCGCCCACCTGCCGGGTATGACCGCCGCGATGACGCCGCTGCCGGTCTTCGGCGTGCCGGTCCAGTCGAAAGCCCTGTCCGGCCAGGACAGCCTCCTTTCCATCGTGCAGATGCCGGCCGGTATTCCTGTCGGTACGCTCGCCATCGGCAAGGCCGGCGCAGTCAACGCCGCCCTTCTCGCCGCCGCCGTGCTTGCCCTTTCCGACGAAGAAATCGCCGACCGGCTCGACGAATGGCGCGAGCGCCAGAGTGCTGCCGTCGCCGAATACCCGATGGACGATCTATGACGGCACGAACGATCGGCATTATCGGCGGCGGCCAGCTCGGCCGCATGCTGGCCATTGCCGCCGCCAGGTTGAATTTTCGCACGGTCATCCTCGAGCCGCAGGCAGACTGCCCGGCCGCCCAGCTCACCAACCGGCAGATTACCGCCGCCTATGACGATCCCTCGGCACTGGCCGAACTCGCCGATATCTGCGACGTCGTCACCTACGAATTCGAGAACGTGCCCGTCGCAGCCGCCGAAACGCTGTCGGCGAGCGTGTCTGTCTATCCGCCGCCGAAGGCGCTGGAAGCCGCCCAGGACCGCCTCGTCGAGAAACGCTTTCTCAATGGCTGCGGCATATCAACTGCCCGCTTCCATGCGATCGACAGCCAGGCCGATCTCGAGGCGGCACTGAAGGATTTCGGCGGCCAGGGCGTGCTGAAGACCCGCCGTCTCGGTTATGACGGCAAGGGCCAGAAGGTTTTCCGCTCGGCCGCAGACAGCCCGGATGGCGCCTATGCAGCACTTGGCGGCGTGCCGCTCATCCTCGAAAGCTTCGTTGCCTTCGAGCGCGAAGTCTCGATCATCGCCGCCCGCGCCACCGACGGTACGGTCGTCTGCTTCGATCCCGCCGAGAATGTCCACCGCAACGGCATCCTCCACACCTCGACGGTTCCCGCTGCGATCGCTGCGCCGGCGGCGGACGCCGCGCGCCAATCGGCCGAGAAAATCCTTGCCGCGTTGAACTATGTCGGCGTCATCGGCATCGAATTCTTCGTGCTTGCCGATGGCGGCCTGGTCGCCAACGAGATGGCGCCACGTGTCCACAACTCCGGTCACTGGACGGAAGCCGCCTGCGTCGTCAGCCAGTTCGAGCAGCATATCCGCGCCGTTGCCGGCCTGCCGCTCGGCAATGCCGAGCGCCATTCCGACTGCGTCATGCAGAACCTGATCGGCGACGATATCCTTGCCGTTCCCGACTGGTTGCGGCGCCCCGACACGCTGGTTCATCTCTATGGCAAGACCGAGTGGCGCCCCGGCCGCAAGATGGGTCATGTCACCACCTTGACGCCCAAATCGCCGGTTTTGGCCTGAGAAAACACCCTTATGCCTTGGGAAAAACACCTTCATGTGGTTGACACGGAAAAGGTGACGAGGTATCTGCTCCCCCACCTAAACAGCGCGCCCGATGGCGCGCTTTTGATTGTTAAAGATACGGGCGAATGTGAATTCCCCCATAGAGATCGCGGATCAGAAAAATGAAGATCAAGAATTCGCTCAAGTCGCTCAAGGCTCGTCACCGTGACAACCGTCTGGTTCGCCGCAAGGGCCGCATGTACATCATCAACAAGCTGAACCCGCGCTTCAAGGCTCGTCAGGGCTGATTTCGCGCGTCCGGATCGCCCTGTCGCGTGAGCTTGCGCCGGCAGATATATCCGGTGGGTCGCTGCGGTGATCACGTCAAATTTGTTTGATCTTCGGCGCTGGCGGGCTAATATGCCCGCCATGCGCTTTTTTGCTTTGACATCAGCGGCGCTGCCGCTCGCCCTCATTTTCCTCACCTCCTCCTTTCCGGCCGCCGCCGCGGAACAGCCGGCGGCTGCCGCGAAAAAGGACGTCATCGTCGAGCAGGCGGATGCCCACAATGCGCCGAAGCAGCACCTCGACCAACTCTTCAGCCAGCTGAAGCGTGAACGCGATCCCGAAAAGGCCAGCGGCATCGCCAATGAAATCCGCATGGAATGGAACGATTCCGGCAGTGCCACCGTCAATCTGCTGATGCAGTGGGCCGACAAGGCGATCGAGGAAAAGCGCAACCCCGCGGCCCTCGATTTCCTCGACGAGGCGATCGCGCTGAAGCCCGATTATGCCGAAAGCTGGAACCGCCGCGCCACGCTGAATTTCGTCATGGGAAACTATCGCAAGTCGATGTCCGACATCGAACGTGTGCTCGATCTCGAGCCGCGCCATTTCGGCGCGCTCTCCGGCATGGCGGCGATCCTCAGCAATTCCGGTAACGACCAGCTGACCTTGAAGGCGTGGGAGCGTTTTCTCGATATCTATCCCGCCGAACGCACCGCACAGGAACAGGCCAACACGCTTGCGGAAAAACTTGCCGGCAACCGCACCTGATTCCCGGTCAGCGATCTTGACGTCGGATCACGCTGCACAATTTTAGAATAGAGAGGGAACGATGTGGCGGTTGTCAGCCGCAGGACGTCCCGCAATTATCGCTCGTTGAGATCATGCTTGCAGAAGTTTCCGCTCTTCTCGCCCCGCTTGCCGCCGCCATCGGTTACTCCACTTATAAGGCGCGGCAATTCGAACACGCCTATCCGAATATCGGCGAACTGACGGATGTCGGCGGCTACCGCATGAATGCCGTCCACGTCGAGCGTCCCGAAAATGCGGATCTGCCGGCGCTGGTCTTCATTCACGGCGCCAGCGGCAATCTGCTCGACCAGGTCGTTGCCTTCCGCGCCGCACTCGAAGGCCGGGCGGAAATGCTGTTCGTCGATCGTCCCGGTCATGGCTATTCCGAACGCGGCGGCCCTGAGAACGCCGTCCCCTCCGGCCAGGCAGATGCAATCGCCAGGCTGATGGAGAAGCGTGGCATCGGGAAAGCGATCATCGTCGGCCATTCCTTCGGCGGCGCGATCACCGCCGCCTTCGGCCTGCGCCATCCTGACAAGACCGCCGGCCTGCTCTTCCTCGCGCCCGCCACCCATCCATGGCCGGGCGGCATCGACTGGTACTATCATGTGGCAACCGTACCGATCGTCGGCTGGCTCTTCAACCACGCGATCGTCGTGCCGCTCGGGCTCAGCCGGCTGGAGCGAGGCACGCTGAATGTCTTCCGCCCCAATCCTCGCCCGGCCGATTACATCGAAAAAACCGGTCCGTCGCTGGCGCTGCGCCCCAGCGCCTTCCACAACAACGCCAACGATTTCAAACGACTGCTTGCCTATGTGAAGGAGCAGTCGCTGCTCTATTCGCAGATCACCGCGCCGACTGTCATCATAACGGGCGACCGCGACGAGATCGTCTGGGAACACCTGCACTCGCGCGGCCTTGCCCGCGATATATCAGGCTCGGAGCTCATTACCGTCAGCGGCGTCGGCCACAAGCCGGATTACCTCGCAACCGATGTCGCCATCGCCGCCATGGAGAAGATATCAGGCAAGCCGCGCGACCTGCAGGCGATCGCCCGCAAGGCCGAAGCGAGGCTTGCCGCCACCTCACGCGATCGGACGGCCGCAACCTCGCCGTCGTTGAGGCCCGGCGCCCTGCACGGCGTATGACCTCTCCGGCTTGGATTTCCGGTCGGCGACAGCCTGAAGCCTAGCTCACGCGCTGAGACGCACACCCCCGTCACAGGTGATGACGTGGCCGCTCATGAAGCCGTTTCCAATCAGGAAGGCAATCGCCTCTGCAATATCCTCCGGCTTGCCGACACGGCCGACCGGCGTGCGGCCGGCGAAATCCGCAAAAACGCTCCTGCGCTGCTCGGGCGGCAGGAAACTCCACCACGGCGTATCGACGACCCCAGGCGAAACGCCGTTGACGCGCAGCGGCTTCAGTTCGGCGGCAAGCACCGGCACCATCGCCTCGATGCCGGCATTGACGGCCGCAAGCCCAGCCGTGCCGGGCATCGCAGCTTGCGCGCTGACCGCCGAAACGAAGGTGATGCTGCCGCCCGGCTGCAGCAACGGCAGCGCCGCCTGAGCAGCCGCAGCATGCGGAATGAGCTTGGTCTGGAACCCGGCAAGCAGATCCGCCATGTCGAGCGTCGCAAAAGGTCCGGCGCCGTGACCGCTGCCCATCGCCAACACGAGATGACCGAATGCGCCAACCCCAGCAAAAGCCTCCCCAAGGTCGGAAAGCTCAGCCGCATCGAGGACGAGGCTGCGCAGATCGCCATCGAGCGATGCCTTCGCCGCCGCAAGTTTTTCGCCGTCACGGCCTGCAATGGTGACCGTATATCCCTGTTTCAAAAGTAATTTCGCCGTGGCAAGGCCGATGCCGGAAGAACCGCCGATGACGACCACATGCTGCAAAGACATGATGCTGCTCCTTGAATTGATCGAGCCGCAGACGCTTCAACCACCTGCGACACCGGCATCATGCGCGGCCCGGAAACGGTAAACAGTTCCGGTTTTATCCTGGTATCGATACTGATATGATTGCCGCCATGGACCAGAGATCCGACACATTCGAAGCCCGCCGCCGTGAATTCGCAGCCTTCCTGCGCTCCCGTCGCGAGCGGCTGACGCCCTGCGAGGTTGGCCTGCCGGAGGGGTTTCGCCGGCGCACGCCGGGTCTCCGCCGCGAGGAGCTCGCCATGCTCGCCGGCGTCGGCACCACCTGGTACACCTGGCTGGAACAAGGCCGCGACATCAGGCCCTCCATGCAGGTGCTCAACGCCCTTGCCGATGCGCTGCGCCTCGACGAGGCTGAGCGCCGGCATCTCTTCACCCTCAACAATCGCCAAGCGCCGCAGCCAGTCTCATCCGCACCCGAATGTGTCGACGAGCCGCTGCAACGCATGCTCGCCAACCTGACCCATCAACCGGCTTATGTACTTGGCCGCCGGTGGGACGTGCTCGCCTGGAACCGTGCCGCCGAGGTGCTGTTCGGCGGTTACGACACACTCAACCGCGACGAGCGCAATACCATGCATCGCCTCTTTGCCGACCCCGCGCATCGCAAGCTGCTCGTCGACTGGGAAGCCGTTGCCCGCGTATCGCTGGCGATGTTTCGCGCCGACAGTGCGCGTTATGCCGGCGATCCGGATTTCGACCGGCTGATCGCGCTGCTGAAACAAGCAAGCCCTGAATTTCGTGATTGGTGGCAGCGCCATGAGGTCGTCAACCCGCTATCCGGCATCAAGCGCATCAACCATCCCGTCAAGGGCCGCATGTCCTTCGAACATACCGGCCTGACACTGACCAGTCGGCCGGAGATGAAGCTCATCGTCTATACGCCCCTCGATGACGACGACACCAACCGGAAACTCGCCGAACTGCTGACGCTCTAGATTTTGTTTTTACGTAAGTCGTCGCCGCAAACTCGCGACATACTTTGCGCGACATGTTTTAAAGCCAATCCCTTGCATTGCCTCGGGCTGTCGCAGCCCCATATGTTTTTCCATCATTGTCCATAGGAGGGGAAATCATGGGCCGCCTGCATATCGGGACGATCTCCGTCATATCAGCATTGTCGCTGAGCCTGACCTCGGCTTTCGCCGCCTCGCCTGCGCCCGTCGAAGCCGAGCACGGCATGGTGGTCACCGCCCAGCATCTGGCGACCGATGTCGGCGTCGAGGTGCTGAAAAGCGGCGGCAACGCGGTCGATGCGGCAGTTGCCGTCGGTTATGCATTGGCAGTCGTCTATCCCGCGGCCGGCAATCTCGGCGGCGGCGGCTTCATGACCATCCGCCTGAAGGACGGCACGAAGACCTTCCTCGATTTTCGCGAACGTGCACCGCTTGCCGCAACGAAGACCATGTATCTGGATGCCACGGGCGATATCGTGCCACGCGCCAGCCTCGACGGTTATCTTGCCGTCGGCGTGCCGGGCTCCGTCATGGGCTTCGAGACCGCGCGCGAGAAATACGGCACCAAATCGCGCCAGGATCTGATCGCGCCGGCACTTCGCTTCGCCAAAGAGGGTTTCACGCTGGAACAGGGCGACGCCGCAAGTTTCGCCGGCAACGCCAAGCGCCTCGCCAAGGATGAGGCGGCGGCAAAGATATTCCTGAAACCTGATGGTAAACCCTATGCATCCGGCGAAAAACTCCAGCAGCCAGACCTTGCTTCGGTCCTCTCAGGCATCTCCGAAAAAGGCCCCGACGCCTTCTACAAGGCCGCGCCCGCCGAGGCGATCGTCAAGGCGAGCCAGGCCAAGGGCGGCATCCTCGCCAAGGAGGATTTCGAGCAATATGCCGTGCGCGAATTGAAGCCGATCGAGTGCAATTACCGCGGCTACGACATCATCTCCTCGCCGCCGCCTTCTTCCGGTGGCGTCATCATCTGCGAGATCCTCAATGTTCTCGAAGGCTATCCACTCTCCTATCTCGGCTATAACTCGGCCGAAACCGTGCACCTCATGGTCGAGGCGATGCGCTATGCCTATGTCGACCGCAATGCAGCACTCGGTGATCCCGACTTCGTCGAGAACCCGGTCACAAAACTCCTCGACAAGAAGTATGCCCTGGAAATTGCTGCCAAGATCGACCCCTACAAGGCCGGCGCCTCGGCGAATCTCAAACCGCTCGGCGGCAAGGAGAGCACCGAGACGACGCATTATTCGATCATCGACGACGCGGGCAACGCGGTTGCCGTCACCTATACGCTGAACGGCTCCTTCGGCGCCGGCGTCGTTGCGCCGGGTACCGGCGTCCTGCTCAACAACGAGATGGACGATTTCACCTCCAAGCCCGGCGTGCCGAACCTCTACGGGCTGGTGCAGGGCGAAGCCAATGCCATTGCCCCGAAGAAGACGCCGCTCTCCTCGATGAGCCCGACCATCGTCACCCGGGACGGCAAGCCCTTCATGGTGATCGGCAGCCCCGGCGGCTCGCGCATCATCACCATCACGCTGGAGGCGATCCTCAACGTCGTCGATTTCGGCATGGATATCAGCCAGGCGGTCAACGCCCCGCGTCTCCACCACCAATGGCAGCCCGACAAGGTCTTTCTCGAACCCTATGCGCTTTCGCCCGATACCGAAAAGACGCTCGCCGCCATGGGCTACAGCTTCGATGGCGGCAATGACGCGCCGCAATGGGGCCAGGCCGCCGGCATCCTCGTCGGTGGCAAAAGCCTTGCTGCCATCGAAAAGGGCGGCGGCGCCCGCTACAACGGCGCCATGGATAGCCGCGCAGCGGAAGGGTCGGCAAGCGGTTACTGACGCTTCGGGGATCGCATGATAAAACAGTCGGCGGAAACGTAACGCGGCTCGAGAAGCAGCGGTGGCACCATTCATGTCACCGTGACAAAGTCGCCGTTCACAATTGGCCTGCCGCGCCCTATGCATGGGCGAACCCGCAAGCAGAAAGATTCCCGAATGGCCAGCATTGAAATGATTGTCGCAGCCCGCGCCCGTCTGCGCGGTCATGCAAGGCGCACGCCGCTTCTCTCCTCCCCTTTCCTCGATGAGATCGCCGGCCGGCGTCTGTTCGTGAAAGCGGAATGTCTGCAGCATTCCGGCTCGTTCAAGTTTCGCGGCGGCTGGTCGGCCGTCTCCGGCCTCGATGCTGCGGTACGCTCGAAGGGCGTTATCGCCTTCTCCTCCGGCAACCACGCCCAAGGCGTTGCGCTTGCGGCCAAGCTGCACAATATCCCCTCCGTCATCATCATGCCGAGCGATGCGCCGAAGCTGAAGATCGCCAACACCCGCGCCTTCGGCGCTGAAGTGGTGCTCTACGACCGCGTCAACGAGGATCGTGACGAGATCGGCGCGAGACTTTCGGCCGAGCGCGGCCTGACGCTGATCAAGCCCTTCGACGAACCGCTTGTCATCGCCGGCCAGGGCACGACCGGTCTCGAAATTTCCGAGCAGGCTGGGGAGGAAGGTGTGACATCAGCCGAAGTCCTCGTTCCCTGCGGCGGCGGCGGATTGACCTCCGGCATCGCGCTCGCCCTTGAGGCCAGTTCCCCCGGCTTTCGTGTCCGCCCCTGCGAGCCCAGGGATTTCGACGACACGACCCGCTCGCTCGCCTCCGGCAAGATCGAACGCAACGCGACGGTTTCGGGCTCGATCTGCGATGCGATCGTTACGCCGCAGCCGGGCAACATCACCTTCCCGATCCTCAAGCGCCTCGCCGGCGCCGGCATCGTCGTCACCGACGAGGAGGCGCTGCGCGCCATGGCGCTCGCCTTCACACGGCTAAAGATCGTCGTCGAGCCCGGCGGCGCCGTGGCGCTTGCCGCCGCCCTCTTCCATGGCGATGCCCTGGAAAGCGACACGGTCGTCGTGGTCACCTCCGGCGGCAATGTCGATTCCGATATTTTCGCCATGGCTCTGGAACGTTTCGGCTGAACATCGTGCAAGTGAACGCGGTCGACCATCCGCAGCCGCCGCCGCGGATGGTTTCTATCTTTTATAATTACGCGACCTTGTAGCGTTTCGCCGGCGCGGTGCGTGAGAGGTTCGGCATCAATGCCTGACGCGCCTGCTCGTAGGCGGCAAGCAGGCCTGCATCCTCAAGCGAGGGGATCGTTGCAAATTCGCCCTGCTCAAGACCTGCGAGCGATGCATCGACCATATTTTCTGCCGACATCACGATCTCATTCGGCAAATGTTCGACCGGCGTGCCGGCGATGTCCCAGAATTCCGTGGCGGTGGCGCCGGGCAGCACCGCCTGCACGCGGATGTTCTTCTCCGCCAGTTCGTGCTTCAGCGACTGGCTGAAGGCGAGCACGAAGGCTTTCGTACCGCCGTAAACGCCGTTCAGCAGCTCCGGCGCGATCGCGACGATGGACGCAATATTGATGATCGTGCCGCCGCCGCGTGCGACGAACCCCGGCACGGCGGCATAGGTCAGCCGCGTCAGCGCCGTGACGTTGAGCTCGATCATCTCCTGCATCTTTTCGACATCGGCGGAAAGCAGCGGCGCCGTTCCACCGACACCGGCATTGTTGACCAGAAGCGTGATGCTCCGGTCATCCTTCAACACCCCTTCGATGCGGCCGAGATCGGCCCGGTTGCCGAGATCGGCAACGACAGTCTCGACCGTCCGGCCGGTCTCATCGGTCAGCCGGCTTGCCAGCGCCTTCAGCCGCTCGCCGTTGCGGGCAACGAGGATGAGATCGTAACCCTGCTTTGCCAGCCTGTGGGCATAAATTGCGCCGATACCCGACGATGCGCCGGTCACCAGCGCCGTACCCTTATGGTCCTGTGTCATGATCCGTCTCCTTGCATGCGCGCCAGCCCGATGCCTTGCGCTTGAGGAAAGTCTTACCCCCAATTGCGAATGTCCTGAATGTCATATATACCACCTTTCAGGACATCCTCTTGCCAGAACGTGATGGTCATGCAGCAAATCGGCTTTCTTGTTTATCCCGGCTTCCAAATCATGAGCCTGGCGGCCGTCTCGGCCTTCGAGTTCGCCAATATCGAACTCGAGGAAAAGGTTTACGAGGTCCGCTATCTCTCCGAACACGGCGGGCCGATTACCAATTCGCTTGGCATGGTGATGGAGACGGAGGCCTTTGGGGACCCGGCCCTCGACACGCTGATCGTGGCGGGAGCGCCCGGTATCAGGCTGCCGAATGCGGCGGAAACCGACTTCATCCGCACCGCCCTGTCCGCCACACGTCGCCTGGCGTCGATCTGCACCGGCGCCTTCTTTCTTGCCGAAGCCGGCATCCTCGACGGCCGCCGCGCGACGACGCACTGGTATGTCTCTCGCGAGCTGCAAAGCCGCTATCCCAAGATAAAGATGGAAGAGGACCGGATATTCATCATCGACGGTTCCATCTGGACCTCGGCAGGCATGACGGCCGGTCTCGACCTGGCTTTGGCGATGGTCGAGAAGGATCACGGCTTCGAGGTAGCGCGCGCCGTTTCCCGCATGCTCGTCGTCTATCATCGCCGCTCCGGCGGCCAGTCGCAGTTTTCCGCCCTGCTGGAGTTGGAGCCCAAATCAGACCGGATTCAGAAGGCGCTCGCCCACGCCCGCAGCAATCTGAAATCGACGCTTTCGGTCGAGGAGCTGGCGGAAGCCGCCCATCTCAGCCCCCGCCAGTTCAGCCGCGCCTTCCGCGCCGAAACCGGGCAATCGCCGGCCAAGGCCGTCGAGAACCTGCGGCTGGAAGCGGCCCGCCTGATGATGGAGCAGGGCCGCCACCCGATCGACGTCGTCGCCCGCGAAACCGGCTTTACCGATCGCGAGCGTATGCGCCGCGCCTTCCTTCGCGCCTTTGGCCAGCCGCCCCAGGCAATTCGACGCGCCGCCGTGCAGGAACAGCAGATGTGATGCACCCGGCCTGCTGCTAATTCCTTAAATCGGATTCGATTTAAGGATAAAATTATGCAGCAATTCAAAGTGCTACAGCGTCCTTAGCGCGTCTGAAGCGACGCGCGGCGCTGTAGGCGGCCGGATGCATCCTGTGCCGACGAGTGCTCCTGAAGCGCCCGGCGGATCGCGATCTCGACTGGCGAATAGGCGCCGTCCTCCCGTTCAAGCAGAAGAGGTTCGGAAGGTGCAAGGCCGGGCTGCGCCATGAAACGCGGCTCCTTGCCGCGATGCATCTGCGCTGCATGGATGAGGAACGGATGGCACAGATAGACCGTGCCCGCCAAGCCCGTCGCTAACGCCAACGGCCGGTCTTCCCCGACATGCTCCAGCCAGAGATGCGCCATGCCCGCTTCCCCTGCTGGCGCCAGAAGGCGGGCGATATCCTTGTGCGAACCGACGCGGATACGGGTCGGCGCATCCTCTTGCCCCACATCCGAAAACAGGAAGAGCATCAGCAGCGCCCGCCCGTGCGAGGTGATGTTCACCCGCCAGGCGGAAAAGTCCCGCTGCTCACCCGGATTGGAATCCTCGCCGGGAAAGCTCAGATCGACATGCCAACCGGCATCGCCGGGATCATCGGGATGGGGAAAGCGGACCGGGAAGCTGCCAAGCCCACTGCGTGGCTCCCAGCGACCCTTGCCGACGAGCTGATCGAAGGCCGAATGCAATACCGGCGTGTTGACGGCTTTCTCGAACGGCCCGCCGCCATAACCGGCAAGCCGCACGACGGGCTGCGTCCACGTCCTTGGATCATCCGCAGCGAAGGGAATATCGCGCCACATGATGGCACGGGCTTCCTCGGCCAATGCGCGGGGAAAAGCGTCGTCGATCCTGACGAAACCGTCCTCGATGAATTGCTCGATCTGCGCAGCACTCAGTGCCGCCGGATAAACATCTGATGTCATGAAATATCTCTCTATCGCCAAACCTACCGGCTCTTTCCTTGGCCAGATGCAGGGTGGTTACATCCACGGCAACGCGCCAACCACGAAGGCTGGTCAGCGGCCGCATCTTCTAATGCCCGAAGGCAGAGCCTTAGAGGCTCAAGAAGAAGACCGAAGCGATATTGAGGGTGAACGTCTTCATAGCGGTTCGAGGCTACAGGCTTGCGCCCGAAGGGTCAATGCGGAGATGTCAAGCCAACACCTCGCGCAGCGCACCCTGCACGGACTGAAGCACGAGCTCGGCAAGCCGGGCCGCAGCCGGTTGCGGTTCGGCTTCCGCCCGATGCAGGACCAGACCGAGCTTGGGCAAATCCGGTAAGCCGATGGTCTCCGGCGCGAGCGGCCGGACCTTCGCCGGCAGGCCGATCGGCGTGCGGATGGTGAGACCGAGGCCTGCCGCCGTCGCGGCCCAGAGACCGCCGAGACTGGGACTAACGAAGGCGAGCCGCCAGGAGATGCCCGCCTCATCCAGCGCCTTGGTCGCGGCGCTGCGTAACAGACACGGCGCCTCCAGCGAAGCGAGCGGCATCGGCTCACCGCTTGCGGCTTGCCAGGCCGGCTGCCCCTCGGAAGGTCCGATCCAGCGCATCGGCACTTCGCCGATCCGCTCGCAATGCGCCGTCAGCGTGCCGTCACTCCAGGCAAGCGCCAGATCGAGCTTGCCCGATGTGACGCGCTCGAGCAGTTCGGCATTGCGCACCACCCGCGCTTCGATCCGGACCTTCGGATGAGCGCGCGCAAAGCGACCGAGCACATCCGGCAGCAGGCTCTCGCCGAAATCCTCCTGCAGGCCGAGCCGCACCCAGCCTTCCAGCTCGACGCTGTTGACGGCGGCAGCCGCCTCGTCGTTGAGTTCCAGCAGCCGCCTGGCATAACCAAGCATCGTCTCGCCGGCATCGGTCAGCGCCAGTCCGCGCCCCGCCTTACGGAAGATCGGCGTGCCCGCCTGCTCCTCCAACTTCTTCAGCTGTGCACTCACTGCCGAGGTCGAACGCCCAAGCCGCTCGGCCGCCTTGGCGAAGTTGCCGAGTTCCATGCCGGTCGAAAAGGTTCGAAGCACATCGAGATCGAAGATCGTCCGTCGCATAATATAGTCCCAATTTTCAGGATCATTGATCCATAAAATTCTGATTTTCAGCATCATCGTGCCGTGCGATGGTTCTGCTGTCAAGGCCGATCGACGGCCTGAACCATGGAGATTCCGATGCCCTTCGTTCGCATTTCCCTTCGCAAAGGCAAGTCGCCGGACTACCTCATGGCACTGGCCGACAACATCCAGCGCGCCCTGGTCGAGACTTTCGACGTGCCCGAAAACGATCGTTTCCAGGCCATCCATCAGCATGACGGGAACGAATTGATCTTCGACCGCAGCTATCTCGCCGGCCTGCGCTCGGACGACTTCGTCTATATCTCGATCACGATCGGCAGGCCTCGCACCGGCGAGATGAAGGCGGCGCTCTATCGGCGGCTCGCCGATCTCCTGGCGCAATCGCCGGGCCTCCGGCCTGAGGATGTGATGATCGTCATCAGCACCAGCGCACCGGAAGACTGGTCCTTCGGCAATGGCATTGCCCAGATGACCGACCCAGACTGGTGGCTTCGTGTGGCTGGAGGCCGGCAATGAGCGCGTCGAACCCGAAGACCATGACTGTTAAACGCCCCGGCAAGGCAATCCGCTCGCCGGAGGGCGTCGTGACTGCGCCCTTCTGGGTCGAGATGCTGCTCGAAGGCAGCGCCGATGGCGAGAACACCGCGATGCGGGCGACGCTCGATCCCGGCACCATCACCCGTTGGCACACGCATCCCAGGGGTCAGTTGCTCTATGTGCTTTCGGGGCTTGGGTTGGCGCAGAACGATGGCGGCCCGATCGAAACATTGCGTACCGGCGATGCCGTCTGGTTTGCGCCCGGGGAGCGCCACTGGCATGGCGCGGCCGATGACAGCCCCTTCAGCTATATCAGCGTCCAGCCGACGGAAAACGGCAGCGTCGTCGAATGGCTGCAGCCGGTGGAGAGACGGTCATGATCGCCATGCAGTACAGCTTCACCCTGCCCACCGATTACGACATGTCGATCATCGACCGCCGCATCCGCGACAAGGGGCCGATGCTCGACGGCTTTCCCAATCTCGGCTTCAAAGCCTATCTCAGCGCCCGCAAGGGCGAGTTCGGCAGTCGCGACAATCTCTATGCGCCCTTCTATCTCTGGCAGCAGCCGGAAGGAGCGAGCGACTTCCTTTGTGGTCCGGGCTTCGAGACACTGACCGGTGCCTTCGGCTGGCCGCGGGTGAGGACTTGGATCGTCTGGCGGTCGGAAGTCTCATCCGACATCGCCGCAGCCAGGTTCGCCACACGCGATATCCTGCAAACCGAGCCCTACGCACCGCTCGCCGACATTCGCCGCGTCGAAAGCGTGGCGGCCGAAGCCGACCTGGCGACAGGCGGCGCACTCGCCTCCGTCTCCGGCTTCGAACCGACGACCTGGACGCGGGTACGCTTCAGACTGTGGCGAGAAATTCCCGAGATCGGCGAGCAGACGCAGGCCTATCGCGTCGGCCATCTATCCCTGGCTCGACCCTAACCTCAAACGGTTGCCCGGCGATAGAAGGCCAGCGAGCCGGCGAGCGCCAGCAGCGCGCCACCGCAGGCCCGCTCTAACCACATGGCGCCTGAGGTTTTCAGGAAACGCACCGCCTGCGAACCGAAGAAGGCGTAGCCGAACATGATGAGGAAATCGAGCGCGGCAAAGACAAGGGCGAGCAGCATATATTGCGTCGCCTGCGGCATGGTCGGATCGATGAATTGGGGCAGGAAGGCCGAGAAGAACAGGTAGCCCTTCGGATTGGTCGCCGCGACCATGAAACTCTTCAGTCCGATCGAGAAGGGCGATGTCGCACTCGCAGGCGCTCCGGACTTCAACGCCGCATCGATCGTGCCCTTCGAACGCAGCAGCATGATGCCGAGAAAAGCGAGATAGGCGGCACCCGCCCATTTCAGCATCGAGAACCAGAATTCCGATGCAGCGAGCAGCGCACCGAGCCCGATCGCGACGGCGCCGATCAGCACGAAATCGGACAGCACCGCGCCGATCATGCCGGCAACTGCGCGGCGCAGACCGTGCCGAGAGCCGTTGGTCAGCGCCAACAGCACTGTCGGCCCCGGAGTCGCGATACCAACGAAGGAAACGGCCGCAAAAGCCAGAAGCGTGACGATATCCATGATGCTCCTCCGAACCCAGGGAAGCGAAACTTGCACGCACCGCAGCCCTTGGCAATACCGCCCCATCAACGAACAAGCCCGCCGCCTCTTCAGGCAGCGGGCGTTCGAAGAGATGCGATCGGATCAGACGCCGCTCTGGCCGTCGGAGCCGATATAGGCGATGCGGATCATGTTGGTGGCGCCGGGCGTGCCGAGCGGCACACCGGCCGAGATGATGATGCGGTCGCCCGGCTTGCCGAAGCCTTCGTCGGCGACGATCCGGCAGGCGCGGTTGACCATGTCGTCGAGATCGGTCGCGTCATGGGTGACGACGCAATGCAGGCCCCAGACGACGGCAAGACGGCGCGCCGTCTTGATGATCGGCGACAGCGCCAGGATCGGCACCTGCGGACGCTCGCGCGAGGCACGAAGGCCTGTGGTGCCCGACGAGGTGTAACAGACGATCGCCGACAGCTTCAGCGTTTCGGCGATCTGACGGGCGGCCAGCGAGATCGCATCGGCACCGGTCGCTTCCGGCTGGGCACGCTGGGCATAGATGATGCCGGGATAATGCGGCTCGCGCTCGATGGCGGTGGCAATCGACGCCATCGTCGTGACAGCTTCGACGGGATAGTCGCCCGAGGCCGATTCGGCCGAGAGCATGACGGCATCCGCACCTTCGAAGACGGCGGTCGCGACGTCGGAAACTTCGGCGCGTGTCGGCACCGGCGCGGAGATCATCGATTCCAACATCTGCGTGGCAACGACCACCGGCTTGCCCGAACGACGGCAGGCGCGGATCAGCTGCTTCTGGATACCGGGAACCGATTCGAGCGGCATTTCGACGCCGAGATCGCCGCGCGCGACCATCAATGCATCGGAAAGTTCGATAATTTCCTCGATGCGCTCGAGAGCCTGCGGCTTTTCGATCTTCGACATCAGGCCGACGCGGCCACGGGCGATCTTGCGCACTTCGGCAAGGTCGTCGGGACGCTGGACGAAGGAAAGCGCCACCCAGTCGACATCGTCGGTGGCAAGCACTGCGTCGAGATCGGCGCGATCCTTGTCCGTCAGCGCGCCGACGCCGAGCAGCGTGTCGGGAAGGCTGACGCCCTTGCGGTCGGAGATGCGCGTGCCCGAAATAACAGTCGTGACGATGCTCTTGCCGTCGCATTTTTCTGCGCGCAGGGCGAGCTTGCCGTCATCGATCAGCAGACGGTGGCCGGGCTGTACCGACTCCAGGATCTCGGGGTGCGGCAGATAGACGCGGTTCTGGTCGCCGAGGGCTTCGTTGTTGTCGAGCGTGAAGGTCTGGCCGGGCTTCAGATCCACCTTGCCGTCGACGAACTTGCCGACACGCAGTTTCGGTCCCTGCAGGTCGGCGAGAATGCCGATCGGCCGGCCGGAGCGCGCCTCGACCGAGCGGATGCGCTGGATGAGCATACGCATCATGTCGTGGCTCGCATGGCTCATATTGATGCGGAAGACATCGGCACCAGCCTGGTGCAGCTTCTCGATCATCGATTCCTCGGAGGAGGCTGGCCCGAGGGTGGCGAGGATTTTAACTTTGCGATTACGCTTCATCAATTCTGGCTTTCTTGCGTCCCTGGGGTGTCGGAGAGTTGAACCATCCAGCTACCCTGGCGGCCCGTATCATATTCCTTGAATCCCATCTTCTGGTAACCGCGGGCATAACAATCCTGCACACCCGAGATCTTGAATTCATTTTCCGCCACGCACATCTGCACGTCACCCGTCCATCGTCCTCCCCGGGCGGCGTCCTCTGCGTAGAGGTAATAATAACGCGACTGCAATTCTCCCTCGATCAGCGTGGCGCAGGTCGTTGCCGGCACCTGCCACCAGCCCTCCGTCACCCAGCCATCCTTGGCCCGGTATCCGATCGCAACGCCGACGAGATTCTGTGTTCCGTTGCAGACGCGAAAATCGGCGCGTGCGGCATCTGCGATGAAAAACGGCATGGCGGCTGCAAGAGCGAACAGAGCGAGACGGACCAGCGGTCCGGACCGCGTGAGGAAACTTGGCGCGGCTTGGATCAACACGGCTCCCAAATAGCTCCACGGTTATTCGTATCCGTGTCTTCTTGCGCCGCCGTCAAGCGAAAGTCAACGCAATGCTAATCGATTATATTTCCTTTCATAACCACCGTCGAGGGTCCGACTCAACCTCTCCCCACCCTGCCGCGCTTGAACCTGCCGCAGGTGCATGCGATCACTGCGCCCGACGGCGCAATGACAAACGGCAATTCCCTGATGGACGACTTCCAATCCTTCGAAATCCTATCCGGCAAACATGACAAAGGCATGGTGATCCTCGCAGATCACGCGATGAACCGCCTTCCCGCGCGATATGGCCGGCTCGGACTGCCCGAGGCGGCCTTCGCCCGCCACATCGCCTATGACATCGGCATCGAGGGCCTGACGCGACAGCTTTCGGCGAAACTCGGCGTTCCTGCCGTGCTCGGCGGCTTTTCGCGTCTGCTGATCGATCCGAATCGCGGCGAAGACGATCCGACGCTGATCATGAAGATCTCCGACGGCGCCGTCATATCAGGCAATCATCCGATCACACCGCAGGAATGGGACTACCGCATCGAAACCTTCCACCGCCCCTATCACGACGCTGTCGCCGCAACGATCGACAGCGTGGCGAATGCCACCGGCAGGGCGCCGCTGGTGCTGTCGCTGCACTCCTTCACGCCGGCCTGGAAAGGCATTCCCCGTCCCTGGCACGCCGCCGTGCTTTGGGATAGCGACCATCGCGCCGTCGGCCCGCTGCTCGACATGCTGCGCGCCGACCCCGATCTCGCCGTTGGCGACAACGAACCCTATGACGGCGCACTGAAGGGCGATACCATGTACCGCCATTGCATGATCACAGGCATTCCACATGCGCTGCTCGAGGTGCGGCAGGACCTGATCGGAGACGAGACCGGCATATCAGCATGGGCCGAACGCCTAGCGCCGATCTTTGCGGCGATGAATGCCGATCCCGCCTTGCACGGATACGACGTCCACCTGTCACGCACCGGCCCCTATTGAAAGAAAGGAAGCAAGATGACCGCGCTCAGCAAGGAACAACAGACCGAATTCGAAGCTGCCGCCTTCCGCCGCCTCGTCGCACATCTTCGTGAGCGCAGCGACGTTCAGAACATCGATCTGATGAATCTGGCCGGCTTCTGCCGCAACTGCCTGTCGAACTGGTATCGCGAAGCCGCCGAGGCCGAAGGTGTCCCGGTTACCAAGGACGAATCGCGCGAAATGGTCTATGGCATGTCCTATGAGGACTGGAAGAATCTTCACCAGAACGAGGCGTCGCCTGTGCAAAAGGCTGCTTTTGAACTGAACAATCCACACAAATAGCGTGGCTGGCCGCGAACAGGCTTGACCGTGACGTCGCTTCGCGGCAGTCACTGGCATCCAAAATTGATCACCGAAAAACCAGGAGAACACGATGTCTGATGCTCATGGCGTCGCCCGCGATCAGCTTCGCGCTTTCATCGAGCGCATTGAACGGCTGGAAGAAGAAAAGAAGACCATCGCCGACGACATCAAGGACGTCTATGGCGAAGCCAAGGGAATGGGCTTCGATACCAAGATCCTGAAGAAGGTTGTGGCGCTGCGCAAGAAGGACGAGCAGGAACGCATGGAAGAGGAAGCAATCCTCGACACCTACCTGCTCGCGCTCGGCATGATCGAGTCGCCGCCGGAAGGCTGATCCTTCCGGCATTACCGATGTCGACAAGCCGCCGGCCTCCCGGCGGCTTTTCTTTTGCGGTGGAAACAACTGCCTAAACAGCCAACTTGCCGGATCGAAAAAAAGAAAAACCGCCGGATCGCTCCGGCGGTTTTCGACATTTCCTCGATTGGCAGGCTCAGTTCGTGTTGAACTTGCGCACTTCCATGAAGTTCACAGCCGTGCCGCTGAAGCGGGCCGGGTCGACCGAAGCGGTCTTGACGTTGAAGCCCTCGGCATAGACGGCGGTCGGCTGGGCGCGCATCGTCTGGCTGACGAACCGCGGCGCCTTGACCTGCTTGGAGGCCATTTCCAGGCGGGCATTGGTGAGCGCCCACTGCGAAATCATCTTTTCCGTCAGCTTCGGCTCGGTGCGCACCGTCGTGCGGCTGGCATCCGCTGCCGCGGCTTCCTTATGCGTCGGGCGACCACCCTTGGCAGGAAGCCCCTGCGCCACGGCGCTTTCGACAGCCGGTTCGTCGAAGCCGTCGCCAAAGCTTGCCGATTTGGTCATCGGCGCCAAGGCGGCGAGTTCGAGCGGCGGCTTTGCGGCAGGCGCCTTTTGCGTCATCGCGGCGTTGATCGCCTGCTCGACCGTCTGCGGCGCCGACCTGGACGCGATCTGCCTTTCCGCATCCTCGTTCCGCTGCTGGTCGAGCGCATCGGCGACCGCAGGAGACAGTGCGTCCTGATCGGCTTCGTCGGCGTCTGCCTCCGGATCGGCATCGGCCGCGGCAAGAAGGTTCTCGGCAACGGAAGGGCGTTCGATCGGCGTCGGAACCGGCAGCGCATTCGCGCCCGTCAGCACGGGATCGGTCGACGCAACCTCGGCGTCGCCGGGCGCGCGGCGCTGACCGAGAAGCGAGGGAACCGGAATGCTGTAGGCGCTGAGATCGGCGAACTGCTGCGGCTGGGCCTGATCGGCCGGAATGGCCGCCGCAAGAGCCTGCTGTGCGGCATTACCCGAAGGCGGCGCGACGAGTGCATTCGCGACTTCGCTGGCCGCCGGCTGGTTGCTGAATGCCGGGCGAACCTGCGGCACCGGCGCGTTCAGATCGGCGACTTCGGTCTGCTGCGGCTCAGCAGGAGCAGGCTCGGCCTTAGACGGCGTCGCCTTGGCGACGGCGACAGGCGTGGAATCATCCGACTCGTCTTCCTGCTCGTCCGCTCCGCCGCCAAAGAGCGCGGCAAACAGCGTCTTGTGCTTCGGCGCCGCCGATTCGGAAGCGCTGGCGATCTGAATCTGCGTGCCGCTGGCGCGGCGCTTGTAGTCGGCCATCGCCTGCTGGTAGCCCGGCAGCGGCTTGCCGTCGGCCGGAATATGGATGGTATTGCCGTTCGGGAAAAGCCGGACAAGCTCGTCGCGGCTCATGCGCGGCCAGGCGCGAACGCCGCCGACATCCATATGCACGAAGGGCGAGCCCGATTTCGGATAGAAGCCGACGCCGCCGACCTGCATCTTCATGCCGATGCCGCGCAACGTCGCGAGTTTGACGTCGGGAATGAAGAAGTCCATCGCCTTGCCGAGCATATGCTGGCTCTTTTCGGCGACGCCGGATTTGCGCGAGCGGCCGCGCAGCATCTCGTTGGTCCCCGGCGAGCGGAAGCCGCAGACGACGTTGATGTAATCCCTCGAACCGCTCTGGCGATAGACTTCCCAGATCAGGTCGAACAGGCGCGGGTCCATCTTCGTCGGCTGGTTCTTGCGCCAATCGCGCAGGAAGCGGTTCAGCTGCTCCA
Source organism: Rhizobium sp. WYCCWR 11146 (assembly GCF_013591995.1). Taxonomy (NCBI): domain Bacteria; kingdom Pseudomonadati; phylum Pseudomonadota; class Alphaproteobacteria; order Hyphomicrobiales; family Rhizobiaceae; genus Rhizobium; species Rhizobium sp. WYCCWR 11146. The sequence continues at coordinate 165,261 of NZ_JACCEY010000009.1, forward strand.
GACCCTTGGGGTCGAACTTGCCGTTACGCTTGTAGGTGATGACGGCTTTTTCGCCGGTATGAATGAAATAGAGCTTGAGGCTGCGGGTGTCGCCCGCTGCCTGCGAAGGCGTACTAACGAATACCGGTGAGGAAACCGCGAGCGCAAGAAGGGCGGCCGCTACCGTCCTTATTGCCTTTCCGCAAATGTCGGCGCACAACAAACGCCAGCTCAAGCGCGAAGGCTTGGAATTCCCATTCAGATTCGGCAACTCGATCCCCGTCAGACAGACAATGTCCCGTACTGTCTCAGATGACTGTCAAATGCGGTCACACGATGGCAAAAATGCCACACATGATCAACCTTTTCTTTACATAGTGAACGCGCCACTAACAAGTGGTTTATGACTAGTAACAAAACGTGGTTGCCTTAATCTTAAGGAAAAGCGCTTAAGCCGCATCTTTCTGGGGATTGTCAGGGTCTATGCCGTAGTCCTTGAGCTTGCGATAAAGTGTGGATCGGCCGATGCCAAGTTTGCGCGCTACTTGACTCATCTGCCCGCGATAGAATTTGAGCGCGAATCGGATGAGTTCCTCCTCGACATCGGCAAGCTTGCGCACGTCTCCGGCAGGATTGACGCTGGCGATCGCGTTTTCCGAGGCCTCGGACAGGCGGTGGTGCACCTCTCCCGACATCGACGCCCTGAAGTCCTCGCCATAGCCATTGTCAGGATCGAGGCCGGTATTGTCGGCAACTAGTGCCAGGTGATCCACCACGTCATATTCCGGAAGCTGGGCGGCGATCTGCGGGAAATCAGCCTCGGTCAACTCCGGCCCTTCGGCCAGAACGACCGCGCGGAAGATCGCGTTTTCGAGCTGGCGGATATTACCCGGCCAGTCATAGGCGGTCAGCAAAGCCAGCGTGCCGGCATTCACCGTCATGCGGCGGCCGTTCTTCTGCTCGCTGGAGAAGCGGTCGGCAAAGACGCGCACCAGATGCGGAATGTCTTCCTTGCGTTTGCGCAGCGCCGGAATGGTGATCGGGAAGACGTTGAGGCGATAGTAGAGATCCTCGCGGAAATGGCCGTTCTTGACCTCCTCGATCAGATCCTTGTTGGTCGCCGAGATCAGCCGGACATTGACCTTGTGCGCGGTGCGGGCACCGACGGTCTCGATCTCGCCCTGCTGCACGGCACGCAGAAGCTTCACCTGCACCTCGAGCGGCAGATCGCCGATCTCGTCGAGGAAGATGGTGCCGCCATCGGCTTCCATGAATTTGCCGATATGACGCTCGGTCGCGCCGGTAAACGCGCCCTTCTCGTGACCGAAGAGAATGCTTTCGACCAGATTATGCGGGATCGCCCCGCAATTGACCGTGACGAAGGGCTTGTTCGAGCGGTCGCCGCCGGACTGGATGGCGCGCGCCACCAGTTCCTTGCCGACGCCGGATTCGCCTTCGAGCACAACGGGAATGTTGGACTGAGCCGCCCGCTGGGCGAGATCGATGACACGGAGCATCGCCGGGCTTGCCGAGACGATATCGTCGAAGCCAACCGAGCCTGAGCGCGACCGGCGTCCGGCCCGTGCCTTCACCTCGCGCTGGTCGAGCTTCATTGCATTCGAGATCGAAGTGGCGATGCGTTCAGGCGAGACCGGCTTGACGACGAAATCGAAGGCGCCGGCGCGCATCGCCTGCACCACCGTCTCGATGCCGCCCTGCCCCGTCTGCACGATGACGGGGATCTGCGTGCCGAATTCATGAAGCGCATCGAGGAATTCGAGGCCTGTCATCTCCGGCATCATCAAGTCGAGCACGATGACGTTGAAAAGGCCGCTGTCGCGTTTGACCATTTCCAGGCCGATGCGGCCATTTTCCGCCTGGTGCACGACATGGCCGTGACGCTCGATTGCGTTCTTGAGCAGGCGGCGCTGCACGGGGTCGTCCTCGACCACGAGGATTTGCCCTGCTCCCTTGAGCTCATTGTAACCGGTCATTGTCGCCTCACTTCATGCGAAACCATAAAGCGCACTCTGACAGCAAGGCTTGAACATCCAGTTTTGAGAAACAATTGCATTTTAACGATTGCAACGGGTCGTTTTCGTGCCGAAGCGAGGCCTTTCATGCGCCGAAAGCCCCTTGATGCCGGGCCCTAGCACGCTTACAGCGCTGCGCGTCTTCTCAGACGCGCAAAGGACGCTGTAACACTTTCAATCGACGCATCGTGCTTTCCGAAAATCGATTCCGATTTTCGGGCCGATGCGGTAGACAAGCTGACCTGTTACGGCAGACCTGTTATAAAAGTGGAGAGGAATTGCGCTCATGAAAAACAAGCTCCCGCACGCCGGCCTTCTTCTATCGGCGGCAGCGCCAGCTGGGGCCGCCGATGCGGCGCTCGGCGATCTGCCGGTCTGGAAGCTGCAGGATCTTTATCCCTCCGCCACATCCACCGCCTTCGTCGCCGACATGGAAAAGGCCGGCAAGGCAGCGATCGCCTTCGAAGAAAAGTGGAAGGGCACACTCACTGAGGCGGCGGCGAAGACCGGCGCTGAGGGCATCGGCGCGGCGCTGAAGGAATATGAGGCGCTGGATGACATCATCGGCCGTCTCGGCTCCTTTGCCGGCCTCACCTATTTCTCCGACACCACTAACCCGGCAAACGGCAAGCTCTACGGCGACGTACAGGCCAAGATCACCGAATTTTCCGGCCATCTCCTGTTCTTCGCGCTGGAACTGAACCGCATCGACGACGCGGTGATCGACGCCTGCATGGCGAATGATCCTGCCGCCGGACATTATCGCCCATGGCTGCTCGACCTCAGGAAGGACAAGCCCTACCAGCTCGACGACAGGCTGGAACAGCTCTTCCTCGAGAAGTCGATGACATCGGCCGCAGCCTTCAACCGCCTCTTCGACGAAACCATGGCGGAACTTCGCTACGACATCGATGGCGAGAAAGTGCCGCTCGAAGTGGCGCTGAACAAGCTGCAGGAAAAGGATCCGGAAGTGCGCCGCAAGGCAGCCATGGCGCTTGCCGAAACCTTCAAGGCGAATATCCGCACCTTCACGCTGATCACCAACACGCTTGCCAAGGACAAGGAGATCGCCGACCGCTGGCGCGGCTTCGAAGACATCGCCGACAGCCGCCACCTGGCAAATCGCGTCGAGCGCGAGGTCGTCGATGCGCTGGCAGCAGCCGTCCGCGAAGCCTATCCCCGCCTGTCTCATCGCTATTACAAGATGAAGGCGAAATGGCTCGGCATGGAGCAGATGAATTTCTGGGACCGCAATGCGCCCCTTCCGGAAACCTCCAGCGCCATCATCTCCTGGCCGGAGGCGAAGGACACGGTGCTTTCGGCCTATGGCAATTTTGCCCCCGAGATGGCTGATATCGCCAGGCGCTTCTTCGACGAACAGTGGATCGATGCGCCGGTTCGTGCCGGCAAGGCGCCCGGCGCCTTCGCCCATCCGACGGTTCCCTCGGCCCACCCCTACGTGCTCGTCAATTATATGGGCAAGCCGCGCGATGTGATGACGCTCGCCCATGAACTCGGGCACGGCGTGCACCAGGTTCTCGCCGGTGCGCAGGGGGCACTGATGTGCCAGACGCCGCTGACACTTGCCGAAACCGCTTCCGTCTTCGGCGAAATGCTGACCTTCCGCGCCCTTCTGCAAAAGACCACCGATACGCGCGAGCGCAAGGCGATGCTTGCCCAGAAGGTCGAGGACATGATCAACACGGTCGTGCGCCAGATCGCCTTCTACGAATTCGAGCGCAAGCTGCACACCGCCCGCAAGGCTGGCGAACTCACAGCCGACGACATCGGCGAACTCTGGCTCTCCGTCCAGTCGGAAAGCCTTGGGCCGGCGATCAACATTTCTGAAGGATACGAGACCTACTGGGCTTATATCCCCCACTTCATCCACTCGCCCTTCTATGTCTACGCCTATGCCTTCGGCGATTGCCTGGTGAATTCGCTCTATGCCGTCTACCAGAAGGCCGAGAAGGGCTTTCAGGAGAAGTATTTCGAACTGCTGAGGGCCGGCGGCACCAAGCATCACTCGGAACTGTTGAAGCCTTTCGGCCTCGATGCCACCGATCCGTCGTTCTGGAGCCAGGGCCTGTCGATGATCGAAGGGCTGATCGACGAGTTGGAAGCGTTGGATAAGGGCTGAGAGCCCCGACCATGACTTGAAAGAACGAACGCTATGATGGGACCGTTGTTACGCTTGATACATTGACCGCATTCTGCAATGTCCACGAGGACCCATGACGGCAGCCCACTCTCCCTCATTCCTGTGCTCGTCACAGGAATCCAGCGCGCCCAAGTCCTTGGGCGCCGGAGACTCTTTATCTGTCGGACATGAGTCATTCACGGCGCAGACGCGCCGTGGCTGGATTCCTGTGACAAGCACAGGAATGAGGGAGGTGGGTGCTACTGCGGTCTCGGCCTACCGCAGCAAAACCACGAGTTTCGCATCGCCCCGCATCGCAGACGCGACCGTCGGATAACCAAGCAATATGCCGTGAACAATGTCTGACCCCTACATTCTCTTCCGCGACGACACATCAGGACAGGTGATGCTTTTCGCCGAGCCGGCAGAGATCATCCTTGCCAGGACGCGCGCCGAGTTCTTTGCAGGCCTTGTTCGGATGGAGCAGGCCAAGGCCGCAGGCAAATGGCTTGCCGGTTACATGGCCTATGAGGCCGGATACCTCTTCGAAGAAAAACTTGCCCCCTTCGCCGGGGAACATCGCGAAACCCCGCTCATCTGTTTCGGCGTTTTCGACGCCCCGCAGCCCGATACGCATCCGTTTGCCCAGCCAAGACAGCGCCTCGAAAACGAGGAATTCCTCACCGCTCCGAAAGCCGCGTGGGATTTCCCTATATATAAAGAGCGCTTCGACCGCCTCCACCGGCACCTGCGGCTCGGCGACGCCTATCAGGCAAACCTCACCATGCCGGTCGAGGCTCGCTGGAACGGCGATCCTCGGGCCGCCTTCTGGTGGCTGATCGAACGCCAGCCTGTAAAATACGGCGCGGTGGTCGATCTCGGCGGCCCGATCATCCTTTCGCGTTCGCCCGAGCTTTTCTTCCGCACCGATGAAGAGGGCTGGATCGAGACCCATCCGATGAAGGGCACGGCAAAACGCGGCACGACTGCCGTCGAGGATGCCGAAATCATCGAGGCCATGCGCCGCGATATCAAGACGCAAGCGGAAAACCGCATGATCGTCGATCTCCTGCGCAACGATATCTCCCGCATCACCGAGGTCGGCACGCTCGACGTCCCTAAGCTCTTCGACATCGAGACCTATCCGACCGTCCACCAGATGGTGAGCCATGTCCAGGCAAGGCTCCGCCCCGATCTTTCGATCCGCGACATCTTCTCCGCGCTCTTCCCCTGCGGTTCGATCACCGGCGCGCCGAAGATGCGGGCAATGGAAATCCTCCATGCGCTCGAGGATGTCCCGCGCGACGCCTATTGCGGGGCGATCGGCATGATCTCGCCCACCGGCGCCATGCGTTTTTCCGTCGCCATCCGCACGATCACGCTTTTTGAGGGCGGCAGGGCCGTCTTCAATGTCGGCGGCGGCATCGTCTTCGATTCGACCGCCGAGGCCGAATATGAGGAATGCCTGCTCAAGGCCCGCTTCGCTGTCGGCGACCAATGGATTGCGCGATGATCGATTTTTCGCTGATCGAGACGCTGCTCTGGCAACCCGGCGAGGGCTTCATCCGGCTGCGGCTGCATCTCGCCCGGCTTTCCCGCTCCGCCCGTCGCCTTGGCTTCCCCCCACCGATCGAGGCCGCGGCCAAGCTCGACGAAGCCGTTGCGGGTGCTGCCGGTCCGCTGCGCATCCGCCTGACCTTCGACGCGCAGGGCCATATCGAAGTGACGAGCGCCGCTTTCGTGCCCCTGGCGCCCGATGCCATCTGGACCATCCGCCTCGCCGAGACCCGCCTGGATTCCGCCGACAGGCTGCTGCGCGTCAAGACCACGCGCCGTGCCGTCTACGAGGCCGCGCGGGCCGAATATCGGCCTGATGAGGCCGATGAGGTCATGCTTTTGAACGAGTGCGGCGAAGTCTGCGAGGGCGCCATCACCTCGATCTTCCTGGACGACGGAACCGGCATCCTGCGCACCCCGCCGATCTCCTGCGGCCTGCTCGCCGGCGTGCTGCGCACCGAGCTCATCTGCCGGCGGCAGGCCCGCGTCGGCCGTATCTCGCTTGCCGATCTCGATGCCGGCACGCTTTATATCGGCAATTCGCTGCGCGGCCTGATCCGCGCAAACCTCGTCAGGAGCTGACCATGTTCATTCTCTCGCTCACCTATGTGAAACCCAACGATGAAGCCGACAGGCACATGGAGCCGCACATGGCCTGGGTGAAGGAGGGTTATGCAAAGGGCTGGTTCCTCGCCTCAGGCCGCAAGGTGCCGCGCACCGGCGGCGTCATCCTCGCAATCGGCGATCGCACCGCAATCGAGGCCTATGTCGCCGCCGATCCCTTCACCATCCATGGCGTTGCCGAATATGACATCACCGAGTTTGCCGTAACGACTGCGGTCGACGGACTGGAAATCCTGAAGGGCTGAATTTGCAGGAGCCGATCATGGATGATCTCGCAGCCCATCTGAAGGAGCTCGAAGAAAAACTCTTCGACCCGTCCGTTCGCGCCTCGCGGGAGATGCTGACTACGCTGCTCTCGCGCGATTTCCGTGAAATCGGCAGTTCCGGACGGCTCTATACCTTCGACGTCATTGTGCCCAGTCTTTTGGCCGAGCAACGAACGGGAACGTCCCGCGGCGAGCATTTCGAAACCCAAAGACTTGCGGAGCACATCGCGCTCGTCACCTACCGCGCCATTTACACAGACACCGACGGAAGCGAAAGGCGGACGCTGCGCAGTTCCATCTGGCGGCTGGAAGAGGAGGGGCACTGGCGCATGCTCTTCCATCAGGGCACCGTCATCGGTTAAGCCAATCCATGCGGTCTGCCGATCCCCAAGACGGTTTCGCCGGCCCCTATCGCCACTCGATATTTGGTCTTTCCCTGTCAACGCTCTTTATTGTGACGTCGTTTTATGGTTAGAGCCGGTCACCTCGCACTCTCTGCGGCAATTTCAAAACAATTCTTCGGGCTGAACGCCTTCGTCGCCTTCCACAGGAGAAAAGAATGACGGAACAGAATTATCCGGTATATGCCGAAATTACCGGTCCGATCGTAATGATCGGCTTTGGCTCCATCGGCCGCGGCACCCTGCCCCTGATCGAGCGCCATTTCAAATTCGACAAGAGCCGGATGGTCGTCATCGACCCTCGTGAAGAGCCCTCCGACATGGAGATCCTGAAGAAGCACGGCGTTCGCCATATCAAGGAACATGTCACTAAGGACAATTACAAGGAACTGCTGAAGCCGCTGCTGACGGAGGGCGAAGGTCAGGGCTTCTGCGTCAACCTCTCGGTCGACACCTCCTCGCTCGACATCATCAAGCTCTGCCGCAAACTCGACGTTCCCTATATCGACACCGTCGTCGAGCCCTGGCTCGGCTTCTATTTCGACAAGGGCATGAGCAATGCCGACCGCACCAACTATGCGCTGCGCGAAACCATGCGCAAGGAAAAGGCGAAGAACCCGGGCGGCGCCACCGCCGTGTCCACCTGCGGCGCCAATCCGGGCATGGTCTCCTGGTTCGTCAAGCAGGCGCTCGTCAACCTCGCCAATGACATCGGCCTCAAGTTCGAGGAGCCGGACCAGCACGATCGCGAAGGCTGGGCAAAGCTGATGAAGAAGGTCGGCGTCAAGGGCATTCACATCGCCGAGCGCGACACCCAGCGCACCAAGCATCCGAAGCCGCTCAACGTCTTCTGGAACACCTGGTCCGTCGAAGGCTTCATCTCTGAAGGCCTGCAGCCGGCTGAACTCGGCTGGGGCACGCATGAAGAGTGGATGCCGAAAAACGCCAAGAAGCACAAGAAGGGCAACAAGGCGGCGATCTACCTGGAGCAGCCGGGCGCCAACACCCGCGTGCGCACCTGGTGCCCGACGCCCGGCCCGCAATATGGCTTCCTCGTCACCCACAACGAGTCGATCTCGATCGCCGACTTTTTCACGGTCCGCGACAAGGACGGCGAAGTGACCTTCCGCCCGACCTGCCACTATGCCTACCATCCGGCCAACGACGCCGTTCTCTCGCTGCATGAGATGTTCGGCAATGGCGGAACGCCGCAGCCGGTCCATCACGTTCTCGACGAGGACGAGCTGGAGGACGGCATCGACGAACTCGGCGTCCTGCTCTACGGCCATGAGAAGAATGCCTACTGGTATGGCTCGCGCCTGTCGCTGGAAGAAACGCGCCGCATCGCGCCCTACCAGAACGCCACCGGCCTGCAGGTGACCTCCGCCGTCCTCGCCGGCATGGTCTGGGCGCTCGAAAACCCGAATGCCGGCATCGTCGAAGCCGACGAGATCGATTACAAGCGCTGCCTCGAAGTGCAGATGCCCTATCTCGGCCCGGTCGAAGGCCACTACACCGACTGGACCCCGCTCGACGGCCGTCCGGGCCTCTTCCCCGAGGATATCGACACCAAGGATCCGTGGCAGTTCAGGAACATTCTCGTTCGCTGAGATCTCCTGCACGACTTCGACAATGCCCGCCGCAAGGCGGGCATTTTTGTAACGCCGGCTGTCTAAATGCCGCCCGCCGCCCTTCCAAGGCTTGCCTTCATGCCGGGCGCGCGCCATGTTTTGCCCGAACTTGGCGGCTGTCCGCCGCGCCGATTCGCCGGGAGAAGCCTTATGAAAATCAGAACTGGTCTTGTTCTTGTCGGTGCAGCGGCCGCTCTTGCCGCCTGCGTTTCATCAGAGCCGCGTCGCTTGCCGGTTGCAACCGCACCCGCCGCCACCGGCGTCGAAGGCAACTGGAGCGATCCGAACGGCATCGTCTCCACCTTCCAGGGCGGTAGTTTCACCACCCGCACGACCGACAGCAACCAGCTTCTTGCCTCGGGCACCTATATCAATACCTCACCGACCCTGGTGGAGATCAACATGACCTCGCTGGTGCGCAAGACCCAGTCCAAGGTCAATTGCGCCCTCGTCAACCCGAGCCAGCTCAATTGCACCTCCGATTCCGGCGCACAGTTCACGCTTTCCCGCCGCGGCTGAAAGATGAGGCGATAGGCTAAGCACGCCATGCGGGCCTTCGCCTCTTATCTCATCCTGCTGCTCGCATTGCCGCTTGCGGCACTTGCGGTCGTTTCACCGGCCAACGAATATCGTGCCCAGGGCATCGCCGCTCCCGATTGCGACGGGCCGGCGCAGGTGCTGATCTTCGCCGTGCCTACTGTGCTGATCTATGGTGCAGGCGCGCTCCTTGCCTATCGGGCCGGCCGGCGCTTTCATCGCCTCATCTCCCTTCTCTGCCTGATCATCGCGCTCGCCACGGTTCCGAATATTGCAGAGGCCGTGCACGAACTCTATCGAAACGCCGCCGACGGCGAATGCCTGGGATAGGCAACCCCGCTTTTTTGCCCTGCCCCCTTGGAAAGCGCCTCGCCTGGCCCAGCTTTCTCTTGCGGTCGTGCATCGTCTGATGGAACATCCGCAGGCCGGGAAACCGCCCCGGCGCATAATGAAAGGGATCGGCGAGGATCAGGGGGATCTTTCGCCTCAATCAGGAGAACAGGGATGACGAAGTCTTTCAGCTTCGGTCTTTTGACCGCGTCCATGCTGGCGCTCAGCGCGGGCGCCGCCTTTGCGGATTACGAACTCAATATTCTTCATATCAACGATTTCCATTCACGCATCGAATCGATCAACAAGTTCGACTCCACCTGCTCGGCCGAGGAGGAAGGCAAGAAGGAATGCTTCGGCGGTGCCGCCCGTCTGAAGACCGCGATCGACCAGCGCCGTCAGGCGCTATCGGGCAAGAACGTCCTCCTCCTCAATGCCGGCGACAATTTCCAGGGCTCGCTCTTCTACACGACCTACAAGGGAGCGGCCGAAGCCGAATTCCTCAACCTGATGAAGTTCGACGCCATGACCGTCGGCAACCATGAATTCGACGACAGCGAGGACGGGCTCGCGACCTTCCTCGACAAGGTCCAGTTCCCTGTCGTGACCGCGAACGTCAAGGCGACGGCCGCCTCCAAGCTCGGTGACCGCATCAAGCCGTCGCTGGTGCTCGATGTCGGCGGCCAGAAGATCGGCATCGTCGGCGCCGTCACCAATGATACGGCAGAGCTTTCCTCCCCCGGCCCGAACGTCACGATCGCCGAAGACGTTGAGACCATCACAGCGGCCATTCAGGATCTGAAGGGCCAGGGCGTCAACAAGATCATCGCGCTGACCCATGTCGGTTATCCCCGCGATCTCGCCCTGATCGCCAAGATCCCGGATGTCGATATCGTCGTCGGCGGCCATTCCCACAGCCTGCTCTCCAACACCGACCCGAAGGCTGAAGGCCCCTACCCGACGATGGTCGACAATCCCGGTGGCTACAAGGTACCGGTCGTCCAGGCCGCCTCCTACAGCAAGTATCTCGGCGATCTCGTCGTCAATTTCGACGATAGCGGCGTCGTCAAGGATGCCAAGGGCGATCCGATCCTGATCGATTCCACCTTCACGCCCGATCCGGCCGTCATCGCCCGTATCGCCGAACTGGCAAAACCGATCGAGGACCTGCGCAAAAAGGTGATCGGCTCCTCGGAAAGCCCGATCGAAGGCGACCGCAAGGTCTGCCGCGTCAAGGAGTGCTCGATGGGCAACCTTGTGGCCGACGCCATGCTCGATCGCACCAAAAACCAGGGCGTCACCATCGCTGTTCAGAACGGCGGCGGCCTGCGTGCTTCGATCGACGGAGGCGAGATCACCCAGGGCGAGGTCATCACCGTCCTGCCTTTCCAGAACACGCTCGCGACGTTTGAGCTGAGCGGCGCAGACATCGTCAAGGCGCTCGAAAACGGCGTCAGCCAGATCGACCAGGGCGCCGGCCGCTTTCCGCAGGTCGCCGGCCTGAAGTTCTCCTTCGACCAGTCGAAACCCGTCGGCAGCCGCGTCAGCGATGTTCAGGTGAAGGACGGCGACAATTTCGCTTCGATCGATCCCGCCAAGACCTACAAAGTCGCCACCAACAACTTCATGCGGGCCGGCGGCGATGGCTATTCGATCTTCAAGGACGGCCAGAACGCCTATGACTATGGTCCGGATCTTGCCGACGTGACCGCCGAATATGTCGCCGCGCATTCGCCTTACAAGCCCTACACGGACGGCCGCGTCACGGAACTGGCGCAGGCAGCGCCTGCTCCGGCTCCCTCTGCCGAACCCAGCCCTGCACCGGCTGCTCCCGCCCCATCCACCGAGCCGGCTCCCGCACCCGCTGCCCCGGCCCCAGCAGCACCGGCTCCCGCGCCGGCGGCACCTGCAGAACCGACTCCTGCACCCGCGGCACCGGCGCCAGCAACACCCGCACCCGCTGCGGAACCGGCACCCGCACCGGCAGCCTCCACACCTGCCGCGACGACGCCTTCCACCCACGTCATCGCCGCGGGCGACACCTTCTGGGATCTCGCAGTGACCTTCTATGGCGACGGCACGCTGTGGCGGAAGCTTTCGGATGCCAATGGCAAGCCGAACCCGCGTCACCTGACGGTCGGCAAGGAGATCGAGGTCCCTGCCAAGTAAGACGATTTGTCCCGATGCCAATGGCCGGTCCGGGGTTTCCCGGGCCGGCTTTTCTTTCTATAGGGTGAACCACGATCTCCAGGCTGCGTATGAGCCGAAGAGACAGAAAGAGCTTTGGGGTCAGAATGACAGCAGATATTTCACTCCGCCCGGCCGACCATCCGGCCGTCAAATTTGGCAAGGTCGGTGTTCTGCTGGTCAATCTCGGCACGCCTGATGGCACCGATTATACCTCGATGCGCCGTTACCTCAGGGAATTCCTGACCGATCGCCGCGTCATCGAATGGTCGCCCTGGAAGTGGTATCCGATCCTGTTCGGCATCGTCCTCAACACCCGCCCGCAAAAGGTCGGTAAGGCCTATGAGTTGATCTGGAACAAGGAGAGGAACGAAAGTTATCTGCGCACCTACACCCGCAACCAGTCGGAACTGATGGCCGAGCGCCTGAAGGATCTTGATAGCGTCAAGGTCGACTGGGCGATGCGCTACGGCACGCCGTCGATCGCCTCGCGCATCGACGCGCTGAAAGAAGAAGGCTGCGACCGGATCGTGCTCTTCCCGCTCTATCCGCAATATGCGGCGGCGACGACCGCCACCGTCAACGACAAGGCCTTCCAGAAGCTGCTCTCAATGCGCTGGCAGCCGGCGCTGCGCACCGTTCCCGCCTATCATGACGACGAGACCTATATCGAAGCGCTCGCCGCATCCGTCGAAAGGCATCTTTCGACCCTCGACTGGAAGCCCGAGATGCTGCTCGCCTCCTTCCACGGCATACCGATGTCCTATTTCAAGCAAGGCGATCCCTATTACTGTCAATGCCAGAAGACCGGCCGGCTGCTGCGCGAGAGGCTCGGGCTCACCAAAGAAAACTTCATGGTGACCTTCCAGTCCCGCTTCGGGCCGGAGGAATGGCTGCAGCCCTATACCGACAAGACCGTTGAGAAGCTCGCCAAGGACGGCGTCAAACGCATCGCCGTCATCAATCCCGGATTCGTCTCCGACTGTCTGGAGACGCTGGAGGAGATCGCCGAACAGGCCGCCCACTCCTTCCACGAAAACGGCGGCGAGAAGTTCGCGCATATCCCCTGCCTCAACGATGGCGAGGACGGCATGAAGGTGCTGGAAAAGGTCGTCCGCCGCGAATTGCAGGGCTGGATCTAAGAAACCATCTTCAGAAATTTACACCGCACGGATAGTCGGCGACGACCCGACGGACCTTACCGTTCTTTCGCTTGGAAGGTGCGGCAGCCGTGCGTCATTTCCTCCTCGCAAAGAACATGCTAACTCACCACATCAGTGGTGTAGGTGGGCGCGAATGCGCCGATAGGAGGAATTTTTCATGCTGTTCGGCGGCTTCGACATCGTCGTGATCGTGCTGGTCATCTTCGTCATCCTGGTACTCTTTGCCGGGATCAAGACCGTGCCGCAGGGCTACCGCTATACGATCGAGCGCTTCGGGCGTTATACCCGCACGCTGGAGCCAGGCCTCAACCTCATCACCCCCTTCATCGAGCGTGTCGGCGCTAAGTTGAACGTCATGGAGCAGGTGCTGAACGTGCCGACCCAGGAGGTGATTACCAAGGACAATGCCTCGGTTTCGGCCGATGCCGTCTCCTTCTATCAGGTGCTCAACGCCGCCCAGGCTGCCTATCAGGTCTCCAACCTCGAAAACGCCATCCTCAATCTCACCATGACCAACATCCGCTCGGTCATGGGTTCGATGGATCTCGACGAATTGCTCTCCAACCGCGATGCGATCAACGACCGGCTATTGCGCGTCGTCGATGAGGCCGTACATCCCTGGGGCATCAAGGTCACCCGCGTCGAGATCAAGGACATTCAGCCGCCGCGCGACCTCGTCGATGCGATGGCCCGCCAGATGAAGGCCGAGCGCGAGAAGCGCGCCCAGGTGCTGGAGGCCGAAGGCTCACGCAATGCGCAGATTCTGAGAGCCGAAGGTGCCAAGCAATCCGCCATCCTGCAGGCCGAAGGCCAGCGCGAGGCTGCCTTCCGCAACGCCGAAGCCCGCGAACGCCTGGCCGAGGCCGAAGCCAAGGCGACGAAGATGGTTTCGGAAGCGATCGCCGCCGGCGACATTCAGGCGATCAACTATTTCGTCGCCCAGAAATATACCGAGGCGCTCACCTCGATCGGTTCGGCGCCCAATTCCAAGATCGTTATGATGCCGATGGAAGCCTCTTCCATCCTGAGCTCGCTCGGTGGTATCGGCGCCATTGCCCGCGAGGTCTTCGGCGATGCCGGCAACAGCCCATCAACGCCGCTGCCGGTACCGCCGCGTCCGCGTCCCGCTCCGGCGCGCTCGACGCCGCCGATCAATCCATCGACCCCCAATCCTTTCAATCCCGAGCAGGAGCGCTAAGCCATGCTGGCGAAGATCGTCGCCGAACTCGGTCCGTGGAGCTGGTGGGTCGCGGGCCTCGTGCTGCTCGCCGCGGAAATGATCGTTCCCGGCTTCTTCCTGGTCTGGATCGGCCTTGCCGCCTTGATCGTCGGCGCGCTGTCGCTGCTTTTCTGGGACAGCGCCTTTTGGGTCTGGGAGTTGCAGGCGATCCTTTTTGCGCTTCTCGCCGTTGCCACCACCTTCGCCGGCCGTCGGCTGACGCTGCGCAATGCGACGACCGACGAGCCCTTTCTCAATCAGCGCGGCGCCAGCCTCGTCGGCCGCACGGCGACGCTGCACGAACCGATCCGCGAAGGTCGCGGCCGCATTCGCCTCGACGATACGCTATGGCAGGTGATGGGACCCGACTTGCCCGTCGGAACGCAGGTGAAGGTGGTATCGAGCAACGGCCGCGACCTGACGGTCGAGCCCGTTTGATCAAATGATTCTGATCAAACGGACCTGATCAGGCGACGCCGATCCGCAGCAGGTCGTGGAAATGCACCAGCCCGACCGGCCGGCGGTCGTCGTCGATGACGATCAGCGCGCCGATGTGATGCTGGTTGAGCAGCGCCAGGGCTGCGGTCGCCAGCACCGTCTGCTTCACCGTCTTCGGCGTCCGCGTCATGATGTCGTCGACGGCAAGCTCTGAAAGATTGCGCGTCAGGTTGCGCGCCATGTCGCCTTCGGTGACGATACCGCAGAGCCGCCCATCCTCATCAAGCACGCCGACGCAGCCGAAATGCTTGCGCGACAGCACCGTGATCGCCTCCGGCATCGGTGTGCCCTTGGCAACGAGCGGCAGCCGCTCGCCGGTATGCATGACATCGGCGACATGCATCAGGCTCGCGCCCAGCTTGCCGCCCGGATGGAAGACGTGGAAATCCGTGGCGGTAAAGCCGCGCGCCTCCAACAGCGCCACCGCCAGCGCGTCGCCGATGGCAAGCTGCATCAGCGTCGAGGTCGTCGGTGCCAGCCCATTGGGGCAGGCTTCCTGTTCGTTCGGCATCAGAAGGACGATATCGGCGGCGGCGGCGAGCGAGGAGCCTTCGCTGCAGGTGATCGCGATCAGCGGAATGGAGAAGCGCCGCGTGAAGGAAATGATGCTCTTGAGTTCGGCGCTCTCGCCGCCTTTCGAAATCGCCAGCACAACGTCATCACGCTCGATCATGCCGAGATCGCCGTGATTGGCTTCCGCCGCATGCACGAAAAAGGCGGGTGTTCCGGTCGAAGCGAATGTCGCCGCGAGCTTGGCGCCGATATGCCCACTCTTGCCGACGCCGGTGACAATCACACGTCCGGAGATGTCGCCGATGACTTCGACGGCGCGTGTGAAAGGGCCGGCCAATCCATTGTCAAAAGCCTGTTCGAGCGCTTCAAGACCGCGTCTTTCGGTCTCTATCGTGCGTTTTGCCGACTCGAGCACGCTGTTTTCAACGAGGTTGATCGCTCTTCTGTTCATGAAGTTGCGTTAGACCTTTTCACTTTCCAAGTCCACCCCGCACTCTTTCTGAATTGTGAACAGCGCCCGCCGACAGCAACGAATGATTAACCACGAGGCTTTACCTTTGGGTAAGAACCGAAAGCATGTCAGGCGCGAATTGCATGGGCCAGCCAAAACAGACGAGCAGTGTGACGCCGCTCCGCGCCATGAGCCGTGCCGTCTCTTTTGCAGTGGTCGGTGGTCTGCTTCTCAGCCAGACGGCAGCCTTCGCGCAGTCCGCCTCGACACAGCCGGCAAACAGCCGCTCCGCCGCCTCCCAGGATAACCGCGCCACCAACAATGCGGCATCCGCCGCCGGTTTCGATGACGAGACCGGCGATACCATTGCGCCTACGGCAAACGGCGCGACCGCGAACGCGGACGATGCCCAGCAGCGGCCCGCCATACCGGATGCGCAAGCCGGCGACGACATTACCGGCTCCATCCTCGACGAAGACATACGCCGGCTGAACACCCGCGAGGCGCCGAGCGACGAGACGCTGCCGCGCCGCAGGGCTACCGATAGCGCCTCGACAGAGGAAACGCCGGGAATCCCGATTGGCACTTTCGTGCTCCGCCCGAGCGTCACCCAGAGCATCAACACCGAGACCACCAAGGACGGCAATACCAGGCAGCGGCGCGCCTTTCTTGAAACGGATGCCGCAGCGACACTGACTTCCGACTGGGGTCGGCACCAGCTGACCGTCACCTCGGAAGGTGCCTGGCAGAGGAATATCAGCGGCGAGGGCGAGGAGCAGCCTTCCTTTAAAGTCAACGGCGATCTCAGGCTGGATCTTCCCGACGATACGACCGCGCACCTCACCGCTGGCTATAATTTCTACCGTGAGGATACGGATGATCCCGACGCCATCGCCGACGCCGCACAGCAGTCGGACGTGCAGGAAATTTCGGCCGGCGCCTCCGTCCAACGCGATTTCGGCATCCTGCGCGGCACGACGGCACTGGCACTGACCCGCTCGATCTATTCGGATGCCAAGCTTGCGAACGGCACCACCGTCGCCCTCAGCGATCGTAACCAGACGACGGGTACGCTGCGCGGCCGCGTCGGCTACGAGCTGTCTCCCGCGCTCATTCCCTTCATCGAGGCGACGATCGGCCGTTCGGTCTATGACGAAACCCGCGACTCTGCCGGTTACGAGCGCTCCGGCCATAGCTATGGCGCCAAGGCAGGCGTCGAGGTCGATCTCGGCGAAAAGCTGAAGGGTGAAGTCGGCCTCGGCTACGAGATGGTGGATTTCGAAGACAGCCGGCTGTCCTCGATCGATACAGCCACGCTCGATGCGAGCCTGCTCTGGTCGCCGATCCGCGGCACCGATGTCAATCTCGACCTGCAGACGAGCATCCAACCCTCGACCACGGCAGGCGAAAGCGGCTACGTCTCGCACGCGCTGACGACGACGGTCACCCACCAGCTGCGCGACAATCTGGTCGGGACGATGATCGGCGGGGTCATATGGCGCGATTATCCCACGGACAGCACGATTAACGATGAGCTCGTCTATACCGCCGCAACCGGCTTGACCTGGAACATCAACCGCTATCTCGATCTGACCAGCACGCTCGGCTACGAGCTGACGACGCGCAAAGAAGGCAGCGATTCGCAGCAATGGCGAGCCGGCGTCGGTCTCAAGCTGAAACGCTAGCGCATCGGCCCGAAAATCGGAATCGATTTTCGGAAAGCACGATGCGTAGATTCAAAGTGTTGGAGCGTCCTTTGTGCATCCGTAAGGACGCACGGCGCTCTAATGCATGACGACCAAAATAAAGCGCCGCGCATCCGTTAGGACACGCGGCGCTTTATCGCGTTGAATCTGCAACTTATTTCAGGCCGGCCAGCAGTTCCCTGAAGCCGCCTTCGACGGAGGGGCGGATATCGGCGCGTTCGAGGGCGAAGGCGACGTTCGCCAGAATGAAGCCGTCCTTGGCGCCGCAGTCGTAAGTCGCGCCGCGGAAGTGGTAACCGGCGAAATCCTGTTCCTTCAGCAGCTTCAGCATGCCGTCGGTGAGCTGGATCTCGTTGCCGGCGCCACGCTCCTGGGTTTCGAGGATCTTGAAGATCTCAGGCTGCAGGATATAGCGGCCGTTGATGAAGAAGTTGGAAGGCGCCGTCCCCTTGGCAGGCTTTTCCACCATGCCGGTGATGCGGAAGCCATCGCCGATCGCCTCGCCGACGCCGACGATGCCGTATTTATGCGCCTGATCCGGCGCGCATTCCTCGACGGCAATGATATTGCCGCCGCTCTGGGCATAGAGGTCAATCATGCCCTTCATGCAGCCCTTGTCACCCTTCATGATCATATCGGGCAGCAGCAGCGCGAAGGGCTCGTCGCCGACGATCTCACGCGCGCACCACACGGCGTGGCCGAGGCCGAGCGGCTCCTGCTGGCGAGTGAAGCTCACCGTGCCTGCCTTCGGCAATTGCTGGGCGAGAAGGGTAATCTCCGCCTTCTTGGCGCGTTCGCGCAGCGTCTGTTCCAGCTCGAAATGAATGTCGAAATAATCTTCGATGACGTGCTTGTTGCGTCCGGTGACGAAGACCAGATGTTCGATCCCGGCTTCGATCGCCTCATCGACGACATATTGAATGATTGGCTTGTCGACGACGGTCAACATTTCCTTCGGAACAGCCTTTGTCGCCGGCAGGAATCGCGTTCCCAACCCGGCAACCGGAAATACTGCTTTACGAACTTTGTTGTGTTGAGCCACACCCGGCCTCCTGCTTCGATCATATCGCTTTGGAAATAGAGCTTTTTAGCTTTAACTAGTATAGAATTGCTACTGTTTTGCAAATGGTGACCGCAGCGGGCCGCCATGGTAAAGAATTTGTTGACTCCGTTCCTGTAGTCTCGGGTCTGGGCGGAAATGATGCCCCGCTGCACCAGAAACTAAAGATGACGGATACGACTGTCGATGACCCAGAATCACAAAAACTCCCTTCGTGGTCTTGCTCTCGCCCTCGTTGTCGCCGTCCAGGTGGCACTGGTCCCCGACAACGCGCAAGCTGATTCCCGCTTCCAGAAATGGATCGCGGATTTTTACCAGACTGCCGCTCAGAGTGGCATCAGTAAGGCAACCTATCAAAAGGCCTTTTCCGGAGTGAGCGAGCCCGATCCGACCGTGCTCGAAAAGGCGGCCTACCAGCCGGAATTCACCTCGAAGATCTGGGACTATGTCGATTCCCGCGTCAACCCCTATACGGTCAAGATCGGCCGCGAGATGGCTGCCAAGCACGCAAGGACGCTCGCCGCGATCGAGCAGCGCTTCGGCGTCGACAAGACCATTCTGCTGGCTATCTGGTCGATGGAATCGAATTACGGCGCAGTCCTCGACAAGGACGACCGGCTGCACTACGTGCCGCGCGCCCTGGCAACGCTTGCCTATGCCGATCCGAGCCGCGCCAAATTCGCCAAGAAACAGCTGGTCGCCGCGCTGAAGATCCTGCAGAACGGCGATGTGCCGGCGCGCGAGATGACCGGCTCCTGGGCCGGCGCCATGGGCCACACCCAGTTCATTCCGACAAGCTATCTGCTTTATGCCATCGATGCCGACGGCAACGGCCATCGCGATATCTGGAACTCGATCCCCGACGCGCTGGCGACCTCGGCCAACCTCCTAATGAAGAACGGCTGGGATACCGGCAAGACCTGGGGCTACGAGGTGGTCGTTCCCGCAGCGGCCGCCAAGCAGGCCGGCAAGACCCATACATTGGCCCAATGGGCGGCACTCGGCCTGACACGCCCGAACGGCAAGGCCTTCCGCGAGAGCGCTACCAAAGCCGTGCTGAAGATGCCGGCCGGAGCTGGCGGCCCAGGCTTCCTGATGACCGCCAACTTCTTCACCATCAAGAACTACAATGCCTCGGACAGCTACGCGCTTGCCGTCGGCCTGCTGGCCGACCAGATCGCCGGCTACGGCGGTATGCAGCAGCGTTGGCCGCGCCCGAACGGCGCACTCGACATTACCGAGAAATTCGAGCTGCAGACCCGTTTGAAAACGCTCGGCTATTACAATGGCGAGGTGGACGGCAATTTCGGCTCGGGTTCGAAGGCGGCGATTTCAGCCGTGCAGTCGCGCATCGGCATGCAGCCGGACGGCGAGCCCTCGTTGCCGCTTCTGAACGCACTGCGCCGCTAGAGTTTGCATCGGTTCGGGAATCATGCAGGGCGCTTCAAGTCTTTGTCTCATGCAGGTCGCCCCGTCCTGCCGCACGGTTTTGGCGAACCAGCATTGGAAGCGGCAGAACCGTGACCTAGATATCAGTGGGAGTGGACGCTGGCCTGCCCTGCGTGCAAGATGCCGGCAGATGCGGAACTGCCCATGACGAAGAAAATTGATCGGACCTGTAAAATCCGTTGGCTCGTGCTCGCCTTGGCGGCGGCTTCGCTGTGCCTTGGCGCTTTTGCGCCGGTGCATGTCGCCGAAGCCCAGGAGCAGCGGTATCAGCGCCGGTCGATCTTCGATTTCTTCCTTGGCCGACGCTATCTCGACGACGGCCCGCAGGCCCCTGACGTGCAGCAGCCGAGACGCCAGCAGCGCAAACGCCCGCCGGCGCAGAAAGCCATAGTCAATACCCGCACTGCACCGCCGGTCCGCGCTCCCGTACAGGAGGAGGAGCCGGCCGTACAGAAGCTCGGCGACGCCCGAAAGATCCTGATCGTCGGCGATTTCCTGGCCAGCGGCCTTGGCGACGGCCTCACCGCCGCCTTCGAGACCTCGCCGGGTGTCGTCGTCGAAGCCCGCGGCAACGTCTCCTCAGGCCTTGTCCGCGACGATTATTACGACTGGCCGGAACAGCTGCCGAAGATGATCGACGAGCTGAAGCCGGCAATGGTCGTCGTCATGATCGGCGCCAACGACCGCCAGCAGATGGTGACCGACACCGCCAAGGAAAAATTCCGCACCGATGGCTGGTTCACCGAATACCGCCGCCGCGTGCTTTCCTTCGGCAAGGAGGTCACCGACCGCAAGATCCCGCTGCTCTGGGTCGGTCTTCCCGCCTTCGAATCCGATTCGATGACGGCCGATGCCGTCCAGATGAACCAGCTCTATCGCAACCAGGTCGAAAGCATCGGCGGTGAATTCGTCGACATCTGGGATGGTTTCGTCGACGAAAACGGCAACTTCATCGTCACCGGTTCGGATGTGAACGGCCAGCAGGTGCGCCTGCGCACCTCCGATGGCATCAACCTTACGCAGGCCGGCCGGCGCAAGCTTGCCTTCTATGTGGAAAAACCGGCCCGGCGTCTGCTCGGCACGCAGGCAAGCCCCGATCTGGTCCGCCTCGACTCCAGCAATCTGCCCGGTCTCGGCCTTCCCACCAATCCGGTCGAACATACCGTGCCGATCAGTCTCTCCGATCCCAATCTCGACGGCGGCGGCGAGCTTCTCGGCGCCAGGCCGCCGCCTGTGGCTTTGACGCGGTCGCCGCGCGACCTGCTGGTCGAGCAGGGCGAAATGACGCCAGCACCTCCCGGCCGCGTTGACGATTACCGCCTGCCTGCCGTAAAGGCGCCGGCCGAAGTCTCGGTCAAATAAAGGCTGCGCGAGGCCGCCCTCCACTTCGTCCCGTTTACTTCGCCGTCGCCTGCGGCCAGCTCAGATAATAGTAGTTCGCGCCGATCAGGCCGAAAAAAGCATTGCTGTCGTTCGTCTGGTCGACGTAGCTGCCGTTTTCCTTGACGAAGGCGCCGTTGGCGCCACGCTCCAGATGCGCATCGAGGAAGTCGCTCCAGCCGCTGACATCGATATCCTGGCTGTCCTTGCTCTCCGTGTCCGCCTCGTCGGGATCGGCGACATCCCAGGCGTTGACCGACACACCCTGTGTCGGATCGGTGATGGTGAGCGTGCCCGCTTCGAGGGCGGCCAGCATGTCATGGGCCTTGCCGCTCTCGCCTTCGGCCGCAGCCGCATCCTGCAGCTGCTGCTTCAGCATCGACATGAACGAGGCGCTGGTGACGTCGGCGCCGTCACCCGTCGTGTCGGACTCGTCCGACGTGTCGCTTTGGGCCGAAAGCCTGTCGAGCAGCCCAGAAAGGGCCTGGTTGGAAAGAAGCGAGGAAGAGCTCGGATCGAGCCCGTAGCTGCTCAGAATGCTGGCAGCCGATGAACTCTGCGTATCCTGCGCGCTGTCATCGGAGCCGCGAAGGTTTTTCAGGGCATATTGGGCCGAAACCAGCCGTGTGCTGTCAAGTGCGGAAACCATTTGAAAATCCTTGTCGATCATTCGCGGCCTTGCGTCGCGACCGATGGTGAAATGTGCTGTGGCCAAAACGGCAGGGCACCTCCGCTTCGGTCGCCGCCGGCTCCTTCTGAGCCCGCGTCCGGCGGAAAATCTCGCTTCCCGGCATTGCCTGGGGCTTGCGGCGCAGAGCCTCCGCGTCAAGCGGTCGCACTACAGCGCTGTGCACCATGAAAAAACTCCGCCGGAGGGGCGGAGTTCGTGGTCTTCGGGCAGGTGTGCGGCTGGCGGTCAGTTCGGCAGAACGGTCGAGCCCATCAATTCCTCGTCGATGGCGCGCGCAGCCTGGCGGCCTTCACGGATCGCCCAGACCACCAGCGATTGGCCGCGGCGCACGTCGCCCGCCGTCCAGAACTTGTCGACCGAAGTCTTGTAGTCGCGGTCGTTGGCGACGACGTTGGTCGAGCCGCGCTTATCGGTGTTGAGCGTCAGCTTGCCGTCGAGCTCCTTCAGCACGCTGCCGGTGAACGGCCCGCGGAAACCGATGGCGATGAAGGCGAGATCGGCCCGGATGACGAATTCCGTGCCTGGAACCGGCCGCCGGCGTTCGTCGACCTCGCAGCACTTGACGCCGGTCAGCACACCGTCTTCGCCGACGAATTCAAGAGTGGCCACCTGGAATTCACGCACGGCGCCCTCGGCCTGCGAGGAAGAGGTGCGCATCTTCGTCGCCCAGAAGGGCCAGACGGCAAGCTTGTCTTCCTTCTCCGGCGGCTGCGGCCGGATGTCGAGCTGGGTGACCCTGACGGCGCCCTGGCGGAAGGCCGTGCCGACGCAGTCCGAAGCCGTATCCCCGCCGCCGACGACGACGATATGTTTGGCGCCGGCAAGGATCGGGTCCGACGGCCAGCCGACGCTGTCGATGTTCTCGCGCCCGACGCGGCGGTTCTGCTGCACCAGATAGGGCATCGCATCATGCACGCCCGCAAGGTCGGTGCCCGGAATGCCCGCCTCGCGCGGCGTCTCGGAGCCGCCGCAGTAAAGCACGGCGTCGTGATCGGCGAGCAACTGCTCGACCTTGACGTCGACGCCGATATTGACGCCGCAATGGAAGGTGACGCCCTCACCCTTCATCTGCTCGACGCGACGGTCGATGAAGTTCTTCTCCATTTTGAAGTCGGGAATGCCGTACCGCAGCAGTCCGCCCGGCTTGGTCTCGCGCTCATAGAGATGCACCTCGTGGCCGGCGCGGCCGAGCTGCTGGGCGGCCGCCATGCCGGCGGGGCCGGAGCCGATGACGGCGACCTTCTTGCCGGTATGGACCGTTGCCGGCTGCGGCCGGATGAAACCGAGTTCATAAGCCTTGTCGGCGATCGCCTGCTCGACCGTCTTGATGGCGACCGGCGCATCCTCGAGGTTCAACGTGCAAGCTTCCTCGCAAGGCGCCGGGCAGACGCGACCGGTGAACTCAGGGAAGTTGTTGGTCGAATGCAGGTTCTGGATCGCCGCTTCCCAGTTGTTGTTGTAGACGAGGTCGTTCCAATCGGGAATCTGGTTGTGAACCGGGCAGCCGGTCGGGCCGTGGCAATAAGGGATGCCACAGTCCATGCAGCGCGCGGCCTGTTTCTGCACTTCCGGGTCCGACATCGGGATCGTGAACTCGCGGAAATGACGGATACGATCCGACGCCGGCTGGTACTTTGCCACCTGCCGGTCGATTTCCAGAAACCCTGTTACCTTACCCATATCTTCGTCCCTTACCCTCATGACCGCCTCACCGCAGCCAATCTGTCTATCGTCAGTCCCGGTACCCGGGGCAAGTTGCTTGTCTTGACCGTCATTGGACCATATCCCCTGAAAGACATCCGGGCGATCTGGACAGCCTTCGCCGTCGGTGTGATCGTCACGGGTCATCGAGATATTTTCGTCACCCGTCACCTGCAGTCGTCAGGTGACGGATGTCCGGTGCAATTCATTCCGCGGCGATGCCCATCCGGCTGCGCTCCATTTCCTCGAGCGCACGCCGGTATTCGACCGGCATGACCTTGCGGAATTTCGGCCGGTAATCGGCCCAGTTGTCGAGGATCTCAGTGGCGCGGGCCGAGCCCGTATAATGCAGATGGTTGGAGATCAGCTGGTAAAGGCGCTCCTCGTCATGGCGCGTCATGTCGCCAGAGACGTCGACGCGTCCCTTGTGCATGAGATCACCGCCGTGATGATGCAGCTTCTCCAGCATGTCGTCCTCCTCGGGCACCGGCTCGAGCTCGACCATTGCCATGTTGCAGCGGCTGGCGAAATCACCGGTTTCATCGAGCACGTAGGCGACACCGCCGGACATGCCGGCTGCGAAGTTGCGGCCCGTGGCGCCGAGCACAACGACGACGCCGCCGGTCATGTATTCGCAGCCATGGTCGCCGACACCCTCGACGATGGCGATCGCGCCCGAATTGCGCACGGCGAAACGTTCGCCCGCCACACCGCGGAAGTAGCATTCGCCCTCGGTCGCACCATAAAGCACGGTGTTGCCGACGATGATCGAGTCCTCGGCGACGATCCTCGAATTCTCCGGCGGCCTGATGATGATCTTGCCGCCCGAAAGGCCCTTGCCGACATAGTCGTTGCCGTCACCGATCAGGTTGAAGGTGACGCCGCGCGCCAGGAAGGCGCCGAAGCTCTGCCCCGCCGTGCCGCGAAGCGTCACGTTGATCGTGTCTTCCTTCAGACCGCGATGGCGATAACGCTTGGCGACCTCGCCGGAAAGCATCGCGCCCACCGACCGGTCGACGTTCTTGATGCCGACCTCGAAGGCAACGGGCGTCTTGGCCGTCAGTGCCGGCTGCGCCTGTTCGATCAGCACGCGGTCGAGAATGTCGTCGATCGGGTGCTTCTGCCGGCTCGTCCAGAAGGTCTCTTCCTTGGGAGCGTCGACCTTGTGGAAGATGCGGCTGAAGTCGAGGCCCTTCGCCTTCCAGTGGTTCAGCATCTCGTCCTTCTCCAGCAGCTCCGAGGCGCCGATGATCTGGTCGAGCCGGGTGAAGCCCAGCGAGGCGAGGATTTCGCGCACTTCGTTGGCGACGAAGAAGAAGTAGTTGATGACGTGCTCCGGCGCGCCCTTGAAGCGCTTGCGCAGCACCGGATCCTGGGTCGCCACACCCACCGGACAGGTGTTGAGATGGCACTTGCGCATCATGATGCAGCCGGCGGCAATCAGCGGCGCGGTGGCAAAGCCGAACTCGTCGGCTCCAAGCAGCGCTCCGATAATAACGTCGCGGCCGGTCTTCAGGCCGCCGTCCACCTGCAGGGCGACGCGCGAACGCAAGCCGTTCAGCACCAGAGTCTGCTGGGTCTCGGCAAGGCCGATTTCCCAGGGGCTGCCGGCATGTTTGAGCGAGGTCAGCGGTGAGGCACCGGTGCCGCCGTCGAAGCCGGCGACCGTGATATGGTCGGCGCGCGCCTTGGCGACGCCGGCAGCGACCGTACCGACGCCGACTTCCGAGACCAGCTTGACCGAAACATCGGCAGTCGGGTTGACGTTCTTCAGATCGTAGATCAGCTGCGCCAGATCTTCGATGGAATAGATGTCGTGGTGCGGCGGCGGCGAAATCAAGCCGACGCCCGGTGTCGAGTGGCGGGTCTTGGCAACCGTCGCGTCAACCTTGTGACCCGGCAGCTGGCCACCTTCGCCAGGCTTGGCGCCCTGCGCCACCTTGATCTGCAGCACGTCGGCATTGACGAGATATTCGGTGGTCACCCCGAAGCGGCCCGAGGCGATCTGCTTGATCGCCGAACGCTCCGGGTTCATCGAACCATTGGCCAGCGGTATATAGCGGTCGGATTCTTCGCCGCCCTCGCCGGTGTTCGACTTGCCGCCGATCCGGTTCATGGCGATCGCCAGTGTCGTATGCGCCTCCCTGGAAATCGATCCGAAGGACATCGCCCCCGTCGAGAAACGCTTGACGATATCGGCCGCCGGCTCGACCTCGTCGATCGATACCGGCGTACGGCCGAGCGCCTCGGCGCTCTTCATCTTGAAGAGCCCGCGGATCGTGTTCATGCGCAGCGCCGAATTGTTCACCATGTCGGCGAATTCGCGGTAGCGGTCCTCGGCATTGCCGCGCACGGCATGCTGGAGGGCTGCGACCGCATCCGGCGTCCAGGCATGGCTTTCACCGCGCATGCGGTAGGCATATTCGCCGCCGATATCGAGCGTCGTGGCAAGAAGCGGATCGGTGCCGAAGGCCGCATTATGGCGGGCGACGGTTTCCGCGGCGATCGCCTCGAGGCCGACGCCTTCGATCATCGTCGCGGTTCCGAAGAAATACTTGTCGATCAGTTCCGACTGCAGGCCGATCGCATCGAAGATCTGCGCGCCACAATAGGACTGGTAGGTCGAGATGCCCATCTTCGACATGACCTTGAGGATGCCTTTGCCGACCGCCTTGATGTAGCGGTAGACGATTTCGGAAGCATCCACTTCCTTCGGGAATTCGCCCTTGGCATGCATGTCGAGCAGCGTGTCGAAGGCGAGATAGGGGTTGATCGCCTCGGCGCCGTAGCCGGCAAGCAGGCAGAAATGATGGACTTCGCGCGGCTCTCCGGTCTCGACGACGAGACCGACCGAGGTGCGCAGCCCCTTGCGGATCAGATGGTGATGCACGGCAGCTGTGGCGAGCAAAGCAGGAATCGCGATCCGGTCCGGCCCGATCTGGCGGTCGGAGAGCACGATGATGTTGTAGCCGCCCTTGACGGCCGCTTCCGCGCGCTCGCAGAGCCGGTCGAGCATTTCGGGCATGCCTTCGGCACCACGCTCGATATCATAGGTGAAATCGAGCGTCTTGGTGTCGAAACGGTCTTCCGTATGACCGATCGAGCGGATCTTTTCGAGATCGCCATTGGTCAGGATCGGCTGACGAACCTCGAGCCGCTTGGCGTTGGCCGCCCCCTCATGGTCGAGAATGTTCGGCCGCGGCCCGATGAAGGAAACCAGGCTCATGACCAGTTCCTCGCGGATCGGGTCGATCGGCGGGTTGGTCACCTGCGCGAAGTTCTGCTTGAAATAGGTGTAGAGCAGCTTCGGCTTTTCCGACATCGCCGAGATCGGCGTATCCGTGCCCATCGAGCCGATCGCCTCCTGGCCGGTCGTCGCCATCGGCGACATCAGGATGCGTGTGTCCTCGAGCGTGTAGCCGAAGGCCTGCTGGCGGTCGAGCAGCGAGACGTCGCGGCGCAGTGCCCGCGGTTCCACCGGCTTCAGGTCTTCGAGGATGAGCTGGGTGCGATTGAGCCAGCTGCGATAGGGATGCGCCGTCGCCAGTTGCGACTTCACCTCGTCGTCGGAAATGATGCGGCCTTCTTCCATGTCGATCAGCAGCATCTTGCCCGGCTGCAGGCGCCACTTCTGGATGATCTTCTCCTCCGGAACCGGCAGCACGCCGGCTTCGGACGCCATGATGACGCGGTCGTCATCGGTGACGAGGTAGCGCGCCGGCCGCAGGCCGTTGCGGTCGAGCGTCGCGCCGATCTGCTTGCCGTCGGTGAAGGCGACGGCAGCCGGCCCGTCCCAGGGCTCCATCAGCGCCGCATGATATTCGTAGAAGGCCTTGCGTTCGGCCGCCATCGACTGGTTGCCGGCCCAGGCTTCCGGGATCAGCATCATCACGGCATGCGCCATCGAATAACCGCCGCGCACCAGGAATTCGAGCGCGTTGTCAAAGCAGGCCGTGTCCGACTGCCCCTCGTAGGAGATCGGCCAGAGCTTGGAGATGTCCTCGCCGAACAGCGGTGAGGAGACCGACGCCTGGCGCGCCGCCATCCAGTTGACGTTGCCGCGCAGCGTGTTGATCTCGCCGTTATGGGCGACCATGCGGTAGGGATGCGCGAGCTTCCATGACGGGAAGGTGTTGGTCGAGAAGCGCTGGTGCACCAGGGCGACCGCGCTTTCAAAACGCGGATCCGACAGGTCCTTGTAATAGACGCCGACCTGATAAGCCAGGAACATGCCCTTATAGACCACCGTCGCCGACGACAGCGACACCGGATAGAAATTGCTCTCCTCGCCGTCGAACTCGTCATAGATACGGTTGGAGATCACCTTGCGCAGCGTGAACAGCCGGCGCTCGAACTCGTCGTTGTTTTCGGCATCCTCGCCGGCGCCGATGAAGACCTGCACATGATGCGGCTCGGTGGCGGCAATGGCCGGCGCCTTGGAGAGCGAGGAATTGTCGACGGGCACGTCGCGAAAGCCGATGAAGACCTGACCTTCCTCGGTGATGACATCCTTGATCACCTTCTTGAAGTGCTCGATCTGCTTTTCATCGCGCGGCATGAAGATATGGCCGACGCCATATTCGCCGACCGGCGGCAGGGTGATGCCCTGCTCGGCCATCTCCTCGCGGAAGAAACGGTCGGGGATCTGCACCAGGATGCCGGCGCCGTCACCCATCAGCGGATCGGCGCCGACGGCGCCGCGATGCGTCAGGTTCTCGAGGATGAACAGGCCATCCTTGACGATCTGGTGCGACTTCTGGCCCTTCATATGCGCGACGAAGCCGACGCCGCAGGCATCATGTTCGTTGCGCGGATCGTAGAGGCCTTGTTTCTTCGGCAGGCCGGAGGCGGATTTGGACATATTGGCCGTCGCGCGCAGCTCTGCAGCAGCAAACCGGTCAACTTCCATGGATGGCGTCTTCGTCATCATCTTTCCTCCTGTCGAAGCCCGCGGGGCCGCGGGCGGCTTTTCGTCCCGCGCCGCAACCCGAAGATAGGTTCGGCGCATGACAGCGCTGTTGCATTGTGAAGATCGGCCGCAGACATCTGCTTTTAAAGGAAAGCAAACCGTCGCGTTCCGCGCCTGCCATTCGCCTCCGCGCGCCGCCCTTGAGGCTTGACGCTCGGAAGAACTATAGCGTGAAAGCCGGTCTGTTCCAGGGCTTTCGGCGCCTCTTCGGTCATAAAGGCCAAAATAGGACAGCAACACTGTCCTAATTCATCAGTTCTATGCCAGAAAGCATTCGGCTCTGCAAGAGCGCTCCGTCAAAAAACGTCAATTTGCGACGGAAGATTGCCTGTGTAGCGGCGATGACGAAAGAAAATTACGTTGTGTCGTGTTATTTTGTTTATTGATTGCGTAGTTCAATTTCCGTGATGTGTCGCGGGCGACAACCTTGATCCTGTGAAGCTTTGGCGTAATGTCCGCTGCGGACTTGCCAACCCCTTCCTTTCTCACGGTTTCCCCACATGTTCTTTGCTTCCGATAACTGGGCCGGCGCCCACAAATCCATTGCCGAACGTCTGCTGACGGAATCGCCCGGCTTTGCCGCCGCCTATGGCGCCGGCGATCTCGACAGGAAGGTCGAGGCCCGCTTTTCCGAGATCTTCGAGCGCGAGGTTTCGATCTTCTTCGTCGCGACCGGCACGGCCGCCAACTCCCTGTCGCTGGCAAGCGTCCAGCGCCCCGGCGGCATCACCTTCTGCCATTCGGAGGCCCATGTGATCGAGGATGAATGCGGCGCGCCGGAATTTTTCTCCGGCTCCGCCCGCCTCGTTGCCGTTGATGGCGAAGCCGGCAAGATCGATCCGGCAAAGCTCTCGGCAAAGATCGCGAGCTTTCCCGAGGATGCCGTCCATCATGGCCGCGCCAGCGCGGTGACCATCACCCAGGCGACCGAGATCGGCACCGTCTATTCCCTGCCGGAGATCGGCGAGATCGCCGCCATATCAAGGAAGCGCAATCTGCCGCTCCACATGGACGGCGCCCGCTTCGCCAACGCCCTGGTCGCGCTCGGCGCCAGCCCGGCCGAGATGACCTGGAAGCGCGGTGTCGACATGCTATCCTTTGGCGGCACCAAGAACGGCTGCTGGTGTGCGGAAGCGATCGTCTTCTTCGATCCCGATCGGGCCCGGGAAATGCCGTTCATCCGCAAGCGCGCCGCCCAGCTCTTCTCCAAGTCGCGTTTCATTGCCGCCCAGTTCGATGCCTATTTCGAAGATGGCCTCTGGCTCGATCTCGCCCGCCATTCGAACGGCATGGCCGACCGGCTGCGCTCCGGTATCGGCACGAGCAACTCCGCCCGCCTGGCCTGGCCGACCGCATCCAACGAAGTCTTTGCCGTCGTCAGCAAAAGTGCCGCAAAAACTGCGGAGGAAAAGGGCGCGAAATTTTACGAATGGCCGGTCCCGACGGCAATGCCCGAACTCGTTTCCGAAAGCGAGATCCTGATCCGCCTCGTCACCAGCTTCGCGACTACAGAAACGGATGTCGATGGCTTCTTGAAGTGCCTGGCCGCCTGATCGCCTGCCCGAAAGGCTTGCCGGCCCGGCAGGCCCTTCGGTGACGGCAAGGACTCACGCCGATCGCAGTCCCCTCACCTTTTGCAGAATATCCTCGGACAGTGCTGAAACCAGTGCCTGGTCCGCGCCCTTGCGCGGCACCAGCACGAATTCCACATCCTCCAGCACCGGAAGTTTTCCCGCAGCGATCTCCTTCAGACCGGACGGCGCCATGCTGCGTGGCTGCACCAGCACGCCCATCCCGGCCCGCGCCGCCGCCGTCAGCCCGCTCAGGCTGCCGCAGGTGCAGACAATCCGCCACGGCACCCCGTTTCGCCCGAGTGCTTCGAGCGCGATCACCCGTGTGACGCTCGGCGGCGGAAAGGCGATCAGCGGCAAAGGGCCGGAGGCGAGCACACGCTCGGGATCGCGCGCCAGCCAGACGAGCGGCTCGCGATAGACGAGCTTTCCGCGCGCATCGCCGAGCCGGCGCTTGGCGAGCACCAGATCGATCTCGCCATTGTCCTGCATCTCGTAAAGGACGCCGGAAAGCGCCACTGTCAGTTCGAGGTCGACCGAAGGGTGCGAACGAACGAAATCCTCCAGCACCGCCGGCAGCTGGCTGGTGACGAAATCCTCCGACACGCCGAGCCGCAGACTGCCGCGCAGGCTGTGGCTCTTAAACAATGACTGCACCTGCCCCTCGATCGAAAGCATGGTGCGCGCATGCGACAGCAGCGCCTCGCCATCGCCGGTCAGCATCACCTTATGCGTATCGCGTGCCAGCAGCCTGCGCCCGAGCGCTGTCTCCAGCCGCTGGATGTGCTGGCTGACCGTCGACTGCCCGAGGCCCAGCCTTTCGGCGGCGAGCGTGAAACTGCCCATCTGCTCGACGGTGACGAAACTGCGCAATTGCGAAAGGTCCAGCATGATCCAGATTCTCGATAACTGTTATTTCTTGCATCCTGGATCATAATGGACGACAGAACAATGACTGTTTTTTCACGCCGCGAGACCGCCATGCGCCGCTTTCTGCCCGATACATTCACCATCCTGCTCGTCTGCACCGTCATCCTTGCCTCGTTGCTGCCGGCAAGCGGCACCTTCGCGGACTATTTCGGCATCGCCACCGATCTCGCTATCGCGCTGCTGTTTTTCCTGCATGGCGCCCGCCTGTCGCGCGACGTCGTCATATCAGGCCTGTTGCACTGGCGCCTGCATATCGTCATCCTGCTGACGACCTTCGGCATCTTCCCTCTGCTCGGCATGGCGCTCGGGCTGATCCCCGACACCATCCTGCCGCAGCCGCTTTATCTCGGCATCCTCTTCCTCTGCGTCCTGCCGTCGACGGTGCAGTCATCGATCGCCTTCACCTCGATGGCGGGCGGCAACGTGCCCGCCGCCATCTGCTCGGCCTCGGCATCCAACATCTTCGGCATGTTCCTGACGCCGCTGCTCGTCGGCCTGCTGTTTTCCGTCGGCGGCCATGGCGGCTTCTCCTTCGACGCATTAGAGCAGATCCTGCTGCAGCTGCTTGCCCCCTTCATCATCGGCCAGATTCTGCAGCCCTGGATCGGCGACTGGATTCGCGCCAAGAAGAAGATCCTGATGCCAGTCGACCGCGGCTCGATCCTGATGGTCGTCTACCTCGCCTTCAGCACGGCGGTCGTCGAGGGCCTGTGGCGCACCTTCTCGATCGCCGATATCGCCGTCGTGATTGTCGCCGACATGGCGCTGCTGGCAGTTATCCTTGTTTTGACGATGTTTGGCAGCCGCTGGCTGGGCTTCAACAAACCCGACCAGATCACCATCACCTTTTGCGGCTCCAAAAAGAGCCTCGCAAGCGGCGTGCCGATGGCGAACGTCATCTTCGCCGGCCAGTCGATCGGCGCGATCGTGCTGCCGCTGATGCTCTTCCACCAGATCCAGCTGATGGTCTGCGCCGTCATCGCCCAGAAATACGCCGCCGCCGCGGCCCGCCGCGCAACGGAAAAAGAGATGAAAGAGGCCGGCAGCCCGGCCTAAGCAACAACAAAAACGGCGCCCCGATGGAGCGCCGTTCGTTTTATCCGATAAGGATGTGATTAGCCGCTGATGATCTGCGCTTCGATGGCCTTCGGAGCCTCAACCGGTTCTGCGGCAATCGCGATCTTGCGGGGCTTCATGGCCTCGGGAATATTGCGCAGAAGATCGATGTGCAGCAGGCCGTTCTTCAGCGAAGCGGCGGTCACCTCGACATGATCGGCAAGTTGGAAGCGGCGCTCGAAGGCACGCTTGGCAATGCCTCGATAGAGGAATTCGCCGCTTTCGGCAGGTTCCTCGTTCTTTTCACCCTTCACGGACAGCACATGGGCATGGGCTTCGATCGAAAGTTCAGTCTCGTCGAAACCGGCAACGGCCATGGTGATGCGATAGGTGTTTTCACCGGTGCGCTCGATATTATAGGGCGGATAGGTCTGCGCCTGCTCCGGCTGGGCAAGGCTGTCGAGCATGGTGAAGAGCCGGTCGAAACCGACGGTCGAACGATAAAGGGGAGAGAAGTCTACGTGACGCATGATGTCCTCCTGTGGAAGCGACGTGTTGCGATGAAATGCCCCTGAGACCCCATCTTTGGCGGCCTTGGGACGGTTGCGCAGGCCCTGTTCGGCACCCGCAGAAAGGAGATGGTGATGAGATTCGAGGAGTTCAAGACCTTTTTGCAATCGCCTTGATCGGCCCGTGAACCCCGCATGAACGACCGGTTCGGAGCACGTTCAGGCGCATTCGCCTAGGAATTTCAGCGTCGGGTGAATCTGGTCCCGATGGCTGAAGTGCATCGTCCCTTCTTCTTCAGTCTCAACTTCGGCCGGCCGCGAGCACCCTCATGCTCCTGCCGGCCCTTTTCCCCACCGCTTTCCAAGCCGGATGCCATGCGCTATCCCTGATGCGAAGCAGTCAGCAGCGGCGCATTGGCAAAGTCATGGATCAGGTTCTCTATTCGACGCCCGACAATCCCGCCCCGGAAAACCGCACGGAGGGGTTCTTCGAAACCCATGACGGCCAGCAGCTGCGTTACGCCGTCTTCCGCTCGAGTGGCCAGATTGCCAAAGGTACCGTCGTCATCCTGCACGGCCGAAACGAATATATCGAGAAATATTTCGAGACGATCCGCGACCTCACGGCCAAGGGTCTCTGGGTCGCGACCTTCGACCTGCGCGGCCAGGGCGGTTCATCACGGCTGATGAAACGCAGCAACCACGGCCACATCCGCCGCTTTGCCGATTACGAGCGTGATCTCGATACCTTCCTGGAAAAGGTGGTGCTGCCGGATACCCGCCTGCCCTTCTATCTGCTCGCGCATTCCACCGGCGGCCTGATCGCACTCTCGGCCGCCCCTTATCTCACCACCCGTATCGATCGCATGGTGCTGTCGGCGCCCTTCATCGGCCTGACGGGCCAGTCGGCCTCGCCCCGCGTCATCCGCGCTCTCGCCGGCACGCTGACCGCCGTCGGCCTCGGCTTCCTGCCGCTGACCTCGAAACTGAAGGAGCCGAACTTCAGCGACAACCCGCTGACCTCGGACGAACACCGCTTCGAGCGCAATGTCGCAATGATGAAGGCCTATCCGGAATTGACGCTCGGGCCGCCGACGGCCCGCTGGCTGATCGAGGCTTTTCGCACGATGGACCGGGTCACCTCACCCTACCATCTCTTCTCGATCACCATCCCGACCATCGTCATCGCCCCGACGCGTGACGGTGTCGTGCCCTACACGGCGCAGGAGCGGCTTTCGCGTTATTTCCGCGCCGGCCAGCTGGTGCCGATCAACGGCGCCCGTCACGAGATCTTCCAGGAGCGCGATATCTATCGCGCCGCCGCCCTTGCGGCCTTCCACGCCTTCATTCCCGGCAGCGATGCCGAAGAAAACCAGGACGTCGCAGCCCTCGGCACGTGAGACGCATTAGCGTTATTGACGGGGGGTCAGCGTTGCTGACCGGGATCAGCGCGGCCGGTCGGGGTTAGCGCTGCAGGATGGCGATTGCCTGTTCGTAGACTGCGCGGCTGCCGGCAGCGATGATCGAGCCGCCGTTTTCCGGCCGTCCGCCGTCCCAGGTGGTGATGATGCCGCCCGCCCCCTCGATGACGGGAATGATGCCGCCGACATCATAAGGCTTCAGGCTGTTTTCGACGACGAGATCGACATGACCGGCGGCAAGCAGCGCATAGGCATAGCAGTCGCAGCCGTAGCGGAAGAGCCGCACCTGGCTCTCGATCTCGCGGTATTTCTCCATCTCCTCGCCGGCAAAGAGATGCGGCGAGGTGGTGAACAGGATGGCGTTCGAAAGCGCATCGCACTGGCGCGTCGCCAGACGCCGCTCGCCCTCCGGCCCGGTATAGATCGAGCCGTTCTGGTCGGCGAAATAACGCTCGCCGGTAAAGGGTTGTTCGATCATGCCCATGATCGCCCGGCCCGCCTTCTGCAGGCCGATCAGCGTTCCCCATACCGGCACACCCGATATGAAGGCGCGCGTGCCGTCGATCGGATCGATCACCCAAACATATTCGCGGTCGAGCCCGACATTGCCGTGTTCCTCGCCGAGAATGCCGTGGCCGGGGAAACTCTCCTCGATCAGCGCCCGGATGGCGAGTTCGGCCGCCCGGTCGCCCTCCGTCACCGGATCGAAACCGGAGGAAAGCTTGTTCGTGACATCGAGGCCGGAGCGGAAGCGCGGCAGCGTTTCGGCTCGAGCAGCCTCCGCCAGGCGATTGAAGAACGAACGGTCAGGAAACATGTTGGATCCGTTTGGCTGGCGGGAATGGCGCTTTTCATAGCGAAAAGCAACGGGAATGCAAATGCAGCAGGCAATTTGGCTCTAACTGCACAAAGATATCGCAGCGCAATATATTGCTTGACATTTGTGCAATGCAATAGTAGCGTCTTCATACAGTCTTCTGACTGTAAATACCCTCCTTGGGTGTTTCCTCCCTAGACTTAGCCGCGCTCACAAGCGCGGTTTTTTTTGGCCGGAAAACGAAGGCCAGACGTCAGCAACATCGAAAAAGAGATCTATTCGGCGGCCAGCGCCCGGTCGCCGGCAAATTTCTCGACATATTCCGCCATCTGCTGCATGAAGTCCGTGACGGCGTCGGCCACTGCGGCGAAATCCTCGCGTTTCTCCAGCGTCACTTCATCGACATAGATCGCTCGGTTCACCTCGATCTGCAGCGCATGCAGGCCGCGCGAAGGCCGGCCGTAATGTTCGGTGATGAAGCCGCCGGCATAGGGCTTGTTGCGGATCGCCGCAAAGCCCATTTCCTCGAGGATGGCGATGGCCGCGCGCGAAAGTTCCGCCGAAGCGCTGGTGCCGTAGCGATCACCAATGATGAAATCAGGTCGTGCAGTGCTGCCGGCAACGCGCACATTGCCAGGCATTGAGTGGCAGTCGATCAGCACGCCGAAGCCGAACTGCACATGCGTTCGCGCGATCAGCCGGCGAAGCGCCGCATGATAGGGCTTGTAGACCGCCTCGACGCGATCGAGCCCCTCCTGGACCGGCAGGCGCCGCGCATAGATCTCCATGTTCTCGGCGACGATGCGCGGAATGGTGCCGAGCCCGCCGGCGACCCTGAGCGAATTGACATTGGCATAGGGCGGCAGCAACCCGTCGAACATCCGCGGATCGAGCTCGTAAGGCTCGCGATTGACGTCGAGATAGGCGCGCGGGAAGTTGGCCGCCAGCAGCGGCGCGCCGAGTGCGACGGCCGAGCCGAAGAGCTCGTCGACATAGTGATCCTCGGAACGGCGGATGGCGATGCCCTCCAGCCTCGACTGAGCGATAAATTCCGGTGGATAAATGCGGCCGCTATGGGGGGAGTTGTAGACGAAGGGAATGGTCTGCGACACGGGCTCATGAACCTCAAAAAGCTCGTATTCGCGTATTTCCGGCACTTTCGGCCCTCTTTACCATGTCATGAACTGACTGCTTGGCCCATGTTGCCAGTTGCCCGGCCGCAAGTCCATACTATGTAGACGGGATGGCGGTCACGCACAGGCAATTCACCGGTTGTTTACCGGGTAAAGACTAGTGTAAACGGCTGGCAGCCCACCAAAAACCTATGGATCGCGGTCTGGATTGATGACTCAGAAGATACTTCTCGCCGAAGACGACAACGACATGCGCCGCTTCCTGGTGAAAGCGCTCGAAAAGGCCGGCTACAAGGTCCTTTCCTATGACAATGGCGCCAGCGCCTATGACCGGCTGCGCGAGGAGCCGTTTTCCTTGTTGCTGACCGATATCGTCATGCCCGAGATGGACGGCATCGAGCTGGCGCGCCGCGCCACCGAGCTCGACCCCGACCTGAAGGTGATGTTCATCACCGGTTTTGCCGCCGTGGCGCTGAACCCCGATTCGAAAGCGCCGAAGGATGCCAAGGTCCTTTCCAAGCCTTTCCACCTGCGCGATCTCGTCGACGAGGTCAACAAGATGCTTGCCGCGTAAGGCTTGCAGGACGGCGCGTCACAAAACTGAAAAAAGCCTATTGACGGCTCCGAAGGTTTTGTGATCTATGCGCCGCCATCGGATGGGCGTGTAGCTCAGCGGGAGAGCACTACGTTGACATCGTAGGGGTCACAGGTTCAATCCCTGTCACGCCCACCATCCGATCTCCCTGACATCGTTGATAAATCCCCGCCTTGGGGATTTTCTGATTCCTGAGCCTGGCACGCGCTTCAGATCCAACACTTTGCGGAGCGAGGGCTTGCACGTGATTGGTCCGCGACCATGATCCGGGCCGGGGTTTCAATGGCTGTGGGATGGCCCCACACGGGGGACGTATGACGCAAAGGACGCGGACACGGAAAGCGATATCCTTAATCCTCGGCCTCGCCCTGGTTGGGGCTGGCCTCCTCGGTTTCAGTTATATGCAGTTTCATGTCGTCGAACCCATCAGCATCAAGCTTTGGCTGATCCCGATCACGATCCTCGCGGCTGGGGTAGCGATCCTCTGGGACGACTTCAAAAATCCCTAGCGAGACGCTTGCTCTCCCCGTTTTGACGCCCGAGCGACGGCCGGCAAGCTGGTAAAAGGGCAAATAGAGCAATTCCAGCAAAAGTGCGTGCCAGACCTTCGCCGCTTCTCGTCGAGGCGACGTATCGTCAGCCACCGATCACTGCCAGTTCGAACCTGTGGCCCGACATCGGCATGTCTTGGCAAACGATAGTGGTCGTTGGGCTTTGTCCGATTCGTACTGATTGCAGCGACGGCGCGATCGCATATGAGAACATGCTCACGCGCTCGTCACTTGCATTAGCGTATTCAAGTTTCAGCCCCTCGTTGGTCAAGCATCCAGAGCCGCCGGTTTTGTGACGGCCGGATGACGAGTTTGTGACAAAACGCGTGTTATTTCAGCAACATAGCAGCCCAGCCCTGCTGTCATGATCGACATCGTTATTGCGACGCAACATGCCGCCGTGTAACTACCGCGGCGAGGCAGGCACCGGGTCAAAAGGCGCCGCTTCGCTCACACGGGTTGAAGATACGTAGGGACTGCCGATGGCAACGGTCTTCATCCTTCTGCATCTGAACTGGAGGTTATTCCATGAACATTAAGAGCCTTCTTCTCGGCTCCGCTGCAGCACTTGCAGCAGTATCCGGCGCTCAGGCTGCTGACGCTATCGTTGCTGCCGAGCCGGAACCGGTTGAATACGTTCGCGTCTGCGACGCCTACGGCACCGGCTACTTCTACATCCCGGGCACCGAAACCTGCCTCAAGATCAACGGTTACATCCGTTTCCAGGTTGACGTTGCTCCGAACGCCAGCTCGATCGGCGCCGGCGGCGGTGGTTCTGTCGCTAACGACTCGGACTGGGACGCCCGTACGCGTGGTCAGGTTCAGTTCACAGCCAAGAGCGACACCGAATATGGTCCGCTGACCGGCGTTATCGTCATGCAGTTCAATGCTGACAACGCTTCGGCTCAGAAGGCCATTCTCGACTCCGCCTACATCGACATCGCCGGCTTCCGCGCTGGTCTGTTCTACAGCTGGTGGGACGATGGTCTCTCCGGCGAAACGGACGATATCGGTTCTCCGGTAACGCTGCATAACTCCATCCGTTATCAGTACGAAACCGACGCTTTCTACGCTGGCATCAGCGTTGATGAGCTGGAAGACAGCCCGTTCTATGACGGCGAAACCGCCAACAACGTTGGCGTTGCAGTCGGTCTCGGCGGCAAGGCTGGTGCATTCAGCTACCAGATCACTGCCGGTTACGACACCGACAACGAAGAAGGCGCCGTCCGCGCCATGGGTACGGTTGCTGTCGGTCCGGGCACGCTCGGCCTCGCAGTTGTCTACGCAAGCAACCCCAACGCCTACTACAACAAGGCTGAATGGGCTGTTGCTGCTGAATACGCCATCAAGGCGACTGACAAGCTGAAGATCACCCCGGCTGTTCAGTACTACAACAACTACGGCATCACTGCTGGCGAGTTCAACGACGACAATGATGCCTGGAAGGTCGGTCTGACGGTTGATTACCAGATCGTCGACAACCTCTCCACCAAGATTTCGGTTCAGTACCTCGATCCGGACAATGCTAGCGACGTTACCTCGGGCTTCTTCCGCCTGCAGCGCGCGTTCTGATAAAAGGCTGCCGGCTAGAACAGGATGTCATCCGAAAACCGTTCACACTTTTCGGCATTATGCTCTGGACCGGCAGCTACAAATTCCTGATCTGACTGACCTCCGATCGGGAAAGAATGGGCCTGGACTTCCCTGCCTGGGCCCATTCCCCTTGACCGGACGTGCGTCCAAGACGGCACACTCGATGAGTGCCTTGCCACTGTCGTTTCACATCGGTTCGTTGCCGATGTCCGGCAGCCTGTGTCATTGCCGGACCTTGTAACCAGCAAGCTCAACCAACTTTTCATTCATCTGCCGCCGATCGCCGAGCGAGCCCGGTGGCCGACAAAATTTTTGCGCCTCAGCAATAACGGCGCCAAATTCGGACACAGAGCCATGCCATGGCGAACCGAGGGTGAGGTAGTGATTCGCCTCGCTACGACATGGGGCCACGACATGGGGTTTGAGATCGAAATGAAGTTATACGCGCTTGCCGCTGCCGCCCTTTTTTCCGCCGTCCTCGCCTTGCCGGCCTCTGCCGCGCCGGCCGCGCCCTTAGAGACCTTTCCTGGTGCGCCCGGCGTCATTACGCTTTCCGGCAAATGCGCCAAGCTGGTCGTCGCCAAATTCGACGCCACCAAGGGCTGCAAGAACGAGCTTGCCAGCGTCACGCTGGCCAATGGCGTGGTGACCTTCATCTTCACCTCGGATGGCAAGGCGCTGGGCTTCCAGGGCGACGGCAGCGGCATCAAGCCTGCCTCCAATGGCAATGCCCGCCTGCCGCTCAGCCTCGTCACCACGGGTGTCGGCAACAAGATGACCGGAGAGGTCAAGGTCGCCGGCTTCTGCACTTTCGGCAATCCCTATGCCGGCAAGCCGATCGCGGTCGAATGCACCGCCGAAAGCAAGGACTCCTCCTTCACCGGCAGCTTCCGCACTGGCGGCAAGCTGGTGAAGAAGGGTAAGTAGCCGCCCTCAAGCGCACCAGGCACTGCCGGCGGCCCCTGGCTTGCGTGCCAGGCCCTCATTGATCAGTTGCGCGCCGAAAGAGCGCCCGTCGCGCGAGACGACGCGCGGCGCGCCAGAGGGCTCGGCCTTGCCCGCCGCATTCATGGTGAAGGGTCCGGCGTTCAGAAGCGCCAGCAGCCGCGACTTGGCGGCAAAGGCCACCCGGCGCTCGCCGTCACAGCGCGCCTGGTCGACCACCGGGCTTGCCATGTCGGCAATCACGATCTTCTCGCCCTTGTACCAGAAGACGCCACCGTCGCCGACACAATTGATATGGGCGCCCTGCCCGCAATAGCCGAAGGCGACTGTCCCGGTTTGCGAAACGGCATCGGAAGCCGGCGGCTGCACTGCCTTTATCGGCTGGATCATCGGCGTCGGGATCGCGGCCGGCGGCAGCGGCTGCGGTACTGCGACTTTCGGCGTGGGTGCGGCAAGCGCTACCTGCTTCGGCGGCGCGTCCTTCCTGACGACAGGCCTCGGCTCCGCCGTGTCCCGTGTGATCGGCGTCGATGGTCTTGCAAGCATCGGCTGGATGCTCTTCCAATGGTCGTGGGCGACGATGCCGCCGATCGCGGCAATGCCGATCACCGCCCAGGGCAGCAATCCGCCACCGCTGCTGCGCGCTTTGCTCTTTCCTCTCGCCGGCGCCTTGCGGCGGCCGCGTGTCGCTGTCTTGGCCATCTGTCCGATTCCCGTGAGGCCGGGATTATCGCTGCCCAATCCTTTCCGAAAGGTTGGCGCGGCGACAGGATGGTGCCTGGTTCGCCAAACTTTCCCTAAAATGACATGAACACGCCGGCGCGCACCGGAAAGGCTAACGGCACTACCGAAACGCAGCGGGGAAAAAGCTGAACAAATTCCGCGCTCAGACGTTAGCCAGCGAAAAATTCCATCTTTCTGGGGGAAAAATCCATGGATCTTATTATCGCCGACATAATACCGGAGTCGCGTATCCACTATCCCGTCATTTTCGCCCGCCTCTTCGGCGCCATCGTCTTCGGCGGGCTGATCGGCTTCGAGCGTGAGGCCCGCGACCGCCCGGCAGGCTTCCGCACCCATATTCTGATCAGTCTTGCCGCTGCCCTCTTCGCCATCATCTCGATCGAGGCAGTGCACATGCCGGGTTTTACCGATGACGAGCAGGTGCGCATCGATCCGCTACGTGTCATCGAGGCCGTGACCGCCGGCGTCGCCTTTCTTGCCGCCGGCATGATCGTCTTTGCAAGAGGTCGGGTGCAAGGGCTGACGACGGGCGCCGGCATGTGGCTCTCCGGCGCCATCGGCCTCGCCATGGGCTTCGGCTATTGGCCGATCGCTTTCTTCACGACGATCGTCGCCATCTGCGTACTCTTCGCCTTCGGTAAACTCGAACAACGATTCGGCTTTAATTCCGGACAGCGTGTCGATCGCGATGAACACAAATAGAAAAACAGAGCGCCCGGTATCATGCCGGGCGCTAGTGTTGTCGGCGTCATTGTCTGTCGGTCATTCAGCGCGTGTTGCCGAAGGATCGCTTTTCCCAACCGAAGCCGTGCCGCCGATGGCGAAGAGCGGCTTCTGGCGTTTGCCGATATCGACGCGCTCGTCCGCCGCCTCGCGTATGGCCTGCCATTCATTTTCGTGCCGGATGAAGATCTCGCGGGGCACAAAGTTGATCGTCATATGTTTTTCACCCTGTTTCAAATCTACCGTCAGCGCCGGAGACTTCCGGAATGCCCGTTATTTCTTGGTCTCTGCATTGCCCTTGATGTCGGGGCCACCCTTGGAAAGATCGGCGCCGGTAACATGGGCCGGGACGTGAATGTCGTGGTAGACGCCGGGCGTCAGCGTCAGGTCGACGTGATGCGGCGGCAGCACCTGCGCCTTCTGCATGCGGTTCGGCTTCGCCCGCTTCATGCGGTCGGACGCCTCCGTGCGTTTATCGGGAAGATGGGTCGAAGTGTGCATCATCGGCCTCCTTTTTTTAAGCTCAACCAAGGCCTAACGGGCGGGCATCAGGATGGTTCCAAAAAAATCACCCAATCGCAGTGTGACGACCGACCTTGACTGGCCCGCGAAGTTCATTACCTAGTGCCTATCCCGCAGCCTTCCAGACATCGGCTGACGGGGAACTTTGGTGCCGGGCCCCTCTGGCGAGAGTTTTACGGCGCTCTCGTGATGTCGGTACCGCCTGCAGCTTAGCCGGCGGATTTTTCATCGATGAACAAGCTCACCATGCCTGACCCGCGTGCCCGTTGTGGCGTGCCGCGTTTTTCCACTAAATCGACCCTCTTCAACACGATTTGCGGCCGCGAGGTGCGGCCATGAATCAACCCGTGACCCAATCCTCGCTCAGCTATTTCCGCTGGGCTTTCATCGTAACTGCCCTCGGCCTCGTTCTCGGCGCAGTGCTCGGCTGGCAGACGACCGGTACGATCGGCGGCATGGCGACCGTCTTCTTCATCTGCACGGTGCTTGCGGTGCTGGAGATCTCGCTCTCCTTCGATAATGCCATCGTCAACGCCAACAAGCTGAAGGAGATGACGCCGGTCTGGCAGCAGCGCTTCCTTACCTGGGGCATCATCATCGCCGTCTTCGGCATGCGCATCGTCTTCCCGCTGGCAATCGTCGCGATCGCGGCACAGATCGGCCCTTGGGATGCTCTGGTGCTTGCCGCACGCGAGCCGGCCGAATATGCCCGTATCATGAACGACGCGCATCTGCCGATCGCAGCCTTCGGCGGCACTTTCCTGATGATGGTCGGCCTCAACTACTTCTTTGACTACAAGAAGGAAATCCACTGGCTTCCCGGCCTGGAAAGGGTGATGGCGCGTTCGGCCGCCATCAAGGGTATCGAAATCGCCGTCGTGCTGGCGCTGATGCTGGTTTTCTCCTGGCTGATCGGCGGGGAGGAAGCGACCGTCTTCGTCAACTGCGCCCTCTACGGCCTGCTCACCTTCCTCGCGGTCGAGGTGGTCGGCGGGCTGCTCGATGCCTCGCAAAAGACGATGAGTGCCGCCGCCAAGGGCGGTCTAGGCGCCTTCATCTATCTGGAGGTGCTGGATGCAAGCTTTTCCTTCGACGGCGTCATCGGCGCCTTCGCGCTGACGCAGAACCTCTTCGTCATCGCGATCGGCCTCGGCATCGGCGCCATGTACGTGCGCTCGATGACGATCATGCTGGTGGAGAAGGGAACGCTTGCCGAATACCGCTATCTCGAGCATGGCGCCTTCTACGCCATCCTGATCCTCTCGGTGATCATGTATGCGCAGACCCTGGTGCATATCCCCGAGGTTATCACCGGGCTCGGCGGCGCGGCCTTGATCGGCCTGTCCCTCTGGTCGTCCATCCGCCACAACAGAC
Source organism: Rhizobium sp. WYCCWR 11146 (assembly GCF_013591995.1). NCBI lineage: Bacteria > Pseudomonadati > Pseudomonadota > Alphaproteobacteria > Hyphomicrobiales > Rhizobiaceae > Rhizobium > Rhizobium sp. WYCCWR 11146. The sequence goes on from NZ_JACCEY010000009.1 coordinate 208,230, forward strand.
GCGAAAGGGTGGAGGATCACGGCGCCCGGCAGGAGGAGCTTCGCGCCTGACGATGTAAGAAGCCGCAGTGCGCGACGCCCATGCAGCTAAAAATAAAGCCCGCGACCATCCGGTTGCGGGCTAATTCATTCATGCATGGCTTGAAGGTCTTAGCGGGAGACCTGACCGAAGGAGGCTGGGTCGATACCGAGTGTGGTGAGGTCATTGGCACGCGGGCGGCGGCCGGCTTCGACAGCAGCGCTGACGGCGTTTGCTGCACCAAGGACGGCGAATGCGCGGCCAAAGAAGCCAGTACGGACTGAATTGCGAAGTGCGGACATTGTCCTTTTCCTCTTGCTCTATGATTGACTATTCATAGATGGCATCGCGCATAGACCTCCACAATGCTCAGAAAATCACCTCAGCCATGCAAAAACAGGAGGCCGGCGCATGTCTCCATGGCCGACCTCGAGGGAGGGGGTGGGTCGTCTTTTTCTTTTAGTCTTCGTTTGCCGCCAGCTGCGAGAGCACCTGTCCCCTGCCGCGCAACCGCAGGATCAGCGGGATGAGGAAGGCGGCCGCTGCAACGATAAGCAGGCCTGCCGCGATTGGCGACATCACCAGCGTCGTGACGTCGCCCTGGCTGATCGCCAGCGCCCGGCGCAGCTGCTGTTCGGCAAGCGGCCCGAGGATCAGGCCGACCACGGCAGGCGCGATCGGATAGCCGAAGAGCCGCATCACATAGCCGAGCAGACCGAAGGCGAGCAGCATGCCGAGCTCGAACACCGACGGATTGGCGCCGATCGTCCCGAGCGTCGCAAACAGCAGAATGCCGGCATAGAGCCACGGCTTCGGAACGGTCAGCAGCCGCACCCAGAGCCCGATCATCGGCAGGTTCAGCACCAAGAGCATCGCATTGGCGATGAGCAGGCTGGCGATCAGCCCCCAGACGAGCTGCGGATTGGTGGCAAACAGCAGCGGCCCCGGCTGCAGCCCGTATTGCTGGAAGCCGGCAAGCATGATCGCCGCCGTTGCCGTCGTCGGCAGGCCGAGCGTCAGAAGCGGCACCAGCGTGCCGGCGGCAGATGCGTTGTTCGCCGCCTCGGGACCGGCTACGCCTTCAATCGCGCCATGGCCGAACTCTTCCGGGTTTTTCGCCAGCCGCTTTTCGGTCGCATAGGAGAGGAACGTGCCGATTTCGGCGCCGCCCGCCGGCATCGCGCCGATCGGGAAACCGATCAGCGTGCCGCGCAGCCACGGCTTCCACGAGCGTGACCAGTCCTCCGCGTTCATCCAGAGCGAACCCTTGACCGCCTCGACCTTCTCGGCGATCCGGTTGCCCTGCGCCGCGATATAAAGCGTCTCGCCGATCGCAAACATCGCCACGGCCAGCGTCGTCACCTCGATACCGTCGAGCAGGTCGGGAATGCCGAAGGAAAGCCTGGCCTGCCCGGTCTGCTGATCGATGCCGACCATGGCGAGCGCAAAGCCGATGAACAGCGAGGTCAGACCCCTTAATGCCGAATCGCCGAAGGCCGATGAAACGGTGACGAAGGCAAGCACCATCAGCGCGAAATACTCGCGCGGCCCGAAGACCAGCGCCAGCTTGACGATGTAAGGCGCGATGAAGGCAAGCCCGAGCGTGGCGATCAGGCCGGCGACGAAGGAGCCGATCGCCGCTGTCGCCAGCGCCGGTCCGCCGCGTCCGGCGCGCGCCATCTTGTTACCCTCGAGTGCGGTGACGATCGAGGCGCTTTCGCCTGGCGTGTTGAGCAGGATCGAGGTCGTCGAACCGCCATACATACCGCCGTAATAGATGCCGGCGAACATGATCAGCGAGCCGCCCGGATCGAGCTTGTAGGTGACGGGCAGCAGCAGCGCCACGGTGAGAGCCGGGCCGATGCCGGGAAGCACGCCGACGGCGGTGCCGAGCGTCACGCCGACCATCGCATAAATCAGGTTCATCGGCTGCATCGCAACCAGGATACCCTGCCATAGGAATTCGAATGTGCTCATCTTGGTGTCCCAAGCGGCATTTCCGGCCGTGCGTTTCGCAACCGGGCGCCGCGCAAAATCAAAAGAGCTGACAGCGCGTCCCGCGCGGTCAGAAGAACAGATGTTCGAGCGGGCCGGCCGGCAGTGTCAGCTGCAGCAGCTGCGAGAAGATCGCCCAGACGACGAAGCTGAAGACGATGCCAAGTGGCAGCGAGATCCAGAGCTTGCGTTTGCCGAAGCCGCGTGCCGTCAGCGCAAACAGCACGCCTGTCGCAATCGAGAAGCCGGCGACGCGCAAAAGCAGCATCTGGCCGGCAAGACCGGCGACGATCCAGATGACGGGTGCGACTTCCTGCCGGTCACGTTCGGGAAAATCGCCGCGCCAGGCTTCGAAGGCGGTCCAGATCCCGAGACAGAAGAGGCCGAACGCCACCACTTGAGGCACTGTCGCCGGACCGATGCGGTCGTACTGCGCAATCGTTTTCAGATGCGACGCATCCCAGGCCATCACGCCGGCGATGGCGAAGAGGAAAACGGCAATGATGAACGCCGCCCAATCAGGGCGGCGTTCGGTTGCCGAGGAGGCGTTATCCTCGCTCATTGAACAAGTCCGATGTCTTTGAGAATGCCTTCAGTGGCCGAGACATCCTTTTCGAGCTGCGCCTTGAAGGCATCGCCGGACAGATAGGTGTCGGCCCAGCCCTTGGTCTTCAGCGTTTCCTGCCAGGTGGCGGAGCTGTGCAGCTTCTCGAAATCGGCGGTGACGGCTGCCACCTGCTCTGCCGACAGGCCGGGGGCAGCAGCAACCATGCGCCAGTTCTGGATGATGACGTCGGTGCCGGCTTCCTTCAGTGTCGGGGCATCGACACCGTCGATACGCTTTTCGCTGGATACGGCGAGAAGACGGAGCGTGCCTGACTTCACCTGCGATTCGAACTCGCTATAGCTCGAGACGCCGGCCGTGACCTGGCCGCCGAGAATAGCGGCGAGCGCTTCACCGCCGCCGGAGAAGGCGACATAGTTGATCTTCGTCGGATCGACGCCGGAAGCCTTGGCGATCAGGCCGACGGCGATGTGGTCGGTGCCGCCGGCAGAGCCGCCGCCCCAGGAAACCGCACCCGGATCCTTCTTCAGAGCCGCGACCAGATCGGCCATGGTCTTGATCTCGGACGCGGCAGGAACGACGACAGCCTCATACTCGCCGGTCAGGCGGGCGATCGGCGTGACATCCTTGAGCGTCACCGGCGACTTGTTGGTGAGGATCGCGCCGACCATGACATAGCCGCCGACGATCAGCGAATTCGGGTTGCCGGCAGCCTGGCTGCTGAATTGCGCAAGGCCGATGGTGCCGCCGGCGCCCGGGACGTTCTGGACCTGCACGTTGCCGGAGATCTTCTCCTGCTGCAGCGCGGTCTGCAGCGAACGGGCCGTCTGGTCCCAGCCGCCGCCGGGAGCGGCCGGCGCGATGATGGTGTAATCGGCCGCATAGGCCGGCAGCGCGATGGTCGCTGCAAGAAGGGTTGCGATGAACGTATGCTTCACGATGTGTCCTCCGTCGGCGGCTGAGCAAACCGCCTGCTGTTCTCTGGGAATCGGGAGGAATGGCCGGCCAGCGGACGCAAGCGTCCTGAATGACGAGCGGAATACCTCCCAAGGCTTCAGCTCTCCGCCTCCACGGAGAAGAAGTAGCCAAAGCGACCACAACAACCTGTCATTTAGCTGACATCGGCAAGATATCCAGAAGGACAGGACACTTTTTTGCCGTAATTGGCAGGCGCGGATCTAAATCCCGGTTCTTCGCTGCCGGATGACCAGTACTTCCAGCGGCCACGAAGTATGGCCGCGAGCCTCATCTGGCGAGAGCTACAGGCGGAGCGATCCAAAGCTCTGCAAGGAGGGTGAACCGGCTGAAAGCTGACGCCTTCACTGCGTCCGCAGAACCTCATTCCAGTGCGCAATCAGCCGCGCCCGTTTCACCTGGTCGAGATAGACCATCAGCCCGGGGCTGACCGGCACCGGTCGCAGTTGGGCGCCGAGCAGTTCCTGCAGCGTATTGGCGGTATTCTCTCCTGCCACCTCGGGGCTGACGGCCGGGATCTGCAGCTCGCGCGCCATGATCGTCTGCCCTTCCCTCGACATGAAGAAGGTGAGGTAACGCCGACCAAGCTCCGGCTCGGCGGCGGCCTGCGGCACCAGCCCGATCCGCGACATCACCACGGTATAATCCTTCGGCAGCACGATGCCGACATCGGGATAGCGCGAGGCCCAATCGGCCGCATAGGAGCCGAGAATATTGTAGCCGAGCACGAAGCGCCCGTCGGCAACGCGTTCGAGGATCGCCGAACTCGTCGAATAAAGCTTGACGCCGGCAGCCCCCATCGCCCCGATCACCGACCAGATATCGCCGAACTGCTCCTGGTCGCGCGCCATGAAAAGAAAGCCGACGCCGGAACGCTCGATGTCGTAGGTGCCGATCCGCCCATAGACCTCGTTGCCCTTGCGCTTCAGATAGTCGACGAATTCAGCCCGCGAACTCGGCACCGGCTCATGCGCAAAGCTCGGCTTGTGATAGACGAACACCGCCGGCTCGAAGGTGAGCGCATAGGCGGTGTTGCGCCAGTTCGCCCATTTCGGCCATGCAGCACTCATCGGCAGGTTGCTGACCTGTGCATATCCGTCGTTGGAAAGCTTCACCTGCAGGTCCATCGCCGAGGAGAAGGCGAAATCCGCCGTCTTCTTGCCGGCATCCGTCTCCCGGACGATCCGGTCGTAGATGTCGCCGGTCAGCATATCCTCATATTTGACTGCGATATCGGGATTGGCGTCCTGGAAACCCCGGATCATCGGCTGCGCCAGAGGCTCGTCGAGCGAGGAGTAAACCGTCAGCACTGGCGCATCGGCATTGCCCGACTTCGCCGGATAGAAGGCCTGATCGGCAAGCGCAAAGCCCGGCCAGAACGCCAGCAGCAAGATGAAAACTCTCCTCATGCAGCAACAATGCCTGAGCGCGCCCAGAGGAGCAAGGGCGCGGGACTAGGCAGCGACCCACTCCATCAGGGCATTCTGCGCATGCAGCAGAAAGGCCTTGGCGGCGCGGCTCCGGCAGAGCGGGTGTTCCATCGCCTCCGCCGTCACCTCCTGGCCGCGCATAACCGGCGGGCACGGCAGAAAGATCGCATCCTCCGCAACGATCGAGCACATCGGCCCCGATCCGGTAGCCGGCGAGCGCGTCCGAGGCGGCATCGCCCGGCCATGAATCGGTAATGACGACGTCGGCATTCGATAGCTCGCCCATATCGGTGCTCACGCGGAAGCGTCCATTGAGCAACGCGGCGTCGCTGATGTGCCAGCGTTCGGGATAGACCTGCACCACCTCGATCGGCAATGCGATCGACGCTTCGGCCCAGGAGCGGAGGATATTTGTGTCCGCCGCCACGCCAACGACCTTCAATCCGTCGATCGAACCGCGCCGGCTCTTGATATAGGCAAGGTCGCCGAGCGTCTCGCAGGGATGGTTGGAGCGTGTCCGCGCATTGATGACAGGCACCGGCGAGGCTGCCGCCACCGCCTTCAATGTCGCGAGCTCCCTGGTGCGGATCACCAGCATGTCGAACCAGTTGCCGAGATAACCCTGGATATCGCCGGTTTCCTCCCTGGCATTGAAGCCGATCGGCACATGCGCGCAGATACCGCCCATCGCCTGGATGCCGAGATCGAAGGCGGTGGTATTACGCCAGCCGCCGTCATCGACAATCAGCGCGACGCGTTTGCCCGCAAGGCTCTGCGGCATCGCACGCTCATCCCAGGCTTTGGCAAGCTCACCGGCGCGACCGATGATCGACCGAAGCCCGGCCTCCGGAATGTCATGAAACTCCAGAAAATTCCGGGCCGAACCTGTCATTCCAACCCTCGTTGCGCTTGAAACCGTCGCCACAATACCCTTCGCTGGCCTCACGGCAATCTCCCAAGCAGCCGCGAATCACATTCCATACCGCGTTGGATAGCCTGGCGATTCGTCTTCCAAGCTATGTCCTGGGTCCGGCTCAAGCCTTAAATCGGTGGGCGATCGGTTTTATGATGTCGATTCAGAAAGTGTCGGCCCAAGCAGAACATTCCATTTTTCTCCGATGTGAATTGTCTTTTCCTCACAAAGGATTAGGGATTGGCTCCGTCCTTCACCCGTTTAGAGTATTGATGAAGATCGACGACGTTATATGGTCGCGCTGCCGCGTTAAAAACGTCGAGGCCGCCCGAATTTATTATTCGGGGGACGACTCTACGCGACAAAAACTCTATAAAAAGCTAGACTAAACTGGGAAGATCCATGGGAGGGGTCATGGAACGACGACTGAGCGCTATTCTTGCTGCAGACGTCGTCGGCTACAGCCGACTGATGGGCATCGATGAATCCGGCACGTTGCAGGCGCTGAACCGCCATCGCTGCGAGCTGGTCGACATTCGTATTTCGGACTACAAGGGCCGGATCGTCAAACTCACCGGCGACGGCATCCTTGCCGAATTCCAGAGCGTGGTGAATGCGGTCGCCTGCGCCGCCGAAATCCAGCGCAGCATGGCAGCGCGTAACGAGAACGTGCCCAAGGACGAGCGCGTCGAATTCCGTATCGGCATCAATCTCGGCGACGTCGTGGTCGAGAACGGTGACATATTCGGAGACGGGGTCAATCTCGCAGCCAGGCTCGAGCGCATCGCAGCGCCGGGCGGCATCGCCGTGTCGGCCTCGGTGCGCGACCAGGTCGGTTCGCGCCTCAATCTCGGCTTCGAATTCATCGGCGAACATATGCTGAAGAACATCAGGCAGCCCGTTCAGGTCTATACCGTCAGCTTGGCGCCGCCTTCCTCCGCCAGATTGGTCGCGCAGAACCGCAACACCTGCTTCATCGCAGTGCTGCCCTTCACCAATATGAGCGGCGATGCTGATCAGGATTATTTCTCCGACGGCATCACCGAAGACATCATCACCGATCTCTCCAAGATCTCCAGCCTGCACGTCGTGCCGCGCAATACGATCTTCACCTACAAGGGCATATCGGTAAAGGTGAAGCGGCTCGCCCAGGAGCTTGGCGTACGCTACGTGCTCGAGGGAAGCGTGCGCATCGTCGGCAATCGCGTGCGCATTTCCGGCCAGCTGATCGACACCGCCAATGGCGACCATCTCTGGGCCGAGCGTTACGACCGCGACATGACCGACATCTTCGCCATCCAGGACGAGATCACCCATGCGATCGTCGGCCAGTTGAAGGTGCGCCTGCTGCCAGAAGAGAAGAAGGCGATCGCGACTGAGCCGACCGCCAATGTCGAGGCCTATACCTATTATCTCAGGGGCCGCCAGCTCTCCCACACCTGGACCAAATCCTATCTGCAGCTCGCAAGGCGCATGTTCTGCAAGGCGGTGGAGCTCGATCCGGATTATGCCCGCGCCTATGCCGGCATCGCCGATTGCGACGCGGCGATCCGCGACTGGGCGCCTGACGACGTGCCGCTGAGGCGCATCCTCGAGATGAGCGCCCGCGCCCTGGCGCTTGATCCTGACCTTCCCGAAGCCCACGCCTCCCATGGTCTCGCCCTGCATCAGAGCGGCTATGACGACAGGGCGGCGGCAGCCTTCGAACGTGCCTTGGCGCTCGACCCGAACCTCTTCGAGGCGAATTTCCACTATGCCCGGTTCTTCTTCATGCACGGCAACTTCGCCGAATCCGTGCAATATTTCACCCGCGCCGCCGCAATCCGCCCTGATGACTACGTCTCGCCGATCCATCTGATGTCGGCCTACCGCTCGCTCCGCCGGGTGCTGGATACGGAAAACTGGGCGCGCCTCGGCCTGCTGCGCGCCGAACGGGCCTTGAACGTCAACCCGGAAAATTCAGGCCCCGCCCATCGCGGCGCGCTGGCGCTTGCCCATCTCGGCGACGCGGCAAGGGCACGCGACTGGGCGGCCCGTGCGATCGCCATCGATCCCGACGACATCGTCGCGCAGTATAATCTCGCCTGCGTCTACTCCGTCCTCGGCGACGTCGACCAGGCGATCGATCTGCTGGAGAAGCTGCTGCCGAACAGCTCCGTCTACCATATCAAATGGTTCGACAATGATTCCGACCTCGACAACATCCGCGACGATCCCCGCTTCCGGAAGCTGCTCACCGCCGCAATGATGCAGCGCGAGCGGATCGAAAGGACCGGGAGCTGAGGTCGAACCTTTCCCCGGGCGTTCACTGGCGCCTCGGCCCGAAAATCGGAATCGATTTTCGGAAAGCACGATGCATAGATTCAAAGTATTACAGCGTCCTTTGCGCGTCTGAAGGACGCGCGGCGCTGTAAGCTTGAAAATCGCTGTGACATCCCTGCTTCATCTCTGTAATCTCCCTTGAAAAACAGGGGAAACATCCGTGCGCATCCTGCTCACCGAAGACAATATCGCGCTGGCAGACGGCCTGTCGGCGATCTTGCGCGGCACGGGCCATGCCGTCGATGTCGTCCATGATGGGGCGTCTGCCAATGCGGTCATCGCAGCCGAAAATTTCGATCTGGTGATCCTCGACCTCAACCTGCCGGAGATGGACGGTCTCGACGTGCTGCGCGCCATGCGCGCCCGGCAGAACCAGGCGGCCGTCCTCATCCTGACCGCGCGCGGCACACCGGAAGAGCGGGTGAAGGGGCTCGATCTCGGCGCTGACGATTATCTGATCAAGCCTTTCGATATCGCCGAATTCGAGGCCCGCGTGCGCGTGCTGCTGCGCCGCCAGGCCGGGCTGCGCTCGGCGACAGTCGGCTTCGGCGGCATCTCCTTCGATCTCAATTCCCGCACCTTTTCATCAGGCGCCACGCCGCTCGATATTCCCGCCCGCGAACTCGGCCTGCTCGAAATCCTCTTCATGCGGGCCGGCAAGGTCGTCGCAAAGGAGGCGATCATTCAATCGCTGACGGCCTTCGACGACGACATTTCCGCAAACGCCATCGAGCAATATGTAAGCCGCCTGCGTAAGCGCCTGTCGCCGCACGGCCTGACCGTCAAGACCGCCCGCGGCATCGGCTATTATCTCGACAAGCTGCCCGAGGCCTCATGAAAGCCGCCTATTCCCTCAGGCGCCGGCTGCTCTTCTGGTTGCTCGTCTCCACCGCCGTCATCGGCACGCTGGCACTCGCCGACACCTATCGCGAGGCGGTCCAGACCTCCAATATCGTCTCCGACCGCGTGCTCGCCGGTTCCGCGCTGGCGATCGCCGAACGCGTCGTCGTCGCCGAGGACGGCACGCTGCAGGTCGATATCCCCTATGTCGCACTGGAGATGCTGACCTCGGCCGCGCAGGATCGCGTCTTCTACCGCGTCGACGGCCCGCCGGGCCAATTCATCACCGGCTACCAGTCCCTGCCTGTCCTCAAGAAGACGCCGGGCGATGCCGCCGCCTTCGCCGACGATAGCTTCCGCGGCGAACCGATCCGCATCGCTACACTCGAACGCTCTGCCTCGACGGGCATCCGCTCGGTGCCCTTCGTGGTGACGGTCGCCGAAACCACCATCGCCCGCCGGCAGTTGGCGCAGGCGATCCTCGTCCGATCCGCACTCCGTCTCGCCTTCATGATCGCGGGCGCGGCCGTCATCGTCTGGATCTCGGTCACGGTGGCTCTTCGCCCGCTCTACAAGCTCGGCGACGCCATCGGCGAACGCAGCCCTGATGACCTGCATCCGATCAAGCAGACCGTGCCGAGCGAGGTCGAGCCGCTGGTCGACACGGTGAATTCCTTCATGGTCCGCCTGCAATCGGCGCTGGATGCGCTCCGCCATTTCACCGGCAATGCCAGCCATCAGCTGCGCACCCCGCTTGCGATCATCCGCACCCAGCTCGCCCTTTCCGCCCGGGCCGGCTCGCTCGATGAGGCGCAGGCGGCGGCACTGAAGGGCGACCAGGCGGTAGCGCATGCCGAGCGCATCCTTGCCCAGCTTCTGCTGATGGCCAAGATCGACGCTGCCACCGCCAAGGAGGCGCTGACCGCTTCCGCCATCGATCTCGCCGCCATCGCCCAGGAAATCACCGGCGAGCAGATCCCGACGGCCGCCGTCGCCGGCATCGATCTCGGCTTCGAGGGCGAGAGCCCGGCGATGGTCCGCGCCGAGCCGCTGCTGATCGGCGAAATGCTGCGCAACCTTGCCGGCAATGCCATCGCCTATGCCGGCAAGGGAGCTGAGGTCACCGTCCGTATCATCGCCGCGTCAGAGACGATCCGCCTCGAAGTCGAGGACAACGGTCCCGGCATTCCGCCCGAGAAGCTGGAGGCGGTGCGCCGGCGCTTTTCGCGCGGCAATGAGTCCGGTGCGCCCGGTGCCGGTCTCGGTCTGCCGATCGTCGAAGAAATCGCCAATCTTTTCAACGCCGACCTGACGCTGGAGCCGGGCGCGGATGGCAAAGGCCTGAAGGCGGCCGTCACCTTTGCCAAGGCAGCGTAAAAGCCGTCGACCTTTCCGCCTTGCTTTCTTTCGCTGCATTGCACACACTGATTTTCGGGAACAGCAAGCCGCACGACGATGCGAGCCGGATAAAAAGAGAAATATGTCGATCAAAGCCAGCATCTATCATCTGACGCATTACACCTATGACAAGCCGGTCCGCCTCGGCCCACAGATCATCCGGCTGAAACCTGCCTCGCATTCGAAGACACGGGTGCTCAGCCACTCGCTGAAGGTCACGCCCTCCAACCATTTCGTCAATCTGCAGCAAGACCCTTATGGCAATTACCTTGCCCGCTACGTCTTTCCGGATCCGGTGACCGAGTTCAAGATCGAGGTCGATCTCGTCGCCGACATGACGGTCTACAATCCCTTCGACTTCTTCGTCGAGGAAGAGGCAACCAAGTGGCCCTTCGGATACCCTGAAACGATCCAGGAGGATCTGTCGATCTACATGACGCCGGAGCCGGCCGGTCCGCGCCTCAAGGCGCTGCTGCCGACGCTCGACTGGTCGCCCGACCAGCCGACGGTCGATATGATCGTCGGCCTGAATGCCCGCTTGCAGCGGCAGATCGGCTATGTCATCCGCATGGAAACCGGCGTGCAGACGCCGGAGGAGACGCTGGAAAGCGCCAAGGGTTCCTGCCGCGACACCAGCTGGCTGCTCGTCCAGATCCTTCGCCATCTCGGCCTCGCCGCCCGCTTCGTCTCCGGCTACCTCATTCAGCTGACGCCGGACCTGAAGGCGCTTGACGGTCCCTCCGGCACCGAAGTCGATTTCACCGACCTGCACGCCTGGGCCGAGGTCTATCTGCCTGGCGCCGGCTGGGTCGGCCTCGATCCGACTTCTGGCCTGCTGACCGGCGAAAGCCACATCCCGCTTGCCGCCACGCCGCATTATCGCAACGCCGCTCCGATTTCCGGCGGTTATTTCGGCGAGGCCGAAACCGAATTCGCCTTCGACATGAAGGTTTCGCGCGTCGCCGAGCACCCGCGCATCACCAAGCCCTTCTCCGATGAAAGCTGGGAGGAGCTCAACGAACTCGGCGAAAAAGTCGATCGTGTCCTCGAAGCCGAGGACGTGCATCTGACGATGGGCGGCGAACCGACCTTCGTTTCGATCGACGATTTCCAGTCCGAGGAGTGGAACACCGCCGCCGTCGGCCCGACCAAGCGCGAAAAGGCCGACGTCCTGATCCGCAAGCTGCAAGAACGCTTCGCGCCCGGCGGTTTCCTGCATTACGGCCAGGGCAAATGGTATCCGGGCGAAAGTCTGCCGCGCTGGACCTTCTCGCTCTACTGGCGCCGCGACGGCAAGCCGGTCTGGCAGAACCTCGATCTGGTCGCCGCCGAAGGCAAGGATACCGGCGTCACCGCCGAGGATGCCGAAAAGCTCCTGACGGCGATCGCTAAGGAACTGGCGATCAAGCCTGACATGGTGCAGCCGGCCTATGAAGATCCGGCCGACTGGATCATCAAGGAAGGCAACCTTCCCGAAAATGTCGATCCGGCGAATTCGAAGCTGAAAGATCCTGAGGAACGCAACCGCATCGCCCGCGTCTTCGCCCGCGGCCTCACGACCGCGACCGGTTACATCCTTCCGGTCCAGGCATGGAATGCCAAGGCGGCGGAAAGCCGAGTCTGGGTCAGCGAGAAATGGCGCACCCGCCGCGGCAAGATCTTCCTCGTCCCGGGCGACAGTCCGATCGGTTACCGCCTGCCGCTCGGCACGCTGCCCTATGTTCCCCCGGCGCGTTATCCCTATATCCACCCGGCCGATCCGACGATCCCGCGCGAACCGCTGCCTGATGTCTTCGTACCGGCCGGCCGGGCCATGCCGGAAGCCTCCTTCCATGCCGACGAGAGCAATCGCGGCCGGATCGAACAGACGCTCGGCGAGCTCCGCGGTGCCGTGCGCACCGCCATGTCGGTCGAGCCGCGCGACGGCAGGCTCTGCGTCTTCATGCCACCGGTCGAGCGCATCGAGGATTATCTCGAGCTGATCGCCGCTGCCGAAAACGCTGCCGCCGAGCTCAAGCTTCCCGTCCATATCGAAGGTTACCCGCCGCCGCAGGACGAGCGCATCAACGTCATCCGCGTCGCCCCGGATCCCGGTGTCATCGAGGTCAACATTCATCCGGCCTCGAACTGGAAGGACTGCGTCGACATCACAACGGCGATCTACGAGGAGGCGCGCGCCACCCGGCTCGGCGCCGACAAGTTCATGATCGACGGTCGCCATACCGGCACCGGCGGCGGCAACCATGTCGTCGTAGGCGCGGCCAATCCGAACAACAGCCCCTTCCTGCGCCGTCCCGATCTCTTGAAGAGCGTGATCCTCCACTGGCAGCGCCATCCCTCGCTCTCCTACCTCTTCTCCGGCATGTTCATCGGCCCCACCAGCCAGGCGCCGCGCATCGACGAGGCTCGTCACGACACCCTCTACGAGCTGGAGATCGCCATGGCGCAGGTCGGCGCCCCCGGCCGTGGCCAGCAGCCGCTGCCCTGGCTCGTCGACCGCCTGTTCCGCAACCTTTTGACCGACGTCACCGGCAACACCCACCGCGCCGAGATCTGCATCGACAAGCTGTTCTCGCCGGACGGCCCGACCGGACGGCTCGGCCTCATCGAGTTCCGCGGCTTCGAGATGCCGCCGAATGCGCGCATGTCGCTTGCCCAGCAATTGCTGGTGCGCGCGCTGATCGCCCGCTTCTGGGTCAACCCGGTCGACGGCAAATTCGTCCGCTGGGGCACGACCCTGCACGACCGTTTCATGCTGCCGCATTTCGTCTGGGCCGACTTCCTCGACGTGCTTGCCGACCTTCGCCAAAACGGCTTCGACGTCAGCCCGGAATGGTTCAAGGCCCAGCTCGAATTCCGCTTCCCCTTCTGCGGCGAAGTCGAATACGAGGGCTCGAAGCTGGAACTGCGCCAGGCGCTGGAGCCATGGCACGTCATGGGCGAGGAAGGCGCGCCGGGCGGCACCGCCCGCTACGTCGACAGCTCCGTCGAACGCCTTCAGGTGCGGCTCGAAACCAGCAATACCGCGCGTTACACCGTCACCTGCAATGGCCGCACCCTGCCGCTAACGCCGACCGGCACCGCCGGCGTGTCGGTCGCCGGCGTCCGTTACAAGGCGTGGCAACCGTCCTCCGGTCTGCATCCCGTCCTGCCGATCAACACGCCTTTGACTTTCGACATTTATGATACATGGTCGAAGCGTTCGATCGGCGGCTGCATCTATCATGTTGCCCATCCGGGTGGCCGGACCTATGACACTTTCCCGGTCAACGGTAACGAGGCGGAAGCAAGACGACTCACCCGCTTCGAGCCGTGGGGGCATACGGCGGGCGGATACATTCCGCGCGTCGAGACGGGTTCGCTTGAATTCCCGCTGACGCTGGATCTGCGGCGGCCCGCCGGAATTTAAGGCCGAAGGTTAGGGCCGGGGGGTTAGGGTTTCAGTTTTGATGGGTAAGAGGCCGGCAGCGGAGCGCAGGGGAGAGGCAGAGGACCGCATCGGCAAGGGTGTGGCCTTCGACTATGCGCCGCTTCCTGGCACCGCTGACGAGATGGTCGACAACAAAGGCGCGGTCCGCCCGGTCTGGCAGCGTTTTCTCTCGCATCTGAGCGCAATGCCGGAAAAGGATCTCACTGAGCGTTTTGCCCGCGCCGACCGCTACCTGCGCGATGCCGGCGTCTTCTACCGCGCCTATGGCAGCAAGGGCACCGGCGAACGCGCCTGGCCGATTTCGCATATCCCGGTGCTGATCGACGAGCGCGAATGGAAGACGCTGTCGGCAGGCCTCGTCCAGCGCGCCGACCTGCTGGAGGCGATCGTTGCCGATATCTACGGCGACAACCGGCTGGTGGAGGAAGGAGTGCTGCCGCCGGCGCTGATGGCCGCCAATCCCGAATTCCAGCGCCCGCTCGCCGGCATCCGGCCAGGCTCCGGGCACTATCTGCATTTCTGCGCCTTCGAGATCGGCCGCGGACCTGACGGCAACTGGTGGGTGCTGGCCGACAGGACGCAGGCGCCGTCAGGCGCCGGTTTCGCGCTGGAAAGCCGCGTCGCGACGACCCGGGCCTTCTCGGATATCTACGCCGAAACCCCGGTCCACCGCCTCGCCTCCTTCTTCGGCGCCTTCCGCGACGCACTTCAGGGCATGAAACATTCGGGCGATGACCGCATCGCCGTGCTGACGCCAGGCCCCGCCAACGAGACCTACTACGAGCACGCCTACATTGCCCGCTATCTCGGTCTCATGCTGCTCGAGGGCGAGGACCTGACCGTCGTCAAGGGCCGCGTCATGGTACGCACAGTCGCCGGCCTGAAGCCGATCGGCGTGCTCTGGCGCCGTCTCGATTCGGCCTTTGCCGACCCGCTGGAGCTGAACCAGAATTCGCATATCGGCACGCCCGGCCTGGTGGAAGCGCTGCGCGCCGAAAGCGTCACCATCGTCAATGCGCTCGGCACCGGCGTTCTCGAAACCCGGGCGCTTCTGGCCTTCATGCCGACCATCTGTCACCGTCTGCTGGGGGAGGATCTGCAATTGCCCTCGATCGCCACCTGGTGGTGCGGTCAGAAGGAAGAGCGCGAGCACGTCGCAAAGAACATCGAGAAGATGGTGATCGGCCCGGCCTATTCCCGGGCACCCTTCTTCGATGACAACGGCGAGTCCGTACTCGGCTCCTCGCTGCGTGCGGCCGCCAAGGATTCCATCACCGACTGGCTGAGTTCGGACGGCCCGAAACTGGTCGGCCAGGAGGTCGTCACGCTGTCGACGACGCCCGCCTGGGTGGACGGCAAGCTCGTGCCGCGGCCGATGTCACTGCGCGTTTTCGCTGCCCGCACGGCAGACGGCTGGCAGATTATGCCCGGCGGTTTTGCCCGCATCGGCTCCGGCGCCGATGTCGCGGCGATCGCCATGCAGTCGGGCGGAGCGGCCGCCGACGTCTGGATCGTCAGCGACAAGCCGGTCGAGCGCCACACGCTGCTGCCGGCCGAGGGCAGCTTTACCCGCAACATGCCGGGCAGCCTGCCAAGCCGGGCAGCCGACAATCTGTTCTGGCTCGGCCGTTACATCGAACGTGCCGAAGGGGCGCTGCGCATCCTGCGCGCCTGGCATGCGCGTTACGCCGAAGCTGCCGATCCGAGCCAGCCGCTGCTCGCCGATGTCTCCGAGTATCTCACAGCCGTCGATATCGATACCGCCGAGGCCGTGCCGGAAACACTGCTGCGTAACATCGACAGCGCCGTTTATTCGGCGAGCAACATCCGCGACCGTTTCTCGCCGGACGGCTGGCTGGCACTCAACGATCTCGCCAAGACTGCCCGCCGCTTCCACGTCACCGTCGCTGCCGGCGACGACGCCAGCCATGCGATGACCATCCTTCTGCGCAAGCTTGCGGGCTTCGCCGGCCTCGTGCACGAGAACATGTATCGCTTCACCGGCTGGCGCTTCCTCTCGCTCGGCCGCTATATCGAGCGCGGCCTGCACATGACGCGCCTGCTCGGCCATATGTCCGGCCCGGACGCGCCGGACGGCGCGCTCGACATGCTGCTCGAAATCGGCGACAGCGTCATGACCCACCGTCGCCGTTACAACGTCAACACGGCGCGGCTGACCGTCACCGACCTCTTGGCGCTCGACCCCCTGAACCCCCGCTCGGTCCTCTTCCAGGTGAACGAGATCCACCACGAGGTCGAGCAACTGCCGAACGCCCTGATCAACGGCCAGATGTCGCCCTTCTACCGCGAGGCGATGCGGCTCCATTCCGGCCTGGCGGTGATGACACCGGAGGGTATGGGGGTCGAGGTCTATCAACGGCTCGAGCGCGAATTGGAGCAGCTTTCCGATCTGCTCGCCCAGACCTATCTCGGGTGACGGCGATGCTCTACGATCTCTCCCTCCGCATGGGTTACATCTATGACGTGCCGGCCTCCGGCGCCCGCCACGTCATGCGCCTGATGCCGCTGTCGCTGACCAATCGACAGCGCCTGGTCGCCGGCTCGATCACCATCTCGCCGACGCCGGACGAGCAGTCGCATTTCGTCGATTTCTTCCATCATCCCACCACCTCCTTCATGCTGCGCGCGCCGCACGAGACGCTCGACATTCGCATGCAAGCCCGCGTGCAAGTGGAAAGCCAGCCGATCGCCGCCGATTTCTCGCCGCTGCTTGCCGACCTGCCGGAGGAGGTCGCCGGCATCTGGTCTCTGGCGCCGGATTCGCCGCACCATTTCCTTGGTGAAAGCCCGCGCCTGGCCCAAGCCCGCGAGATCGCCGACTATGCGCGAAACAGCGCCATACCTGATCTGACGGCGATGCAGATCGCCCATGCGCTCTGTACCCGCATCAACAAGGATTTCACCTACGACCCCGACGCGACGACGGTGGACACGACGCCGCTCGAGGCGTTCAGATTGAAGCGCGGCGTCTGCCAGGATTTCACCCACATCATGATCCTCGCGCTTAGAAGCCTCGGCATTCCGGCCGGCTACGTCTCCGGTTTCCTGCGCACCATCCCGCCGCCCGGCAAGGAACGGCTGGAAGGCGCAGACGCCATGCATGCCTGGGTCAGGATCTGGTGCGGTGAGACGAACGGCTGGATCGAGCTCGACCCGACCAACGACATCCCCGCCGGCACCGACCACATCGTCGTCGCCTATGGCCGGGACTATTCCGACGTCGTTCCCGTCATCGGCGTATTGAAAAGCTATGGCGGCCAACGCGCCGTCCAGGCGGTCGACGTGATCCCGCTGAAATAATCCCAAAACTGGAAAAATCCGACGATTCGTTAAAATTCTATTGACGCCGTAAGGACGGCGGAAAGGAGGAGCGTGCGTAAATCACCTCACAGGGCCTCCTATACGGGTGAACATGATGAGCACCTCCTTTTTGCATCCCTGCCTGCGTCGCATGCTTGGCGACCGTGGCGGCAATTTCGGTATAATGACGGCGATCGTACTGCCCGTCCTTTTTGGTGCCGCCGGCATGGCGATCCAGGTGGGCGATATATTGCTTTCGAAGCAGCAGTTGCAGGAAGCCGCCGATTCGGCCGCGCTGGCAACCGCGACCGCCCTAGCAAACGGCACGATCCAAACCTCGCAGGCCGAGGCCTTCGCGCGGGATTTCGTCGCCGGGCAAATGGCGAATTACATGCAGAGCAGCGTCGATATCAAGAGCACGACAGGCGTCGATGTCCGGACAACGACATCGGGAAAGTCGACATCCTACCAGGTAACTGTTTCACCGAGTTACGATCTCACCGTCAATCCGCTCATGCAAGCGGTCGGCTTCAGCACGCAGCATCTTTCGACGTCGGGCACGACGGTTAGCGGCCATTCGCAAACCCAGGGCTCCATCTCGATGTATCTCGCGCTCGATAAATCAGGGTCGATGGGAGACCCTACCGCCACCGTCACGACGGAATCATACACGTATAACTGCAACCCTCACCTCAACAAAAAGGGCAAGACAATCTACGACACCTGCACCGGCACGCGTACGCGTTATTACACTAAGATAGAAGCGCTGAAGATCGCCGCCGGCAATCTTTTTGGTCAGCTCAATAGCGCGGATCCCAATGCCGAATACGTACGCACAGGCGCGGTATCCTACGATATCAAGGAGTACACGCCTAGCAGTCTTGCTTGGGGAACCGCAGGTGTCTCCAGCTATGTCAACGCGCTTCAAGCGGATGGCGGCACGAACTCCAGTGGCGCAATGAACACGTCCTATTCGTCCCTGACGGCTAAGAACGCTGCAGGGAATGACGCCGAAGACGCCGCCCACCAGCAGAAAACCGGGCAGGTACCGAAGAAGTACATCGTCTTCATGACGGACGGCGACAATAACAATGATAGCAGCGGCGGCCGTTCCTACGATACCGCGACGAAGAAGACATGCGACGACGCGAAATCGAAAGGCATCGAAATCTATACGATTGCCTTTATGGCGCCCGCGGGGGGACAGGCACTGCTGCATTATTGCGCTTCCGATGACGCGCATTATTTCCAGGCGGAAAAGATGGAAGATCTGCTTGCCGCCTTCAAGGCGATCGGAGCGAAGGCTTCCGCACAGCTGACGCGTCTGACGAACTGACGATAGGTCCCGGCGAAAAGCCGAACAAAAAGCCGCTCCGGAACAAACCGGAGC
>NZ_JACCEY010000009.1:226931-289466 GCF_013591995.1 Rhizobium sp. WYCCWR 11146
TCGGCCCGCTTGAATATGAAGCTTTCGCAAATTTTTTGTTTGTCCAAATCCTTTGTTGCAAGTGCTTAGTAACGATGCATAAACTGTCGGCGGCGCAAGCGACAAATTGATTGAATCAGGCATAACATCCTGAAACCAAATTAAAATTGGCGAGACCTGACGATGAACACTGTTTCCAAGCCGATCATCCCCTCCCCCGCCCCTCGCAGTTCAAGGCCGGAAATTCTCGCTGAAGAAATTATCGAACGTCTGACCTACCGCATCGGCAAGGATGCCAAGGTGGCAAAGCCGCATGACTGGCTGACCGCGACGATCCTGGTGGTGCGCGACCGCATCATCGACAAGTGGATGGCTTCCACCCGCGAGGTTTATGCGACCGGCGCCAAGCGCGTCTATTATCTTTCTCTCGAATTCCTGATCGGCCGCCTGATGCGCGACGCCATCTCGAACCTCGGCCTGATGGAGGAGGTGCGCGATGCGCTCGCCTCGCTCGGCGTCGACGTCAACGTCATCGCCGGCCTGGAGCCGGATGCCGCACTCGGCAACGGCGGCCTCGGCCGACTGGCTGCCTGTTTCATGGAGAGCATGGCGACGGTCGAGGTTCCGGCCTATGGCTACGGCATCCGCTATGTCCACGGCCTCTTCCGCCAGCAGCTGGCCGACGGCTGGCAGGTGGAACTGCCGGAAAACTGGCTCGCCCACGGCAATCCCTGGGAATTCGAGCGCCGCGAAAGCGCCTATGAAATCGGCTTCGGCGGCGCCGTCGAATTCATCACCACCCATGACGACCAGCCGCGCTACGTCTGGAAACCGGCAGAGCGCGTCATCGCCGCCGCCTTCGACACGCCGGCCGTCGGCTGGCGCGGCAAACGTGTCAACACGCTGCGCCTCTGGTCGGCGCAGCCGATCGATCCGATCCTGCTCGATGCCTTCAACGCCGGCGATCACATCGGGGCGCTCCGCGAAAGCAACAAGGCTGAAAGCCTGACCCGGGTTCTCTATCCTGCCGACGCCACCCCGGCCGGCCAGGAACTGCGCCTGCGCCAGGAATTCTTCTTCTCGTCGGCCTCGCTGCAGGACATCCTGCGCCGCCACCTGCAGCAATATGACGATTTCACTTCGCTGCCGGACAAGGTGGCGATCCAGCTAAACGACACTCACCCCGCCGTCTCGGTCGCCGAACTCGTGCGTCTGCTCTGTGACGTACACGGGATGGATTTCGACCAGGCCTGGGACATCACCCGCCGCACCTTCTCCTACACCAACCACACGCTGCTGCCCGAAGCGCTGGAAAGCTGGGCGGTGCCGCTGTTCGAACGTCTGCTGCCCCGCCACATGCAGATCATCTATGCGATCAATGCCAAGATCCTGATCGACGCTCGCAAGGGCAAGAACTTCTCCGATGGGGAAATCCGCTCGATCTCGCTGATCGATGAAAGCGGCGACCGCCGCGTGCGCATGGGCAACCTCGCTTTCGTCGGCTCGCATTCGATCAACGGCGTCTCGGCCCTGCACACCGACCTGATGAAGGTCACGGTCTTCGCCGATCTGCACAAGCTCTATCCCGACCGCATCAACAACAAGACCAACGGCATCACGCCGCGCCGCTGGCTGCAGCAGTGCAATCCCGGCCTCACCGGCCTGATCCGCGAAGCGATCGGCGACGAATTCCTCGATGATGCCGAAAAGCTGCGTGCGCTCGACGTGCATTCCTCCGATCCGGCTTTCCAGCAGAAATTCGCAGCGATAAAGCGCGCCAACAAGGTGGCACTCTCCAACCTCGTCGCCAGCCGCATGGGCGTGAAGCTCGACCCGTCGGCGATGTTCGACATCCAGATCAAGCGCATCCACGAATACAAGCGCCAGCTGCTGAATATCATCGAGGCCGTCGCGCTCTACGACCAGATCCGCTCGCATCCCGAGCTCGACTGGGTGCCGCGCGTGAAACTCTTCGCCGGCAAGGCGGCGCCGAGTTATTACAATGCCAAGCTCATCATCAAGCTGATCAACGACGTCTCCCGCACGATCAACAACGACCCGTCGGTACGCGGCCTGCTGAAGATCGTCTTCGTCCCGAACTACAATGTCTCGCTCGCCGAAGTCATGGTTCCGGCCGCCGACCTCTCTGAGCAGATCTCGACCGCCGGCATGGAAGCATCCGGCACCGGCAACATGAAGTTCGGCCTCAATGGCGCACTGACGATTGGCACGCTCGATGGCGCCAATGTCGAGATGCGCGACAATGTCGGCGAGGACAACATCGTCATCTTCGGTCTCAAGGCCGACGAGGTCTCGAAAGTCCGCAGTGATGGCCACAATCCGCGCGCCATCATCGAGGGATCGCGCGAACTCGCCCAAGCGCTTGCCGCCATCGGCTCCGGCGTCTTCTCGCCCGATGACCGCAACCGCTATACGTCGCTGATCGACGGCATCTATTCGCACGACTGGTTCATGGTCGCGGCGGATTTCGACGCCTACGCCCAGGCCCAGCGCGAAGTCGACCAGATTTGGACCAACCAGTCCGCCTGGTACACCAAGACGATCAACAATACGGCGCGGATGGGCTGGTTCTCTTCCGACCGTACGATCAGACAATATGCAGACGAAATCTGGAGAGCCGGATGAAAACGCCGAAAACCGTCCCTGAAGTAAAGCTTTCCTGGGAAATTTCGGCAGATGAAATCACGGCAATCCTTGCCGGCTCGCATTCCAATCCCTTTGCCGTCCTCGGTGTGCACCAGGCGGGCGACGCTTTCGTCGCCCGGTGCTTCATCCCGGGCGCGGAGGAGGTGACCGCCATGACGCTCGACGGCGGCGTCATCGGCGAACTGAAGCAGCTCCATGCCGATGGCGTCTTCGCCGGTCCGGTTTCCCTCACCAAACTCCTGCCGGTGCGTTACCGCGCCCGGCGCGGCGATGCCGAATGGGCAGTCACCGATCCCTACAGCTTCGGTCCGGTGCTCGGACCGATGGACGATTATTTCGCCCGCCAGGGTTCGCACCTGCGCCTGTTCGACAAGATGGGCGCCCACCTCATCAAGCATGACGGCGCCCAGGGCATCCATTTCGCCGTCTGGGCGCCGAACGCACAGCGCGTCTCCGTCGTCGGTGATTTCAACAATTGGGACGGCCGGCGCCACGTGATGCGCTTCCGTGCCGATAGCGGCATCTGGGAAATCTTTGCCCCTGACGTACCGGTCGGCGTTGCCTACAAGTTCGAGATCCGCGGCCAGGACGGCGTATTGCTGCCGCTGAAGGCAGATCCCTTTGCGCGCCGCAGCGAGCTGCGACCGAAGACCGCCTCGGTCACCGCCGCCGAGCTGGAGCAGGAGTGGGAAGACGAGGCCCATCTGAAGCACTGGCGCGAGACCGACAAGCGCCGCCAGCCGATCTCGATCTACGAGGTGCATGCCGCCTCCTGGCAACGTCGGCAGGACGGCACGATGCTGTCCTGGGACGAGCTCGCCTCCAGCCTCATCCCCTATTGCGCCGACATGGGCTTCACCCATATCGAATTCCTGCCGATCACCGAGTACCCCTACGACCCCTCCTGGGGTTACCAGACGACCGGCCTCTACGCGCCGACCGCTCGTTTCGGCGAGCCGGAGGGTTTTGCCCGTTTCGTCAACGGCTGCCACAAGGTCGGCATCGGCGTCATCCTCGACTGGGTGCCAGCGCATTTCCCGACCGACGAACACGGCCTCGGCTGGTTCGACGGCACGGCACTCTACGAGCACGAAGACCCCCGCAAGGGCTTCCACCCGGACTGGAGCACGGCGATCTACAATTTCGGCCGTACCGAAGTTGTTTCCTATCTCGTCAACAACGCGCTCTACTGGGCCGAAAAATTCCACCTCGACGGTCTGCGTGTCGATGCCGTCGCCTCGATGCTCTACCTCGATTATTCGCGCAAGCACGGCGAATGGATCCCGAACGAATATGGCGGCAACGAAAACCTCGAAGCGGTCCGTTTTCTGCAGGATCTCAACATCCGCATCTACGGCAAAAATTCCAACGTCATGACCATCGCCGAGGAATCGACCTCCTGGCCGAAAGTCTCGCAACCCGTCCATGAAGGTGGCCTCGGCTTCGGCTTCAAGTGGAACATGGGCTTCATGCACGACACGCTGAGCTACATGAGCCGCGATCCCATCTATCGCGGGCACCATCACAACGAACTCACCTTCGGCCTGCTCTACGCCTATTCGGAAAATTTCGTGCTGCCGCTCTCGCATGACGAGGTTGTGCACGGAAAAGGCTCGCTGATCGCCAAGATGCCGGGCGACGACTGGCAGAAGTTCGCTAATCTGCGGGCCTACTACGCCTATATGTGGGGCTATCCCGGCAAGAAGCTGCTGTTCATGGGCCAGGAATTCGCCCAGTGGAGCGAGTGGAGCGAAGAGAAGGCACTCGACTGGAACCTGCTTCAATATCGTATGCACGAGGGCATGCGGCGCCTGGTGCGCGACCTTAATTTTACCTATCGCAGCAAGCCGGCGCTGCATGAGCGTGACTGCGAGGGCGAAGGTTTCGAATGGCTGGTCGCCGACGACCACCAGAATTCCGTCTTTGCCTGGCTGCGCAAGGCGCCGGGCCAGAAGCCGGTCGCCGTCATCACCAATTTCACCCCTGTCTATCGCGAGAATTACTCGATCCGCCTGCCGTCCGCAGGGCGCTGGCGGGAAATCTTGAATACCGATGCCGACATCTACGGCGGCAGCGGCAAGGGCAATGGCGGGCGCGTGCAGGCCGTCGATGCCGGCGGCAACATCACCTGCTCGATTACCTTGCCGCCCTTGGCGACAATCATGCTTGAACCTGAAAATTAGTGACTGGTGGGAGGAGAAAATGGTAGAAAAGCGCGTTCAGCCACTTGCCCGCGATGCAATGGCTTATGTTCTGGCGGGCGGTAGGGGAAGCCGTCTCAAGGAACTCACCGACCGGCGTGCCAAGCCGGCCGTCTATTTTGGCGGCAAGGCCCGCATCATCGATTTCGCCCTGTCGAACGCCCTGAATTCCGGCATCCGCCGCATCGGCGTCGCCACGCAATACAAGGCGCATTCGCTGATCCGCCACATGCAGCGCGGCTGGAACTTCTTCCGCCCCGAGCGCAACGAAAGCTTCGATATTCTGCCCGCCAGCCAGCGCGTCTCCGAGACGCAATGGTATGAGGGCACGGCCGACGCCGTCTATCAGAACATCGACATCATCCAGGATTACGGCGTCGAATACATGGTCATTCTTGCCGGCGATCACGTCTACAAGATGGACTATGAATGGATGCTGCAGCAGCACGTCGATTCCGGCGCCGACGTGACTATCGGCTGCCTGGAAGTGCCGCGCATGGAAGCGGTCGGCTTCGGCGTCATGCATGTCAACGAGAAGGACGAGATCATCGCCTTCGTCGAGAAACCGGCCGATCCGCCGCCCATTCCCGACAAGCCGGATTTCGCCCTCGCCTCGATGGGCATCTACGTCTTCCACACCAAGTTCCTGCTCGATGCGCTGCGCCGCGACGCCGCCGACCCGACCTCGAGCCGCGACTTTGGCAAGGACATCATCCCCTATATCGTCAAGAACGGTAAGGCGGTCGCCCACCGCTTCGCCAAGTCCTGCGTCCGTTCGGATTTCGAGCACGAACCCTACTGGCGCGACGTCGGCACGATCGACGCCTATTGGCAGGCCAATATCGACCTGACGGCGATCGTTCCGGAGCTCGACATCTACGACAAGTCCTGGCCGATCTGGACCTATGCCGAGATCACCCCGCCGGCGAAATTCGTCCATGACGACGAGGATCGACGCGGCTCGGCCACCTCCTCCGTTGTGTCAGGCGACTGCATCATCTCGGGCGCCATGCTCAACAACAGCCTGCTCTTCACAGGTGTCAGGGCCAACTCCTTCTCCAAGATGGAAGGGGCAGTCATCCTGCCGAACGTGAAGATCGGGCGACGCGCACAGCTCAAGAATGTGGTGATCGACCATGGCGTCGTCATTCCGGAAGGCCTGGTCGTCGGCGAGGATCCCGAGCTCGATGCCAAGCGCTTCCGACGGACGGAAAGCGGCATCTGCCTGATCACGCAACCGATGATCGACAAGCTGGATATCTGACTTATGAAAGTTCTTTCGGTTTCGTCCGAAGTCTTCCCTTTGATCAAGACAGGGGGTCTGGCCGATGTGTCCGGCGCCCTGCCCATTGCTCTGAAAGCCTTCGGAGTCGAGACCAAGACCCTTCTCCCCGGCTATCCTGCCGTCATGAAGGTCATTCGCGACGCCGTCGTCAGGCTCGAATTCCCCGACCTGCTCGGCGAGCGGGCGACCGTGCTCGAGGTCCAGCACGAGGGCCTCGATCTGCTCGTCCTCGATGCGCCGGCCTATTACGACAGGCCGGGCGGGCCCTATCTCGATCCGCTCGGCAAAGACTATCCCGACAACTGGCGTCGGTTCGCCGCTCTGTCGCTCGCCGCCTCCGAGATCGCCGCCGGCCTGCTGCCCGGCTGGCGGCCGGATCTCGTCCACACCCACGACTGGCAGGCGGCGCTGACGTCGGTCTATATGCGTTATTACCCGACGCCGGAACTGCCGAGCGTGCTGACCATCCACAACATTGCCTTCCAGGGCCAGTTCGGTTCCGAGATCTTTCCCGGCCTGCGCCTGCCTGCCCATGCCTTCGCCACCGAAAGCATCGAATATTATGGCACTATCGGCTTCCTCAAGGGCGGCCTCAAGACCGCGCATGCGATCACGACAGTCAGCCCCACCTATGCCGATGAGATCCTGACGTCGGAATTCGGCATGGGGCTCGAGGGCGTCATCGCCAGCCGCGTCGACGATCTGCACGGCATCGTCAACGGCATCGACACCGATATCTGGAACCCGGCGACCGATCCTGTCGTCCACACCCATTATGGCCAGACGACGCTGAAGAACCGCGAGGAGAACCGGCGCTCGATCGCCGAATTCTTCGGTCTCGACAATGACGACGCCCCGATCTTCTGCGTCATCAGCCGTCTCACCTGGCAGAAGGGAATGGATATCGTCGCCAACGTCGCCGATGAGATCGTCGCCATGGGCGGTAAGCTCGTCGTGCTCGGCTCCGGCGAAGCCGCCCTTGAAGGCGCGCTGCTCGCCTCCGCCAGCCGCCACCCCGGCCGCATCGGCGTTTCGATCGGTTATAACGAGCCGATGTCGCACCTGATGCAGGCCGGCTGCGATGCGATCATCATCCCCTCGCGCTTCGAACCCTGCGGCCTGACCCAGCTTTACGGCCTGCGTTACGGCTGCGTGCCGATCGTCGCCCGCACGGGCGGGTTGAACGACACCGTGATCGACGCCAATCACGCCGCACTTGCAGCAAAAGTCGCAACCGGCATACAATTTGCCCCCGTGACAGAAACAGGCATGCTACAGGCAATCCGCCGTGCGATGCATTTTTATCAGGACCGAAAGCTCTGGACCCAATTGCAAAAGCAGGGCATGAAATCGGATGTCTCCTGGGAGAAGAGCGCCGAACGCTACGCTGCCCTCTATTCAAGCCTCGTCTCGAAAGGCATGTGACCTAAAATGATCAAGTCCGTCCCCACCACGCCCTATCTGGACCAGAAGCCCGGCACGTCGGGCCTGCGCAAGAAGGTTCCGGTCTTCCAGCAGCCGAACTATGCGGAGAACTTCATCCAGTCGATCTTCGATTCGCTGGAAGGCTATCAGGGCAAGTGCCTCGTCATCGGCGGCGACGGACGCTACTACAATCGCGAAGTTATCCAGAAGGCGGTCAAGATGGCCGCGGCTAATGGTTTCGGCAAGGTCATGGTCGGCAAGGGCGGTATCCTGTCGACGCCGGCCGCTTCCCACATCATCCGCAAATACAAGGCTTTCGGCGGCATCATCCTCTCCGCCAGCCACAATCCCGGCGGCCCGACCGAAGACTTCGGCATCAAATACAACATCAACAATGGCGGCCCGGCGCCGGAAAAGATCACCGACGCGATCTATGCGCGCTCCAAGACGATCGACAGCTACAAGATCGCCGATTTCGCCGACGTCAATCTCGACCGCATCGGCAAGGACGAGCTTCCCGGCGGCACGATCCTCTCGGTCATCGACCCGGTCGAGGACTATGCCGCGCTGATGGAAGAGCTGTTCGATTTCGGTGCGATCCGCAATCTGATCAGCCTCGGCTTCCGCATTGCGTTCGATGGGATGAGCGCCGTCACCGGTCCCTATGCCAAGGAAATCTTCGAAAATCGTCTCGGCGCTCCCTCAGGTTCGGTGCGTAATTTCATGCCGCTGCCGGATTTCGGCGGCCATCATCCGGACCCGAACCCGGTGCACTGCAAGGAACTCTTCGATGAGATGATGGGCGATGACGCGCCCGATTTCGGCGCCGCTTCCGACGGCGACGGCGACCGCAACCTCATTATCGGCCGCGGCATCTTCGTCACGCCTTCCGACAGCCTGGCGATCCTTGCCGCCAACGCCAATCTCGCTCCCGGCTATTCCGGCGGCCTTGCCGGCATCGCCCGTTCGATGCCGACATCGGGTGCTGCCGACCGCGTCGCCGAAAAGCGCGGCATCGGCATGTATGAAACGCCGACCGGCTGGAAGTTCTTCGGCAACCTGCTCGACGCCGGCATGGCGACGATCTGCGGTGAGGAAAGCTCCGGCACGGGCTCCAGCCACGTCCGTGAAAAGGATGGCCTCTGGGCCGTGCTGCTATGGCTGAACATTCTTGCCGTGCGCGGCGAAAGCGTCGCCGATATCGTCACCCAGCACTGGCAGACCTACGGCCGCAATTATTATTCGCGCCATGATTACGAAGGCCTCGACACCGATGCGGCGAACGGCCTGGTGGACAATCTGCGCAGCCAGCTTCCCACTCTGCCCGGCAAGAGCTTCGGCAGCCTGAAGGTCGAGAAGGCCGACGACTTCGCCTACCACGATCCGATCGACAAATCGGTGAGCGAGCATCAAGGTGTCCGTGTGCTCTTCGAGGGCGGCTCCCGCGTCGTCTTCCGCCTGTCCGGCACCGGCACGTCTGGCGCAACCTTGCGTGTCTATATCGAGCGCTACGAGCCGGATTCGACTCGCCACAACATCGAAACGCAGGAAGCGCTCGCCGATCTGATCGCCGCCGCCGAAAGCATAGCCAACATTCGTGAACGCACGGGACGCGATGCGCCAACCGTGATCACCTGATCCGGGGGGAACATGCGGGGGAACAGTTCGGCGCAAGCCGGCGCGATCGTCTTCGAGACCGGCGTCGAATTTGCCGTGTGGTCGCATCATGCCGCCCAGATCGAACTCTGCCTCTTCGAGGATGACGGCAACAGGGAATTCGCGCGCCTGCCGATGGCGCGCGACAGCAACCACTTCCATCGCCTCTTTGTTGACGGACTGAAGGAGGGCGCGCGCTACGGCTATCGCGCCGACGGTATCTATGCGCCCGATAACGGCCTCTGGTACGATCCTTCCAAACTGCTGATCGATCCCTACGCCAAGGAGATCGACAGGCCGTTCCGCTACGATCCCCGCCTCGGCATCTATGGCGAGGACAGCCAGGATCTGATGCCGAAGGCGATCGTCACCACCGATACCCGAGCGGCGATCCGCAAACCGCTGTTCAAGCCGGGCGGCTTTATCTACGAGGTGGCGGTACGGCCCTTCACCATGCTCCATCCCGACGTCCCGGAGGCTGAGCGCGGCACGGTCGCAGCCCTTGCCCATCCCTCCGTCGTCGCGCATCTGAAGCGGATCGGCGTCGATGCCGTCGAACTGATGCCGATCACTGCCTGGATCGACGAACGCCATTTGCCGCCGCTCGGCCTCACCAACGGCTGGGGCTACAATCCCATCGCCTTCATGGCGCTCGATCCGCGGCTCGTCCCCGGCGGCATGACGGAGCTGCGCGAGACGGTCGCGGCCCTCCATGCCGAAGGCATCGCCGTCATCCTCGACCTCGTCTTCAACCATACCGGCGAGAGCGACCGTTACGGCGCGACGCTGTCGCTGCGTGGCCTCGACAACCTGCATTATTATCGCCACGCCCAGAATTGCCCGGGCGAACTCGTCAACGACACAGGCACCGGCAACACCCTCGCCTGCGATCATCCCGAGGTTCGCCGCCTCGTCATCGACAGCCTGCGCCATTTCGTGCTCAACGCCGGCGTCGACGGTTTTCGCTTCGATCTCGCCCCGGTGCTTGGCCGCACCGCGACGGGCTTCGAACGCGACGGAACACTGGCCGCGATCCTCTCCGACGATGTGCTTGCCGACCGGATCATGATTGCCGAACCCTGGGATATCGGCCCGGGTGGTTACCAGCTCGGCAATTTCCCGCCGCCCTTCCTTGAATGGAACGACCGGGTTCGCGACGACCTGCGCTGCTACTGGCGCGGCGACGATTGGAAGACCGGAGCGCTGGCAACCGCACTCGCAGGCTCCTCCGACATCTTCTCCCGCAACGACGGCAAGGAGACGCGCAGCGTTAATTTCCTCGCCGCCCATGACGGCTTCACGCTGATCGATCTCGTCTCCTATGCTGAAAAGCACAACGACGCCAACGGCGAACACAATCGCGACGGCCATAACGAGAACCACTCCTGGAACAACGGCGTCGAGGGGGAAACCGTCTATCCGACGATCCGGAAGCGTCGCCGGGACGATGTGATGGCGCTGATCTCAACGCTTTTTGCCACCCGCGGCAGCATCATGCTGACGGCGGGCGACGAGGGCGGCCGCAGCCAGCACGGCAACAACAACGCCTATTGCCAGGACAACGAGATCACCTGGCTGGACTGGAAAGCGTTGGACGGGGATCTCATCGCCCACACCGCCTTCGTTGCGGGGTTGCGTCGCCGCTTCACCGTCTTCTCCGAAACGGACTTCCTGTCAGGAAACGGCGATGTCGAATGGATTTCGCTCTCCGGCGAGCCGATGACCGTTGCCGAATGGGAGACGCCGTCGCTTTCCACCCTCGGCATGCTGTTATCGACCGGTGACCGCTCCTCTCGCGGCAGGCAGACCCGGCTCGGCGTGCTTTTCAATCGCTCGGGGAGCCGCCAATTTTTCACGCTGCCTTCTGAGGGCGAACCGGGCTGGCGCCAATTGACCCCTGATGGAGCAAATAAAACCGGTGGCCGCGCAACCGTCGAGCCGCGCTCGATTGCCTTTTTCGTAGAAAATTGACCGCCTCCCCTCCCTCGCGCAAATCCTTGTCGCAATCGTCACAAATGCACGATAAGGCTTTGCCGCGGCGGCTTGTTTCACGAGGAATTCATGGTCACGGAAATTTCACTCTCCGACGTGCGGGGATTGATCGGCATGGAAACGGGCCTTTCGGATTGGGTCACCGTCGACCAGACGATGATCGACGCCTTCGCGTCGGCGACCGACGACCATCAGTTCATCCACGTCGATCCTGAGCGCGCGGCGGCCGAGAGCCCGTTCGGCGGCACCATCGCCCACGGCTTCCTGACCCTGTCTCTGCTGTCGACGATGAACTACAATTGCCTGCCGAAAGTGCGCGAGCAGACCCTCGGCATCAACTACGGCTTCGATCGCGTCCGCTTCATGACGCCGGTGAAAAGCGGCGCCCGCGTCCGCGGCCGCTTCCTGCTTTCCGAAGCCCGCTTCCGCGGCGCCGGCATGCTGATGACCACCTATGACGTTACGATCGAGATCGAAAACGAGAAGAAACCGGCGCTGACGGCAAAATGGATCACCATCATCCAATTCGACCCGAAGGACCGTCCCGACGACGTCTGAGCAAAACGGCTTTTGTTACTCGGCCGAATTGAACACAGCTTCGAGGGCGTGTCCGTCGGGATCCATGACGAACGCCGCATAATAGTGCTCACCGTAATGAGACCGCAGGCCGGGACGGCCATTGTCGCTTCCTCCATGCGCGATTGCCGCCGCATAGAACCGATCGACCGCCTGGCGGTTCGGCGCGGCAAACGCCAGATGAAAACCCGGCCCGTGCGCACGCTGACCGTCCGGGCGATGCTTGATCGCCAGTTTGTCCCCGCCGCCGGGAGGACCGTAGCCGACTGCCTGCCCTGTTTGCCCCGGCCTGATATCGTCCCAGACCCTGATATAACCGAGCGCAGCAAGGGCAGCATCATAAAATGCCGCCGACCGCTCGATGTCGGAAACGCCGAGGGAGGCATGGTGCAGCATTCGCTTACCCCTTGAATGAGCGCACGCCCGCGATTTGCTGAGACTCAGTGCCCCGCGTCATGAGCCGCCTCGTTCAGCAGCCCGAAGACATAATCCGAAAACGACCGCCAGCACTCCACCCGGAACGTGTCTTCTTCCGTACGGAAAAGCACGATCTCCGCCTTGCCGAAGACCGTGCGCGATGCGGCCCCGACCGGAAAGGAAGAAAGTGACAGATCCTGCGGGCAACCGGCCGAAAGCGTTGCCTCAGCACCCGGTCCCGAGACGATGATCGCGACATTGCGGTGGGAAACCTCGGTCGCCGAATGCAACGTGCCGGCGCCGGAAAGTGCTGCCATCAGATCGGCGCCGGCTTCGTCGATCACCAGCCACTCGTCCGGCCCGATCCAGAGCGCCGATCGGGCGCCGGCCCGGCCGGATGTCTTCGGGGCATCCGGCAGCGCCAGGCCGAGAGCAGAGGAAATTGCTGCAAGCGATTCCGCCGGCGCGCGCAGCGCCACCCGGCTGGCAGTGGGAGCGGTCGTCAGCCGTACCGCTGCGGAGCCGCCGAGACGTCCGGCAAGCGCCGGTTTGCGAATTGCGACATCAGCCATGGATGCGGCCCCCTTCCTTGTCAAAGAATACCAGATCCGTCACTTCGACGGCGATCATCCGGTCCGGCATCGGCACATAGAGCGTCTCGCCCATCCGCGCCCGGCCGCCGGCGACGAGCGCGAAGGCGATCGACCTGCCGCAATTTTCTGACCAATAGGCTGATGTGACATGGCCGAGCATGGTCATCGGCTTCGGCTCGTTCGGGCTCGCGACGATCTGCGCGCCTTCTTCGAGCACCAGCTTCGGGTCCTTGGTGACGAGGCCGACGAGCTGTTTGCGCCCGTCCTTGACGAGATCCGGCCGCTTCAGCCCGCGAATGCCGACGAAATCCGTCTTTTTCTTCGAAACCGCCCAGGAAAGTCCGGCGTCATCGGGGGTCACCGTCCCATCGGTATCCTGCCCGACGATGATGTAGCCCTTCTCGGCGCGAAGAACGTGCATCGTCTCCGTACCGTAGACGCAGGCGCCGAGCGGCTGGGCATTGGCCCAGACCGCTTCGAGCACCGACTGGCCGTAATCGGCCGGCACATTGATTTCGAAGCCGGTCTCACCGGTGAAGGAGACGCGGAAGAGCCGCGCCGGCACGCCGCAGACCGTGCACTCGGCAACGCTCATATGCGGGAAGGCCTCGTTCGAAAGATCGAGCCCTTCGACCAGCGGCGCGACGATCTCGCGCGCCTTCGGCCCCTGTACGGCGATGACAGCCCATTGTTCGGTCACCGAGGTCAGCCATACCTTCAGATGCGGGAATTCCGTCTGCAGGTAATCTTCCATATGATGGAGAACACGCGGCGCGCCACCGGTCGTCGTCGTGACGTGGAAGCGGTCGTCCGCCAGGCGTCCGACAACGCCATCGTCATAAACGAAGCCATCCTCGCGGGTCATGATGCCGTAGCGGGCCTTGCCGGGCTTCAGCGTATCCCAGGCATTGGTGTAGATGAGGTTGAGGAATTCCGCAGCATCCGGCCCCACCACCTCGATCTTGCCGAGCGTCGAGGCGTCGAAGATACCGGCCGCCTCGCGTGCCGTCCGGCATTCGCGAGCGACCGCCTGGTGCATGGTCTCGCCGGCCTGCGGATAGAACCAGGCACGCTTCCAGTTGCCGACATCCTCGAAGACCGCGCCATGGGCTTCTTCCCAACCGTGCAGCGGCGTCTTCCGGGTCGGATCGAACAGCTCTCCGCGCGAATGGCCGATCAGCGTACCGTAGGTGACCGGCGTATAGGGTGCACGGAAAGTGGTGAGCCCGACCTGCGGGATCTCCTTGCCGAGCATTTCAGCGGCAATCGCCAGGCCATGCATGTTGGACAGCTTGCCCTGGTCCGAGGCCATGCCGTTGGTCGTAAAGCGCTTGATATGCTCGATTGAATGCATGCCTTCGCGCACGGCAAGGCGGATATCCTTGGCGCAGACGTCATGCTGGAAATCGATGAAGGCTTTGGCGTTGGTCTTCGGCCCGGCGCCTTCGGCAGCGCCGATCATGCCGCCCGTCCACTCATAGGCCTGCTCGGCCGAAATTGCGATCTTCTCGCCGCTGCTTCTGCCGGTGGCCTGCGCCATCAGCTCGCCGGCGGCAAGCGATTCCTCGATCGTTCGCTGCAGGTCGTCGGTGCCGTTGCAGGCGCCAACCGAGAGGCAGTCCTGCGCATAGGAGCCGGGCAGGAAACGCTGGCTTTCTGCATCGAAGGCCACTTTGCCGCGCGACTGCGAGAACAGATGGACGGACGGCGTCCAGCCGGCCGAAACCAGCAGCGCATCGACCGCGATCTTGCGCGGCGAGCCGCCGCCGTTGCGCGCCACCGTCATCGACGAGATGCGCAGTCGCCCCGACGTGTTGACGACCGATTGGCCGGCCAGAACATCGATGCCGAGCGCCCGCGCCTCTGCCAGCACTGCCGCTCCCGGCGCCTGCCTGCTATCGACGATGGCAGCGATCGAAACACCTGATCGTTTCAGATCGAAGGCCGCCTCATAGGCCGAGTCGTGCGCCGTGTAGATGCCGACCTTGGTCCCGACCGCAACGCCGTAATGATTGAGATACATCCGCCCCGCCGAGGCGAGCATGATGCCCGGCCGGTCGTTGTTCGGAAATACCATGTGCCGCTCGATCGCGCCGGTGGCGAGGATCACGCGCTTCGCCCGGACCTGCCAAAGCCGCTCGCGCGGCAGATCGCGCGAAGGCTTGGCGATATGATCGGTGACGCGCTCGGCAAGACCGACGAAATTGTGGTTGTAGTAGCCGAAGGCGGTCGTGCGGACCAGCACTTCGACATTGTCCATCGCCTTCAGACGCGCCACAGCCTTCTGTGCCCAGCTATTGCCGTCCTGTCCGTCGATCCTTACCCCGAGATCGTAGCGTAACGCGCCGCCAGCTTCCGCCTGCTCGTCGCAAAGGATCACCTGCGCGCCGGTCTCGGCCGCAGCCAGCGCCGCCGAGAGCCCGGCAACACCGGCGCCGACCACCAGCACGTCGCAATGGGCATAGCGGCTGGCATAATGGTCAGGATCCTCCTCCGTCGGTGCGACGCCGAGGCCGGCAGCGCGACGGATGAGCGGTTCGTAGACGTGTTTCCAGGCGGCGCGCGGCCACATGAAGGTCTTGTAGTAGAAACCGGCGGCGAAGAACGGCGACATCAGATTGTTGACCGCGCCGATGTCGAAGGCAAGCGAGGGCCAGCGGTTCTGCGAGCTGACGATCATGCCGTCGAAGACTTCCTGCACGGTGGCGCGCACGTTCGGCTGCTTGCGCGCCACATCGCGGGAAACGTCGATCAGCGCGTTCGGCTCCTCGGCCCCTGCCGACAGAATACCGCGGGCCCGGTGATATTTGAACGAACGTCCCAGAAGATGCACGCCGTTGGCGATCAGCGCCGAGGCCACGGTATCACCTTCGAGCGCTGTATAGCTCTTGCCGTCGAAGCTGAAGCGCGCGGTCCTGGCCGGTGTCAGGCGCCCCTTGCCGGCGATACGGTTCGCGCCGCTCATTGCGCCTCTCCTTCCACGGCTTCATATGTCTCGACAGGCCCATGCTGCTGGACCGCCGCACCGATCTCAGGCTTCGGTTCACCCGCCTTGTAGGTCACGATGAACTTGTCGGTCACCGTATCGCGCGCCGCATTGAAGAAGCGCCCGCAGCCGTGAATATGCCGCCAGCGTTCGAAGATCAGCCCCTTCGGATTGTCGCGGATAAAGAAATAGGACTCGAAGTCCTCGTCCGAAATCGAGGCGATATCGGCGGGCCGCGCGATATGCGCGTCACCCGCGCCACGAAATTCGAGCTCGGAGCGCTCTTCCTGACAGTAGGGGCAATAGATCAGCAGCATGTGTTACCCGTCTTAGAGTTCCGATCCGGAAACATTGGTTCCGGGAGGTTGATTGCAAAGGCGCTTTCCCATCGTCACATAGGGAACGAGGCGCTTGAGAAGCTGTTCGAAATTGTCGTAGGGCTCCAGCACACCGGTCATGCCGATATTCGCAAAAGCCATCATGGTGATATCGTTGTCGATCACGAAGGCACGTCCCGGCGTTCCGGCGACCTCGGGCACGAAATAGACGGCTGGTTGGCGCAGGACCATCGCGCAAAGCAGCGTGCCGCTCTCGGCAACGAAGGGCCATTCGCTTTCGCCGGCAGCCCTGTGGATCTTCTGCAGGCGGAAATCTCCGACGCCGGGAAAGACGTCACCGGCCGGCATTGCCGCGCCGCTGATCCCGATCGTCAGGAGAGCCGCCGTCCACATCAGTGCGCCACCGCCGCCGCCGCCGCCTCGTCGATCAGCCGGCCGCTGCGGAAGCGCTCCAGCGTCAGCCCGGCATTGAATTTGTGCGGCTCGTCGCGAGCAATCAGATGGGCGAAGAGATTGGCCGAGCCCGGCGTCGCCTTAAAGCCGCCGGTGCCCCAGCCGCAATTGACGTAAAGCCCGGGAACCGGCGTCTTCGACTGGATCGCCGAACGATCCGGCGTATTGTCGACGATGCCGCCCCATTGCCGCATCATCTTGACGCGGCGGAACATCGGGAAGAGCTCGCAGATGGCATCCAGCGTATGGGTGATGATCTGCAGCCCGCCCGTCTGGGAATAGGAATTGTATTGGTCGGTGCCGGCGCCGATGACGAGCTCTCCCTTGTCGGACTGGGAGATATAGGCATGCACCGTGTTCGACATGACGACGCAGGGAAAGATCGGCTTCAGCGGCTCGGAAACCAGCGCCTGCAGCGGGCTCGATTGCAGCGGCACGCGCACGCCGGCCATCTGCATGACTGTCGTCGTATGGCCGGCCGCCGACACGCCGACCTTCCTGGCGCCGATGAAGCCGCGGGAGGTCTCAACCCCGGTCACCCGTCCGTCCGGACCGCGCCGGATGCCGGTCACTTCGCAATTCTGGATGATGTGCACCCCGCGGTCTGAGGCCGCCCGTGCATAACCCCAGGCAACCGCGTCGTGCCTGGCCGTGCCGCCGCGCCGCTGCAGTGCTGCGCCGTTGATCGGGTAGCGCGCGCTGGCCGAGATATCGAGCGGCGGACAATAGGCCTTCGCCTGCTCCGGCGTCAGCCATTCATTGTCGATGCCGTAGAGCCGGTTGGCATGGATATGTCGTTTGAAGGACTGCTGGTCGTGAATATTGTGCGAGAGCATCATTACGCCGCGCGGCGAATACATCACATTGTAGTTGAGCTCCTGGGAAAGCCCCTCCCAGAGCTTCATCGAATGCTCGTAGATGTGCATGCTCTCTTCGTAGAGATAGTTCGAGCGGATGATGGTGGTGTTGCGCCCGGTATTGCCGCCGCCGAGCCAGCCCTTCTCGATCACCGCCACATTGGTGATGCCGTGCTCCTTGGCGAGATAATAGGCGGCACCCAGCCCGTGGCCACCGGCGCCGATGATGACGACGTCATATTCGGCGCGCGGCTCAGGCGAAGTCCACTGCTTCTCCCAGCCCTTGTGGCCGCGAAGGGCCTCCCGTGCCACGGCAAAAACCGAATATTTCCGCATCCGCCTTCTTCTCCTTCGGGAAAGGGCCTGTTCTCCGCGCTCATACAAATCGCAAATCCAAATGCGGCACAACGGTTCTTTTGCGACGCACGAGAGCTTTGCTTTCGACACGCTGATGAGAATGCCCTTCCAGGCCGATGACCCAAGCGTCTGCATTTCCGCTTAGCCGCCGGCCCGGCCCTAACCCAAGAGGGTTAGAAGACAAGCAATTGCTAAAATGTTAACAATCGCCTGTTCCCGGGGGTACGTGTATCATGTGGGGTTGGCGCGCAGTATCGGTCGCGATGCTTTGCATCGCGTTAAACGGCGCATGGCCGGCGCTCGCCGCCGAGCCGGTCGGCCAGGCCGTCGTCATCAAGACACAGGTGACGGGACAGAGCGGGCCGATCGAGGTCGACACCCGCGTCCATCGCAACGAACGCATCAAGACATCGCAATCGGGGCTTGGCCAATTCGTGTTTCGTGACGGCACGAAGCTCGCGGTCGGCTGGGGTTCGTCGGTCGTGATCGACAAATATGTCTTCGATGATTCCCAATCGGTCAAGAAACTGACGATCAGGGCGGCAAAGGGCACATTCCGCTGGGTCAGCGGCAATTCCAATTCCTCGGCCTACCAGATCCTGACTCCCGCCGGCACGATCGGCGTGCGTGGCACCGCTTTCGATTTCTACGTCGGCCCGGATGGTACGACCGCCGTCGTGCTGCTGAATGGTGCTGCCCGTTTCTGCGGCCCGGGCGGCTGCCGGCAACTACAGCAACGCTGCGATTGCGTGGTGGCCAAGCCGAATGGCGATATGTCCGCGGCACGCCGGGTCGACCCCAGCATCCTCGCGACGCTCGGAAATCAGCGCGCCCTACCCTTCCTCTCCGGCAATCAGCGACTTGCGGGCGGCATCGGCATGCTCGGCGGCTGCAATATGGCCTCAGCCGCGCCGGAAAGAAAAGACAGAACGCGGCCTCCGCCGGCAGTTGCGCCTGCTCCGCAAAGGCAGGATCCGCCACAGAGACAGGCCGAGCCGCAAAAGGAGCGGCCGAACAAGCCCGACAAGCCGCATCACGACAAGCCTCATCATGACAGGCCGCACCACGATAAGCCCCATCATGACAAGCCGGATAGGCCCGACAAGCATGATGGCCACGGCCGGCATGACGATGATGGCAAGCCCGGAAATCACGGTTTGGATCATCGGGGGCACGAGCGCCACCATGATCGAGATCGAGATCGAGATCACGACAACGATCGGAACCGCGACAGGGGTCATAATTTCAATCGCGGTCGCTGAGCCCTGTCAATCTGCGGCGCTTTTTTCGACCTCCTCCGGCACGTCGCGGAAATGATCGGCTCTGCGGGATACGCGCTCGTAGAACTCAGCCAGACCGCCGATCACCTGCACAGCCCTGAGCTTTGCCGTACCGATAAGCTTTCGGCTATTCCTTGAGTGTGATTGCAGGGCCTGCATCAACTGATTGTGGACGACCTTGAGCGCGGCAAATTCCAGAGATGCTGCGACCCGCTCATCGCCGACAACGGC
Source organism: Rhizobium sp. WYCCWR 11146 (assembly GCF_013591995.1). NCBI lineage: Bacteria > Pseudomonadati > Pseudomonadota > Alphaproteobacteria > Hyphomicrobiales > Rhizobiaceae > Rhizobium > Rhizobium sp. WYCCWR 11146. The sequence goes on from NZ_JACCEY010000009.1 coordinate 246,225, forward strand.
GAGGATCTGTGTCCGGCTGCTCTTCCCCTTTAGCGGGAGCGCGCCGGCCTCGATCAGCGCCATTCCCGGCACTGACCGTGCCGTGCTGTCGGAAATGAGGATATCGAAGCCGACCTCCTTGCAGGAGGACTCGATTCGAGCCGCAACGTTGACGGCATCTCCGACAGCCGAATAGTTGAAGCGGGTCTTGGCGCCCATATTGCCAACGCAGGCAAGGCCAGTATGAATGCCGATGCCGATGCTGACTTCCTGATCAGGCCCGAAGCCAAAGGCGTCGCCGGCGTTCAATTCGGCGAGTGTCTCGCGCATGGCAAGCGCTGCGCGAACAGCCTTGGCTTCGTGATCCGCCACATCGACGGGCGCATTCCAGAATGCCATGATCGAGTCGCCGATGAACTTGTCGAGCGTGCCCTCATTCGCCACGACATGGCGGCTCAACGCATCGAGCAGCGTGTTCAGGAAAGCGACGACATCCGTCGGCGCCAGCCGCTCGCTCATTTCGGTGAAATTCCTGACGTCGACGAACATCATCGTCAACTCGCGGTCGTCTCCGCCGAGACGCAATGCGTCGCGATTATGCTCGATACGGTGGAGCAGCGCTGGGGAAAGATAATGTCCGAAGGCGCGCCGCACCTCGCGTCGCTCTCGATCGATCACCAGGATCTTGAACGAGGTCGCGGCAAAATGGATGATCGATCCGCTGACGATCGGAGCCAGTGGATCGAAGAGAAGCCCTGCATAAAGAAACGAGAGCCAGGACGCCACCAGCGCCATGGCCGTGATCAGCAGCCCGCAGATCAGAGCGACGGCGGGGCTGACGAAGGTCGTCACCACGACGAGCAGGCAGCCGAGCACCGCGATCAGCAGGATTTCCAGCCCGTCGGCCCAGTCGGGCCGCGACAGGAAATGGCCGGAGAGGATCTGCTCAACGGCCTGCGCATGCAGCGAAACGCCGGGAACATTCTCGCCGAGCGCGGTGACGCGGATGTCCTGCAGGCCGGCCGCCGATGTGCCGATGAAGACGATGCTGCCGTCGATGGCGGCCGCGACCTCGGGAGAGGCCCCGTCGACCGCGAGCACCTGACGGGCGGATATGTACCGCTCGGCCCGGTCGGGGCTGACATAAAGCCAGAGTTCGCCCGCCGCCGTCAACGGCACGACGAAATCCCCGATCTTTGCCGATGTCATGATGCCGGCGCGATCGGGCGCGCCCGATAGCACATAGGTCGACGCCCCCTGCGCCACGCGCAGAGCCTCGATCGCGAGATTCGGATAGAGCTGTTCACCGTCTGTCAGGAACAGCGGCACCGCCCGCACCACCGGCGAGGGATTGCCGGGGTTGAGGCTGATATGGCCGAGCCCCGCCGCATTGGCCTCCAATTGCGGTCTGAGCGGCGTCGAGGCGCCGAGATAGGGCGGAGCCGAGACAGGGCTTTCGCCGGTGAAGGCGAAGCCCGCCTTGACGGGCGGCCGGTAGTTGCCCTCGTTGGAAAGACCGAAGCCGAGCACGACGGGTTTTCCGGCAATCGAACGGGCGAATATCTCGTCATTGTCGGGCAGCCTCTCGGCCAAGGAAGGATCCACCCCGGCAACGTCGCGCACAACGTTGCGCGGGGACAGCCGGTCCGGCTCGGCGAAGAGAACATCGAAGGCAATGGCTGAGGCACCCATCTCGGAAAGCCGGTCCACCAGCAGAGCCATGCGGTCCCGCGGCCACGGCCACTGGCCGAATTCGCGCAACGACGTCTCGTCGATGTCGATCACGCGGACGGGCATCGGCTCGAAGGTCCTGGGAACCAGCCGCTGATACTCGTCGAAAGTCACGCCCCGGATCAGCTTGAAAATCCCGGGATCGCCTGCCCGGAGGATCGTCAGCATAGCCACGATCGCCAGGCCGATAACGACACCGATTTGCTGCACGCGCGTCATGATCTCACCGGCTGCCCCCCGACGGCCGACAGAACGGCCCGCACCTGCCGGCAGACAGGCTACGCCGCTTTCGGTTCAAACGCCATTCGCAGATGCATCAGGGTCGCTGTCTTTTCAGCATCCTGAGCTACGAAACCTATGCGCTGGTGAACGAAATCGTCTACGCTCACCCCTTGCCGCCGATCACAATGAAGGGCATACAGCGCGAGATCGTGCCCTATGGTGGATGGGCTGACACTCGGTGCGGACCACAAGAGCCGCGTCCTCAGCGAGCACCTGGATATGAGCCGGGTTGAGTCTGCCGATCGCCTGAGGGTCAGGACGGCTCTCAAGGAGGCAATCGCCGCGCTGGATGAAGCCGCGCCCGAACCGGCCGGATCATGACTGGATCAGGCGAAGCGTGATTTTTCCGCCCGCCTTCCATATCCATCTGGACTTCCCGTACCCGATCTGCTATTTCGCATCACCAATCGCAAGGCTCCGGCCGCGCGAACGTTATTGTTTTGCCTCAGGCCGCTGCGCCGCCTCCGGCATCAACCAACCAAAGGAACGTGATTCTCGTGCAGGTACTTGTCCGCGATAACAATGTTGATCAGGCTCTCCGCGCTCTCAAGAAGAAGATGCAGCGCGAAGGCATTTTCCGCGAAATGAAGATGCGCGACTATTACGAGAAGCCGTCGCAGAAGCGTGCTCGCGAAAAGGCCGAGGCTGTTCGTCGTGTTCGCAAGCTGGCCCGCAAGCGCGCCCAGCGCGAAGGTCTGGTCGCAGCACGCTGAGCGTTTCCGTCGTTTTTTCGACGTTTTCAGATGCATTGTGGCGGGGGCGATCGGTTCGCCGCCGCCTTTTTTAGTTTGCCGCTGAGAGATCGCATATCCGCGCACCGGATATGCCGCATGGGGAAAGCGAGCCCGAATGGCTGTCAACACCTTTAATCCGTCCCGCGCTTTGCGCTTGCAGAAAACGGCATTCCTGCCCGCTTTGACGCTGGCGGCAATGTTTGGCCTCGCCGGCTGCGAGACGACCAATACCACGGATGCCGTAATCCGCATCGACAAGGCGCAGGGTTCGGAAGAGAACATCGCGTCGCTGACGGCGGTCATCAACGCCAATCCGAGGGATCCCGAAGGTTACAACGTCCGTGGTTCCGCCTATGGCCGCGCCGGCCAGTTCCGCCCGGCGCTGAATGATTTCAACACGGCATTGCAGATCAATCCGCGGTTTTTCCAGGCTTACGCCAACCGCGCTCTCGTCTATCGCAACATGGGCCAGCAGGCCCAGGCGATTTCCGATTACAATGCCGCCCTGCAGATCAATCCGAGCTACGACGTCGCCTATATCGGCCGCGGCAATGTCTATCGCATGGCCGGCCAGGATGATCAGGCTTTCAACGATTTCGACAAGGCGATCCAGCTCGGCACGACCGATGGCCGCGCCTACCACAATCGCGGCCTGATCTATCAGAAGCGCAATCAGCAGGATAAGGCGATCGACGATTTCTCGAAAGCGATCTCGCTCGCGCCGAATTCGGCCGAGCCCTATAATGGCCGCGGCATTTCCTATATCGCGCTGAACGACGACGACAACGCCTTTGCCGATTTCAACCATGCAATCGAGCTTAACGGCAACATCGCCGAATCCTGGGCCAACCAGGCGCTGGTCTACGAACGCCGCGGCGACAAGGCGAAGGCTGCCCGCTCCTATCGTCACGCGATCGGCCTCGATCCCAAGTACCAGCCGGCTCGTGACGGCCTTGCTCGCGTCGGCGTCGCCCCAGCCGGCTAAGGACATCATCGGGCGGCCCGAAGCATCGGGCGGCTCGCAACCGCCTCTTGCCGGTCGCGCCAACCATTGGGGCTGCGGCCAAGTCTCTGATGGTTTAAACGAATCTTCCGGCCGTTAGATATCATCGCGGTGAATCGTGCCTTGCCGGGCGGAGGAAACGACGCTGCCGCAAAGCCGGCCGTAGTGCCTTGCAAAGCGAAGCCGAAAAAGCGTTCATCATCGTCGATGGCTGTCATAGTGTGTTGCAACCTGCTCCTGCTCCCCCTAACATGGACCTGCTTCGATAGCCCGCTATCGGATGTTCGAACACGTGTTGGGGGCGGTTTGCGAGAGATGCGGATCTTTGCTTTCCTGGCCGCAAGCGAAAACCGTTGCGGGCCACGCGCATTACAGCGCCGCGCGTCTTTTCTGAAGCGCGAAGGGCGCTGTCACATTTTGAATCCCTGCACAATTTCACCCTTAAATCGTTTCGATTCAAGCGATTTTGCAGTGGCGCCTGCCATGTGGGTCGGCAGATGAAGCTGGTTGCGCTGTTCTTTCCCAAGGCTTCGATCGGCACCTACCTCGTCGCCATGGCGGTGGCAATCGCACTGCCGATCTTCGCCTTTGTGACGCTGCTTCTGCTGCAGCTGGAGGACAACCAGCGCTCGACGCTGAGGCGCGAAACGGCTCAGGATGCTCTCGCCCTTTCGCGCATCATCGACCGCCAGCTCCAGGATATGGCAACGACGCTACGGCTGCTTTCGAGTTCACCGGAGCTGGAAAACGGCAATCTCGCCTCCTTCCACGAGCGCACCGAAACGGCCCTCAGAGACAATACGCTTTTCGTCATCGCCGTTGACCACACCGGCCAGCAGCTCCTGAACACGCGCCGTGCGTTCGGCACACCGCTCGGCAAGACGGCGAACATCCCCGCCCTCGAGGCGGTCATGGCGTCCGGTCGCATCGAAGCCTCCGACGTCTTTCGCGGCCGGACCAGCGGCGAATGGGTCTATAACGTCACCCTGCCGCGGAAGAATGAGCCCGTCGCAGCCCTCATCATCACGCAAAACGCGAAGGATCTGGGCAAGCTCGTGACCACCGAGGGTCTTGCCTCCGGCTGGTCGGCCGCCGTCATCGATGAAAGCGGCCACGTCGTCGCGGCCACCGGCCCCGCCAATCTCGAACCCGGCACGCCATTCGATCCGCGCATTCTGCCGGCACTCATCGCGTCCCGCGGTGTCTTCCAGGACGAGACGATCCTGCCGCACATGCTCCTCGGTTATGCCCAGATCCCCGGCTGGTCCTGGAAGACGGTGATCTGGGGACCTATCGCCCAGGCTTCGATCCTCAGCACCTGGCGTTTCCTCATCATCGGCGGCGTGGCACTGGTGCTCGTCGCCGTGCTGGGTGCCTATGCCGTCGCAAGACAGGTGCGCACCACCATCCGCGATATCGCCGACATGGCGAACCGCATGGGCGAAGGCCATATCGTCTCGCCGGTCGAGACCAGCGTCATCGAGGCCAACCAGGTGGCGATTGCCCTTTCGAATGCCTCTTTCGATCGCAGCGAGACCGAGGACCGGCTCCGTTTCGTCATGCACGAGCTTGTCCACCGCACCAAAAACCTTCTGACGCTTGCCCAGGCAATGATGCGCCAGCTCGCCAAGCAGTCCGACAGCGTCGAGACCTTCCGCGCCGCGGTCGCCGACCGCCTTGAGGGATTGGTGCGTTCGATCGAACTCCTGACCAGCGAACAATGGGGAGGGGTATCGCTGCGGCGGGTCGTCGACATCCATTTGCACGCCTTCCCGCAATCGCGCGAGCAGATCGACATCAGCGGCGAAGACTTCGTGCTGAAACCGGATGCCGTGCAGAATCTCGGTCTCGCCTTGCATGAGCTCGCCACCAATTCGGTGAAATACGGTGCGCTCTCCGTACCGCAAGGCCGTGTCCGCTTCGAATGGCTCGACGTCAGCGAGGAGGACAAGCCGGATGCCCTGCTCCGCTTCACCTGGGAAGAGCGCGGCGGCCCGCCGGTCACCGAGCCATCGCGCTCGGGCTTCGGCACGACCGTTATCAAGGCTCATGCCGCCTCCGCCTTTCGCGGGACGGTTGAGATCGATTTCCGGCCCGAAGGCCTGTTATGGGTGCTGACGGCGCAGCGCGCCACGCTGGAGCGGGAATAAGAGTCCCGGAACAATCGCTAGCTCCACCCGTTTCGGACAGGTCGTTCCAAAGGAGAAAGACCATGTTCAAGCAAACGATGATCGCAGCCGCGGCACTGACGGCCGCTGCCTGGGCGAGCCCGGCGGGCGCGGAAAATTATGTCACGCTTGGCCGTCTGGTCTGCGGATCGGATGGCGGCCAGGGCCTGATCGTCACCTCGCAGAAGAACCTTATCTGTACCTATACGCCATCGGCCGGCGGCGCGAGGGCGGTCTATGCCGGCAAAATCGAGAAATTCGGCCTCGATATCGGCCAGACCGGCAAGAGCGTCATGATCTGGCAGGTGCTGGCAAAGACCGGCACGGATATCCCGCAATTCGCCCTTGCCGGCGAATATTACGGGATCGGCGCCGATGCGAGCATCGGTGCAGGCGCCGGCGCCAAGATCATCGCCGGCGGCACCGACAAGGCCTTCATGCTGCAGCCATTGAACGTCCAGGCTCAGGAAGGCCTGAACCTGGCGATCGGCGTCGAAAAGATGACACTCGTGCCGGGAGAGACCTGACAAAAAGCGGCCGGCCAGAAGGCAGACAGCAGTGGCGTGCCGCATAAATCAAACAGCCGCCCGAAGGGCGGCTGCATTGGCGTAGATCAATGCGCGAGCGCCTTGTTGATATCCTCGGTCATCTTCTTCGCGTCACCCAGCAGCATCATCGTGCCGTCCTTGTAGAACAGCGTATTGTCGATGCCGGCATAACCCGAGCCGAGCGAGCGCTTGACGAAGAGGCAGGTCTTTGCCCGGTCGACGTCGAGGATCGGCATGCCGTAGATCGGCGAGGTCTTGTCGTCGCGCGCCGCCGGATTGGTGACGTCGTTTGCACCGATGACATAGGCAACGTCGGCCTGGGCGAATTCCGAGTTGATGTCTTCGAGCTCGAAAACCTCGTCGTAGGGAACATTCGCCTCGGCGAGCAACACGTTCATGTGGCCGGGCATGCGGCCTGCGACCGGGTGGATTGCATATTTCACCTCGACGCCGTTCTTTTTGAGATTATCGGCGAGCTCGCGCAGCGCATGCTGGGCCTGGGCGACCGCCATGCCGTATCCCGGCACGATGATGACCTTCGATGCATTGGCCATCAGATAGGCCGCATCCTCGGCCGAGCCGAGCTTGACCGCCCTGTCTGATGTATCCGGTCCGCCGGACGCCGTCTCACCGCCGAAACCGCCGAGGATGACGGAGACGAAGGAACGATTCATGCCCTTGCACATGATGTAGGAGAGGATCGCGCCGGAGGAGCCGACGAGCGCGCCCGTAATGATCAGCGCCAGATTGCCGAGCGTGAAGCCGATGCCGGCCGCGGCCCAGCCCGAATAGGAGTTCAGCATCGACACGACGACCGGCATATCGGCCCCGCCGATCGGCACGATCAGCAGAACGCCGAGCGCCAGCGACAGCGCGACGACGGCCCAGAAGTCGAAATGGCTCTCGGTGGCGGCAAGCCCGATGATGAAGAGCACGATCAGCACCAGCAGGCTCGCATTGATCACATGCCGGTAGGGCAGCAGGATCGGCTTGCCGGACATGCGTCCATCGAGTTTCAGGAAGGCGATGATCGAGCCGGTGAAGGTCAGCGCCCCGATCGCCACGCCGAGCGCCATCTCGACGCGCGCCTCGGTGTGGATCTGGCCGATCTCGCCAATGCCGAAGGAAGCAGGCGTGTAGAGCGCGGAGGCTGCGACCAGCACGGCGGCGAGGCCGACCAGCGAATGGAAACCGGCGACGAGCTGCGGCATCGAGGTCATGGGGATGGTGCGGGCGACATAGGCGCCGACGCTGCCGCCGATGGCAAGGCCAAGGACGATCAGCACGAAACCGCCGAAGTCAGGGGTTGCCAGCACCAGCGTCGTCAGGATCGCGATCCCCATGCCGATCATGCCGTAGAGATTGCCCTTGCGGCTGGTGGCCGGATGCGACAGGCCGCGCAGCGCCAGGATGAAGAGCACGCCGGAGACGAGGTAGAGGAAGGCTGCGATATTGGTCATCAGTCCCTCACCGGTCCTTCTTGCGGTACATCGAAAGCATCCGCTGCGTGACGAGGAAACCGCCGAAGATGTTCACCGAGACGAGCACCAGGGCGACGAAGCCGAAGCCGGTGGCAAGCCCGCTGGTCGAGATGCCGACCGCCAGAAGCGCGCCGACGACGATGACGGAGGAGATCGCATTGGTGACGGCCATCAGCGGCGTATGCAGCGCCGGCGTCACCGACCACACGACGTAATAGCCGACGAAGATCGACAATACGAAGATCGCGAGCTGGAAGACGAAGGGATCGATCGCCCCGCCGGTCGCAGCACTTGCCGCTTCCGGTGCCTGGGCCGCCGCCGTGATGACGGCGGTCACCGCCTGGTCGAGCTGCTCCAGCGCTCTGTCCATTGCTTCACTGGCCATCACATGTCTCCCTTCTTCGCGCCGCCGAAGGCGGGATGAACGACATCGCCGGCATAGGTCAGCATCGTCGCCTTGACGAGTTCGTCGTCGAGATTGACGACGACGCTCCGGGTTTCCTTGTTGACCATGGTCTCGAGGAAGGTCACGAGGTTCTTGGCGTAGAGCGCCGAGGCACTGGCCGAAACCCGGCCCGGCATGTTGGCGAAACCGATCACACTGACGCCTTCGACATCGGCGATCTCGCCGGGGACGACGCCCTCGATATTGCCGCCGCGCTCGACCGCGAGGTCGACGGCGACCGCACCTGATTTCATCGAGGCGAGCATGGCGCGCGAAACGAGGCGCGGCGCCGCACGACCGGGGATCAGCGCGGTGGTGATGACGATATCCTGCTTGGCGATGTGTTCGGCAACCAGAACCGCCTGTTTCGCCCGATAGTCGGCGGACATTTCCTTGGCATAACCGCCGGCCGTTTCCGCCGCCTTGAACTCTTCATCCTCGACGGCGATGAACTTGGCGCCAAGCGAAGCGACCTGTTCCTTGGCGGCAGGGCGAACGTCGGTGGCCGAGACCGCCGCGCCGAGGCGGCGCGCGGTCGCGATCGCCTGAAGACCGGCGACACCGGCGCCCATGACGAAGACCTTGGCAGCCGGCACGGTGCCGGCTGCCGTCATCATCATCGGCATGGCGCGGTCATAAACCGCCGCTGCCTCGATGACGGCTTGGTAACCGGCGAGATTGGCCTGGGACGACAGCACGTCCATGGACTGGGCGCGGGTAATGCGCGGCATCAGTTCCATCGCGAAAGCCGAAAGCCCGGCACTTGCCAGTGCCGCGATCGCTTCGTCATTGCCGTAGGGATCCATGATGGCGATGATCACGGCGCCGCTTTTATAGCCGGAGATTTCCGATCCGCTGGGACGGCGCACCTTCAGCACCACGTCGGCCGAGGCTGCATCCGCAAAACTGCCGATCCTGGCACCGGCGGCCTCGAACTCCCCGTCGGGAATGCGCGAAGCCGCACCGGCATCGGCTTCGACGACGACGTCGAAGCCGAAACTCTTCATCTTCTTCACGGTCTCAGCGGAGGCGGCGACGCGCGTCTCCTCGCCCGTGTTTTCCCTTGCAACGAAAACGATATTGCCCAACTGCCCCCTCCTCCGGGTCAGCCAGACCGCCGCAGGCTTCCCTGCGCAGGCCAAGCACCTCATTCAAAAAGCTTCGGAGAAGCTCTCCTCCCCTCAAAGCGCCGTGCGTCCTTTCGGACGCACAAAAGACGCTCTGACCCTCTGAATCTACGCGATCAGCGGAGCAGGAAGATGCCGGCAGCGAGTAGAATGATGAAGACGAAGAGACCGCCGAGAAGGCCGGCGCCGCCGAAGAAACCGGCGGTCATAGCAAGCAGGAGGACGATGAGAAGCATCGAGCCGTATTTCGCGCTGGCGATGAACATGTCGTAGGTCTTTTCATGTTCTTTGTAATCCATCGGCGCGCCGGTCTCGACCGGTCCGGTATGATGTTCGGCCATAAATATCGTCTCCCTGAAATGCCTCTGCGCTGCCTAATTTCCCTCTAGGCGAGGGAAATCCCTGCGTGCAGGGATTACACAATGACAGGCGAAAGCGCAATGCATGAGAATGCCGCAGGCGCGCCTCGCAGCGACCTCATCCGGACGAGAAGACGACCTCAACGGTCGGATGAAAGGAGATCCGGCGACAGATGCGGTTTTCGCCTGTCGTCCACCCCTCATCTGCCCTGACGGCATCGCCTCTCTATCGCGGAGAAAGGGAAATCACAGCGGCAGATCGGTGCCAAGTTCGCCTGGCGGCACGAAACGCGCCGTCGGAATGATGGTGAGCGGCGGCAGCGTGTCGTTGGGATTGCGCGAAAACATCATGCGCTGCTCGCTGGCGCTGGAGATGAAGAAAGGATAGCGCGTCAACAGCTTGCGCCCGACCTCGATCACGTTCGTCGCCATCAGCGTCACGTCAACCCCGTAACTCTCCGCCAGCCGGCCGGGCACGATGGTATCGGCATAGAAGACCCGCTTGTAGAAGGCGGCATGCGGGGGCCGGACGGACTGAATAACGCGGTCCGCCCGGAAATACGCTGCCGCAACGATGGCGGGTCTCAGCGTCAGATAGGGAACCCATGGCATGTCGGCGGTGAACTCCGGATCGGCCGCGAAACGCGCCGGGTCGATCAAGGTCAGCCCGGCGTCCAAAAGCTCATCCATCGCCTCGGGAAAGGCCTCTCCGGACCGGCTGATACGATGCTCCGGCGTCACATAATGAATTCGGATCGTACTGACCAGTTCGCCATAATAGTACAGACCGAAGATATAGGCATGGCTGTCGAAATCGACATCATCCAATAGCCCTTCCGGGGCAAGCGACAGCGCGCCGTGGGCCCTGTAGGCCTTGTAGCGCAGCCGCTCCACTTCCTCCATGTCTTCGCCGCTTTCGACGCGGCGATACTCTACATTATCCAGAATTTCCAGGATTTTCCTGCTGAAATCGCCACGCGTAAAAAGTGTGTCTGACATTCTCTCGATCCGCTCGTTAACGGATCATTAATCATATACCGGCGGCATATAGGCAAGAAAATCTAAGAATTTGCGTTGGATTTAAATTATTAAGGTTAACGGGGCGCAAGATTTTCGGCTGGATAACCAGTCACTTGCAGGCGGCTCAGGCGACCTTGTTGCGACGGCGCTGGACGGTGCGGCGGCCGATGCCCTCTTGTAGCAGCGTGATGTTCTGGGAAGGCACCGGCCGCGAGAAAACGTAACCCTGCACGAGATCGGCGCTGCGGTGCTTGTTGAGCAGCGCCAGCTGCTCCTCGGTCTCAACGCCCTCGATGACAATCTTCAGGCCCAGTTCGCGGGCGAGATTGACTGTGCCGCGCAAGAGCTTGAGGCGGCGCGCATCCTCGACGATGTTGCGCACGAAGGACCGGTCGATCTTGACGATGTCAAGCGGCAGCGTGTCGAGATAGCTGAGGCTGGAGAAACCGGTGCCGAAATCGTCGATGGCAATGGTGATGCCGCGGGACCTGAGCTCCGCCAGGATGGCGCGCACCGCCGCCGGCTCGTCGATCAGGCAGCTCTCGGTGACTTCGAGATGCAGTCGTGCCGCGGCGAGGCCGGAATGGGCAAGCGCCTCGGCAACCACCGAAAGGATGTCGGCATCGCGCAGATCCCGCGCCGAAAGGTTGACCGAAACGGCGATATGTTCCGGCCAGTTCATGCATTCGCTGCACGCCTTGAACAGCACGAAGCGGGTGATGTCGGAGATGATGCCCATATCTTCGGCGAGCCGGATGAAGACATCGGGGGGGATCGAGCCCCTCTCCGGATGCACCCAGCGCGCCAAGGCCTCGGCACATTCGATCCGCGAGCCGTCGGCCCGGAACATCGGCTGGAAGACGAGATGCAGCGCCTGCGCCGAGACCGCGTCGCGCAGATCCGCCTTCAGCTTCTGTTGCTCGATATAGCGGCCGTCCATCTCCCGCTCGAATCCTGAGATGCCGCCCTTGAAGCGCGACTTGCTTTCGAACAGAGCAAGATCCGCCTTGACGCTCCATTCGTCCATCGCGAACGCGTCGCTTTCGAGAATCGCGTAGCCGGCGCTGAGCGAAACGAGAAAAGTCACTTCGTCGACCTCGTAGTTACCCTGAATCGCGGCATGAACGCGGCGGATTTCGCGGTCGAGCGAGACCTGCTCCTTCGCACGCGGGAAGAACAGAATGAACTGATCGCCCATCAGCCGGCCGAGGATGGCATTACCGGAAGCCTGCTTGATGCGGGCGGCGATAGCGCAGAGCAGATGGTCGCCGGTCACATGGCCGCGCATGTCGTTGACATGTTTGAACTCGTCGATATCGAGCACCATGAAGCCGAGCGGCCCGTTCTTCTTCGGATACTTGGCAAAATACTCCTGCACCAACTGGCCGAAATATTGCCGGTTGGGCAGGCCGGTCAGCGCGTCGAAGCGCACCATGTGCAGGATCTTCTGCTCCGCCTTCACCCGGCTTGACACGTCCTCGAAGATCAGCACGGCGCCGCCGTCGGCCCTGCGGCTGGCGGAGAATTCGAGCGACAGGCTCTCGGGAAAATGAATGAGCGTGCGCGACAGGCTGCCCTCGGCGACCTGGGTGAGCTGGCGCAGGATGAGCTCCGGCTGCGAGGCATCCATGAAGCTGTAGCGCGCGCCGTAGCGCAGCACGGCGCCGAGGTCGCGGTCCTTCAGCCGCTCCGGCGCACCGATCTTCAGAAGCTCGCAGGCCTTGCGATTGACCACCTGGATGCGGTTTTCGGCATCGACCATGACGAGGCCGTGCGGCATGTTGTTGAGCGCCGTATCGAAACGGTCGGCAATGATGGTGATTTCCCGGCGCGCAATGACGTTCTCATAGAGAAAATCGCGCACGCCGTTTGCCATGGCCCGCGTCGTCAGCCAGAAAGGAATGAGGAGGATCGACAACACGCCGCGATAGAAATCTAGCACCAGCAGGCTGCAGACGATCATCGGCAGGCAGCAGAAGAACGTCTGGAGGTCGACTGCGAAGCGCGAACCGTAATTGCGGCCGACGACGGAAACCATGGTTGCCATGGTGACGGAAATGCAGGCAAGCTCCGCAAAGGAATCGCGCACGACGAAGATGGCGTAGCCGCTGGCGATGCCGAGGAGCGCCGTGGTGCAGGCTCCACTGGCAACGAGAACCCGCTCCCACCGTTCGATTCCGGCGTGCGACAGGCTCTGCTTGTCGACACGATCGAACTGCCGGAAGATGGCCATGCGAGCGCCGAAGACCAGAAGGAAGGCGACCGACAGCAGGATGTAGATGGAGTATTGTGTCTTGGCAGCCACGGCAAGGCACGTCGCAACATGTACAATCACGCCAACAAGTAGCGTCATGCGATTCCCGGAGAGGGAACTCACAAACGACAGATACACATCTATTGGGACCCTGTTCGGGTTATCTGGCTTCATCCACACTTTCCCTGTGCGCGGGAATTCTAAGCCCAACCCTTTAAAAATTGATTTCAATGGAATCAAACATTTGGTCAAATTTTCTAAAACCACAGGGTGAACTGCACAGCCTACGCGAGTTAATGCAGCCTACCGGCGAGATTACTGAAATAATTTATCCACGCCTGGGTTGTTGAAATATTTGACGGCCCTACGTCGAGGCCGATGCGTCTAAGACTATACTCCAACGCGAGGCATTTATCCTTCCAATTTCAAAGGCCGTGGTCTACATCGATTGCAAGTGGGAAAACTGCCGGAAAACCGGCGGGACAAGAACAAGGGGAGGCGAATGTCGGTACTTCTGGCAGCAAGCCGGCTGATCGATTCGATCAGTCAATTCATGGGCAAAATTTCCGAATATATGGTGCTGTTCTGCTGTCTGATCAGCGCCGGAAACGCCATCGTCCGCTATGCCTTCAACTACAGTTCGAACGGCTGGCTTGAGATCCAGTGGTATCTCTTCGCCTTCGTCGTCATGCTCGGCGCCTCGCATGCGCTGCGCAACAACGAGCATGTCCGCGTCGATCTGATCTATGGTTCGGTTTCCGACAGGGCGAAGATCTGGATCGACATTGTCGGCCTCATCCTCTTCCTCCTCCCCGTCTGCGTCTTCCTCACCTGGGTCTGCTGGCCGTTCTTTGCACTGTCCTACCGGCAAGGGGAAATATCGGGCAACGCCGGCGGGCTGATCCGCTGGCCCGTCAAGCTGATCCTCGTCGCCGGTTTCGCGTTGCTTTCCCTTCAGGGCGTTTCCGAACTGATCAAGCGGATCGCAGCCGTTACCGGCCATATCAGCATCGATACAAAATACGAAAAACCGCTGCAGTAGGGCGGGCTGGGAGAAACGGACTTGTTTGATTTCGGCATCATCCCGCCGGCCATGTTTCTGGGCATGGTCATCTTCATGCTCTACGGCTTTCCGGTCGCCTTTTCGCTCGCCGCCGTCGGCCTGTTCTTCGGCATTATCGGCATCGTCACTGGCCATTTCGGCGCGGTCTGGTTACAAGCGCTGCCGCCGCGCTTCTTCGGCATCCTTTCCAACGACCTCCTGCTCGCCATCCCCTTCTTCACCTTCATGGGCGCGGTGCTGGAGCGTTGCGGGCTAGCAGAGGACCTGCTCGAAGGCACCGGCAAACTCTTCGGTGGCATACCCGGGGGCCTCGCCTATGCCGTCATCCTCGTCGGCGCCGTGCTCGGCGCAATCACCGGCACCGTGGCGGCCTCCGTCATCACCATGGGGGTGATCTCGCTGCCGATCATGCTGCGCTATGGCTACAATCCGCGCCTTGCCACCGGCGTCATCGCCGCCTCGGGCACGATCACTCAGGTGATCCCGCCCTCGCTCGTGCTCGTCGTTCTTGCCGATCAGCTCGGCAAGTCGGTCGGTGACATGTATCTCGGCGCGATCGGCCCCTCGATCCTGCAGGTGACGATCTTCGTGCTCTTCATCCTGGTGTTGTCGATCGTCCGGCCGAAATCGATGCCGCCGCTGCCCAAGGAGGTGCGCGGCGACTTCAACTGGGCGCTGCTCGTGAAGGTGCTGATGGGCATGGTGCCCTCGATCGTGCTGATCTTCCTGGTGCTCGGCACGATCTTCATGGGCCTTGCGACGCCAACCGAAGCAGGCGCGCTCGGCGTCGTCGGCGCCATTGTACTTGCCGCCATGAATCGCCGCCTCACCTGGCCGCTGATCCGCGAAGCCATGTCATCGACCACGCACATCACATCCATGGTGGTGATGATCCTGATCGGCTCCACCTGTTTCAGCCTGGTCTTCCAGGGCATGGACGGCTCGCGCTGGATCGAGCACATGCTGTCGGGCATTCCGGGCGGCCCGGTCGGTTTCCTGATCTTCGTCAACATCTTCATCTTCGTGCTCGCCTTCTTCCTCGATTTCTTCGAGATCGCCTTCATCGTCATCCCGATGCTCGCCCCCGTCGCCTCCAGTCTCGGCATCGACCTGATCTGGTTCGGCGTCCTGATCTGCGTCAACATGCAGACGAGCTTCATGCATCCGCCCTTCGGCTTCGCACTCTTCTACCTGCGCTCGATCGCCAGCAAGGACGTCAAGACCTCAGATATTTACATGGGTGCGCTCCCCTGGGTCGGCATGCAGCTGATCCTGGTGGCGATCGTGATCTTCTGGCCGCAATCGGTAACCTATTGGCTGGATCACGGTCCGAAGGTCGACCCGAACTCGATCAAGATCGAAGTCCCGGGCTTCGGCGGCCAGCTCGGCCTGCCGCCGCTGGGCGGTGGCAATGGCTCACCGCAGATCCCCGGCCTGACCCTGCCGCCACTGAACGGCCTGCCGGGAGCACCGCCGCCACCGGCGAAATAGTCCAGCAAAAACAAAACCCCGGACGGAAATCCGGGGTTCTGGTATCGCGTTCGTCTAAAGCGCCGAGCCTGCCGGCTGAAAGCCTTAAAGCTTCCCGGCCCGCTGCTGGATCATCATGAACGTATCGAAGGTGTACTCCGACAGCTGCATCCACAGATAGGCATCCCGCTTGAAGGCGGTCTGGTCGTCGTAGATCTTCTTGAAATACTGGTTCGTGCCCGAAATTTCGCTGTAGATGCCCGTCGCCGCCTGGAAGCAGGCTTCCATGATCTCCTGACTGAACGGGCGCAGCGTCGCACCTTCCGCGACCAGCTGCTTCAGCGCGGTCGGGTTCTTCGTGTCGTACTTCGCCAGCATGTTGGTGTTGGCGAAAGCGCAGGCGTCGGTCAGCGCTGCCTGATAATGCTTGGGCAGGCTGCTCCATTTTTCGAGATTGAAGAACCCGTGCACCGTCGGGCCACCTTCCCACCAGCCCGGATAATAGTAGTACTTCGCCACCTTGTGGAAGCCGAGCTTCAGGTCGTCATAGGGGCCGACGAATTCCGCCGCATCGATCGTGCCTTTTTCCAGCGCCGGATAGATATCGCCGCCGGCGATCTGCTGCGGGATGACGCCGACCTTCTCCATGACGCGGCCGGCGAGACCGGCAATGCGCATCTTGACGCCCTTGAGGTCATCGAGCGTGTTGATTTCCTTGCGGAACCAGCCGCCCATCTGCGCACCGGTATTGCCTGCCGGCAGCGCATACATGCCCTGCGTGGCATAAAATTCGTTCATCAGCTTATTGCCGTTGCCTTCATAGTACCAGGCGTTGGTCAGGCGGCTGTTCAGCCCGAACGGAATGGCCGTTCCGATGGCGTAAGTCGGGTCCTTGCCGACGAAATAATAGGAGGTGGTATGGGCTGCCTCGACCGTGCCGGCGGCAACGGCATCGACAGCCTGCAAACCCGGCACGATTTCACCGGCCGCAAAGGGCTGGATCGTGAAATTGCCATCTGTCGCGGCGGCAACATGCTTGGCGATATCCTCGGCTCCGCCATAGATCGTATCCAAGCTCTTCGGAAACGACGATGTCAAGCGCCACGCGATCTTCGGATTCTCCTGCGCGATCGCAGGCGCTGCCAATGCCGTTGCGGCGACCGCACCGGCGCTGGCGGTTCCCGCCTTCTTGAAAAACGAACGACGATCCATCAAAAACCTCCCATATAGATGACACTGCGCGGCCAATCTCACCCCTACCCGCAGCAAGGGCAAAGCTAAGCATGGCGGAAGCCGCGATTCAAGCTTTAGTCTATTAGCCTTTGGCATCAAGACGGCAATAAGGCAACGCGCACGTATCCATCAGAATCAGCGGCTTAGCGGTAAACCGGAAAGGCAGGGCGCCGCTTCCGTCGCAATTTGGCCGCCTGATGCAGCCAAGCGTTGACTTGACGGCCGTTCAGGCGGAAGAAACGACGAGAATAAAGATTTTCACCGGGGCTGATATGACGAAACCGATCGTTGCCATTCCTGCCGATATCCGTAGCTTCGACGGCGCGACCTGGCATGCCGTGCAGCATCAATATCTGCGCGCCGCATTGAACGCATCCGGTGTCATGGCCTTCATCATCCCCGCTTTCGAGGAGGGCTACGATACCGACGCGATCCTCGACCGCGTCGACGGCCTGCTGGTCTCCGGTTCGGCCAGCAATGTTCATCCCTCGCTCTACGGTGCCGAGGCGAATGACAAGGACGGCCCCTTCGACCCCGCCCGCGACGCCACCAGCCTGCCGCTCATCCGCCGCGCCATTGACCGCGCTATCCCGCTGCTCGCCATCTGCCGCGGCATCCAGGAGCTGAATGTCGCCCTCGGCGGCTCGCTGGCAAGCGAGATCCAGGAGCAGCCCGGCATCTGGGACCATCGCCGGCCGGAAGGCGTCGACCGGGACGGCATGTACGCCATTCGCCAGATCGTCCACGTCAAGGAAGGTTCCTGCATCGCCGGCATTCTCGGTCCGGGCGAGATCCGCGTGAATTCCCTGCATCGCCAGGCAATCGCCAGGACCGCCCCACGCCTGCAGGTGGAAGCCATCGCCGAGGACGGCACGGTGGAGGCCGTTTCCGTTATCGACGCCAAGGCCTTCGCCGTCGGCGTGCAATGGCATCCGGAATATTGGGCTGAAACCGACAAGTCATCGAACCAGCTGTTCGCCGCTTTTGGCGACGCCGTCCGCAGCTATGCCGCGGCCAAACT
The DNA here is from genome assembly GCF_013591995.1 of Rhizobium sp. WYCCWR 11146. NCBI lineage: Bacteria > Pseudomonadati > Pseudomonadota > Alphaproteobacteria > Hyphomicrobiales > Rhizobiaceae > Rhizobium > Rhizobium sp. WYCCWR 11146. The sequence goes on from NZ_JACCEY010000009.1 coordinate 264,143, forward strand.
GCCGGTCATGTCAGCGCAGGCGACCGCCTGACTCCAGGCGCCCGAGAAGCGCTATGTCTGTTGCTCGGCAAGCATCGCCCGCCGATCCAGCTACGCCTAAGCCTTCTGCGGCGTCTCCGGCACCGGCGTCAGCGCCGCACCCTTCTCGAACCAGGCAATGAGATTGTCGGCGACGAGATCGGCCATTGCATTGCGTGTCGGCACGGACGCGGAGGCGACATGCGGCAGCAGCAGGGCATTGGTCGGCTCAAGCAGGTCGGCCGGCACGGTCGGCTCTTCATAGAAGACGTCGAGACCGGCAGCCCCAAGCGCGCCGGTAGTGAGCGCGGCACTCAGCGCCTCCTCGTCCACCGTCCAGCCGCGGCCGACATTGACGAGAATGCCGTCAGGGCCGAGTGCTGCCAGAACATCGGCATCGATCGTCTTGTGCGTCTGCGGCGTCTTCGGAACGATGGCGATCAGCGTATCCACCGCGTCCGCCAGCCCCTTCAACGTCGGGTGATAATCGTAGCACACGTCGGCATGGCGTGAACGTGTGTGATAGCTGATCTTCACCTTGAACGGCTCCAGCCGCTTGGCGATTTCGAGGCCGATGCGGCCAAGGCCATAAAGCCCGACATGACGGCCCTTGAGCGAGAAACGCGACAGCGGATAGGCCGTGCCCGGCTTCCAGTTGCCCGCACGCAGCCAGGCTTCGGCCCGCGGCAGTTCGCGGACTGTGTTCAGCAGCAAGCCGATCGCCGTATCGGCGACCTCATCGTTCAGCACATCAGGCGTATTGGTGACGACAATGCCTTTTTCGGCGGCATGTTTCACGTCGACGCCGTCATAACCGACACCGAAATTGGCGACAACCTCGACATGCGGCAGTTGGTCCATCCAGGCGCCCGGGAAGGAACCGGACACGGCGACGCCGCGGATGCGGCCGGCGATCTCGCCGTCGAGCGCAAGCTTCTCCTCGCGCGGGACGGCGATAATCTCAAAACGATCCTTCAACCTTTCGAGAACACGCTCGTGTATCTTCCCAGGAACGAGAATGGCGATGCGGGACATAGCTTTTCCTCTTGGATGGCGGTCTTGGTTCAGGCGCGCGGCCGATGGGGACTGGTGGACTGGCGAATGCGCATTTCCGGCTTGATCAGATGCATACCGTCAGGCTCATGGCTGCCGGCAAGGCGATCGAGCAGTGCCCGGGCGGCCAGGCGCCCGACCTCGGCCTGACCGTTCCAGACGGTCGTTAGCGCAGGCGTGGCGATCGAGGCCTCCTCGAGATCGTCGTAGCCGGTGACGGAAATATCGCGTCCCGGCACCAGGCCGGCGCGCGCAATGCCGTTCATCAGGCCGATTGCCACGAGATCGTTCCAGCAGACGGCTGCGGTCGGCTTCTGCGGCAGCGAAAGGAAGTGCACTGCAGCCTCGAAACCGCCCTGTTTCGAGCGCGGACCGGGAATGCGCAGGTTCGGATCGACCTCGATGCCGGCCTTCCGGAGTGAATTGACATAGCCCTGGTAGCGATCGCGGCCGGTGGATGTCTGGTCCGTGCCGCCGATCATGGCGATCGAGCGATGACCGAGGCCGATCAGGTGGTTGGTGGCAAGCGAGATACCGTAGCTGTCGTCGCCGCGATAGGTCGGCAGGTCCTGCCCTTCCATCGAGCGAGCGACCAGAATCGCCGGCATGCCGTTGTCTTCCGCCAGTTGCACGTCTTCCGGCGGCGTACCGATCGCCGGCGACATGATGACGCCGTCGCCACCGAGCTGCAGCAGCGTCTCGATGAAGGTGCGCTGCTTTTCGACATTGTCGTAATGGTTGGAAAGGATGAAGGTGTGGCGGCTGCGGTCGAGTTCGCTTTCGATCGCCTTCAGGATCTCCCCGTAGAAGGGGTTCATGATGTCGTGTACGACGACGCCGATGATGCCGGAGCGCGAGGTCCGAAGGCTGGCAGCACGGCGATTGTAGATATAGCCGAGCGCGCGCGCCTGTTCCTTGATCTTCTCCCGGGTATTGCCGGCGACGAGCGGACTGTCGCGTAAGGCAAGCGATACGGTCGCCGTTGAAATGCCGAGCGTTTCGGCGATTGTCGAAAGCTTGATCTTCTGGACCACGTGTCCTCCTCCAGGCAGCACGTAAGCAGCAAGACCCCGCCAGCAAACCGGCGCGGCCCTTAAAATGTTTAATTAAAAGATTTAATCGGTGGAAGCAATTCGTCTTTCGGGGAAATTTCAGTCTTCGTCCGGTTCTTCGATATGAATGGCTTCAGCCTGCAGATTGGCATCGATCGCCTTCAGCAGGCGGACGAGATTGCGGATTTCCTTCTCGGAGAACTCCTGCGTCGCCAGCCTGTCGCAGGCCGAGGCCGCCATCTCGATCCCCTGAACGCTGCCGCGGCCGAGTTCGGTGAGATAGACCTTGGTGAGCCGCGCATCCTCGGCATCGGGCTTGCGCTCGAGAAAGCCCTGCGCCTCCATGCGGCCGATCGTGCGCGTCATCGTCGGCGCCTTGACCCCGAGCTTCTGGGCAAGACCGCCTGCCGTCATGCCGTCGCTCTCGGCAAGCGAGAGAATGACGCCGTCCTGGCCGGCATAGAGGCCGCTTTCAAGCAGGTTGCGCGAAAGCACCGTCCGCATGGAACGCGCTGCCTGGGTCAGGGCCGGGGAGAGATCGACGAGCGTATACTCGGTCTGGTCCTTCTTCTTGGACTTGTTCTTTTTGCCGTCCTTGTGCTTCTTTCCCATAGCCATCCCTTTGATCTTTAAGCCCCGACGCCGCTGCGATATGACATTGCTCAGGATCTCGTCATAAACAAGAGGCAACCACCGGATGATGACGCCTTCGCCGCGCTTCGAGGACAGCAACCCGGCCTTTGCACCTGACGGGCGCCATCTGATCGCCGTGTTGCCGCTCGGCGCCCACGAACAGCACGGCCCTCATCTGCCCTTCGAAACCGACACCCTGATTGCCGAAGGTATCGCCGGACGATTGAAGATGGCCTTGCCCGCCGGCCTGCCGGTCACCTTCCTGCCCGCCGAATCTGTCGGCTATTCCATAGAGCATATGGATGTTGAAGGAACGAAGACGCTTGCCTTCGACGAAGCGGTAAACCGCTGGCTCGGCATCGCCGAGGGGCTGGCAAAGCAGGGCATCGGCAAATTCGTGATGCTGAACGCCCATGGCGGCAATTCGCCCGTCATGACCATTGTCGCGACCGAGGCGCGGGTCCGCTTTGCCATGCTGGCGGTGGCGACGAGCTGGACCCGTTTCGGCGCGCCGGATGGCGTGGTCACGCCGGAGGAAAAGGCGATCGGCATCCATGGCGGCGATATCGAGACCTCGGTGATGCTGGCGCTTCATCCCGATAAGGTGGATATGGCGAAGGCGGCGGACTTTTCCTCGCGACAGACGGAATTCGCCGTGCGCTTCAAGCATCTGCGCGCCTACGGGCCGCACGCCTTTGGCTGGAAGATGTCGGATCTCAACACGCAAGGCGCTGCGGGCAACGCCGCGGCCGCGACGGCAGAGAAGGGTGAGGCACTGATTACCCATGCGGTGAAGGGACTGACGGAACTGCTCGAAGATGTCGATGCCTTCGACGTCGAACAGCTCCGGTGAAGGTGGGCCTGCGCCGCGCAAACGATGTGATCTTATAACATTATAAAACCCTTTGAACTGCCACGCTCAAGCCATTATATGAGACCAACCGTTCAAGCAGCCGATCCCAAGCCGCTCGGCCGCACGCCTAATCCTAGAGGTTCTCATGACCGACGCGATCTCCACCCAGAAGCCCATTCCCGTTACCGTGCTCACCGGTTACCTCGGTGCCGGCAAGACGACATTGCTCAACCGCATCCTCTCCGAAAATCACGGCAAGAAATATGCGGTCATCGTCAATGAATTCGGCGAAATCGGCATCGACAACGACCTGATCGTCGAGTCGGACGAAGAAATCTACGAGATGAACAATGGCTGCGTCTGCTGCACGGTGCGCGGCGACCTGATCCGCGTCGTCGAAGGCCTGATGCGCCGCCCCGGCCGCTTCGACGGCATCATCGTCGAAACGACCGGCCTTGCCGATCCGGTGCCGGTGGCCCAGACCTTCTTCATGGATGACGATGTGCGCGCCAAGACCGAGCTCGACGCCGTCGTCGCCCTCGTCGATGCCAAGCACCTGCCGCTGCGCCTGAAGGACAGCCGCGAGGCAGAAGACCAGATCGCCTTCGCCGACGTCGTCATCATCAACAAGACCGACCTCGTGACCCCGGAAGAACTTGATGTGATCGAGGATATCGTCCGCGCCATCAACCCGGCTGCCCGCGTTTACAAGACCAGCCGCTCTGGCGTCGACCTCGCCCGCGTGCTCGATCAGGGCGCCTTCAACCTGGAACGCGCGCTCGAAAACGATCCGCATTTCCTCGAGCACGGCCATGACGACCATGTCTGCGGCCCCGATTGCGATCACGACCACCACCATCATGACCATGATCACGATCATCACGGTCATCAGCATGATGAGCACGGCCACGACCATCATCACCATGGCGCCCATAACCATGGCGCGATGTCGGCGATCCACGATGTGACGGTGCAGTCGGTGTCGCTGCGCGGCGGCCAGATGAACCCGGAGCGCTTCTTCCCCTGGATCCAGAAGATCACCCAGACGCAGGGGCCGAATATTCTGCGTCTCAAGGGCATCATCGCCTTCAAGGACGATCCTGAGCGCTACGTCGTTCAGGGTGTGCACATGATCATCGAGGGCGACCATCAGCGGCCGTGGAAGGAAGGCGAAAAGCACGAGAGCCGTCTCGTCTTCATCGGCCGCGAACTCGACCGCGAGAAGCTCGAAACCTCCTTCAAGGCCTGCGAGGCAGCCGCCTGATGCCGACAGTTGCACCGCTTGATCTCGACGGCCACGTTCTGGCCGTCGAATTTTTAGGTGATGTTCCCTTCTTCGCAAGCGCAAACGGTACATTCCACCGGCTGGACGGCGGCGACAGGGTTTCTGAAGCCCACCAGGGCATGCTCACCGCCATCCGCGATCCCTACAGCGAGAGCCTGATTTCGGGCGGCGAAGACGGCAAGGTGCTGCGCATTGCCGCCGACGGCAGCGTCAGCGAGATCGCGACCGCGCCGCGCAAATGGATTTCGCAAGTGGCAGCCGGCCCGCAGGGCGCCGTTGCCTATTCCTACGGCAAGAGTTCGCTCGTGCGCCTTGCCGACGGCACGACCAAGGAATTCCCCGAAGAGCGCACGGTCGAAGGCCTTGCCTTTGCACCGAAAGGCCTGCGCATCGCGGCCGCGCGTTATAACGGCGTGTCGCTGCACTGGATCGGCATGAATGCCAAGCCGATCGATCTGGAATGGAAGGGTGCGCATACCGGCGTCACCTTCTCGCCTGATGGTAATTTCCTCGTCACCTCGATGCAGGAAAACGCACTGCACGGCTGGAAGCTCGATATCAAGCCCGGCACCGAAGCCCGCCACATGCGCATGACCGGCTACCCCTCCAAGGTGAAATCGCTCTCCTGGTCGGTCAAGGGCAAGTGGCTCGCGTCTTCAGGCGCGCCCGCGGCAATCGTCTGGCCCTTCCAGGGCAAGGATGGGCCGATGGGCAAGGCGCCGCTGGAGCTCGGCACTCGCGCCAATATCATGGCAACCGCGGTGAAATTCCATCCGCTCGAAGACATCCTCGCCATCGGCTTCATCGACGGCATGATCCTGGCCGTACGCATCGCCGACAGCAAGGAAGCGCTGCTGCGCCGACCCGGCAAGGGTGCGATCACAGCGATGAGCTGGAGCAAAAACGGCAAGCTGCTCGCCTTCGGTTCCGAAGCCGGCGATTGTGGTGTCATCGATATTTCGGCTTGAGACCCGTTGCCGGCAATGGACGACGCCCTGACGGAACCTGAAATCGTGGCGCTCACGGCCGATCACATGCAAGCCGCGGCCGGAATCAGACGTGTCGCCCTGTGGCAAAGGCTGCCCTGGCTGCCGGATGTGCATACGCCCGAGGAAGACGAGCAATACTGGCGCATGCATCTGCTGCCGAACTGCACCATCCTTGGCGCTGCCATGGGTAACCGGCTGGTCGGCGTCATCGCCTATGGCGACAACTGGATAGAGCAGCTTTACGTTCTCCCCGGTTTCCAGGGCATGGGCATCGGCTCTTCCCTCCTCGGCTGCGCCAAGGAAGAGATGAACGAGATCAGGCTCTGGACGTTTAAGCGTAATGCAGGCGCTCGCAGCTTCTACGAACAGCATGGTTTTACCGCCGAGGAGGAGACCGATGGCGCCGACAACGAAGAACGGGAGCCTGATGTGCTCTACCATTGGCGCCGGCTTCCGGAGCTGACACTTCGCCTGCAACCGTCTGGCGGCTAGAATATGCTCAGGGCTTGCCAAATGCCTTGCCCGGGCGAAACATGAGCCGCACGGAGGCGCTTTGCGCGACGCCCAGGCTGACAAAGGAAACGGGAATGCCGAAATCGACCGGCCTCGGTTTGGCCGAGCAACAGCCGCAGCCATTGGGCGACGCATCCGTCTGGACCGTGATCCGCGCCGAGGCGGCCGAGCTTGCCGCGCGCGAGCCGATATTGCAGCGGCTGCTTGCCGCTCAGGTAACGGACACTGCCGACAACGATGAGATCATCGCCCGCGTGCTGGCCGCGCGGCTCTCCGTAGCGCAGGTGGAAACGGGTGATCTGGTCGATCTCATCCTGTCCACACTTGATGACGATATCATGCGGAAGGTCGAGGCCGATCTCATCGCCGTGCGCGAGCGCGATCCGGCCTGCACGACATTTCTGCACGCGCTTCTCAATCTCAAGGGCTTTCATGCGCTTGAGACGCATCGCATCGCCCATGCGCTCTGGATCGCCGGCCGTCAGGAGATCGCCAGCTGGCTCGCCAATCTCGTTTCACTGGTTTTCGGCCCGGATATCCATCCGGCGGCACGGATCGGCGCATCCATCATGCTCGACCACGGCTCGGGCATCGTCATCGGCGAAACGGCTGTCATCGAGGATGAAGTGTCGATCCTGCAGAATGTCACGCTCGGCGGCACCGGCAAGGAGACCGGCGACCGCCACCCGAAGATCCGCCACGGCGTGATGATCGGCGCGGGCGCCAAGATCCTCGGCAATATCGAAATCGGTGCCTTCAGCAAAGTCGCGGCCGGCAGTGTCGTGCTGAAGCCGGTCCCCGAGCATTGCACGGTCGCCGGCGTGCCGGCAACGCTCGTGCGCGTCCACCGCGCCGACGAAATCCCGGCTGAGACGATGGACCAGAATATCTAGGATCATTCTGAGATAGACGAGTTTGCCCCGTTCCTACGCAGCTTGTTGATTTTCTCCAAAGACTTCGACCCGGTTGCGTCCTTCGCGCTTCGAACGATAGAGCGCCTCATCGGCCTTCTGCATCAGCCGTTCAAAGTCTCCACCGCTTTCCGCACGCGCGGCAACGCCGACGCTCAGCGTCGGAAAGACGGCCAGATCCGGCCGCTGCATGACGGCGGCGGCGAAGGCGAGACGGATGCGCTCGGCAATTGCCGCGGCATCTTCCCGGGAAACGTTTTTCAGCACTGCCAGGAACTCATCCCCACCTTGACGGGCGAGCAGATCGCCGGAGCGCATGATGCCTCTCGCAACACTGGCGAAAAGCCGCAGGATGTCGTCGCCGGCGGCATGGCCATGCCTGTCGTTCAGTTGCTTGAAATGGTCGATATCGATGATCAGCAGCGATACCGGCTGGGAACCGAGAGCCGGCAGATGCTGGGCAAGGCCACCGCGATTGAGCGCGCCGGTCAGCGGATCGTGGTGAGCGAGTTCGGTTAGCTGATTTCGGCTGCGCTCGGCGGCCATCAGCACCATGGCCATGCTCCGCAGCATGATGAACGCGACCGCCGATACCGCGATCCAGCTGTGTATTGCACTGCCGCCGAAAGGATCCGGCCCACCGATCTCACCGGTCGCCGCGAGAATGCTGCGAACCGCAAAGATCGCGGCAGTGCAGGCGTAGAGGCCGACAAGCAAGGCTGCCGAATAAAGCCTCTCGCGCCGGACAATGCTGATCGCCTCCCTTGCGACGGCAAGATCGCAGAGGCAGCAGATGACGGAGACGTAGAGGAGCCTCGCCGAGACTGCCGATGGATCGCTGACGATGAGGACGACAGGAACGCTGACGAGCAAGATGGCAAGCCAGAAAGTGCGCTGGTCGAGCGCTCGTCCCGAAAACACGCGCACGGCAAAGAACATCAGCATGTAGCCGGCGATGGTGACGATATTGCCGCCGTCGACCGAGACGGAGTAGGGAACGAGATTGCGCAGCGCGACGAGAAACGAGCCGACGCCGACAAGAAGGTTGCTCAAGCCCCACCAGAGCGGCCACCTCTCGAAGCGACCCGTCGCATAGGCTGCAAGCTGGAGAATGCCCAGCACGAAACAGCTCACGGCAACAATGAAATAGATCGTCCTGAGATCCAGCAGCATGGCGCTTTCCCGAAATTCTCGCGGAACTTACAGGAAGCGTTTTGCGGTTTGATTGGAGCCTTCGCTAAAAATTTAACGATCGCGGGTTTTTCCCCGCTGCATCATTCAAAATCCTACAGCACCCTTGGCGCGTGTGAAAGACACGCGGCCCTGTCGTCAAGCGGCCCGCACCGAGCCGATGATGTCCGCCAACAGACCGTGCAGCAAGTCCCTGTAGCCATTTCGGGCAGACGGACCGCTCTCTTCCGAGGTCATGACGACGGTGAGATCGAGCGACGGCACGATGTAGAGCATCTGCCCGCCATAACCCCAGGCGAAGTGCACCTGCTCGCCGCCGATCTGCCGCGTGAACCAGCCATAGCCATATTCATCGCCGGAGAAGCGTGAGTTGGTGCGCTGCTGCCACGACTGGGCGATCCAGTCGGCAGGTACGATCTGGCGGCCGTCGGCGGTCTTGCCGCCGTTACGGTAGAGTTCGCCGAAGGCAAGCAGGGACAGGGCGCTCATCGCCATCTGATTGCCGCCGAGATAGATGCCCTGCGGATCGCGCTCCCATGCACCGATGCGGAAACCGTCGACCGGGCCGAGCCATTCGCGCGCCAACACCAGCGTCGGCCGCCGGCCGACCTTGGTGAGAATGGCCGACAGCAGATGCGTGGATGCGGTGGAATAGAGCATCTCGCCACCGGGCTGATCGACGAAAGGCTGCGACAGCGCAAAGCGCACCCAGTTGCGCGACGAGACCCAGCGGCCGTAGTTCGCCCCCGACATGCGATCGAGCCCAGCCTGCATCGAGAGAAGATTGCCGATGGTGATGTCGTTGATGCGCGGGTCGGGCGTTAGAGGGAGATCGGCCTTCAGGATCGGCGCGATCTTCTGATCCGGCCCCGTCAGCATGCCTTTGTCGATGGCGATGCCGACCAACGCCGAGATGATCGACTTCGAAGCGGATTTGATATTGGTCGATTCCGACGGCGAATGACCATGGAACCCACGTTCGCTGAGCACGCGCCCATCGCGAGCAACAATCACCGTCTTCAAAGGCCGCATCGCCGGATCGCTCGCCGCGCGATCGAGACGCGGACCAAGCCCGCCGACGGCGGGAGCCGTGCTCTGGGCAGCAGCCGGCCCCGTAGCGGCAAGCGACAGGCAGAAGAAAAGCAGAAGGGAAAGAAGGCGGATCATGCGATGCAAGATAGGATATCGCCGCGATATGTTCGCGTGCCGGCGACCCATTTCACGCGATTGTGTTTCCGCGTGCGTCGGGGAGCTAGCGACCGCGCCGCTTCACCCGCCAGAAAGACAATCCGCGCCGCAACCACACCAGGCCCGCCTGCCTGCGTGGTCAAACGGCGCGGATATTACCAGCCGGGGGAAAATTCCCAACCTGGCCGGCCGGTCGGCGCAGCCTTACAGTCCGTGCGTCTTTTCGGGTCGATGCGCTAGAGCATGATGCCGAAAAGTGTAAGCGGTTTTCGGACGACATCATGCTCTAACTCTTTAATTTAGAACAGGAGTCAGATTTTAGGCCGACCCGGCCTAAAATCATCCTGTTCTAGGCTGCGCGGCGAACCGGCGCGCTGGCCAGCATGCGTCCCGAGGGGACGATCATGCCGGCCGCGCCGTCAAGCCAGCCTTCCGTGAGCTCGAGCGCAAGAAAGCGCGAGCGTTCGAACGGACCCGGCATGACGAGATGGCGAGCCTTTTCGGCAAAGAAGCCGAAACGCTCGTAATAGGCAGCATCGCCGACGAGCAAAACGGCACCGTGTCCGCGCTTCTTCGCTTCGAGGATCGCCGCGCGCATCAGCGCCGAGCCGATCCCCTTGCCGCCTTGATGGGGCGCAACGGCGAGCGGTCCAAGCAGCAGCGCATTGATCGGCGTGCCTTCGTCATTGACGCCGGCCTCGATGTTCCAGAGCCGCACCGAGCCGATGACATGGCCGTCGCGATCGCGCGCGACGAGCGCAAGACCCTCGGCCGGAACGCGGTTGCGGCGGATCTTCTCCGACGACTTCTTGCGGCGATCCGGGCCCATGACGCGGTCGAGCAGGTTTTCACGCGCAACGACATCCGAAGGATTTTCGGCGTCGATGGCGAAAGTGGTGGGCGCAAAGAATGCGCGGACAGAATCAAGAACAGCGGCCATCTTGGCCTCCCGTACCCAATACCGTTATCAGCGGCGATGAAGGAAAATTGTGAAGTTGCCGCCCCGGCTGGTTACGGGGCCGGCGGAAACGACCTTAGATGACGTAGGCCTTCAAGGGGTCGAAACCGTTGAAAGCGACCGCCGAATAGGTCGTCGTATAGGCGCCGGTGCCTTCGATCAGGACCTCGTCGCCGATCGAAAGGGAGATCGGCAGCGGATAGAGGTTCTTCTCGTAGAGCACGTCGGCCGAATCGCAGGTCGGACCGGCAATGACGCAGGGCTCCATCTCGTCGCTGTCGTGATCCGTGCGGATCGGATAGCGGATGGCTTCGTCCATCGTCTCGGCGAGACCGCCGAACTTGCCGATGTCGAGGAAGACCCAGCGGGCATCGTCATTGTCCGACTTCTTCGAAATCAGAACGACTTCCGCCTTGATGACACCGGCATTGCCGACCATGCCGCGGCCCGGCTCGATGATCGTCTGCGGGATCTGGTTGCCGAAATGCGTGCGCAGCGCCTGGTAGATCGACTTGCCGTAAGCTTCTGCGGACGGAACGTCACGCAGGTACTTGGTCGGGAAGCCGCCACCCATGTTGACCATCTGCAGGTGGATGCCCTGCTTGGCAAGCGATACGAAGACGCGCTTGGCATCGGCAAGCGCCGAATCCCAGGCATCGACCTTGGTCATCTGCGAACCGACATGGAACGAGACGCCATAGGACTGCAGGCCAAGCTGATGGGCGTAGACGAGAACGTCGACAGCCATCTGCGGAACGCAGCCGAACTTGCGCGACAGCGGCCATTCGGCGCCTTCGCCATCCGTGAGCACGCGGCAGAAGACACGGGCGCCGGGAGCGGCGCGCGAGATCTTCTCGACTTCCTCGTGGCTGTCGACGGCAAAGAGGCTGACGCCGAGCGCATGCGCGCGGGCAACGTCACGTTCCTTCTTGATCGTGTTGCCGTAGGAGATGCGGGCGGCGGTCGCACCGGCTTCGAGCGCCATTTCGATTTCGGCAACGGATGCGCAATCGAAATTGGAGCCGAGGCCTGCGAGCAGCTTCAGCACTTCCGGGGCCGGGTTGGCCTTGACGGCGTAATAGATGGCGCTGTCCGGCATGGCGTGACGGAAGGCGTGGAAATTGTCGCGAACGACGTCGAGGTCAACCACGAGGCAGGGACCGTCGGGACGTCGGGTTGCGAGAAAGTCGCGGATGCGCTGGGTGGTCATATCGATTCCCTCTTCCAATTCCAGAGCTCCGGCATGAACCGGAGGACAAAGGGCATACGATAGCTCGCATTGGAACCAGCCGGTGGAGACCCCGGAACCATAGCAAGCGCTCGATGCGCAGATAGTGAACCAACGCCGCGATGCGGTGTAAGTTCGGCTTTGTCTGCCATGGATTGGAGGGAGAATCCCAACCGCACTTCCGGCAATGATGGTGTGCCTCTTCAGTAACCCCCGCTGATGGAAAGCAGGGAGAGAACAAAAAGGCCCGCACCGTCGTTGCTTCAGGCGTCCTCGCATTTTCCGGTTGGCCGGAATAGCGACTGGAGGGGTTAATTCCAGGTACCTTACCGATTTCCTCACCAATTCGAGGGTTCGGCGGACACCCATGGGCACGTGCGACTTTGGGCTGAGTGGGAAATAAGAATATTCGCCTTCATAATCAAGCGATTTTTTGATCTCAAGGCTAAAAAAATTATTGAACAAGACGAGCCAATTTGTTCAACATTCCGAAACAGCCTGAGGGGTGCCATGGATACCTTGACCCGCATACGCGCCTTCATCGATGTCGTCGAGGCCGAAGGCTTCTCCGCCGCGGCACGGCGCACCGGCCGCTCCAAGGCGCTGCTCTCCAAATATGTGCGCGAATTGGAAGACGAGCTCGGCGCCCTGCTGCTCAACCGCACCACCCGGCAGTTCTCGATGACCGAGGCCGGCCATACCTATTACCGTACCGCCTCCGATATTCTGAAGGAGATCGATAACCTCGCCGATCTCGTGCGCGAAAACAATGCACAGCTCAAGGGACGGCTACGCATCTCGGTGCCGCGCACCTTCGTCGATGCCGATGTCGGCCAGTCGCTGATCGATTTTGCCAAGGAGAACCCCGACCTTTCGCTGGAGATCGCCGCCGACGACCGGTTCGTCGATCTGATCGAGGAAGGCTTCGACGTGGCGATCCGCATCACCAAGCTCGAAGATTCCGGCATGATCGCCCGCAAGATCTCGGATTTCCGCATCCATATCTGCGCCACCCCTGAATTTCTCGAGCGTTATCCCGATCTCGATCACCCAACGGCCCTTTCCAGCGTCCCCTTCATCGTCGATACCAATGCGCGCACCCAGGCGAGCATCCGCTTCCACAATCCTGACAACACCTCGTTTGCCGTCGCCGTTTCCGGACCGATAGAGGTCAACAGCCCGCATGCGACATTACGCGCAGCACTGGCCGGCATCGGCGTAGCCTTCATCCCAGATTTCATCGCCCGCAAGCCGATCGAGAGCGGCGAACTGGTGACCCTTTTCAACGATTACACCCCGACCGACCGCGGCATCTATGCCGTCTACCCGCACCGGCGCTACCTGCCGGCCAAGGTAAGAATCTTCGTCGATTACCTGCACAACTGGTTCAAGAAGCATCCGTAAGCCGGCGCCCTTGCGAAGCGATGCGACATTCCGCCCCGCTCTACAGCGCCGCGCGTCTTTTCAGACGCGCAAAGGACACTGTAGCACTTTAAATGCTGCATAATTTTATCCTTGAATCGATTCCGATTTAAGGAATTATGCAGTGGCATCCTGCCCCGCGAAGCCGATGCCGAGCCCGGTCCCAATTCCGTCCCAATTTCTGGCAAGAAGTCAGGGGCAGCGAACAAGGCAGCGGGATAGATGAGACATTCAACAATACTGATGGCCGCGCTTCTTTCGCTGGCGCCGGCCGCCGCCTTTGCGCATCCGCACATCTTCGTGGAAGCGCGCCTCGAAGTCGTGGCCGGCAAGGACGGCAGTGTCGAGGAACTGCGCAATGTCTGGCGCTTCGACGAGGTCTTTTCGTCCTCCGTGGTCATGGATTTCGACAAGAACACCGACCTGAAGCTGGAGCCGAACGAACTGACCGAGGTCGGCAACACGGTCAAGAAGTCTCTTGCCGATTACGACTACTACATGAACCTGACGATCAACGGGAAGAACATCACCGTCCAGAAGCCCGACATCATCCATGTCGACTACAAGGATGGCCAGCTGCTGATGTTCTTTGCGGTAAAGCCGGTGGAGAAGATGCCGCTCAAGGGCAGGCTCACCTTCGGCGTCTATGACCCGACGCTCTACACCTCGATCGATTTCCCCACCGACACCGAGCTGGCCATCGTCGGAGACGGCTTCAAGGCTTGCAAACATCAGGTGGTGCGGCCGGATGCCGACCAAGTGATCTCGGAAAACAAGCAGTCGCTGACGGACGCCTTCTTCAACGATCCCACCGGCACCAACATGTCCAAACTCTTCGCCACCCGGCTGGAGGTCACATGCTGACGAAACGCCTTCCCCTCATCCTTTCCGCCGCCGTCTTCGCGCTCGTGACGGCGGCAAGCCTCGCCCATGCGCAATCGCCGCTCGGCATCGGCACGGCGGAACCAAGCTTCCAGCCGACCGGCGGGCCGTTTGCGCCGCTATTTCTCTACGTCAATTACGAGCAGCAGGCCTTCTATCGGGCACTGACCGGCGCCTTGAAGGCGATGCGCCAAGACCCCTGGCAGTTGGCATCGCTGATCGGCCTCTCCTTCGCCTATGGCGTCTTCCATGCCGCCGGCCCCGGCCACGGCAAGGCGGTCATCTCCTCCTACATGATCGCCAATGAGGTCGAGCTGAAGCGCGGCGTGGTGATTTCCTTCATTTCTGCCTTCGTCCAGGGCGTGGTGGCGGTGGCGCTGGTCGGCGGCGCCTGGCTGGTGCTGCGCGGCACCGGCATTACGCTGACGGCGGCGACCCACGCGATGGAGATCGCAAGCTTCGTCATGGTCATCCTCTTCGGCGGCTGGTTGCTGTTCCGCAAACTGCGCTCGCTGGTGGGCAACATGCCGCGCCGCCGGCTGATGGCGACGCCTGCCGGTCCGGTCAGCATGATGCTCGACTGGAAGGACAACGCGGCCGAACGCCAAGCCTATGCCTTCAACGGCAAGGCGCAGCCTGTCGAAGCCGGCCATACCTTCGTTCCCGGCATGGTCTGCGAGACCTGCGGCAATGCCCATGTGCCCGATCCGGCCCTGCTCGGCGGCGACAGATTCAGCGCCCGCGAGGCCTGGTCGGCGATCGTTGCCGTCGGTCTGCGCCCCTGTTCCGGCGCATTGCTGGTCATGACCTTCTCACTGCTGAACGGGCTCTATCTCGGCGGCGTGCTTTCGGTCGCCGCCATGTCGCTCGGCACGGCGATCACCGTTTCGCTGCTTGCCACACTTGCCGTCACGGCCAAGAGTGCGGCCGTCCGCCTCTCCGGACGCGGCTCGACCGCCTCGATCTGGGTCGGGAATGCCATCGAAATCCTCGGCGCCGTGCTTGTCATGCTGATGGGCGCCCTGCTGCTCGGGGCCTCGCTGCAGGGATAAAACTACTTTCCCCGGCGGCGCTGGTAACGCGCCCGCAGCCAGAAGACTGCGAAAAACGCCATGATCAGGCAGACGCCGACGACGATCGCCAGCGTCGGCGAGAAATTGCCAATCCACAGCACAATGGTCGGCAGGAAATAGATAACCAAGGCGGCACTGAGCAGGATAATGCCGGCGGCGGTCGCCTGCGAGCGGCTTTCTGGGCTCATACCAGCCTTTCCTTTTCAAGATCGGCGCGGATGTCCTGCAGACGACGGATCTGGTTGCCCTCGGCGTCGAAATTCTCCGGCGAGAGCCAGGCTTCGAAGGCATCGTTGATCATCGGCCATTCGGCATCGATCATCGAGAACCAGGCGGTATCGCGGTTGCGATGCTTGGAGATCATATGCTGGCGGAAGACCCCTTCGAAGCTGAAGCCGTAACGCGCAGCCGTCGTCTTGCTCGCCTCGTTCTTATTGTCGCATTTCCATTCGTAGCGGCGGTAGCCGAGATCCTCGAAGACGTGCTTAGCCATCAGGTAATGCGCCTCGGTCGACAGCGGCGACCGCTTCATCTCGGCCCCGTGCGCCACCCCGCCGATCTCGACGACGCCGTTTGCCGGGTCGGCGCGCATGTAATTCGCCATGCCGACAATCTTGCCGGTGGCGTTGTCGCGGAAGATATGGGTGAGCCAGCCGGACTTGGTATAGACGGTTTCCAGCCAGTTGGCGAAATCGTTGATACCGGAGAAATCGTCCTGCGCGAAATAGAGAAGCAACGGGTTGATGCCCATGCCACCGAGGCCATCCCATAACGCCTGGAGATGTTCCTCACGCCGGTAGGGCTGGACGGTGACGAAGCGGCCCTTCAGCGTGACCGGCTTCGGCGCCGGGCAGCCGTTGAAATTTGCAAGATCGCGCATGTTCACTCCTCTTTTCCGAAGAGTGGATAGGCCAGCCGCCCGGCAAAGGCAACCGGCCTAAAGCGCGTCGCGCTTTAGGCCTTATTTCCAACGCATGTCGTTGTCGCAAAACCGCTGCACACTTTTGCGCGACATGCTTTAGATGTCACTGTGACAAGGTCGTCTTGGCCGATGACACCGTCGCCTCGATATGGTCCACCAACTGGTCGGCAAGGCCGAGGCGGCCGGCAAGCAGATCGAGATAACCGCGCTCGGCACGCGAATCCGGCTCGATAGTGAGCCGCGAGGCGGTGTAAAGCTCGACACGCTGTTCTTCCGTCGTCGCGGCGGCAACGAGCGCATCGATGTCCGTCGGCGAAGCGAGTTCATGCTCGATGAAGGCCGCAGCCTCGCCGCTGACGTCGGCGGCCTTGACCTTGTCCATGATGAGGGCGCGTTCGGCATTGTCGATATGACCGTCGGCCTTGGCGGCGGCGATCATCGCGCGGATCAGCACCAGCACGAATTCATTGCTGCCGGCAGGCGATGTCGGCCCGAAACCAGATTCGACAGGCGGCGGCAGAAGGACCGGATTGTTTGCCGACGGTGCATCCGAGGGGGCTGCGGGCGCCTGCCCCGCCTGGTAATTCTTGTAGGCCTGGTAGCCGAGGCCGGCAATCGCGGCAAGACCGCCGATCGCTAGTGCATTGCCGGCAATACCCCGACCGGTCTTGGTGCCGAGAAGCGCGGCTGCAATCGCACCTGTCGCCAGCGGATTGTTCTTTGCCGTCTGCACGGCGTCACCGGCCCTGTCGCGGACCGAACCGCCAAGACCTGGCAACTGCGAACCCAAAAACTGGTCGAGAAGCTTCTTTGCGTCGAACATTCCTCGTCATCTCCCTATTTGAAACTGGAGGAGTACATAGGTTTGCGACGGGTGAAATACAAATAGGGGGAGCGGGATTGAGCCATGAGACTCACCCGCCCCAGCCGAAACTCAGGCCTTCAGCGCCGCCGCCTCTGCCGCGAGCTTGGTGATGCCAGCCCAGTCGCCGGCCGCGACCAGTTCCTTCGGCGCCACCCACGAGCCGCCAACGCAAATGACGTTCGGCAGCGAGAGATAATCATTGGCGTTCTTCAGCGAAATACCGCCGGTCGGGCAGAACAGCGTGCCGGCAAGCGGCGAGGACAGCGCCTTGAGATAGGCGGCGCCACCGGCCTGCTCCGCCGGGAAGAATTTCAGCACTTGGTAGCCTTCTTCGCGCAGTGCCATGACTTCGCTGGCGGTCGCAGCCCCCGGAAGCAGCGGCACGTCGGAATCGGCAGCGGCATCAAGCAGTTCCTGCGTCGTGCCCGGGCTGACGATGAATTTCGAACCGGCCTCGACGGCGGCTTCCCAATGGGCGACATTGAGGATCGTGCCGGCGCCGACTTCGGCCCCCTCGACCTCTGCGGCGACGGCGCGCACGGCCTCGAGCGCTGCCGGCGTGCGCATGGTGATCTCGATCGCCTTCAGGCCGCCCGCGACGAGCGCGCGGGCCAGCGGCACCGCCGTCTTCGCATCGTCGACGATCAATACCGGAACGACAGGCTGGAGTTTCAGGATGGAAAGGAGCTTCTCTGTTTTCTCGCCCATGGTCGCGCGACCTCCTTGAAACGATTGAATTCGGACCCCGAATAACGCCCCCGCGGAACCTTGTCGAGATAAAACCGGACCGCATGACGAGAAGGGTATGAAATGCTTGGAAATTGGGCTACCGTGCCGCAATCGTCACAAAAGGTTCACCGGCATGGCGAAAGAGATCGAGCGGAAGTTTCTTGTACGCAGCGATGGATGGCGTTCCGCCGTCGAGACGAAATCTGTCTTCAGGCAGGGTTACATTGCCTCGATGGACGATCGTTCCGTGCGCGTGCGCATCCTCGACGGCAGGAATGCGAAACTGACGATCAAGATCGGCCGCAGCACCATCACCCGTGACGAATTCGAATACGACATCCCGATCGCCGATGCCGAAGAGCTGTTGCAGAACGCGATCGGCGTCGTCATCGAGAAGACGCGCTATCGCGTTCCGCATGAGGACTTCGTCTGGGAAGTCGACGTCTTTACCGGCGAGCATCGCGGACTGGTGATTGCCGAGGTGGAGATGGCGGCGGAAACCGACGATCCGGCCCTGCCCACCTGGCTCGGCCGCGAAGTGACCGGAGATTTCCGCTATTCCAACCAGGCCCTTGCCACAGAATACGGGCACGACAGGCATGGCCTATCGCATTCGGCCTGACGCCGATTTCACCGAAGCGTTCCGTAACGCTGCGACCAAGCAGCTGGAACACGCTATCACTGTCCTCGGGGAACGCCCGGACGGCGCGCATGAGGCGATCCATTCTTTCCGCAAGAACCTGAAGCGACTACGCTCGCTCTACCGCCTCGTGGCCCGCGAGGTGCCGGATTTTCAGGCCCAGGAAAATGCGAGGCTGCGCGATGCCGCACGCTCGCTTTCGGCGATCCGCGATGCTGCAGCCCTCATCGGCACCGCGCAGTATCTGCAGCATGCAGCCCGCGGGAACGAGGAGAGCGAGGCGCTCGGCCGCATCGTCACCATTCTCGAAGGGCGCCGTGATTGGATGGCGGAAGCCGAAAGCGGCCTGGAACAGCGGCTCGCGGAAACCTCCGACGTTCTGAAGGAGGCAATCGCCGCCTTGGACGCCGTCTCCTTTGATCGCGGCCACCGCAAGAATGCACGCATGCTGGCAAAAAGTTGGCGCCGTACCGCGCGGAAGGCCAAGACCGCGCTTGCGGCTTGCCACGGCGAGGCATCGGCCGACGACTTCCACGATCTGCGCAAACGCACCTACGACTATCGGCTCTACCATGCGCTTTTGCGTGACGTCTGGCCGGGCGCGATGAAGGCCAAGCGCGATGCGGCCAAGGAACTCGTCGAGGATCTCGGCCACATCCACGATCTCACCGTGCTCTCCGAACTGGTCGAGGCCGAACCGCAGCTCTTCACCCGCAATGACGACCTAGCGCATCTGCTCGACATCATCATCTTCCGCCAGCAGGAAGACCGGCGGCAAGCGCTGGTCAAAGCCGAAGCCGTGTTCGCCGATGATGCCGACGAGGAAGCCCAGCGCATCGAGCTTCTCTGGCTGATGGCCGGGAATTGAGAGCCCGCGAAATCGGAAGTGCTTGCGCGCAGCTCTGCATTTCCCATCGCATCGGCAATATCACAAGGAACCCTATTGACCTCAACCAATCTTGAGGTCCTAGCTTGCGGTGGTCGAACAAGCAGAAACTTGACCCGCGAGGAAAATATGACCGCCGAAAATGCCGCAATGCCGAAGGTGCTCGGGCTCTACGAGACCCATCTGACCGTTGCCGATCTCAAGACCTCCACGGACTTTTACCGCGATGTCGTTGGGCTCGAACCGGCAGCCTCATTCGAGGAGCGCAACGTCGCTTTCCTCTGGGTGGACGACAGGAAGACCGGCATGCTCGGCCTTTGGGAAACCGGAAGCGGGCCGCTGAAGATGCGGCTGCATATCGCCTTCCGCATGACCGCCGGCGGCATGCTGCAGGCGCCCACCATTCTCAGGGCAAAGGGTGTGGAACCTCTCGGCTTTACCGGTGAACCGGTGACGGAGCCGGTGGTTCTCGGCTGGATGCCGGCGCTGTCTATCTATTTCAAGGATCCGGACGGGCACTCGATCGAATTCATCAGCGTTCTCGACGCAATCCCCGACCGGAGCTTCGGCGTGCGGCCGTTTTCCGCGTGGCAGGCGCGAGCGTAATCGGTCACCGGTCAAGGCCGCCACTGGCGAAGGCAATTGCGCGGCCCACCGATTTTCTGTATTTCCGGCCTATGACCGACAGCCTGACACACACCAGCCCGTTCCTCGTGGCCGCACTCTACCATTTCGTTTCCGTGCCGCGCTTTGCTGACCTGCAGGCGCCGTTGCAGACGCTTTGCGAGGGGAACGGCGTCAAGGGAACGCTGCTTCTGGCGCATGAAGGCATCAACGGCACGATCGCAGGCCCGGATGCCGGCATTCACGCTGTGCTCGCCTTCCTGCGCGCCCAGCCGGAATTTTCGGGCTTGGAGCACAAGGAAAGCCGCGCCTCGAAAATGCCCTTCCTGCGCATGAAGGTGAAGCTGAAGAAGGAAATCGTCACCATGGGCGTCGAAGATATCGACCCCAACAAGGTGGTCGGCACCTACGTGGCGGCCAAGGATTGGAACGCGCTGATTTCCGATCCCGACACCATCGTCATCGACACCCGCAACGACTACGAGACGGCGATCGGAACCTTCCGCGGCGCGCTCGACCCGAAGACCAAGAGCTTCCGTGAGTTTCCGGAATGGGTGCGTGAGAATCCCGGTCTGCACAACAAGCCGAAGGTCGCCATGTACTGCACCGGCGGCATACGCTGCGAGAAGGCCACCGCCTTCATGAAGGCTGAGGGCTTCGACGAGGTCTATCATCTGAAGGGCGGCATCCTGAAATATCTGGAGGAAGTGCCGCAGGAGGAAAGCCTCTGGGATGGCGCCTGCTTCGTCTTCGACGAGCGCGTCTCCGTCGAGCACGGTTTGAAGGAAGGCGAACACCGGCTCTGCCACGCCTGCCGCAACCCGATCACTGCCGAGGAAATGACTTCGCCGCTTTACGAGGAAGGCGTTTCCTGCAGCCACTGCTACGACACGCGCACGGAGGAAGACCGGCTGCGCTACCGCCAGCGTCAGCACCAGATCGCCCTGGCGAAGAAGCGCGGCCAGCGACATATCGGCAGCTGAGCCAGGATTCTGATTGGATCAGCCTGCCGCCTGGATGCGGCGCCCAGCTTCCGGCTCCGCTGCACGTCGCTCGTTCAGCATCTCGGTGATGAGGTCTGATGTCACAGGCTTTCCGAACAAATAGCCCTGCAGGCAGTCGCAGCCGAAAAGACGCATGGCTATCGCCTGCTCCTCGGTCTCGATGCCTTCGGCCGTCACCGGAATGTCGAGCGAGCGGGCGAGCGCCACCGTCGCCTGCAGCATCTCGCGCTGGCGTTTGTCTTCGTTGACACCCATGACCAGCGAGCGATCGATCTTGATGCGGTCGAAGCCGAACTGCCTGAGATAACCGATCGAGGAGAAGCCGGAACCGAAATCGTCGAGCGCCACCTTGACCCCCAGCGCCTTCAACCGTTCGATCGACTGGCGGGTGCGCTGCGGATTCTGGATCATGTAGCCTTCGGTGATCTCGAGCGTGATGCGGCCGGCCTCGATCTCCGTCTGCTTCAGCACGTAGCGCACATAGTCGGTAAAGGCGGGATTGCGGAACTGGCCGGGCGAGACGTTGACCGACACATTGAGGTCCGGCCATTGCTTGGCCGTCTCGCAGGCTTTGCGCAGCACGAACAGGCCGAGCGATTCGATGAGGCCGCTGGTCTCGGCGATCGGGATGAACAGCTCGGGCGAAACAGGGCCATGGCCTGGGCGGTTCCAGCGCACCAGCGCCTCGACACCGGTCATCGCATGCGTCGCCGCATCGATCAGCGGCTGGTAGGCGAGCGTCAGGTCGCCGCTTTCGATGGCGATCCGGAGATCCAGCTCCAGCGCATTGCGCTGCTCTCGATCGGCGTCCATCGACGGATCGTAGAGCGTCATGCGCGCGCGGCCGGCCTCCTTCGCCTTGTACATGGCAAGGTCGGAACGGCGCACCAGCTCCTCACGCCCGATCGTCCCGGAAGGCGACATGGCAATGCCGATGCTTGCCCCGACGACGACGACACGGCGACCGATCTCCAGCGGCTCGACAAGAAAATCGAGGATCTGCTCGGCAAGCTGCAGGGCGGCGGCATTCTCGCTGTCGGAGAGAAAGGCGATGGCAAATTCATCGCCGCCGATGCGGGCGAGAACCGCACCTTGCGGAATGAGCACAGCGAGCCCGGCCGCGACCGCCCGGATCAACTGGTCGCCGGTGCCGTGGCCATAGCTGTCATTGACTTCCTTGAAGCCATCGAGGTCGAGATAGAGAAGCAGCACGTTGCGCTTGGTCTGGCGTGCTTCGACGACAAAACGATCGACGGCCAGCCCGAGACCGTCGCGATTGGAAAGGCCGCTCAGCCTGTCGCGCAGCGCCTCCTCGCGAGCGCTGTTTTCCTCCGCCTTCAGGCGGCGGCCGGCAAGCCAGCCGATGACCAGCAGCACCACGAAGAACAATCCGACCAGGCCGAGCGCCTGGATGACCATCGGCCGCACCTGCGCATAGCCGATATCGCCGGGTGAACGCGAGATCCACACGAGCTTGCCGAGCGTTGCCCCCGTCGGATCGACGATCGGGACGAGGTAGTCGGCCGCAAAACTCGGCGGCGCCAGCCTCAGCCCGCCGATGACATAGGTCTGGCCGAGAGCGGTCACCCTGTCGTCATCGAGATGGCGGGCGAAAACGAGATAGCGCTGCTGGCCGGCGGGCACATCCAGCGCACCGGACTTTTTCCGCACCAATGCCACACCGACGGCGGCTATGCCCCGTTTGGTGGTGACGAAACCGATCGCCTGAGGACGATCGGCCTGGCCGGCCGCCTTTACCGTGTCGAAGAGGGTCCAGAGCGAAGGCGCGAAGAAATCCGTGAGCGACTCCGCCATCGGTTTGCCATCGCGATACGCCATGATCGCCTTCTTCTCGGCATCGATGACGATCGCCATGTCGAAAAGCGAACTGTTGACCGACATCTCGCCGTAGTTGCTCACCGTCCAGGCCATACCGTCGGCTGCGTAGACGTTGACAGCGGCGTCATCCCAGGCGGCGTAATCGTCAAGCGTCGCGCCGAGCTGATCCTCGAAGGTCTTCAACGCGCCGATCGTCGTTTCGCGCGAGCGCTCGTCATCGAGAACATTGGAATTTTCGGCCACACGTTCAAGCGCCGTCAGCACCATGATGGTGACGACTGCGACGATGACCGCGAAGGAGAAAAGCACGCCCGTGACGGTGATGTGACGGCCTATTCCCGATCCCTTGCTCTGCGACTTTCCGGCTGTCTGCATTACGACTCCCTGACCGTCGGACTTTGCCAGCCAAGGGTTCAAAAACGTTTAAGCAACCGGCTGTTGCAGGCTTCTGACGAGCTATTTTTGTGTCGCCGCCTGAGGACGCGCCCCTAACCCGGCTTGTGATTGCCCTTCGGGAATTTGGCCGCAAGTTCGCGATACCATTTGCCGCTCTTTTTTACCGTGCGTACCTGGGTCTCATAATCGACATGGACGAGACCGAAGCGCATGCGGTAGCCTTCCGCCCATTCGAAATTGTCCATCAGGCTCCAGGCGAAATAGCCGCGTAGGGGATAGCCGTCCTTGATGAGGCCGGCAACGATTTCGAGGTGATCGCCGACATAGTCGAGGCGCATCGTATCGTCGACCTCGCCGTCGACGACATCGGTGTTGTCGCAGGCGCCATTCTCGGTGATGTAGCATTCCGGCAGCTCGTAGCGGCGGTAGAGGTCCTCGACCGAGAGCTTCAGGCCCGGCGCATAGATTTCCCAGCCGATATCGGTCTTGACGTCGCTTGCCGGCGGCGCTTCCACCGTCCAGGGGAAATCGCCTTTGCGTTCGGCATCGTCGGTGACCCGCTCGGGCTTATAATAGTTCAGGCCCCACCAATCGAGTTTCTGGCTGATGAGTTTCAGGTCGCCATCCTCGATGACGGGCATGCGGTCGCCGAGCGCCGCGATGAATTCCTGCGGATATTCACCCTTGAAGACGGGATCGAAGAAAGCGCCGTTGTGGAACTGATGCGCACGCTCGCCGGCGGCAAGGTCGGCTGGGCTATCGGAGCCAGGAATGATCGAGGCGGCATTGAGGACAAGCCCGACCGGCACGTTGGGGGCTTCCGAGCGGATCGCCTCGACGCCGAGACCGTGGGCAAGGTTCATGTAATGCATGGCATGAAGGGCGGCCTGCATGTTGCGCTCGCCGGGAGCATGGATGCCGTAGAGGTGGCTGAGCCAGACGATGCACCAGGGTTCGTTGAAGGTCGCGACCCGGTCGAGGCGATCGCCAAGGCGGCTCATCACCGTCTTGGCATAGCGCTGAAACGCATAGGCAGTCGAGCGCGCAGTCCAGCCGCCCTCGCCGGCGAGCAACAGAGGCAGGTCCCAATGGTAGAGCGTCGCAAAGGTCTTGATGCCGCGCGCCTTGCAGCCGTCAACCAGCCGGTCGTAGAAATCGAGGCCGGCCTCGTTCACCGGACCCGTACCGTCGGGGATAATGCGCGGCCAAGCGATCGAGAACCGGTAGGCTTCGACACCCATCTCCTTGATGAGATCGAGGTCCTGCTCCAGGCGATTATAGTGATCGCAGGCGATATCGCCGTTATCGCGATTATGGACACGGCCGGGCATATTGCAGAAAGCATCCCAGATGGATGGCTTGCGGCCATCGGCCTTGCTGGCGCCTTCGATCTGGAAGGCGGCGGTGGCGACGCCGAAGGTGAAGTCGCCGGGAAAGCGCTCTGCGAGTTTCTTCGGATCGATCATCTGGAAATCCTATCTCTCAGGTTCAGCCGTTTGTGCCGGATTTAGCCAAGCCAGAGCGTAAAGTACAGGCTGGCGGCGAGAAAAACTGCAACGTTGCAGGAGGAAAAAAAGAACAGCTGCAACGTCACTGCAGCCGGCCCTCCCCCACCGCGCAGCTGCCCTCATAACGGCAATGTCAGCAGTCGTGACTTGGCCATTGAGACCGCGATCCTTACACGGGAAATGGCATCACAAATGTGAAAGGAATCCAATGCTCTCTTCGGTCCATTCGCTGCAGCCTCATCTACTGAGCCTGTTGCGCATCGTCTCGTCACTTGTACTTTTCAGCTACGGAACACAGAAAATCCTGCATTTTCCGGCTGCGGCAAGCGTGCCGCCCGCGGGCTCGCTCTCCTGGATTGCCGGGCTGCTCGAACTCACCTTCGGCTTCCTGGTGCTTGTCGGTTTCCAGACCCGTATCGCAGCCTTCGTGCTCTCGGGCCTGATGGCCTTCGCCTATTTCATCGGGCATGCGTCGAAGGGCATCTATCCCGCCCAGAACGGCGGCGTGGCGGCAATCCTGTTCTGCTTCGTGTTTCTTTATCTGGTGGCGGCAGGTGCCGGACCGTTGAGCGTCGACAACCTGCTAAAGCGTGGCCGCACTGCAGCGGCCTGATCAGAAATAAAACAAAAACGCCGAGGCGACTTCAGACGAGGTCGCCTCG
>NZ_JACCEY010000009.1:289563-346846 GCF_013591995.1 Rhizobium sp. WYCCWR 11146
TTGACCCAGGCGCCATTCTTCTTCGAAGACGCGACGCAGGCTTCGACGAAGGCCACACCCTTCACGCCGTCATCGACGGTGGGGTAGACCACTGCCTTGTCGACGGCCTTGCCCTTCTTGCGGGCGTTGATCGCATGCGCGGCTTCGGTATAGATCGTCGCAAAGGCTTCGAGATAACCTTCCGGATGCCCTGATGGCACGCGCGTGACACGACCGGCAGCAGCGCCTGAACCGGCGCCGCCCCGGGTGATCAGCCGCTTCGACTCGCCGAACGGCGTGTACCACAAGTAGTTTGGGTCCTTCTGGGTCCATTCCAGCCCGCCCTTGGTACCGTAGACGCGCACCATCAGGCCATTTTCATGGCCGGGCGCCACCTGGCTGCACCAGAGCATGCCCTTGGCCGGCTTCTCAGAGCCCTTCGCCTTGAAGCGCAGCATGACATGCGCATTATCGTCCAGCCGGCGGCCCGGAACGAAACTGTCGAGATCGGCGGCGAGGCTGTCGAGCTCCAGGCCGGTGATGAAGGCGGCGAGATTATAGGCATGCGTGCCGATATCGCCGGTCGAGCCGCCGACGCCGGACTGCGCCGGATCGGTGCGCCAGGCGGCCTGCTTCTGGCCGGTTTGTTCAACCGCTTCCGTCAACCAGTCCTGCGGATATTCGGCCTGGACGACGCGGATGTCGCCGAGTTCGCCATTCGCGATCATCTCGCGCGCCTGGCGCACCATCGGATAGCCGGTGTAATTATGCGTCAGCACGAAGAGCGCCCCGCTCTCGTCGGCGACCTTCTTCAGCTTCTTCGCATCGGCAAGGTTGGATGTCAGCGGCTTGTCGCAGATGACATGGATGCCGCGCTTGAGGAATTCCTTGGCCGCATCGTAATGCACATGGTTCGGCGTGACGATCGCCACCGCCTCGATGCCGTTCTTCAGCTTCGCCTCGCGGATCGCCATCTCGCGATAGCTGGAATAGGTCCGCGACGGATCGAGGCCGAGGTCGCGGCCGGATGCGATCGCCTTGTCGGCCGAAGCCGACAGCGCGCCGGCGATGAGATCGTACTGATCGTCGATGCGTGCCGCGATACGGTGCACCGCGCCGATAAACGCGCCCGCGCCGCCGCCCACCATGCCGAGCCGGATGCGCGGCTCGCGTGTCTGTTCGGATGATGCTTCGATTGCCATTGATTCCTCCTGAAATTAAACTTGGTGCGGATGCGCCCCTCATCCGGCTGCCGCCACCTTCTCCCCGTAAACGGGGCGAAGGGACCGTGTCGCACCCTCTCCGTTCCCCGCTCGCTCTCGCAAGGCACGTCCCCTCTCCCCGTCTTTTACGGGGAGAGGGTTAGGGTGAGGGGCAAGAGCCACCAACCGGTGTGTGCTGTTAAGAAAGCCCCAGCATCCGCCGGTTCGCCGCCTGATCCGTGCCGCTGCCGGCAAAATCGTCGAAGGCCTTTTCCGTGACGCGGATGATATGGGCGGCGACGAATTCGGCGCCTTCGCGGGCGCCGTCTTCCGGATGCTTCAGCGCGCATTCCCATTCGACCACGGCCCAGCCGTCGAAATTATTCGCCGTCATCTTCGAGAACACCGCGCCGAAATCGACTTGGCCGTCGCCGAGCGAACGGAACCGGCCGGCGCGTTCCACCCAGCCCTGATAGCCGCCGTAGACGCCCTGGCGCCCGGTCGGATTGAACTCCGCATCCTTGACGTGGAACATCTTGATGCGGTCCTTGTAGATGTCGATGTTGTCGAGATAATCGAGGCACTGCAGGACGTAGTGCGAGGGATCGTAGAGCATGTTGGCGCGCGGATGGTTCTTCACCCGCTCCAGGAACATCTCGAAGGTGATGCCGTCATGCAGGTCCTCGCCCGGGTGGATCTCGTAGCAAACGTCGATGCCGTTCTCGTCCGCATGGTTGAGGATCGGCGTCCAGCGGCGAGCGAGTTCGTCGAAGGCAGTCTCGACCAGGCCGGCAGGACGCTGCGGCCAGGGATAGATGAAGGGCCAGGCAAGCGCGCCGGAGAAGGTCGCATGCGCCGTAAGCCCGAGGTTCTTGGATGCCGTCAGCGCCATCTTGACCTGCTCGACCGCCCATTCCTGACGCGCCTTCGGGTTACCACGCACCTCCGGTGCCGCGAACCCGTCGAAAGCTTCGTCATAGGCCGGATGCACGGCGACGAGCTGGCCTTGCAAGTGAGTGGAGAGTTCGGTGATCTCGATGCCGTTTTCGCGAGCCTTGCCGGCGAATTCGTCGCAATAGTCCTTGGACGTGGCAGCTTTCTTCAGATCGATCAACTGGCTGGCCCAGGTCGGCACCTGGACGCCCTTGTAGCCGATGTCGGCCGCCCATTTGGTGATCGCGTCCCAAGAGTTGAAAGGAGCAGTATCGCCCGCAAACTGGCCAAGGAAAAGGCCGGGGCCTTTGATCGTTTTCATGTCAGATTCCTCCCTGAATATCGACCGTAAACGTTTCTGATATGTTGTAGCACGCTATTTGGCGGGAGCAAGGCGCCTCCTCGCCCTTGGCTCGTGATTTGGCGCGAGGCCAGATGCGATATGGCTGCGAGCTAAACACGATGGGCTTTGGCGGGCAAGAGGTACGTGCAGCATTTTCGGCCACCACTGTATGGAAGCACAAAAAATGCGCCCATCCTTTCGAATGGGCGCATGTCTCAAGTCGATGGATCAGAACGGCGAATCCGGGAAATAGAACTCCTTGGCATTCTCCTTGGTGACGAGCGTCGCATCGAGAATGTAGCTACCATGAACCGGGACCTGATCGTAAAGTGCCGCCGCCGTCAGCTCCATCGCCGTGCCGACCATTGCCGGCGGATAGAGAACGTCGACCGGGATCAGCTTGTCGCCGTCCATGACCTTCTTGACCATGTCCTTGGAGCCGGCGCCGGCGACGACATATTTGATGTCGGTGCGCTTGGCCTGCTCGATCGCCTGCAGAACGCCGACGGCCATGTCGTCATCCTGGCACCATACGACGTCGATCTTCTGGTACTTGGTCAGGTAGTCCTGCATGACCTTGAAGGCATCGTCGCGGTTCCAGTTGCCGTACTGGCGGTCGAGAACCTTGACGTTCGAGCCGGCAATGCCCTTGTCGAAGCCGTCCTGGCGCTGCTGGTCGATCGGGATCGGCAGACCGCGGATGATCACCACTTCGGCGTCCGGCGTGGTGTCCTTGATGTACTTGCCGGCGACTTCGCCGAGAGCCGGGTTGTTGCCGGCGACATAGAGGTCGCGCACGGAATTGTCGTTGTTGCTCGGCGCACGGTCGACAAGAGCGACGAACTTGCCCTTGGCCTTGACTTCCTTGATGGCGTTGACGAGCGGATCCGGATCCGACGGCAGGATGACGAGGGCGTCGATGCCCTGCGTATCGAGATCCTGCACGGCATTGGCCTGGCTGGCGGCGTCCGGCGAGGTCTTGACGATGACATTGAGACCGGGATGTTCGGCCATCAGCAGCTTGGCGACACGTTCGGCATGGAACACCACGCCCGACGTCCAACCGTGGTCGGCGGCCGGAATGGATACGCCGATCGTGAATTTCTTGTCCTGGGCGTGAGCGGCGCCGGCGAACGTCACCGCCGCAACCGCCAGGCCCAACATCAATTTACGCATGCTATTTCCTCCCAATAACTTCAGGGACTTTTCCATACGGGACCGGACGCCCTGTAAGCCCGATCAATTATAGCCCCGGCCAATTGCAAGCCCGGTCAATTCATGATTTGCCAATTTATGATTTACGCACCAGCGAGCGCTGGACGAACATGGCGATGATGATGATCGCACCCTGGATGGCGCCGATCAGATACTCGCTGATGAAATTCGAAAGCAGCATGATGTTGCCGACGAGTTCGAGAATGAAGGCGCCGCAGATCGTGCCCCACACCCTGCCCGCGCCGCCCTTCAGCGCCGTACCACCGACGACGACGGCCGTAATCGCCTGCAGTTCCCACAGGATGCCTGTCGTCGCCGACGTCGAGCCGAGACGGGGAACGTAGAGCAACACGGCAATGGCGACGCACAGTCCCTGGATGACGAAGGCAATCGTCCTGACGCGGTTGACCGCGATGCCCGAATAGCGGGCGACATCGCTGTTCGATCCGACCGCGACGACATGGCGCCCGTAGCGGGTGCGATAGAGGATGAAGGCCGCAACCGCCGTCACCGCCAAAATCACCACGATCGGCACCGGCACGCCGGCGATATTGCCGAAATAAGCCGGACGATAGAGCGTCTGGATATCGGCGGAGCGAAGCGTGATCGCGCCGCCCTGCGACAGCCATGTCGTCAGGCCGCGATAGATGCCCATTGTGCCGAGCGTCGCGATGAAGGGCTCGATCCTGCCCACCGTCGTGATCAGGCCGTTCGCCAGGCCGCAAAGCGCACCTGCGACAATGGTGAAGACGGCCGCGACCGTCAGCATCAGGGCCGGGTTTTCGATGGCGCCCGAATTCATCAGCAGGATCATCAGGCTGGCGACGAAGGCCACCATCGAGCCGACCGACAGGTCGAGATCGCCTGCAGATATCACGAAGGTCGCACCGACCGCGATGATGGCGATGAAGGCGCTGCGTGTCGCGACATTGGCAAGGTTGGTGATGCCGATGAAATTAGGATTGACCAGGGCTCCGACGATCAGCAGCAGTGCCAGGGCGACAAAAGGCGCGACTGCACGCAGGTCGACATCCCGCCAGGATCGGCGCCGGATTTCCCTGGTCTCCTCGTTGACGCTCATTTCCAAAACCAACCTCCCGCCCCATATTTTCTGGGCATCTAATGTGTCGTCCTGATCGGCGAAGCCTGCTTCAGCCCTCAGGCGGCCGCCTTCTTCTTGAGCCCGGCGGCGTAACGCATGATCTCCTGCTCGGTAATCTCGTCTCCCTCGAGCACGCCGACGATACGGCCTTCGCGCATCACCGCCACTCTGGTGCAGAGGCCGATGACCTCCGGCATCTCCGACGACACGACGATGATCGACCGGCCGTCCCGGGCGAGTGCCGAGATGAAATGATAGATCTGCTGCTTGGTGCCGACATCGATGCCGCGCGTCGGCTCGTCGATGATGATGATGTCAGGCTCGGTCTCCATGACCTTGGCAAGCAGCAGCTTCTGCTGGTTCCCGCCCGACATGCGGCCGGCGACGATATTGCCGTCACGAACCCTGATGTCGAAGCGGCGCTTGGCCTTTGCCATTGCGGCCGCTTCACTGCCCGGGCTGAGATAGCCGTGACGAGCATGCCTTCCGAGCGATTGCAGTGTCAGATTGGTCACCATGCCGGAGCGCAGCAGCAGGCCTTTCGACTTGCGGTCCTTGGTCATATAGGCGAGCCCGCAGCGATTGGCGGCATGCACGTCGCCGGAGGGAACCGTTTCCCCCTTGATGATCACCTCGCCCTCGAGACGGGTCCGCAACCCGGCGATCGCTTCCATCAGCTCGGTGCGACCGGAGCCGATCATGCCTGAAAAACCGATGATCTCGCCCTTGCGCACC
This sequence comes from Rhizobium sp. WYCCWR 11146, assembly GCF_013591995.1. NCBI lineage: Bacteria > Pseudomonadati > Pseudomonadota > Alphaproteobacteria > Hyphomicrobiales > Rhizobiaceae > Rhizobium > Rhizobium sp. WYCCWR 11146. The sequence continues at coordinate 295,073 of NZ_JACCEY010000009.1, forward strand.
TCGAAGCTCGCATCCTTCACATAGCCCGTCGACACCGAGGCGACGCTGAGGACGATTTCCTCGTCGACATCAGGCTCGACCTTGGCGGGATAGAGGCTGGAAAGTTCGCGGCCAACCATCAACTGCGCGATCGATTCCCCGTCCAGAATGGATGTCGGCGATGTCTTGATCCACTGGCCATCCCGCAGCACGGTGACGCGGTCGGTCAACTCCATCACCTCGTCGAGCTTGTGGGACACGAAGACGAAGCTGGTACCCTGATCGCGCAGCTTGCGAACCTGCTTGAACAGCATACTGGTCTCTTCCCGCGACAGCACGGCGGTCGGCTCGTCCATGAATACCACCCGCGCGTCGCGGCTGATTGCCTTGGCGATTTCGACCATCTGCTTGTCGGCGATGGAAAGCGTGCTGATCAGCGCATTCTCATCGACATGCGAACCGAGCACGTCGAGAACCTTGCGGGTCTCCGACCGCATATATTTGCGGTCAAGCACGCCGAAGCGCGTGACTTCGCGCCCAAGGAAGAGGCTCTCCGTCACGGTCAGATGGTCGGCGAGGTTGAATTCCTGGTGAATGATGACGATGCCGAGTGCCTCGGCGGCGCCGTTGGGCGGCAGGACGACAGGCTTGCCGTCGAGCAGGATTTCGCCGGAACTCGGCTGTTCGAAACCGGACAAAACCTTGACAAGCGTGGACTTGCCGGCGCCGTTTTCACCCATGAGTGCATGGATTTCGCCGGCGCGGAGATCGAAGTTCACGCTGAAGAGGACCTGCACTCCACTGAAGGATTTGCATATGCGCCTGGCGGACAGCACCACGGGTGCGGTGTCGGCGGTCTCCACGGTCATCTGGTCCTCCCCAAAGCGGCTCCCGGTCCGCTCTGGCGCCTTATGTAAACCTTTACATACATCGTGTAAAGGTTTACATCGTTGATTTACACAGATCAGTTGAAGCCCGCCTTTGACCTCTCGACAAGTCTGTGTAGTGTCGCGGCGAAGACAGCCCAAGGCAGAGCTCAGTGTCGAATTCCACGCCCGCAACCATCGAAGACGTCGCCCGGATCGCCGAGGTCTCCATCGCGACGGTTTCCCGGGCAATCCACATGCCGGAAAAGGTCGCCAACTCCACGCGCCTCAAGGTCAACCAGGCGATCGCCATCACCGGCTATACGACCAACGCCATGGCGCGCAGCCTGAGGCTCGGCCGTTCCAACATGATCCTCGTCGTGGCGCCCGATATCGGCGATCCCAATTTCTCCAACATTCTCGTCGGGCTGGAGAACGAAGCGCGCGCGCACGGCTACGGCATCCTGATCGGCCACACGCAGAACGACGCCCAGCGCGGTCTCGAATATCTGAAATTCCTAAATTCCAACCAGGCTGCCGGGCTGATCCTCTTCACCGGCATCCTGCCCTTCGGGCATCAGACGATGACCGCGCGGCTGCCGCCGAGCGTCGGCGTTTTCGAGCCCGTCTTCAACGGCGGCATTCCCTATGTCGGCGTCGACGATACCGAGGGCGCTCGCAAAGCGGTAGACCTGCTGCTGGCCGAAGGGCATCGCAAGATCGCCTTCATCGGCGATTCGCGCACCCGGCTTGCCTATACCAGGCGCCGTATGGGTTACGATGCCGGTCTCGATGCCGCCGGCATCCCGCCCGACAACAGGATCGTGCTGGAAGGCGACGGGACGATCGAAAGCGGGCGGCATGCGGTCGAACAGCTTTTCATGCGCGACACGCTTCCAACCGCCTTCATGTGCGTCAACGACCAGACGGCGATCGGCGTCATGGTCGGGCTCGGCGCGCGAGGCTACGACATTCCGCGGGATTTCTCGGTGACCGGTTTCGACGATGTACCGCAGGCCGTCTTCATATCCCCACCGCTGACCACGATCCGCCAGCCGAGAACGGCGATCGGCAAGCAGGCAATGGCGCTGCTGCTGGAACTTCTGTCCGATGGCCGGCCGACCGAAACGGAAATCCTGCTGCGGCCGGATCTGGTGGTTCGAAACTCCGTCTCGGCACCGTCGCGCAACTGGTCGAAACGGTAAACCAATTGAGGCTGAAGGTTTTGCGCCGTCGCCGCCTGGAGAGGGTTGTGCCGGCGACCAATGGCCGCCGGCGCTGATCGTCAGACGTAACGGTTGACGACGTTCTCCAGCAGTTCCTGCTTGCCCGATCTTGGCTGCGGGTTGACGTCCTTGCTCTCGACCCAATGGGCGATCTCGTCCAGCGAATATTCGCCGCGGAAGAGCTTCTGACTTTCAGCCGAATCCCAGCCGGCATAACGATCGGCGAGCGGCTGCGACAGAGCCTTGTCCTCGATCATCTTGGCGGCGGCCTTCAGGCCGCGAGCGCAGCAATCCATGCCGCCGATATGACCGATCAGCAGATCCGCCGGGTCGAGAGACTGGCGGCGCAGCTTCGAGTCGAAGTTGGTGCCACCGGTCTTGAAGCCGCCACCAGCCAGAACATGGTAGTAGGCGAGCGCCATTTCGGGAACATTGTTCGGGAACTGGTCGGTATCCCAGCCGGACTGGTAGTCGTTGCGGTTCATGTCGATCGAGCCGAAGATGCCGAGCGCATTGGCAAGCGCCAGCTCGTGCTCGAAGGAGTGGCCGGCAAGGATCGCGTGGCCCTGCTCGATATTGAGCTTCACCTCGTTTTCAAGGCCGTGCTTCTTGAGGAAACCATAGACGGTCGCGACGTCGTAATCATACTGGTGCTTGGTCGGCTCCTGCGGCTTCGGCTCGATCAGGATCGTGCCCTTGTAGCCGATCTTATGCTTGTATTCGACAACGAGGTTGAGGAAGCGTCCGAGCTGGTCGAGCTCGCGGCCGATATCGGTGTTGAGCAACGTCTCGTAACCTTCGCGGCCGCCCCAAAGCACGTAGTTCTCGCCGCCGAGCTTCTGCGTGGCGTCGATGCAGGTCTTGACCGTCGCAGCAGCGAAAGCAAAGACATCCGGATCCGGATTGGTGGCTGCACCCGACATATAGCGGCGGTGGGAGAAGAGGTTCGCTGTGCCCCAGAGCAGCTTGGTGCCGGTTGCGGCCTGCTTCTCGGCGAAATAATCGACGATCTCGTTGAGGTTTTTTGTGTTTTCGGCAAAGTTCTTGCCTTCCGGACGCACGTCGGCATCGTGGAAGCAGTAATAGGGCGAGCCGAGCAGCGAGAAGAATTCGAAGGCGACGTCAGCCTTGAGCTTGGCGGCCTTCATCGTGTCTTCGAACCAGGGACGCAGGAAAGTCTGACCGCCGAAGGGATCGCCGCCCGGCCAGGTGAAGGTGTGCCAATAGGCCACGGCAAAGCGCAGATGGTCTTCCATGCGCTTGCCCATGACGATCTCGTCCGGCTGGTAATGGCGGAAGGCCAGCGGATTGGTGCTGTCGGGGCCTTCGTATTTTACTTTCTGGATATCGCCGAAAAATCCGGTGCTCATGTTGGTTCTCCTTGGGTTCGTATCTTTTCGAAGTTCTGAATTGTTGGCCTACGCCAGCGACTTGATCGCCGGATAGAGCGCCCGGTAGCGCTTGTAGGCGTCCTCATAAGCGCCGCTCAGTGCCGACACCGGCTCGATCGTTCCAGCCGTCACCGGCGGCGTGCAAACCGCAATCGGATCCGCGCCCGTTGCCGCGATCAGGCCGAGGCGGGCAGCGCCGAAGGCCGCGCCGAAATCGCCGTCGGCCGGCAGATCGACCGGAACGCCGAGGGCGGTCGCGATCGACGCCAGCCAGTAACGCGAGCGCGAACCGCCGCCGATTGCCGTGACGCGGGATATGCCGGTGCCGGCCGAACGCAGCGCTTCGAGATTGTCGCGAATGGCGAAGGCGACACCTTCGAGCACCGCCTGGGTAAGAACGACACGGCTGCTTTCATGTTCGAGGCCGATGAAGGCGCCGCGGATGACAGCATCATTGTGCGGCGTGCGCTCCCCGGAGAGATAGGGCAGGAAGGTGACACCGGTGGGCGCCTTCAGCGTCTCGCCGAGTTCGCCGGTGAGATCGGCGGCCGACTTGCCGGTCACCCCGGAATGCCAGTTGAGCGCGTCGGTGGCCGACAGAATGACACCCATCTGGTGCCAGGTGTTCGGCAGCGCGTGGCAGAAGGCATGCACGGCGCTTTCCGGCTTCGGCAAATAGGAACCGTTGGCGGCAAAAAGCACGCCCGAGGTGCCGAGCGAGACGAAGGCAGCACCATCGCTGACCGTGCCCATGCCGCAGGCCGAGGCCGCATTGTCGCCGGCACCGCCGGCCACGACGACATCACCTGATATACCCCATTGCGCCGCCAGTTCGGACCGCAGCTTACCGGCCTGTTCGGTGCCTTCGACGAGCGCCGGCATCTGCTCCTCGGAAAGGTTGGTGGCGGCCAGCAGTTCGGAGGACCAGACACGTTTGCCGGTGTCGAGCCAGGAGGTGCCGGCCGAATCCGACATTTCCGAGATATAGTCGCCGGTCAGCCAGAGACGCAGATAGTCCTTCGGCAGGAGAACCTTGGCGATCTTGGCGAAGACATCGGGCTCATGCTTCTCGATCCAAGCGAGCTTCGGCGCCGTAAAGCCGGGGAAGACAATGTTGCCGGTGAGTGCACGAAAGCGCGGATCGGCATCGAGTGCAGCTGCCTCGACGTAGCTGCGCGTGTCATTCCAGAGGACGCACGGGCGCAGCACCTTGTCGGTCGCATCGATAAGCGTTGCGCCATGCATCTGGCCGGAAAGGCCGATGCCCTTGACCGCCGCCAACTCCTTCGGATGTTTTGCCTTGAGGCCGGCGACAGCCTCCTCCGTGGCGCGCACCCAGTGGGCCGGCTCCTGCTCCGACCAGCCGGAATGCGGACGCGAGACGTCGAGCGAACCGTTGGCCGAGCCGACGATCTTCTGATCACCGTCGATCAGCATCGCCTTGACGCCGGAGGTTCCGAGATCGAGACCCAGATACATGTGGTATTTCTCCCTTTGCCGTTACGGCAGATTGTCTTTCAGGAATATGTCGAGGCGGATGCGCTCCTGCGCTTCGATGACGGCAAGCCCGTCCGCCTTGGCCTTCAGCACGCGGATCGCACTGCGCACCTCATGGCCGGCATCCTGGTTGAGGATCGCATCGATCGTATTGTCGATGAGTGCTGCGCGCGTATGAGCGGTCAGTTCGTGGGCAATCACGGTCAGCACGCGGTCGACGGCCTTCTCCTTTAGCGCCCGGATCAGGCCGCGATTGCCGGCGCCGAGGCTGTAGACGCCGATGATGCCGGCATTCCCGAGCGCGTCGGCAACGAGCCTGTGGGCGACCTCCGGGTCGTCGCGGCCTTCGAGAACCGGCAGGATCGTAAGATCCGGAAATTCCTCGGCCATGACAGCGGTGAAGCCCTCCAGCCGCTCGCGATGGTCGCGCACCAGCATGGAACCGGCGAGCACGGCTATTTCGCCCTTTCGCGGCCCGAGGAATCGTCCGAGCAGGCGGGCGGCTGTGCGGCCGGCGGCGATATTGTCGACGCCGGCATAGTGATGGCGCAGCGACCCGGTGAGATCGGAAACCAGGGTGACGACGGGAAAGCGCTCGCGCACCAGCCTGTCGACGGCGGCGCGTACTTCGGGCGCATCGGTCGCAACCAGCGCAATGCCGCAGGGCTTTTCCCGGGAAAGCTCTTCGAGCACGGAGACGAGGGCGGCCGGATCGAAGGCCGGCACCTCGATGGTGCGGATATCGGTGCGCTCGGCCGACGATCGGAGGACTGCCTGGCGGATCTCGGCATTGAGCCCGTGCATGAAGGAATTATCGCTTGCCGGAAGGATGAAGACCAGCGGATAGGTGCGCCCCTTGGCAAGATTGGCGGCGGCGACGTCTCTGACATAACCGAGCTCGCGGATCGCGGTCTCGACCTTTTCCCGCGTGACGTGGCGCACACCGGGACGTTGGTTGAGAACCCGGTCGACAGTCGCCAGACTGACACCGGCGGCGGCGGCGATATCGTGAACGGTTGGCCTCATCATTCCTCCTGACGAGACCATTAGCGCCAATTTTGATGTACGTAAATCAAAAAATCGAACGGGCGGGTTTCCGCATCGTTTTCCCGGCATGTTCGCTTCGGACCGATCCGGTGGCGATGATCGACCTGATGACATAGCGGCCTGGAAACGGCAAACAAAAAGGCCCTCCGAAGAGGGCCTTTTCAAGGGGCGGCAGGCCGGAGGTCAGTGGCCGCCACCGCCTCCCCCGCCTTGCGGCGCGGGTTTCTTGATCATGGCGACACCGAGGATCATGGCAAGGAAGAGTGCGGTCAGGATCAGGAACACGTCACTGAAGGAAAGAATGATCGCCTGTTTGGTGGCAAGGCCGACCATCTGCTTGATGGCAACCGAGGCGCCATCCATGCCATAGGTGTTGAAGTTGGCGGCCATGTTGTTCATCTGGTCGATCGCTGCCGGATTGCCCCAGTCCATATTCTCCCGCAACCGCTCGTAGTGCACGTCCTGCCGGTTGGTCAGCACGGTATTGATGACGGCAAGGCCGACGGCGCCGCCGAGATTTCTGGTCAGATTGAACAGGCCCGACGCGCCGCGGATGCGCGAGGGCGGCATCGTGCCGAGCGCGATGTTGTTGATCGGCACCATGCACATCATCAGCCCGAAGCCGCGCAGGATCTGCGGGATGAACAGTTCGTAGAAATCCCAATCCGCCGTCAGATGCATCATGATGAAGGTGCCGGCGGCGAAGCTGACGAAGCCGATCACCATCATCAGGCGCAGATCCATCTTGGTCGACAGCCGGCCGGCGATCGGCGCGGTGAAGAACATCGCAAGCCCGGAGACGAACATCGTCTCGCCGATCATCAGTGAATCATAACCGCGGATGCGCCCGAGATAGACCGGATAGATATAGGTGAGACCATAGAGGCCGATGCCCATGACGAAGGAAAACACCGAGCCGAAGGAGAAATTCCGGTTCGAAAAGGCCTTGAGGTCGACAACGGGGAAATCCACCGTGAAGGCGCGATAGAAGAAGACGATGGCTGCAACGCCGGAGGCAACCGCTGCGATGGTGATGAAACTGTCGTTGAACCAGTCGTTCGAATTGCCCTCTTCGAGCACATATTCCAGCGCGCCAAGGAAGACACCCATCGAGATCAGACCCCACCAGTCGAACTTCTTGAAGAGCGACAGTTCCGGCTTGTCGAAATCGATGAAGTTCCAGGTGACGATCGTGACGATGATGCCGGGCACGATGTTGACGAGGAACAGCCAGTGCCAGGAAAAGGCATGGCTGAGATAACCGCCGACGGTCGGGCCGATGGTCGGCGCCAGCGTCGCAATCAAGCCGATGATCGGCGAGACGATGCTGCGCTTCGACGGCGGGAAGATGGTGAAGGCTGCCGCAAACACCGACGGGATCATGCCGCCGCCGATGAAGCCCTGGATGACCCGGTAGACGATCATCTGGTCGATATTCGTCGCCGTCGCGGCAAGCGCGCTCGCCATGGTGAAGCCGGCGGCCGAGATCGCGAAAAGATAGCGCGTCGAGATGATGCGCGCCAGCGTACCCGAAAGCGGGATCATGATCACTTCTGCGATCAGATAGGACGTCTGCACCCAGCCGATCTCGTCGCTGCCGGCCGAGAGGCCGGCCTGGATCTCCGCAAGCGAGGCCGAGACGATCTGGATGTCGAGGATCGACATGAACATGCCGAGCACCATCGCGAAGAAGGCGATGAGCTTCTTCGGATCCATGCGCTCGTCGGCATGGGCGGGTGCCGTCGGCATCGTTCCCGCCGTTGCTGTCGCGCTCCCGGCCATCAGATCACCTCTGCCTTTCCTGAAGGCTTACTTGCTCGGCGCCGTACGGGTGTCGACGTCGACGACGACGCTCAGGCCCGCGCGCAGACGGCCGCTGTCGAGCGCATCCTGCGGCAGCGCGATGCGCACCGGCACGCGCTGGATCACCTTGGTGAAGTTGCCGGTGGCGTTTTCCGGTGGCAGCAGCGAAAAGACCGAGCCGGAAGCCGGCGAGATCGATTCGACGGTGCCGACGATCGGATGATCGCTATAGGCATCGACTTGGACGTTGACCTTCGAGCCCGGCACCAGATGCTGGATCTGCGTTTCCTTGAAATTGGCGTCGATATAGAGCTGGCGCACCGGAACGAGCGCCATCAGGCGCTGGCCGGGAGAAACGAGGTCGCCTTCCTGGACGGAGCGGTTGCCGACAATGCCGTCATAAGGCGCCTTGAGCACGGTGAAGGAGAGGTCACGGACGGCCTTGTCGCGCGAGATCTCAAGCGAACGGACCGAGCCTTCGGCTTCCTTGCGCTGGGCCCGGAGAATGGTGATGTTGGCCTGTGCGGCGGTGATGTTGGCGTCGCCGCCGGCAAGATTGGCCTTGGCCTGGTCGAGGGCGATATTGGCGTTGTCGAGATCGGCGGCGGTGCCGACCGACTTCGCCTGAAGGTCGGTCTGGCGCTTCTGGGTGATCTCGGCACCCCGAACGGCCGCTTCGAGTGCCACCTTCTGCGCCTGCGCCTGCACGAGGCTCGCATTCGCACCTTCGATCTGCGCGTCGATACGCTGCAGCGAAAGCTGTTCGGTGACGATCTGGGCCTGGGCCAAGTCGAGGGCGTTCTGATAATCGCCGTTATCAAGCGTGGCAAGCACGTCGCCCGCTTTGACTTCCTGGTTGGCGACAACGTTCACCTTCGCGACGTAGCCCGTGACCTTCGGCGAAATCGTTGCGATATCGCCTTCGATATAGGCGTCGTCTGTCGACACCATGAAGCGGCCGTTCGTCCACCATTCGTAACCATACCAGCCGCCGCCCGCGAGAAGGGCAAGCACGACGATCGGCAGCACCGGGCTGCGGCGCTTCTTCGCAGCCGCGGGTGCGGCGACCGAAGCCGGTGCCGACTGTGCAGGAGCAGAGGGAACTTCGCGGGCTTCCGCCGTCGGAGCTTCTACAGCCGCGACCTCGGCCTTGACCTCTTCGGTCCCGGCGTTTTCGCTGACGATACGCGCGACGTTGCTCTTCTGGTTGCTCGACATAGCCACTTTACCGATCTGGAGTAAATAATCGAACTGAACGGTTCGGTTCAGTTGACTTAAACCTGTTTTATCGCCATATCAAGATGTATAGAACCAATCGGTTCGATTTCTTTTAGAGAACATGCGAAACCGTCAACACAGTTAAGAGGACATGACGCTGAAACCCGACCACGCCGCCGTATTCAGTCCTCCCGCTGCCGGAGGCCGATTTGCCGCAGGCGAAGATCCGGCCAAGCGCCAGCAGATTCTCGCCGGCGCCAAGCGCGTCTTCATGAAGATGGGGTTCGACGCCGCCAGCATGAACGACGTGACCCGCGAGGCCGGAGTCTCCAAGGGAACGCTCTACGTCTATTTCACCAACAAGGAAGAACTGTTTTCGGCGATGATCGAGACCGAGCGCGCCGCCTTCGTGGCGGCCGTGCGCACGGCGCTTGCCGAACATGACGACCCCGAAGCCGGCCTGTACGAATTCGGGATAAGCTTCGTCACCCATATGACCGATGAAAAGGTCATCAGCGCGATGCGCACCGTTCTCGGCGTTCGCGACCGCATGCCGGTGCTCTGTCAACGCTTCTTCAAAGGCCCGGAAAACCTGCGCACCATCATGCGCGATTTCCTGGAACGCCACATCGCCGAAGGCGCACTTGAGATCGACGACATCGATCTGGCCGCCGGTCAATTTCTCGATCTCGCCAGCGGTAGTTTCTTCAAGCTCCGCCTGTTCGGAAGCATGGAAGAGCCGCCGCCGCGTGACGAAATCGAGCGCGTCATCCGCGGCGCCATCCGGGTCTTCATGGCCGCCTACGGCGCACGCCGGCACGAGACCGTCAGACCGCATCCTTGACCGCCGCGCTCCATCGGCCAAAATTCCGCAATAGCGATCAAATCCGGTTGCCGGCTTTTCTTTAAGGAAGAAGCCGCAACCAGGAGAATAAGGATGAGCGCCGTCGGACGGGCGATCTGGTTCATCGAGAGCCATTTCGAAAGCGATATATCGCTGGAAGAGATATCGGAAGCAGCCGGATTGTCGCGCTACCATCTGTCGCGCGTCTTCGGGCTCGTCACCGGTCACTCGATCAGCGGCTATATAAGAGGGCGCCGCCTCAGCCGCGCCGTGCCGGCGTTGGTCGGCGGTTCATCCACCATTCTCGAGGTTGCGCTTTGCGCCGGCTACGGCTCGCACGAAGCCTTCACCCGTGCCTTCCGCGACCAGTTCGGCATGACGCCGGATGCGGTGCGCAGACAGGGGCACGCCCGTAACCTTACCTTGCTGGAGCCGATCAGAATGGACCCCGCCCACCTCAACGACCTCGAACCGCCCCGCTTCGAAACCCTTCAACCGATGCTGTTTGCCGGCTTGCAGGAGACCTACCCCTATGGCGGCAATGCCGCCATCCCCTCCCTCTGGCAGGAATTCAATGCCCATTTCGGTCATATCTCCGGGCAGAAAGGCAACGTCGCCTACGGCATCTGCACCCATATCGATGGTGAAGCAGAGAAATTCCGCTATATGGCCGCGGTCGAAATTTCCGATGCCGGCGATCTGCCGGCCGATTTTGCAACGCTCAAGCTTCCAGGCCAGCGTTACGTCGTCTTTGCTCATCGTGGCCATGTCTCCGGCATTCCGGCGACGATGAACCGGATATTTGGCGCATGGTGGCCGACCTCCGGCCTGGAGCACGGCGAGACACCCGACATGTTCGAACGCTACGACGAGCGCTTCGACCCCTATACCGGCATGGGCGTCACCGAAATCTGGTTGCCGATCAGAGCATGATACCGAAAAGTGCGAGCGGTTTTCGGACGACATCCTGCTCTAACTCTCTAATTTAGAGCAGGATTCAAATTTAAGGCCGACCCGGCCTTAAATCCTGTTCTAGGGAATAAAAGTCACATCGGTTTCGTATACCCCCTTGCGGCGCTTGCCTGGAAGGCCGGCGACATTACATTGCGAGCGTCATTACTCATGTGACGCAAAGGGGATATATGCTGATGCAGGAAATCATGACGCTCATTCAGGATCCGGCCGCCTGGGTGGCGCTCATCACGCTGGTGGTGATGGAAGTCGTTCTCGGGATCGACAACCTGATCTTCATTTCCATTCTCACCAACAAACTGCCGCCCGAGCACCGGGAGAAGGCCCGCAAGATCGGCATCGGTCTTGCGCTCGTCATGCGTCTCGCCCTGCTCGGCACCATCGCCTGGATCGTGCAACTGACCGAACCGCTGTTTGAAGCTTTCGGCCACGGCTTCTCCTGGAAGGATCTGATCCTGATTGCCGGCGGTCTGTTCCTCGTCTGGAAGGCCACCAAGGAAATCCACCACAGCGTCGATCCGGAAGATCACGGCGAGGACTTCATCGCAAGTTCGGCCACGACAGGCTTTGCATCGGCCATCGGCCAGATCCTGCTGCTCGACCTCGTCTTCTCCGTCGACAGCATCATCACTGCCGTCGGCATGACGCCACATCTGCCGATCATGGTGGTCGCCGTCGTCGCCGCCGTCACCGTCATGCTTGTTGCCGCGACCCCGCTTGCCAACTTCATCGAGAGGAACCCGACGATCGTCATGCTGGCGCTCGCCTTCCTGCTGATGATCGGCACGACGCTGATCGCCGAAGGCATGGGCTTCCATGTGCCGAAGGGCTACGTCTACGCCGCCATGGCCTTCTCGGCGCTGGTCGAGGTGCTGAACATGTTCGCGCGCAACGCCCGCAAGCGAAAACGCGACGCCGCGCATTGAGGCTTGGGCTGGAGGGCGCGGCGGAACCGGCGCGCCCTCACGCATTGCCATCAGGCCATTCCTGGCGTGTTTTTCTTGACGCGCCCGGTTGAATATGGCCTAAGGCCAGCCGAACGGACGATCGGCGGATAGTGCGGGCGCATGCCCTTTTTCCGGCCGGTTTGCCGATGAAGCTATCTGCATCCTTCCGGCCGTGCGTCGCTTTCCCATGAAAGCCGTCCGGCATTCATTGACGGGCACACACAATGACAGTTTCCGGGACAGCTACCGGCGTCCGCGTCCGCATCGCTCCCTCGCCGACCGGCGAGCCGCATGTTGGCACCGCTTACATCGCTCTTTTCAACTACCTTTTTGCCAAGAAGCATGGCGGCGAGTTCATCCTGCGCATCGAGGATACCGATGCGACGCGCTCGACCCCGGAATTCGAAACGAAGGTGTTGGACGCCCTGAAATGGTGCGGGCTGGAATGGAAGGAAGGCCCTGATATCGGCGGCCCCTACGGCCCCTATCGCCAGTCCGACCGCAAGGAAATGTACCAGCCTTACGGGCAGGAATTGCTGGACAAGGGCCATGCCTTCCGCTGTTTCTGCACACCCGCGCGGCTGGAGCAGATGCGCGAAACCCAGCGCGCCGCCGGCAAGCCGCCGAAGTACGATGGTCTCTGCCTGAATCTTGCGGCCGAGGAAGTCACCTCGCGTATGGCCGCCGGCGAGACGACCGTCATCCGCATGAAGATCCCGGCCGAAGGCTCCTGCGACTTCACGGACGGCGTCTACGGCGATGTCTCCATTCCGTGGGATTCGGTCGACATGCAGGTGCTCGTCAAGGCCGACGGCATGCCGACCTATCACATGGCCAACGTCATCGACGACCATCTGATGAAGATCACCCATGTGGCGCGCGGCGAGGAATGGCTGGCTTCGGTGCCGAAGCACATCCTGCTTTATCGCTATTTCGACTGGGATCAGCCGGTCTTCATGCATCTGTCGCTGATGCGCAATGCCGACAAGTCGAAGCTGTCGAAGCGCAAGAACCCGACCTCGATCTCCTATTACTCCGCGCTCGGCTATATCCCGGAAGCCCTGATGAACTTCCTCGGCCTGTTCTTCATCCAGATCGCCGAGGGCGAAGAGCTCCTGACGATGGACGAGCTCTCCGAGAAGTTCGACCCGGCAAACCTCTCCAAGGCCGGTGCGATCTTCGACATTCAAAAGCTCGACTGGCTGAACGGCCGCTGGATCCGCGAGAAGCTCTCCGAGGAGGAATTCCAGGTGCGTGTGCTGACCTGGGCGATGGAAAACGACCGCCTGAAGGAAGGTCTGCGCCTATCGCAGACACGCATTTCCAAGCTCGGCGAGTTGCCCGATCTTGCCGGCTTCCTGCTGAAGTCCGATCTTGGCCTGCAGCCTTCCGACTTCGCCAAGATCAAGTCGCCGCCGGAAGAGATCCTGGAGATCCTCAACACCGTTCAGCCGGATCTCGAAAAGATCCTGGAATGGAACGTCGAGACGATCGAGGCGGAGCTGCGCGCGATCGCCGACCGCATGGGCAAGAAGCTGAAGGTCGTGGTCTCGCCGCTCTTCGTCGCCGTGTCCGGCTCGTCGCGCTCGCTGCCGCTCTTCGATTCCATGGCAATCCTCGGCCGGTCGGTCGTGCGTCAGCGCCTGAAGCTCGCCTCGCAGGCGGTCGCCGCCCTCGTCGGCTCGAAGTAAGAACAGTCAGAGGATTTCGACAATGGCTGACAACAAGACTGAAAACACCCTTTCCTCCGACGCGACGGAAGTGCGCGCTCAGAAGCTGAAGCTGCTGCGCGAGCAGATCGGCGAGGTCTATCCGGCGCATTTCCACCGCACGATGACCAATGCCGAGCTCATCGCGAAGTACGAGAATCTGGAACCTGACGTCGAGACGCAGGATGTCGTCACTGTCGCCGGCCGCGTCTACTCGTCGCGCAACTCTGGCATGTTCATGGACATCCACGATGCCGGCGGCAAGATCCAGATTTTCAGTCACAAGGACACGACCCCGGAAGAAGCCCGCGCCCTGCTGCCGATGATCGACATCGGCGACATCATCGGCGTCACCGGTATCGTGCGCCGCACCAAGCGCGGCGAGCTGACGATCAACGCACAGACGATCACCATGCTGACCAAGTCGCTGCTGCCGATGCCGGAAAAGTGGCATGGCCTCTCCGACATCGAGCTGCGCTATCGCAAGCGCCATCTCGACATCATGACCAACGAGGATTCGAAGCTCCGCTTCCAGCAGCGCTCGAAGATCCTCTCCGGCATCCGCCGCTTCATGGAAAATGACGGCTTCATGGAAGTCGAGACGCCGATGCTGCATTCGGTCTATGGCGGCGCCACCGCCGAGCCGTTCAAGACGCATCACAACACGCTGAAGCTCGACATGTACCTGCGCATCGCGCCGGAACTGTTCCTGAAGCGCACGCTGGTCTCGGGGCTGACCGACAAGGTCTTCGAGATCAACCGGAACTTCCGTAACGAGGGGGTTTCCACCCGGCACAATCCGGAATTCACCATGATGGAGTGTTACTGGGCCTATGCCGACTACGAGGACATCATGGACCTCGTCGAGCGGCTGTTCGAAAGCTTGGCGCTTTCCATTCACGGCACGACGGAATTTCCCTTCGGCGACAAGACCATGTCCTTCAAGGGTCCGTTCAAGCGTGTGCCGATGCCCGACGCCGTCAAGGAAGCGACCGGCATCGACTTCCTCGCCATCAAGACCGATGAAGAGGCCCGCGCTGCCGCCAAGGCTGCCGGCTTCGCGGTCGAGAAGGATTGGACCTGGGGCGAATGCCTCGCCTTCATCTTCGAGGAAAAGGTTGAATCCACCCTGATCCAGCCGTCGCATGTCACACATTTCCCGAAGGACATTTCGCCCTTCGCCAAGGAAGTGCCGGGCGAGCCGCGCCTGGTCGAGCGCTTCGAGACCTATTGCAACGCCTGGGAACTCGGCAACGCCTTCTCGGAACTCAACGATCCCGAAGAGCAGCGCCGCCGCATGGTCGAGCAGCTCGAACAGGCGCATGCCCGCGGCGAAAAGGAAAAGCAGCTGGACGAGGAATTCCTCGATGCCATCGACCAGGGCATGCCGCCGGCAGGTGGTCTCGGCATCGGCGTCGACCGTCTCATCATGCTTCTGACCAATGCCCCGTCGATCCGCGACGTCATCCTTTTCCCGGCCCGCCGCAGCAAGGCCGACTGAGAACAACATTCTTTAGGTGAAAAAACGGAGCGCCCGAAAGGACGCTCCGTTTTGTTTAGGCAGATTGGTGAAAAACCGAGCCGATGGACCAAGACACTGTCAGCCGGCCCTTCAACCGGAATGACGTTATTTCGTTGGCTTGTGTCATGATCGCGCTCGTCACCACACTCAGATCATGTAGCCGCCGGCGACCTCGATCGTCTGCGCATTGATCCATGCGCCGTCGTCGGACGCGAGCATGGCGATGACGCGGCCGACATCCTCGGCTTCGCCGATACGGCCGAGAGCCGTCTGTGAGGCAAGCAACGCGGCGAACTCCGGGTTTTTGTCCAGCGCAGCGTCGGCAAGATTGGTGCGGATAGGACCGGGCGAGATAGCATTGGCGCGGATCCTGCGATCGCCGAACTCCTTCGCCTGATAGCGGGTCAACGTCTCAAGTCCGGACTTGAGGGCTGCATAGGGCGCAACACCTGCTGTTGCGACGCGAACGGAAGCGCTCGTTACATTGAGGATCACGCCGCCATCGACCATTAGCGGCAGCAAGGCCTGCGTCAGGAAGAACGGCCCTTTCAGGTGGACATTCATCAGAGCGTCGAACTGGTCCGTCGTCACCGTTTCCATGAGATTGAACATGCCGAAACCGGCATTGTTGACGAGGCAATCGAACGTATCCCGGCCCCAATAAGTGGAAAGCAGCCTTTTTACCTCCGCCACGAAGGCCGGAAAGCTGTCGGCATCACCAACATCGAGGGCAAGCGCAACGGCCTGACCGCCTTCTGCCTTGATCGCGGCGATGGCTTCATCCGCACCTGGTTTGTGGCTGTTATAGGTGAGGATGACACCCATGCCGCGCCTTGCGCATTCCTGCGCTGCCGATTGACCAATGCCACGGCTGCCGCCGGTAATGATTGCGATTTTCATTTCTGTCTCCTTTGCTTCGGTGGTCGGAAGCTATGGGAAACAACCGGCCTGCACTCCGCCGGAAACTGCCTCGTTCTTGCCTATTCCTGCTTTTTCCTTGCGCCGTGTCACTTGCTGGGTCAGGATTTCGCCATGCAAACAATGCTCGAAGAGATGCGCCGCTTGACGGCCCATGCTGAGAACCGCCCGACGGAAACCGGCATACCCGGCATACTGATGGTCAAGGGGGAGATCCCCGAACACAAGCTCGGCGCCGTTTATGAGCCAATGGTCAACCTCATTCTTGATGGCAGCAAGACGCTGACGATCGCCGGGCAGGACTATTATTACGATCCAGCGAGCTACTTCGTGATATCGATCGATGTGCCGGCGACGGGCATGGTGCAGCAGGCAGGCCCCGACCGGCCCTATATCGGCGTCAGCCTATCGCTCGATCCGGCAAGGGTCGCAGCGCTTCTCCTGGATCTTCCGCCGCAATCCTACCAGGAGGGACAAAGCGGCGGCTATTCCGTCTGTCGCATGACGCCGGAACTTCTGGGTGCCTGGCTGCGGATGCTGCAACTCATGGAGCGCCCGCAGGATATCCCTGCCCTTGCCCCGGCCTACGAACGCGAAATCCTCTATCGCGTGCTGCAGGGACCGCAGGGCCGGATGCTGCGCGATATCGCAGCACCCGATAGCGCCCTGTCGCGGATACGGCTCGCCATCCGCTGGGTTCGCGAGCACTATGCCGAAGCGGTCGAGGTCGAAAAACTCGCCGCCCTCACTTCCATGAGCGTCTCGGCTTTTCATCGCCATTTCAAGGCTGTGACGGCGATGAGCCCGATCCAGTTCCAGAAGCGTATCCGCCTGCTGCAGGCCCGCCAGCTTCTGATTTCCCAATCCGGAAACGCCTCCTCGGTCGCCTATTCCGTGGGCTACGAAAGCGCTTCGCAATTCACCAGGGAATATGCACGCTTCTTCGGCCAGCCGCCGGCGCGCGACGCCTCGCTGATAAGGGAAAATATCAGGCCTGCCGCCTGATTTTTTGGGGTTTAGTGCCCGCTCTTGGCCGGTGGTTCTTCTGCGGGAGCGGCTGCATCCTTGGCAGCCTGCTCCTGAGCAGACGGTTCCTTGGTCTGCGGCGCTGCGCCGTGTCCGCCGGCTGCTACCTTGCCCTCACCCTTTGTGGAAGCAACCGCGACCGGGTCGACGCAATCCTCGGGATCCTTGAAAGCGGCGCTGATCATGGCGATCTCGTCGGACGGCATCTCTATCCGTTCGCCGAAGAACAGCCCGTTTTCGCTGGCCTTGCCGTCGTAGTAGCGCGCTGTATAGGACTTGTCGTCGAGGCCCGGAACGGTCTTGTCGGGATGCGGGATATAGACGACATCGGCGCCGATCGCCCGGCCGCGAATATCGGCGCGCATCGTCGGTCCGTTTTCGTCGAGCACCACCACCTGCACCAGATCCGGCTTCTGCGCGGCATAAACCGCCTGAGCGACACGAAGCGCGGTCTTGACCCGTGTCATCCCGTCGGTCGGTTCGGTCTTGATATATTTGCGCACCCAGACATGATCCTGCTTGCGGATCGTCACCAGGTTGACGTCACTGCATTCGAGCCCGTAGCCACCACCAGTTGCACCGATCAGCCTGTCCTTGCCGACATAGACCGCGGCACCGCCGGACACGCCCATGAGAAGAGCGACTCCGCCAATGATGATTGCCAATTTCCGGGAAGGCCGGAATATGCGCAGTAAGGCCTTCACGCCAACTGCTCCGCCATCTGAAACTCCAACGCAGGACAAGTGCTGAGAAAGCTAAGGAAATGACGTTTCCGAAAGTTTAAGTGGGCATGCGAAGCCCGCTCCATTTTAGGAAAATACCAAAAAAGGTCCGCTTTTTCCGACCGCTTGCCACGGCCCGTTCCGCCATGCTCTAAAACCCCATGGCCTTCACGCTTCGCCAGGTTCAATATTTTGTCGCCGTCGCCGAACAGGGTTCGGTGACGCGAGCCGCACAGAACCTTTCGATCTCGCAATCCTCGGTGACGGAAGCGCTGAAGGAGCTCGAAACCGACCTCGGCGTCGCGCTCTTCGAGCGCCATCCGCGCGGCCTGACAATCACCCATAACGGCCACCAGTTCTTACGTCATGCGACGAAGATCCTGGCCTCCGTCTCCGATGCACGGACCAGCTTTTCCGGCCAACAAAGCGCCCTCTCCGGCACATTGAACATCGGCGTCACCTCGCTTGTCGCCGGCTATGTGCTCTCCGATCTCCTGGCGCGATACCGGCGCGCCTGTCCGGGCATCGAGGTCAGCGCCATCGAGGACAATGGCGGTTACCTCGAACATCTCCTGGTCGGCGGCGAACTTGATGTTGCCGTCATGGTGATATCAAACCTGCGCGACCGCATGGCGCTGCAGGCGGAAATCCTCGAAACCTCGCCCTATCGACTGTGGCTGCCGATGGGCCATCCGCTGGTGTCGGCCGACATCATCTCGGTCGCCGACATCGCCCGCGAACCGCTGATCATGCTGACGGTCGACGAAATCGAGGAGAATACCGGCAAGCTGCTCTCAGCGCTCGGCGCCCGCCCGCATGTCGCCTTCCGCACCCGCTCGGTGGAGGCGGTGCGCAGCCTGGTGGCAACAGGCGCCGGCGTAGCCCTGCTTCCCGATCTCGTCTACCGACCATGGTCGCTGGAAGGCGACCGCATCGAGAGCCGCGACGTCTCGGGGTCGCTGCCCGTCGTCCAGGTCGGCATGGTCTGGCGCAAGGGCTCCAGCCTGCCGCAGGCGGCGCGCGATTTCGTCGGTATCGCCGAGAGCTTAAGATCCGGGCGTATCCGCTGATATCGGAATTTCCGATACCGTCTTTCTGATAAATGAATTTGCGAAAGCGGCTTTTTCGCGTCACCTTTTCATCCGGGAACAAACCGCCACAGAAGTGGCAAACCGGGAGACGGATGATGACGAATCTGTTGAAATCCTGCACGGCAGCGCTCGCCTGCCTGAGCTTCGCAACGCAGGGAATCGCCGCTGAACCGCTGAAGGCCTTGGGCAAAGGCGAAGGTGCGGTCAGCATCGTCGCCTGGGCCGGCTATATCGAACGCGGCGAAACCGACAAGAACTACGACTGGGTCACCGATTTCGAAAAGGAGAGCGGCTGCAAGGTTTCCGTCAAGACCGCCGCCACCTCGGATGAAATGGTGTCGCTGATGAACGAGGGTGGCTTCGATCTCGTCACGGCATCGGGCGACGCCTCGCTCCGCCTCATCGCCGGCAAGCGTGTCCAGCCGATCAACACCGATCTGATCCCGAGCTTCAAGACCGTCGACGAGCGCCTGCAAAACGGCCCGTGGTATACGGTCGGCGGCGTGCATTACGGCGTGCCCTATCTCTGGGGGCCGAACGTGCTGATGTACAATACCGATGCCTTCAAGGACAAGGCGCCGACCAGCTGGAACGTCGTCTTCGAGGAGCAGACGCTGCCCGACGGCAAGTCGAACAAGGGCCGCGTCCAGGCCTATGACGGCGCGATCTACATCGCCGATGCCGCCATGTATCTGATGGCCCACAAGCCGGATCTCGGCATCAAGGATCCCTACGAGCTGAACGAGGACCAGTACAAGGCCGCCCTCGACCTGTTGCGCGGCCAGCGCAAGCTCGTCTCCCGCTACTGGCACGATGCAATGATCCAGATCGACGACTTCAAGAACGAAGGCGTCGTCGCCTCCGGCTCCTGGCCTTTCCAGGTGAATCTGCTGCAGGCCGACAAGCAGAAGATCGCCTCCACCTTCCCGGATGAAGGCGTCACCGGCTGGGCGGACACCACCATGCTGCACGTCGACAGCGAACATCCGAACTGCGCCTATATGTGGATGGAACATTCGCTGAAGGCCAAGGTCCAGGGTGATGCTGCCGCCTGGTTCGGCGCCGTGCCCTCGGTTCCCGCCGCCTGCAAGGGCAACGAGCTGATGGGCGATAGCGGCTGCGCCACCAACGGCTTCGATCACTTCGACAAGATCAAGTTCTGGAAGACCCCGGTCGCCAAATGCACGACACAGAGCGAGTGCGTGCCGTACCATCGCTGGGTGTCGGATTATATTGGCGTGATCGGCGGACGGTGAACCGGGCCGGTCCACTTGGGTAAAGTCCCTCCCCAACGCGTTCCCACAAGGGAGGGCCTTGAATGGCACTGTCGAATCCTGCCGAAACACCAAGGTATTTGCAAATGGGTACGGCAGGTTAAGCCCCTCCCCCTCGTGGGGAGGGGTTTGGGGCGGGGTCGCATAAACCCAAGACCGCAGCCTCTCGAAAAGCAAAGAAGCCGGAGCCCCCCAATGACGTCAGCCGTCCGTTTCCAGCAGGTGTCGCGCCATTTCGGCCAGGTTCGCGCCGTCGACGGCGTCGATCTCGAGATCGCGCCCGGCGAATTCTTTGCCATGCTCGGGCCATCCGGCTCCGGCAAGACGACGTGCCTGCGATTGATCGCCGGCTTCGAACAGCCGACCGCGGGCCATATCCAGATCTTCGGCGAGACGGCTGACGGCGTTCCGCCCTATCGCCGCAACGTCAACACCGTGTTCCAGGACTACGCGCTCTTTCCGCATCTGAATATCCTCGACAATGTTGCCTATGGGCTGATGGTCAAGGGCGTCGGCAAGGCGGAGCGGATGAAGGCGGCAGGCGATGCCCTCGAGCTCGTCAAGCTGCCGGGCTACGGCGCCCGCCGCCCCGGCCAGCTGTCTGGCGGCCAGCGGCAGCGCGTGGCGCTCGCCCGCGCGCTCGTCAACAAACCGAAAGTGCTGCTGCTCGATGAGCCGCTCGGCGCGCTCGACCTGAAGCTGCGCGAGCAGATGCAGGAAGAATTGAAGAGCCTGCAGCGCGCGCTCGGCATCACCTTTGTCTTCGTTACCCACGATCAGGGCGAGGCGCTGTCCATGGCGGACCGCGTCGCCGTCTTCAACGATGGCAACATCGTCCAGCAAGGCACGCCGCAGGATATCTACCGCTGCCCGAAGACCCGCTTCGTCGCCGATTTCGTCGGCTCGTCGAACGTCATCGCGCCTGAGCTGATGGCCTTGCTCGGCGGCGAGAAACGCTGGGCGAGCCTGCGCCCCGAGGCGATCCGGCTGGCAAGCGACGGCGTCGAGGCGAAAGTCGAAAATGCAAGCTTCCTCGGCGCGGCCACCCGTCTCAGCGTCGACCTCAAGGGCAGCCGGCTGCATGTCATGCTGCCGGCAGGCGCGCCTGTGCCGGATCTCGGCGCCCGCATCCGCCTCGCCTGGCAGCCGGCCGATATCCACTACATGGATGATGCGGCATGACGGCGCTCACCATGTCAGGCGGCAAGACATCGATCCTTCCGGGGCGTGGCGGTTTCTTCGGCCAACTGTCGGATGCCTTCTGGCGGCACCCGAAGCTGCCGCTCTTCCTGATGCTGACGCCGCCGCTGCTCTGGCTCGGCATCATCTATATCGGTTCACTGATCGCCCTGCTTCTGCAGAGCTTCTTCTCGATCGACGATTTCTCCGGGCTGGTGAATACCGAATTCACCCTCTCGACCTATGCGCAGCTGCTGAATCCGGCTAATTTCGACATCATCATCCGTACCCTCGTGATGTCGGCGCTGGTGACCCTCGCTGCCGCCCTGATCGGCTTTCCGATCGCCTATTATGCGGCGCGCTATGCGCAAGGCAAATGGAAGGCGCTCTTCTATCTCGGCGTAATGCTGCCGCTCTGGTCGAGCTATCTCGTCAAGATCTACGCCTGGAAGCTGATCCTCGCCAAGGAAGGCATCCTCACCTGGATCTTCGAAAAGCTCCATCTCTCCTGGCTGCTCGACGCCATGCTGAACCTGCCCGTCATCGGCGGAAACTCACTCTCGGTCAGCTACCTCGGCACCTTCATCGTCTTCGTCTATATCTGGCTTCCCTATATGATCCTGCCGACGCAGGCGGCCCTCGAGCGCGTGCCCGGCAACCTGATCGAGGCCTCGGCTGATCTCGGCGCCACACCGCGCCAGACCTTCCGCACCGTGCTCCTGCCCTTAGCGCTTCCCGGCATCGTCGCTGGTTCGATCTTCACCTTCTCGCTGACATTGGGTGATTACATCATCCCGCAGATCATCGGCTCGTCCAGGCTCTTCATCGGCCAGGCGGTCTATGCCCAGCAGGGAACGGCAGGCAATGTGCCGCTCGCCGCCGCCTTCTCCGTCGTGCCGATCGTCATCATGGCGCTTTATCTGTCGCTCGCCAGGAAATTGGGGGCTTTCGATGCGCTCTGACCTCAAGAGATCGCCACTGCCCCTGAAGATCGCCGCAGCCGCCGGACTGCTCTTCCTGCACCTGCCGATCCTGCTGATCTTCGTCTACGCCTTTACGACGGAGGAGAAGAGCTATCAATGGCCGCCGCCCGGGCTGACCCTGCAATGGTTTGCCGTCGCCTGGAACCGGCCGGACATCTGGTCCGCGCTCAGCCTTTCCGTACAGGTCGCCGTCATCGCCACGGCGATCGCGCTGGTCCTCGGCACGCTCTGTGCGGCGGCCGTCAGCCAGACGAAGTTCTTCGGCCGCGAGGCGATCTCGCTGCTGGTCATCCTGCCGATCGCCCTTCCCGGCATCATTACCGGCATTGCGCTCCGCTCCGCCTTCAGCCTGTTCGACATCCCGTTTTCGGTTTGGACGATCGTGCTCGGCCACGCCACTTTCTGCGTGGTCGTCGTCTACAACAATGCGGTCGCCCGCTTCCGCCGCACCTCCGGCTCGCTGATCGAGGCCTCGATGGATCTCGGCGCCGACGGCTTCCAGACCTTCCGCCATGTCATCCTGCCGAATATCGGCACCGCCCTTCTTGCCGGCGGCATGCTTGCCTTCGCGCTGTCCTTCGACGAGGTCATCGTCACCACCTTCACCGGCGGCCAGCAATCGACCTTGCCGATCTGGATGCTCGAAGAACTCATCCGCCCGCGCCAGCGCCCCGTCACCAATGTGGTCGCCATGGTCGTCGTGCTCGTCACCTTCCTGCCGATCCTGGCAGCCTATTACCTCACCCGCGATGGCGACCAGATCGCCGGCGCCGGCAAATAACAGGGAGAACATCATGGATATCCAAATGCTGATCGGTTCCCGCTTCGAAAAAGGCACGGAGACGGAAGAGCACATCTTGAACCCGAAGACGGGCGAGACGGTGATCGACCTTGCCGAAGCCTCGCTCTCCCAGGTCGACGCCGCCGTCGATGCCGCCGAAAAAGCCTTCACAAGCTGGTCGCAGACGACGCCGGGCGAACGTTCCGGCTACCTATTGAAGATCGCCGATGCGATCGAGAAGGATGCCGCCGGCTTTGCCACACTGGAGGCTTTGAACTGCGGCAAGCCGATCAATGCCGTGCTGAACGACGAGATCCCGGCGATCGTCGATTGTTATCGCTTCTTCGCCGGCGCCGTGCGCAACCTGCACGCACCGGCGGCAGGCGAATATCTGCCCGGCCACACCTCGATGATCCGCCGCGATCCGATCGGCATTATCGGCTCGATCGCACCGTGGAACTATCCGCTGATGATGATGGCCTGGAAGCTGGCGCCGGCGATCGCCGGCGGCAATACCGTCGTCTTCAAGCCTTCGGAGCAGACGCCGCTGACGTCGCTGAAGATGGCGAAGCTGCTCTCCGAAATCCTCCCCGAAGGCGTCGTCAACGTCATCCTCGGCCGTGGTGAAAGTGTCGGCAACGCCCTGATCAACAATGCCAAGGTCGGGATGGTCTCGATCACCGGCGATATCGCCACCGGCAAGAAGGTGCTGCAGGCCGCTGCCAAGACGGTCAAGCGCACCCACTTGGAACTCGGCGGCAAGGCCCCGGTCATCGTCTTCGATGATGCCTATATTGATGCGGTCGTCGCAGGCATCCGCACCTTCGGCTATTACAATGCCGGCCAGGACTGCACGGCCGCCTGCCGCATCTATGCCGATGCCAGGGTCTACGACAATTTCGTCGCCGATCTCTCCTCGGCCGTCTCGAGCATCCGCTTCAACCAGGCCGACGATACCGAAAACGAGATCGGCCCGTTGATCTCCAAGCGCCAGCGCGACCGCGTCGAAAGCTTCGTCGCCCGCGCTTCCGAACACAAGCACATGGAGATCACCGCCGGCGGCGAGGTCTCCGGCGACAAGGGCTTCTTCTTCACGCCGACTGTCATCGCGGGCGCCCTGCAAGACGACGAGATCGTCCGCCGCGAGGTCTTCGGCCCGGTCGTCTCGGTCACCCGCTTTACCGATGCCGACGAAGCCGTTGCCTGGGCAAACGATAGCGACTACGGCCTGGCCTCCTCTGTCTGGACCAAAGATATCGGCCGCGGCATGAAGACAGCCGCCCGCCTGCAATATGGCTGCACCTGGATCAACACACATTTCATGCTGGTCAACGAGATGCCGCATGGCGGCCTCAAACAGTCGGGCTACGGCAAGGACATGTCGGTCTACGCGCTGGAGGACTACACCGCCGTACGCCACGTGATGATCAATCACGGCTGATCGTCGGGAAAGGCAAGGCTAGGAAATTCAACGCAATGCCCATCAGTAGGACCGGGAGGGTGCTCCACACGGATCGCCATTCCATTCAAACGACCTGGAACATTTTCCCGGTTACCGCGTCTTTCCCAAGCAAACGCAAAGGATGATGTCATGCTGAAATGGGCTCTGATATTTTTCGTGATTTCAATCATCGCCGGCTTCTTCGGTTTCTCAGGCGTCTCCGCAGCGACTGCGACGATTGCACGCGTTCTCTTCGGCATCGCGCTGGTGATCTTCCTGATCTTCCTTGTCCTTGCGCTGATGGCCGGCCAGGCGATCCTGTGAGCGGTCGCGGGGGCCGCTGTGCCTTGCGCTTGCGACCCTCTCCGTCTGTGGTCGCCACAGCCCCTTTGCTCCTATCGCCTATTTCAACTCGGCTAGCAGAGCATCGGCACCTTTACGGACGCCCACCATGGAGGCATCCATCGCCGTGAAGCTGGCGCCGATATTCATCGCATTGGGATATTGCTTGGTGACATAGGAAGACAGGAGACGATTGCTCGCAGCATCATAGATCTCCACGGCATAATTCACCGAACCGGTCATCGAACCTTCTCTGCCGCGAGCGGCCTGGACGGTGTTGTACAATCCGCCTGCGACGTCGATGCGCGTGACCGTTCCGAGGACCGCAGTCGTTGCCTTGGCGCCCGTCAGCGTCAGATGCAATCTGAGAGTTGCCGGAGCGGTTGTGCTGACGACAGCAAAGCGCGTCTTCAATTTTTCCGTGAATTGACCCTGCATGTAATTGGCAAGAAATGCTTTGTCTTTTTCGGAGACCTTGCCAAACTGACTGTCAGGACCGTTATAGACGGTAACGGGATCGACAATGATCCGGTTGTACTGGCTCCAGTTGACTTTCGTCTGATAGCGATACGGCACGCGGCCGGTTCTATCCTCAGTGTTCGGCTGGAGCTGCGATGCCGAAGCAAGTCCGGAATAAACCGTGGGGTCAGGGGTCGTGCATGCGGCAAGGCTCGAACAGGCGAGCATCAGTGCGGCGCCGATTTTCAAATTTTTTATCAAGGACTTGGCTCCAGCTTTGGAAATGCCGAATGGCATAGGATCTGCTGGCACCGGTTTTATGGAATTCGAATGTTGCTGTGTTTGCTATGATATGCGGAAATGTTCGCGAACCATCTTTTGCTGCGAAGGCAGCGCGATGCGTGACGACGCCACGACGGGCAGTAAGTCAATGTGACGAAGGGATTGACGGCGAGCCTCCGGGCTGGATCCCGTGAGGCGCGGGAAGATCGATTACGACGACCAAGCCGGTTGGCTTCCTGTCCAGTAACGTCAATTGTCCGTTGTGCGCTTTGGTGACAATTCCTTTAGCGATCGGAAGACCAAGCCCAAGCCCGGAACCGCCTTTGGCACCGATTTGGCGGGATTTGTCCACCTTGAAGAACGGCTCCAGAACTTTCGCCTTGGCCTCGTCGGTCAAACCAGGGCCGTTGTCGCCCACCGATATTTTGATCCCGCCGTCGTCGCTCTCTTGCAGATCGATTTCGACTTGCTTTGCATAACGAGACGCATTGTCGACCAGATTGGTAATTGCCCGCGTCAGGGCCTGAGGTTTGCAGACAAAGGCCAGTCGCCGCGGACCGGTGAAACTCGCATCGACGCCCATGTCGGAGAAGTCTGTCGCAATCGTCTGCAGCAGGCTTGAGATATCGACCTTTCGATCCGTCTCCGCAGTGGATGCGTCTTTGAAAAAGGCCAGGCACTCGTCGATCATGAAACTCAAGGTGGCGATATCGGCCAGCATCAGGCTGCGAAGCTCGGGCTCGCCGGAACGCTCGGCACGCATCCGCAATCTCGTCAGCGGCGTCCTGAGATCATGACCCACGCCACTCAGCATTCTTGTTCGATCCTCCGCCATGCTCTGAATTCGATCGCTCATGACGTTCAGCGATTCCGCCAGACTTCGAATCTCGGCTGCGCCGTCCGGTTCGAAAGGCTTTTCCCAACTGCCTTCCATGCTCGCTCGCTTTGCAGCGACGGCAAAGTGCCTCAGAGGTTCGGTGATAAGCCAGCTGCTGAAATATGCAAGCAGCACCAATGGGATGACGATTTTCAAAAACCCGCTCGCGGCTGCCGGAACAAACCAGACATAGCTTGGAAAAACCGGCAGTTGAAAGACGAGGGCACGCTTGTCGTCAATTCTGACAGTCAGGACATCCGGGTGCGATTGACCGATGACGAAGCGATGAAATGCCGCAAAAATATTGTCGGCGAGCATTGTGTTGATACGCGCCACCAATTCGCTGGGAGATACCATCTGCTGTTTGCCGGCAAACGGCTGCTCCAGCGACAATTTCTCGACCCCAACACCGAGTGCCGCTGCTCTCTTGAGAACGGTGACTTCGTCTTGCGCTGAACCTGCCTGGGCAAATTGCTCCGCGACCATCGCCGCTCTGGCAGCAAACAGGCCGTTTTGAAACCCGCGATCATGACGGCCGTAGATATAGGGCTCCATGGCGGTCGCCACCACGGAAACGAGCACGACAAGGAAGGTCGCCAATATGAGGATCTGGTTTTGGATCGAAGCTTGCCGAAAATTTCTCAAGAGAGACGCTCTACCTTGGATGCGAAGAGATAACCGCCCAGCCGCACCGTCTTTATGAAGGTCGGATCTTTCAGATTTGGTTCGATCTTTTGCCTAACCCGGCTGATGTGGGCGTCGATGCTGCGCTCGACCGGCCCCGCCGATCCGGCATGTGTCATCGACAAGAGCTGTTCGCGCGTCAAAACCTTGTTGGGATTGCAGCAGAAGGCCAGGAGGATATCGAACTCCGCGGTTGTCATGGAAACCTGCGCTCCATCCGCGTCGTGGAGCTGGCGGCTTTTTGGATCGATGCGCCATCCCGAAAACAACATGGGTCCAAGTGCTTCCTCCTGATGATGCGCATATGAAGCTCTGCGGAGAATACTCTTGATCCGGGCTAGCAGCTCGCGGGAGTTGAATGGTTTCGTGACATAGTCATCGGCTCCGAGCTCCAGGCCGAGAATGCGGTCGATATCCTCCTGGAGCGCCGTCAGCATCAGGATTGGCACCGAGCACGACGCACGAAGCCGCCTGCAGATGCTAAAACCGTCCTCGCCCTGCAACATCGCATCGAGGACGATGAGATCGAATTGCTGTCGCGCCATCATTCGATCCATAGCCGCGCCGCTTTCCACCGACGAGGCCTCGAAGCCGCTGCTTCGGACAAGATCCACCAGCATATCCGCGATGGCGGGATCGTCTTCGACGATGAGGAGATGAGCCTGATTCGGAACTGCCATTTCATATGCCATCGTCATTCGTTCTCTAGCGGGAAGATGTCTCTCGGCGCGAAATTACCACGTTTCACCGTGTCTCGGTCAGGCGGCCTCGGCCCCTGTCACCACCACACGATCTGTCGCCGCACCGACACGGCTCCGCCTTCAGGATATCAAGTATCGTGCAATGCTATATTCGATAATGTTGAGATATGTTGCGGGATTTCAGACACGGAGTCCGCCGTCAAAACTGCCTTTCGAGGTCACCGCTGACTTCCACATGGTCACCTTGGATGGCGCTGTCGATGATGACGGTGGCGATGAAACACATCCGAACGACGAGCAGGCAAAAGAACACCAGAGAGACGATCGCAGTCGTGTAATGCTTCAATGCCGAGCGCTTCGGCAGCCGTGCGGTCAGTCTATCGAGGATGTTTCTGGTGAACCGACCGAGCGCCACGAGCAAGAATAACGCCGTGATGATATATCCGCTTGCTGACGCTGCCCCGAGCAACTGAAAGATCAAAAGACACCCGCACCAAGTAAGAAGTTCTGGTTTCGGAACGACGGTTTCAAGCTGAAGAAACCCGGCAGAAAGATGCCCATAGGATCCGTCCAGAACGTTGCGCAGCGTGGACAGCCGGAGAGACGGGGCGCGGTCATGGGGATCTGAGCCGGGTGAAGACCGGTCCGTCGGGGATGAGAATGCGCCCACGTCTAATCGGCCCGTTCTGCGCCAGGCGCGGCGCGGCGACTTAACAGAAGAGATGTGGCGGCCCGCCACCGGGATGCCTTCGCCGTGCTTGCAATCACTGTCTCGTTTGCGGCCGGATCTTTTCGGACTGCACTAATCCTGCCTGTCCTTGACTCCGTGAGGGCCGCGATCCTTCTCAGAAATGCGTCGCTGTCGAACTCCTTCGAGGAGCGGACGGACTTCGTGGCCGACTGGACAGTATGGAAGAACACCTCCAGATTGATGACCAGTATCGGCTTGATGTTTCGGACCATGTCGATATCCGATCGCATCGTTACGGCCAGAAAATATCGGTCCGAACGCAAGGCGTCGAAAAGTTCCGGCACCGAGGACACAGCCGCCGCGACATATCCGTTCTCATTCAATTTCGAGACGATATCGCAGGCAGCGTCTTCTCCGAGAAAGACGAGAATTGGCTTTTGCTGATTGCTTTGCGCGGAAGACATCACTGGCACACTCCTGACCTGTCGCCAAAAGTGTAGCCCGCATCGACGCTTCTGTTTGTTCGGTTTTATTCGGTTTTATTGCGCCACGGAGCGTCCGCGAAATTCATCAAATTCAGCGCCGAAGACCTTCGAATTTCGGGGGCATTCACGACAACACCGCCCTGAGCCAGGGAGGCATTTTGCTCGTTCGCTTTCTCAGCAGCTTGTCGATCGATATCGATCCCGCACCCGAAACCGCCAGCACGAACATGCCGCCGGCAATCGCCAGGTCCTTCTCGAAATGCAGCAGTTCGTTCTGGCTCGCTAAATTCGTGTGAAAGAGCAAGGCGGTCGCCAGGCAGAAGAGCGCCAGCGCCAATGCACCAAGCCGGCTGAGAAAGCCTGTCGCAACCGAAAGGCCGGCGCCGATCTGAAGGGCAATGGTGGCAAGCGCCAGCGGCGCCGACAGCCCCAGTTTTGCGAAAATGTCGAAAGTCGCCGTGATATCTGCAGCGAGCGACCAAGCTTCGTGCAGGAAGATCAGCGACAGCAGAAGCCTGCCGATGAGAAGAATGAGATCGGCCAATCGGGGCCGGTTTGAGGCGCTTTCCATCATATCCTCCGGTTTGAAGAGCAGGTGGTTAGCCCGCTTCGGCAAGATGCATTATAGCAGGCTCGCCCCGACATTGATCGCAAGCGCCAGGATCGTCGTATTGAACAGAAACGACAGCACGGCATGCAGCAGCGTCAGCTTGCGCATGCTGGTCGAACTGACCGCGACATCCGCCGTCTGTGCGGCAACACCGATGGTGAAGGAGAAATAGAGGAAATCCCAGTAGCCGGGTTCTTCGATCTCGTCGGGAAACTTGAGGCCACCCTCCTCGTCCGCCCCGCCATAGAAATAATGGGCATAGTGGATGGTGAAGAGCGTATGCAGGAAGATCCAGGAGATCAGGATCGTCAGAACCGCAACACCTGCCCGCGCCAGCGCGACATCAGGTGCCGCCTCCTTGATCGAATGAAGCTCGAGGCCGATCCCGGCAATGCTGGCAAGTGCGGCACCGATCGACAGAGCCAGCAGGACGGTGTCGGAGAAGTCGAGATCCGCCGAGCGTTTCCGGATGCTTTCAACCGTCGCCCGCAGCATCTTGCGCCAACTGAGCGCGACAAAAACGCCGGCGCTGACATTCCAGCCGAACAGGATATTGCCGGCGCTGACTTCGCGCGAGGTGAGCGCCAAGAAGACCACCAGTCCGGCGACAACGGCGATGATGAAGCTCGCATGCTTGTAGGCAAATGCCGCAAGCGAATTTGCCCGTTCCTCATCCGCCATATCGGTCTCCGACAGCATATGCCCTGGATAACAGCATGAAAAAGGCGCGCCTGCCAGCCGGCAGCCGCGCCTTTAGAGCCTTTCCGGGTTAGATTGCAGCATTCTGCCGGAGCAGGTTTTCGTCAGGGCAAAGGCGATTGGCGAAGGGCATACCCCAAGATAAGTCCGAGCCGATCGCCTTTGATCCTGGCGGAAAGATGCCCGGCCCTTCGGGTTGGCTGAAACGGGCCGGCTGATCGACCGGCCGGCTTGGCCGTAGAGCCGGGCTACGACACGCGCCGGCCGGTCGACCATCCGACTCCGTTTGAGCCAACAGAATGCTGCAATCTAACCCGGAAAGGCTCTAATTGTATGCCGAGCCTTATCAGGCGGCGGCGAGCTGCAGTTCCTTCTGCACCATGGTGCGCAACGTTCCGAGATCCTTGGCGAAGGCGCGGATGCCTTCGGCGAGTTTTTCCGTTGCCATCGCGTCTTCGTTCATCATCCAGCGGAAGGTCTTCTCGTCGACGGAGACCTTCGGATCCGGCTTGCGGCTCTCCGGCGAGAGCTTGCGCTCCAGCTTGCCGTTATCCTTGGCGAGTTCGTCGAGCAGGTTCGGGCTGATGGTCAGGCGGTCGCAGCCGGCAAGGGCTTCGATTTCGCCGGCGCTGCGGAAGGAGGCGCCCATGACGATCGTCTTGATGTCGTTCGTCTTGTAGTAGTTGTAGATTTCACGGACGGAGATGACGCCCGGATCTTCCTCAGGGGTGAACTCCTTGCCGGTCGACTTCTTGTACCAGTCGAGGATGCGGCCGACGAAGGGCGAGATCAGGAACACCTTGGCGTCGGCGCAGGCGATCGCCTGGGCCTTGCTGAAAAGAAGCGTCAGGTTGCAGTCGATGCCTTCCTTCTGCAGCACTTCCGCGGCGCGGATGCCTTCCCAGGTGGAAGCGAGCTTGATGAGGATGCGGTCCTGGCCGATGCCGCGATCCTTGTAGGCGGCGATGATGGCGCGCGCCTTGGCAAGCGAAGCCTCGGTATCGAAGGAAAGATCGGCGTCGACTTCGGTCGAGACGCGGCCCGGAACGAGCTTCACCAGGGCTGCACCGACGGAGATGGCCAGACGATCGGCGACGGCGGAAGAAACGGTTTCCGGATTACCGCCCTGCTTCTTGCCCCAGGCGACGGCTTCCTTGATGGCGTCGGCAAACATCGGCGTGCCGAGAGCCTTGAGCACGATGCTCGGGTTCGTCGTGCAATCGACCGGCTTCAGGCGGGCGACGGCTTCGATGTCGCCGGTATCGGCGACCACGGTGGTAATCTCGCGAAGTTGGTCAAGCTTGGATGTCATGGTCAATAATCCTTGTTGAACTTGGGCTGCGACCGGCGCGAGTTCCGCCGGGCAAAGGTGATCTACCGACAGGTTGTTTGCATGCTGCAGGCGAAAATGCGCGCATCCGTCACGGATGATTCATAAACGTGAAGGACAGTGGCCGTGTTCCGGCCGCGAACGAACGGCTGCTCGCACGCAAGCGATGCCGCCTGCGGCTGGAAGGCCGGTCGTGACTTTCGGCATGCCCGCACTATGTCCTCCTCGGACGGACAAGAACGACGTGTGTCACCCGGACTATCGCCATTCGCCTTGCGAAAAGTCAAGGACATTTGTGCATTTCAATTGACATAAGTGTCACACCCGTCATTATCCCCGGCAACAAAAGCGTCGCTAAGGCCTTTCATCCCATCAGGGATCTAGGGCAGGAAATCGTGCGGAGGAGATGTGGTCAAGCTCAAACGCGGCACGCACACGGCCTATTCGGAGGCATCCTCGCTGCGGCTCAGGGCGGCATGGCTCTATTACAACGAGGGTCTGACCCAGAAGGACGTCGCCGAACAGCTCGGCATCAGCCGCACCACGGTGATCCGCCTGCTCGACGAGGCGATGAAACGCAGCGAAGTCCAGATCTGGATCAACGATTCGATCGGCGACTGCGTTGAACTTTCGGTGAAGCTGGAGCTTGCCTATGGCCTCGACGAGGCGATCGTCGTCCCTGCGCCGGTCAATGGTGACGTCAATTCGCTGGCTAAAAATGTCGGCCTGGCGCTCGGCCAGTTCCTCTCGGAAGCCATCCCCGACGACTATACCATCGGCGTCGGCTGGGGCCGCACCATGACCGCTTCGCTGTCGAGCTTCCGGCCGCCGCGCCGCGCCAATTGCAAAGTCGTCTCGCTCTTGGGCGGCATCGTCGCCGTGCATCAGACGAACCCGATCGATTACACATGGCGGCTGGCAAACCAGCTCGGCGCCGAATGCTACATGTTCCTGGCGCCGCTCCTCGTCGATTCCATCGAGACCAAGCGCAATCTGATCGAGAAATGCGGGCTGGACACGATTTATCGTCTCGCCGAAAACCTCGATCTGGCGATCGTCAGCTGCGGCGATATCGGTCCGCATTCGACCTCGCTGTCGGAGGGCTGGATCTCAAAGGCCGAGCTGCAGGAACTGATCGATGCCGGCTGCGTCTGCGACACGATGTTCAACTTCCTCGACAAGGACGGCAATTCGGTCGACCACTCGATCAATCGGCGCGTGATGTCCGTCGATCTCGATACGCTGAAAGAGGCGAAGCATATCGTGCTCTCCTCCGGTGGCGCCCATCGGGCCGTGGCGATCCGTGCGACGATCAAGCGCATCGGCTGCAACACGCTGATCACCGATGAAAGTGCGGCACGGGCGTTATTGGAACTGGCCGAGACGTCACCGTCTGTCATTTCTCCACAGCAGGGAGAAGTGGCAGAGCGATAAGCGGCGAACGACCCGCCGCTCCGCCCAGGAAACCTCATTCAGGCGTGCGCCGATTCCCAGCCGAGCATCGCCCGTTTGCGAGTGAGGCCCCAATGGTAGCCCGTCAGCGCGCCGTTCTTGCCAAGCGCCCGGTGGCAAGGCACCACGAAGGAGATCGGGTTTGCCCCGACCGCCGCACCCACGGCGCGCTGCGCCGTCGGCCGACCGATATCGTTGGCGATATCGGAATAGGTGACGGCCTTGCCGAACGGGATTTTCAGCAGGCTCTGCCAGACGCGCACCTGGAAATCCGTGCCGATCAGCACGACACGCAGCGGTTGATCGGAGGACCATTTGCCGGGCTCGAAGATGCGGGCGGCATAGGGAACCGTCGCCTGCAGGTCTTCGACATATTCGGCGTTCGGCCAGCGGCAGGTCATATCCTCGAGGCAGGCCCGCTCGTCGCCGGAATCGCTGAAGGCAAGGCCGGCAAGGCCGCGGTCGGTCACCATGATCAGCGCCACGCCGAAGGGGCAGATGTGGAAGCCGTAGCGGATGATGAGACCACCGCCCTTGGCCTTCCATTCGCCGGGCGACATCGCCTCATGGGTGACGAAAAGATCGTGCAGGCGGCTCGGCCCGGAGAGGCCGACCTCAATCGAGGTCTCGAGCAGCGGCATGTCTTCCTTGCGCAGCAGCCGCTTGGCGTGGTCGAGCGTCACCGCCTGCAGGAAGCCTTTGGGCGACAGCCCGGCCCAGCGGGTGAAGGTCTTCTGCAGCTGGGTCGGCGACTGGTTGAGCCGCGCCGCGATCGCCTCCAGTGAAGGCTGGTCGCGGTAATCCTCGGTGATGAGTTCGATCACCCGACGGACAATGTCATAATCAGGGCCGTCAGGCGTGATGTCTGTCTGCAGGTTGGCAATCATATTCATCGTCTTTCTCCTTGTAACAAGGAGATAGTCAATAGGGCGTGAGCAAACCACCCGATTCTTGCGTAGCCGCTGGATAGAGCAATGCCAGGAAAAGTGCGAAGCGGTTTTCCGTCCGGAATTGCGTAAAAACAAAAGCTAGAGCGGTTCTGCGCTTCCGTGAAAAGCTGAACCGCTCTAGCTCAGATCCGCTGCTTGACCGTCGCCAGCGCTCCCTTGAAGGCCTTGGCGAAGCTTTCGCGATCATCGGGATTGAGGAAGGAGCCGATATCCGTGCGCCGGCCTTCGCCGAAGATATGCATGGAAAGGATGCCGATCTCGTGGTGCCGGCGAACGAGGAAGCGCGTCCAGAACGGATTGAAATGATGCTCCACCATCCGTCCCGATGGCGCAAACTTGCGCACCGACACGTCCGTACGCGATACCGTCACCTGTTCGCGCGCTTTCCCGGAGCGGTAATTCAGCCAGAAGGCGCCGTAGAGAAGCAGAAAATCCACTCCGAAGAACAAGCCGATCGGCCAGGCCCCCGTCGCGATGAAGAACGTGCCGTAAAGCAAGCAGACGGCGCCGGATAGGGCAAGCAGCACCTTGAAGCCCCGGCGGCCGAGCGACCGGTGGGGAAAGAGCTCGGCAGCGAAAACAGGCTGCTCATTGAAGCTGTCGGCGTTGCTTTCCGTCATGGCTGCTGATTATAGAGTTTCCATGGCGAATCCGAAACTCAAATCCGTTACCAAGACGCCGCAGGACGCGAATGTGATCGCCCGCCGCAAGCCGGCGGCCGCGGTGCGCACGGCCTATTCGCTGGCCGAGCGCGAGGAGATCTTCCGCCGCTTCTCGGTGCAGCGGCCGGAACCGAGAGGCGAGCTCGAGCACACCAACCCCTTCACGCTCGTCGTCGCCGTCGCGCTTTCGGCGCAAGCAACCGATGTTGGCGTCAACAAGGCGACGCGCGCGCTCTTCAAGATTGCCGATACGCCGGAAAAGATGCTCGATCTCGGTGAAGAGCGGCTGCGCGACCACATCAGGACGATCGGCCTCTACCGCAACAAGGCGAAAAACGTCATCGCGCTCTCGCAGATGCTGGTCGACCAATTCGGCGCCAAGGTGCCGGAGACCCGCGACGAACTGGTGAGGTTGCCGGGCGTCGGCCGCAAGACCGCCAATGTCGTGCTTTCCATGGCTTTCGGCCAGGCGACGATGGCCGTCGACACGCACATCTTCCGCATCGCCAATCGCATCAGGCTTGCCCCCGGCAAGACGCCCGACGAGGTCGAGGCGCGGCTGATGAAGGTGATCCCGAACCATTACCTCTATCACGCCCATCACTGGCTGATCCTGCACGGTCGCTACACCTGCAAGGCGCGCCGGCCCGAATGCGAGCGCTGTATCATCGCCGATCTCTGCAAATCGCCGGAGAAGAGTTGGGATGTGCCGGCGCCGCTGGTCGAGCTACCGCCGCAGGTGATCGGCGAGGCCGTCGAGTAGGACAGCGATCGCCTGCTCGTAATGCCGCCTTTCAGCGCCCACTTCGATCGCGATCGCCGCGCGATCGAAGGCCGCCGATAGCAGCGACGTCAGCGGTTCGAGCATAGCGCCGGCCTCTGGAAGCATCGCTGCAAGCCCTGCCCGCAGCGTCGCTTCCGCATTCTCTGCATCGATTGTCGCACTCGCCAGCGGGCCGAGAACGGCAGGTGCCTCGATCAACAGCAGCCGCGTGCGCCCTTGCGCCATCATCGCATCGAAATAGGCCGAGGCACCGGCGATCAGCATGGCACGCGGCGCGCCGTAGGACGCCGAGCGCGCCTCGATCGCCGCGGCCACCGCGCGCGCCTCGCATTCGATAACCGCCCGAAAAAGCGCCTTCTTGTCTTCAAAATGGTGGTAGAGCGCGCCCCGCGTCACTCCCGCCGCCGTGACGATCTCCGGCGTCGCGGTTTCGGCATAACCTTTCTCGACGAAGAGACGTCGACCGGCATCGATCAGTGCCTGCCTCGTCTGCTCCGTTCTTTCGCGATTGCTGCGGCTCATGCACGCCTATTTACATACAAACAGAATGTATATAAATAGTCAAAAACATACACATTGTATGTAAACAAAAAAGGAGGAAAACGAGATGAAATCGACGAGCTATTACCCTGTCATCATGACCGACGACGTTGCCGGCACCGCCAGCTTCTATTGCACGCATTTCGGCTTCAAAGCTCTGTTCGAAAGCGACTGGTATGTTCACCTGCAATCGGCAGAGGAGGAGCATATCGCGCTTGCCATCCTTGACGGCAGCCACGAGACCATCCCGGCCATAGCCCGCGGCAGGGTGTCCGGCCTGCTCCTCAATTTCGAGGTCGCCGATGTCGATGCGATCTATACAGCCTGCCGGAACGCCGGCCTGCCAATTCTCAGAGAAATCCGCGACGAGGATTTCGGCCAGCGGCATTTCATCACCGCCGATCCGAACGGCGTGCTGATCGACATCATCAAGCCGATCCCGCCGAGCGCCGAATTCGCGGCGATGTACGACGCCTCCGCCCTGCCCGCTTGAGCCTCAGGCTCGCAACCCGGTGTCTCGTGCGGAAACCAGCTTGTGCAGATGCACCATCATGCCGGCGGCAAAAAGCGGCGTCAGAAGATTGACGATCGGGATCGCCAGGAAAAGGGCGATCATCAGCCCGCCGAGAAAGACGGTGGAGGCATGCTTGGCGCGGAAGAGCCGCGCCTCATCCGGCGAACGGAAGCGCATGGCGGCGAATTCGAAGAATTCCCGTCCGAGCAGATAGCCGTTCACCAGAAAGAACGCGACCAGATTGACGCCGGGTATGAACAGCAGCAGCAATGCCACGATATTGCCGAGGATCACCACGCCGAGGAACTTGATCGAGCTTGCCATCGCCGGACCGAGCGGCATGGCGGTGCCCGGCGTGTCCTTGGGATAGTCGCGCTTTTCGATGACCTCGGCGACGTCGTCGAGAAACAGACCGGCAATCAGCGCCGTCACCGGCGACAGCAGCAACGCCAGCATGAGAGCAAGGCCGATACCGGCAAAAATTGCGAAGATGAGAGCGAACCACCCCGCCCAATCCGGCATATCGGGAAAGAAGCTCGTGAGCCAGGGAAAGAGAAAGGCCATGAAGGCCCCGCGCAGCGCGAACCAGAGGCCGACAAGCACGAGAACCGTCAGGCCGAGCACCTTCCAGAAGACAGAGCGTGTTTCCGTTGCGAACAGATTGGCGAGCGAAAGTCGAGCGGCGTCAAGAATCATGTCTCAGGCGTCTCCGGTTGCGCCGAAGATGTAGGGAAGATGCGGGCCACCGACAAGAGAGAATAAAATTGCATTCAGTAATAGAAAACTTGTCGAAAACTAAATACTAATATAATATTGTGACATACATGAAATACGCACGGGCCTGAGAAGCAGCTTCCGAAATAGTTGCAAAGACAAGGGGTCGCAACAGCGCATCCACGGAACGCCTCTGAGGAAGATGGGGAGGCTGCCGTGGAAGACTTTGTGCAAAAACTCAGGCAATACGCAAAAACCGGCACACCGGCCGAGCGCCGTATCGCGAAATATTTCACCGAACATCTGAACGACCTGCCGTTCGAGACGGCTGCGTCCGTTGCCGACAGGCTGGATCTCTCGCCGATGACCGTCGGGCGCTTCCTGCGCTCGCTCGGTTATCAGGGATTGGACAGCGTCAAGGTGGAGATTCGCGAGACCGTGACGACATCGCCGGCGCAATTACAGAGCGCCATGAGCGAGCTGCATGCCGACGCCGCGGAGGGCAAACCGCTGGCCGTGCTGGTTGCCGAACAGATCCAGGCCCTCCATCATATCTATCATCTGACGGCGCAGCCGCACTGGTCGGAAGCCGTCGGCTTGATCAGCACTGCCCGCGAAGTGTCGATCGCCACGCATGCGCGGCTCGCAAGCCTGGCCAATCATTTCTGCCAGCGGCTGACACAAGCCCGCGACGGCGTGCGCACGCTCGACGCCGCCGACAATCGTTTTGCGGAACTCTTCGCCCGGCTGGCGGTCGACGACGCACTGCTCGTCATCATCGATTGTCGCCGCTTCGCCAAGGCGCGGCTGCTTGCCAGAACGGCGCGGCGCTACGGCTATAAGGTCGTGCTCATTTCGCCGCAGCAAGCGGACTGGATGGCGGACCAGTCGAACGTCATGCTGCCTCTGCCGCCCGCTCGTGCCCCCGATCTCGACAATCTTCCGCCGCTGATCGCGCTGCTCGACTGCCTGTCGGAATCCGTCATCCTCCAAGTCGGAGAGGAGGCGGCACTTCGCCGCCGCCGCATGATGGAGTTCGCGACCGTGCTCGGCGAGACGGCGAACCACTAATTTAAAGGGACTATGCGCAGGTTCAGAGTGATAGAGTTCCTTTAGCGCGTCTGAAAGACACGCGCTGCTCTATTGCATCGTTTCCAATTCGGCGCGGTGCCGGTGCATGGCGAGAAGACGGCGGTAGTCGCGGTCGTAGAGCGCCTGCTTCGCCTTGTCGGGAAGCCGTTCGTCGGCGCCCGGATACATCGCCTCGCCGGCCGCCGCCAGATCCTTGTACAGGCCGCAGGCGACGGAGGCCGCGATCGCCGTGCCGAGCAGCACCGCTTCGTTCATCTTTGGCACCACGACCTTGCAGCCGGTCGCATCGCTATAAAGCTCCATCAGCACCGGGTTTTTCACGTGTCCGCCGGCGATATGGAGCGTATCGGTCATGTAGCCGTATTCCTTCATCATTTCCAGAATATGGCGGATGCCGAGCGCAATCCCCACCGCAGAGCGCCAATAAAGCGCGCAGAGCCCGTCGAAGGACGTATCGAGCGTCAGTCCGCTGACGACGCCGACCGCATGCGGATCGGCGAGCGGCGAACGGTTGCCATGGAAATCCGGCAGCACGAAGATCCGCGCACCGAAGGCATCGCCCTCCTCGGCCCGCAATTCGGCGATACGCGCGACGATCCTCTGATGCAGCGCCGCCGTCGGCTCGCCGCCGGCCGCATGCATGCGCACGATGTGGTCGAGTAGCGCGCCGGTCGCCGATTGCCCGGCCTCCACCAGCCAGGATTGCGGGAAGACAGCCTCGTAATAGGGACCCCACATGCCATGGCTTGGCTTGCGCTCCCGCGAGAAGGTAACGATGCAGCTCGATGTGCCGGCAATCAGCGCCAGTTGGTGCTCGCGTTTGACAGGATCAGCGGCATAGCCGCCGAGCGCGCCGAGTGCGCCGGCATAGGCGTCGATCATCCCGGCGGCGACACGGCAGTCCACAGTCAGCCCCAGCGCTTCCGCCGCTTCCTCAGTCAGCCGACCGACGCTGTCTCCGACAGGCGTGGTCTCATCCGGCAGGTGGCCGCGCGCCTGAAGGTCCTCAAGGCCGATTCGTTCCAGGAAATCCTGCTGCCAGCCCTTTTCGAGATGGGCGAGATAGTTCCATTTCGCCGTCAGCGTGCAGCGCGAACGGGCGGCCGATCCGGTCGATTTCCACGTCATGAAATCGGCGAGATCGAAGAAGTAGCCGGCCTTTTCCCATGTGGCGGGCAGCTTCTTCTTCAGCCACATCAGCTTCGGCATTTCCATTTCCGGCGACATCACGTGGCCGGAATGTTCGAGCACCCTGTGCTCCGTCGCCGTGCAGAAATCGGCTTCCTTCAGCGCCCGGTGATCGAGCCAGACGATCGTGTCGAAACGCCTCTCGCCGCCTGTGGAAACGCTGAGCTGCCGACCCTCGAGGTCACGGACGACGAGCGAACAGGTGGCGTCGAAGCCGATCGCTCCGACCGAGGCGGCGGCGATGCCGGATTGCTCCATCGCCCTGCGCACTGACGTGCAGGCGGCCGACCAGATGTCTTCGGAATCATGCTCGGCATGGTTTTCGCGCGACCGGTTCATCACGATCGGATGCTCGGCCTTGGCGAGCAGACGGCCGCGTGCATCGAAGACGCCGGCGCGCGCGCTGCCCGTGCCGATATCCACCGCAACCACATGATCACGCATCAAGTCTTGGTCCCGTCCAGCTTATGGTTGCGGACAAGGTGTATCAAATCCGGCATGGCGTCAAACACCACATCAGGCGAAAGGCGGTCGAGTTCGGCACGATATCCGGTGAAATTGGCGTGTGATCCGCCGGTAAAGGCAAAGACCGTCATACCTGCCGCCTTGGCGGCGGCAATGCCGGCCGGGCTGTCTTCGACGACAAGGCAATGAGCCGGCTCAACCTGCATTTCACGCGCCGCATGCAGGAAGAGATCGGGCGCCGGCTTGCCGCGCTTGACCATCGTTGCGCTGAAGATGTCGGGCAGCCTGTCGAGAAGCCCAGTCACCGATAGCGACAACCGGATTCGTTCCATCTGGCTGGAGGAGGCAACGCAACAGCGAACGCCTAGCCCGTCGATCGCCGCGGCGATACCGTCGAGCGGCTTCAGTTCCGTGCGGAAACGGGCGTAGAGTTCGATGCGGATACGCTCGAGGAATTCCTCGTCGGCATGGACGTTGAATTCGGTTTCCAGCGTATCGATGAGGGTCGACAGGCTGCGGCCGAGAAAACGCTCATAGGCCTGGTCCTCGGTGATCGAGACGCCGAGATCGTTCATCGCCCCGACGAGCACGCTGATCGAGATCGGCTCGCTGTCGACGAGTACGCCATCGCAATCGAAGATCACCAGCCGTGTTTCAGCATCAGCCATGCAAGACCCAACCTGAGTTCAATTCGAACGCGTTACCGTCCCGCTTCACTCGCAAGGCCGGATGAATGGCGGCAGTAGAGACCGCCACCGAATTTCTTACACTGCGAGCTTGCCGTCGAGATAGAGCTGCAGCGTCTCCCGCGTGCCCTTTTCCCACAGGGTTTTGAGAGCATGGGCAAAACGCTTGCGGAAAAGTTCGGATTTCGCCACTTCGCCGAAAATATCGTCGAAGGCGAGGAAGGCCGACGGATCGTCCTTGGCTTTCAGCGCTGCCGCATGCAGGCGCTCTGCGCTCGCGTCGTTGAAGACGATATCCTTGCCGCTGTCGGTCTTGCCGGCGAAATAACGGCACCAGAGTGCTGAAACCAGCGCCAGACCGACGACATCCCTGCCCTGACTCAGATTGTCGAGCGTCGACGGCAGGATGAATTTCGGTTGACGGTTCGAGCCGTCCTGCGCCAGCCGCGGAATGGTGTCGGCAATCTTCGGATTGAGCAGGCGATGTTCGATCAGCGCGAAATAATCCGTCAGCGACGTGTTCGGTACCGGCGGTACGATCGGAATGATCTCGTCTTTCTCGAGCTTGGCGAGGAAGGCGCGGATCAGCGGGTCTTCCATGGAATCATGCACGAAATGAATGTCCATCAGCGCCGCCGGATAGGCGATCGCGGCATGCCCGCCGTTGAGGATGCGGATCTTCATATGCTCGTAAGGCGTGACATCGGCAACGAAGGTCACGCCGACCTTTTCCAGCGCCGGCCGGCCGGCGGTGAACTTATCCTCGAGCACCCATTGCTTGAATTCCTCGCAATAGACCGGCCAACTGTCCTCGATCTGGAAATTGTCCCTGAGGAAATCGATCTCGCGCTGGCTGGTCGCCGGCGTGATTCGGTCGACCATGGCGTTCGGGAAGGCGACATTCGCGCGGATCCAGTCGGCAAAGGCAGGATCCGAAAGTGCCGCCGTGCCCACGACGGCATTGGCGGTGACGATGCCATTATGGGGAATGTTGTCGCAGGACATGACGGTGAAGGGTCCGATGCCTTTGTCCTTGCGCGCCTTCAGGCCGGCAACGATCAGGCCGAACACCGTCTTCGGCGCATCGGGGTTCTCGCCGTCTGCGGCGATCGCCGGATGGGCCGGATTGAACGTGCCTGATGCATCGATGAAATAACCGCCCTCGGTGATCGTCATCGAAACGATGCGGATTTCGGGATCGGCAAGCCTGCCGATGATCGCAGCGGCATCGCCGACCGGCAGGATGTCGATCATCGGTGCAGTGACGCGCGCCGCCGTCTTGTTGTTGTCCTGTTCGACCACCGTCGTCAGGAAATCCTGCGCCGCAAGCTTTTCGCGCATAGCGGCATCCGACGGCAGCACGCCAGCGCCGACGATCGCCCAGTCGTGATCCGTGCCCGCGTTGAAGAGATCGTCGAGATAGATCGCCTGATGGGCCCGGTGAAAATTGCCGACGCCGAAGTGCACGATGCCGGCTTTCAGCGACGCCCTGTCATATCCAGGGATGGCAGCAGTGCGCGCCACATCCGATAGCGTTGCCAGCGATAGTTTGCACGTCATGTTTCAGTCCTCTTGAAGGTCTTCTTGCCGAGACGGCCGGGCGCCATCGTCCGGCTCGCATGCCTGCCCCCGGCCCGGCCGCCTGCCTCAGATGGCAAGACCGCCTTCGTTGAATTTATGAATACGCGAACGGTCCGGCGTCAGGAAGACCGTATCGCCCGCTTTGGCGGCGAAATCGCCGCTGCCGCGCGCCGTCAGCATGCCGATGCCATCGGCATCGATATGCAGGAAGGTGTCGGAACCGAGATGTTCGGCGACCACGACCCTGCCCTTCCAGTCGCCGCTTTCCATCGACAGCAGCACATGTTCGGGCCGGACGCCGATGGTATGAGCGTTGAGCGCGGCGGCGTTTTGGCCGGTGATGAAGTTCATTTTCGGCGATCCGATGAAGCCGGCGACGAACAGGTTGCGGGGGCGACTGTAGAGTTCGAGCGGCGATCCGACCTGCTCGATATTGCCCCTGTTCAGGACGACGATCTTGTCGGCCATGGTCATCGCCTCGACCTGGTCGTGGGTGACGTAGACCATCGTCGTCTTCAGCTGCTGGTGCAACTCGCTGATTTCGAGGCGCATGTTGACGCGTAGCGCCGCATCGAGGTTAGACAGCGGTTCGTCGAACAGGAAGGCCGAAGGCTGACGCACGATGGCGCGGCCGATCGCCACGCGCTGGCGCTGGCCACCGGACAGCTGGCGCGGCTTGCGCTCGAGATAGTCGGTGAGATTAAGCACCCGGGCGGCATCGCTCACCTTGCGATCGATCTCCGCCTTGTCGATGCCGGCCATCTTCAGCGGGAAGGCGATGTTGTTGCGCACGCTCATATGCGGATAAAGCGCATAGGACTGGAACACCATGGCAAGGCCGCGCTCGGACGGCGCCTTTTCGGTGGCGTCCCTGCCGTCGATGACGATCTTGCCGCCGGAGACGTCCTCGAGCCCGGCGATCAGCCTAAGCAGCGTGGACTTGCCGCAGCCCGACGGGCCGACGAAGACGACGAACTCGCCGTCCTTGATGTCGAGATCGATCGAAGGGATGACCTTGGCTTCGCCGAAGACCTTGGAAACCTTCTGAAGGGTAATGCTGCCCATGTTTCTCTCCCTTTTATGTTATTTCACAGCGCCGAAGGTCAGGCCGCGGACGAGTTGTTTCTGGCTGAACCAGCCAAGGATCAGGATCGGCGCGATGGCCATCGTCGATGCCGCCGAGAGCTTGGCGTAAAACAGACCCTCGGGGCTGGAATAGGAGGCGATGAAGGCCGTCAGCGGCGCCGCCTTCGAGGCGGTGAGGTTA
The DNA here is from genome assembly GCF_013591995.1 of Rhizobium sp. WYCCWR 11146. Classification (NCBI taxonomy): domain Bacteria; kingdom Pseudomonadati; phylum Pseudomonadota; class Alphaproteobacteria; order Hyphomicrobiales; family Rhizobiaceae; genus Rhizobium; species Rhizobium sp. WYCCWR 11146. The sequence continues at coordinate 338,564 of NZ_JACCEY010000009.1, forward strand.
AGCGTCCAGAACGCCTCGTTCCAGGCAAGGATGATGTTCAAGAGCAGCGTCGAGGCAATGCCGGGCACCGCCATCGGCGTCAGCACGTAGACGATCTCCTTCATCAGCGACGCCCCATCCATGCGCGCCGCCTCGAGGATCTCGCCGGGGATTTCCTTGAAGTAGGTGTAGAGCATCCAGACGATGATCGGCAGGTTGATCAGCGTCAACACGATCACCAGGCCGGTGCGCGTGTCGAGCAGGCCAAAATTGCGGAACATCAGATAGATCGGGATCAGTGCGCCGACCGGCGGCATCATCTTGGTCGACAGCATCCACATCAGCACGTCCTTGGTCCGCTTGGTCGGCGAAAACGCCATGGCCCAGGCGGCCGGAATGGCAATGATCAGGCCGATCAGCGTCGAGCCGAAGGAGATGATTACCGAGTTCATGAAGTGGCCGAGATAGTTCGACCGGCTCTGCACCTCGGCGTAGTTCTCCGTCGTCCAGTGGAAGAACAGGAACTGCGGCGGCGAGGCAATGGCATCGGCCTCCGACTTGAAGCTGGTGAGAAACGTCCAGAGAATCGGGAAGAAGATCAGGATACCGAGCGTCCAGGCGATCGCGGTGACGATGAGCTTGCGCTGCGTTGTGACTTTTCTGGCCATCTCAAGCCTCCAGATTCTTGCCGACGAGGCGGACGAGGAAGATCGCGACGATATTGGCGAGGATAACAGCCACGATGCCGCCGGCCGATGCGCCGCCAATATCGAACTGGAGAAGCGCCTGCACGTAGACGAGATAGGTGAGGTTGGTACTGTCGGTGCCCGGCCCGCCATTGGTGGTGACGAGGATTTCGGCAAAGACCGAAAGCAGGAAGATCGTCTGGATCAGGATCACCACGGTGATGGCGCGCGCCATATGCGGCAGGATGATGTAGATGAACTTCGAGATCGGCCCGGCGCCGTCCATTTCGGAGGCTTCCTTCTGCTCCTCGTCGAGCGACTGCAGCGCCGTCAGCATGATGAGGGTGGCAAACGGCAGCCATTGCCAGGCGACGATCAGAATGACGGAAAACAGCGGCGCATTCGCCAGCCAGTCGATCGGCTGCAGGCCGAGCGCCTTGGCAAGATGGGCAAACAACCCGTTGACCGGGTTCATGAACATGTTCTTCCAGACCAGTGCGGCCACCGTCGGCATGACGAAGAACGGCGCAATCACCAGGATGCGCACGATGCCCTGGCCGTACATCGGCTGGTCGAGCAGCAGCGCAAAGGCGATGCCGCCGATGACGGTGATCAACAACACGCCGGCGACAAGCAGCAGCGTGTTGATCAGCGCCGCGAAGAAGGCCGGATCCGTCAGGAAGTACTGATAGTTCAGAAAACCGACGAAGCTTTCCATGCCGGGGTTGAGCAGATTGTAGTTCAGCAGCGAGAAGTAGATGGTCATCGCCAGCGGGACGATCATCCATGCAAAGAGGAGCAGCACGGAGGGCGCAATCATCAGGCGCGCGGAGGAGCGGGTATGTAACGTTGCCATGGCAATCACCGATCTGGACTGAAGCGGGGAGCGGCCGCAAGGCAGCTTTGTCTGGAAAAAAGCGGCCGCCGATGCAGTTCGGGCAATCGGCGGCCCAGAGGGGCGGATTGTCAAGGATCCGCCTCTTGCTCAGGAGGTTTTACTTAATGTAGCCGGCCTTGGTCATTTCGCGGGTGGCCAACTGCTGTGCTGCCTGCAGGGCCTGGTCGACCGAGAGCTGGCCGGCAAGAGCTGCGGAGAACTGCTGGCCCACCGCCGTGCCGATGCCCTGGAATTCCGGGATCGCCACGAACTGGACGCCGACATAGGGAACCGGCTTGACGGTCGGCTTGCTTGGATCGGCCGCGTTGATCGAGTCGATCGTCATTTTGGCGAAGGGAGCCGCCTTCTGGTATTCCGCATTCGCATAGAGCGAGGTGCGGGTGCCCGGAGGTGCGTTCAGCCAGCCTTCCTTCTCGGCGACAAGCTTGGTGTAGTCCTTGCTCGTGGCCCAGGCGACGAACTTCTCGGCCGCTTCGGCCTTCTGCGAACCTGCTGGGATGGCGAGGCTCCAGGCCCACAGCCAGTTGCCGCGTTTGCCGAGACCCTTGTCGGGAGCGAGCGCGAAGCCGACCTTGTCGGCGACGGTCGAGTCCTTCGGATTGCTGACGAAGGATGCGGCAACGGTGGCATCGATCCACATGCCGCACTTGCCGGTCTGGAAGAGCGCCAGGTTCTCGTTGAAGCCGTTGGAGGAAGCGCCCGGAGGGCCGGCATCCTTCATCAGCTTGACGTAGAAGTCGAGCGTGTCCTTCCATTCGGGCTGGTCGAACTGCGGCTTCCAGTTTTCATCGAACCAGCGGGCGCCGAAGGAGTTGGACATCGCCGTCAGGAAGGCCATGTTCTCGCCCCAGCCGGCCTTGCCGCGCAGGCAGATGCCGTAGACTTCCTTGTCCTTGTTGGTGATCTTGCGGGCAGCGTCGGCAATGAAGTCCCAGGTCGGGGCGTCCGGCATCTTCAGGCCGGCAGCGTCGAACAGGTCCTTGCGGTACATGACCATCGAGCTTTCGCCGTAAAACGGCGCCGCATAGAGCTTGCCGTCCATGGTCAGGCCGCTGCGGATCGCCGGCAGCAGGTCGTCGACGTCGTAATTGGCGCCGAGATTGTCGAGCGGCACCAGCCAGCCCTGCTTTGCCCAGATCGGAACTTCATAGGTGCCGATCGTCAGAACATCGTACTGGCCGCCCTTGGTCGCGATGTCGGTCGTGACCTTCTGGCGCAGCACGTTCTCTTCGAGGGTTACCCATTCAAGGTCGATGCCGGGATTCTTCGCCTTGAAATCATCCGTCAGCTTCTGCATCAGGATCATGTCGCCGTTGTTCACGGTTGCGATTGTCAGCGTCTCGGCCGAAGCCATGCCGGCAAACGCCAGTGCTGAGCAGGCGCCCAGCATAAAAGTTTTCAATGTCATAATCTTCCTCCCAGAAGATGGGGTGTGAGCATTCGCTTCGCTCATGGGCAATTACTCAACAAACGATAACGAATGTCAATCGGCAATCGTTGCTGCGATGCCGAAGAGGGTATTCATCCAATTGATTTAACTAGGATATTTTTTGCTCAATTCCTGAGCAAAAACTCAGCAGTCTCTTCATCGGTGATCAAAGCATTGATTTGATGGCCGACAACGGCAGCCCTGATCGCCTTGAACTTGCGCTTGCCCTTGGCGAGCCCAATGACCATCGATGCGTCGCGGGACGGGATCGGCGCCGATGCAACGCGCTCGTTGATCGGGTTGTCGATCAACCTGCCGTCGACATCGAAGATCCAGCCGCAGATCTCGCCGACGGCCCCCCCGCGCATCAGCTCCATCATCTCGTCCTTCTCCAGAAAACCGTCGACGCAGAGCGGCCCATCGATGCCGAGCTCGCCGATGCCGACGAAGGTGACATCGGCTTGCGCGCTCATATTCAGCGTCGAGCGCACCAGCTGTTGGCCATGCAGCAGCTCCCGCTCCTCCGCCGAGGTGACGAGCACCGGCAACGGCATCGGATAGTGTCGCGCCTTCACGGCATCGGCCATGCTGAAGATGACGTTGTAGTAGGCCGCCGATCCGTCCGGGGCGATATTGCCGGTCAACGAAACGATGCGGTGATTGGGACATTCGATCGCCGGAAGCTGGTCGACGGCCGCCTTCAGCGTGCGGCCGGTCCCAATGGCGAGGACGATCGGCTCTGGCCGTTTCAGCCACCGCTCGATCTCGGCCGCAGCCGCCTCGGCGATACCGACCGTCGTCGACGACGACGCGGGATCGCTCGGCACCACCTCCACATGTTTCAGCCCGAATTTCCGCCGCAGCTGACTGCCGAGCTCCAGGCAGGCGGCGATCGGATGATCGAGCCGCACCTTGATCAGGCGCTCGGCGACCGCCAGCGACACCAGCCGCTGCGCCGATTGCCGCGAGATGCCCATCGCAGCGGCGATTTCATCCTGCGTACGCCCGGCGACGTAATAGAGCCAGCCGGCACGCGCCGCGTCGTCGAGCCGTGCAGGGGTCTCGGATCTTTTCACCATCTATCGCCTACCGCGCAAAATGAGCCGGCGTGCCGCCGCCGAACATGATTTGAGTCTGTATCGCGCCAGATCAAAACAAAATTCCGGCAAATGTCGAGCCTGTTGCAAAGAGGTCGGCCAAATAACCGCCATCACTCAAGCAAACTCCGTTTAGGCAAACCATTGCACGACGAGATAGATCGCCGCCTTCACGAGACCGTAAATCACCCCGCCGGCGACGACGAGCGACACGGCCGTCATCACGAAGCCGATGAGCGCGAAGAGCCCGTCACGGCCCAAGATCCCGAACGCGAAGACGGAGATCGTGACGGCCGGCAGGATATTGCCGAGCGGGACCGGCAGCAGCAGTACGATCGACAGCAGCAGGCATGCCGCCCCGGCAAGATATTCCGCCGGCGGTTCGGCGAAGATCGCAAGCCTCGGCTTCAACATGCGCTCGGCCCAGGCGAGCCAGCGATGGATGCGGCCGACAATGGTCTCGAAATCCTCCCGGCGCATCGAACGGTTGGCAATCACCTTCGGTAGCCAGGGCTTCAGCCCGAAGGTCAGCTGTGCTGCCAGGAAGACCAATGGCGCACCGAGCACGGCCGAGGTGCCCGGCGGAGTGGGAAAGGCGTTCGGCAGCGCGAAGATCAGCATCAACGCGCTGATCGCCCTGTCGCCCATCGTGTTGAACAGATCGCCGATCGAGATCCGTTCGCGGCTCTGATCGGCGGCCATCTGCCGCAAAATGGATGAGAGGCGGCGGCCTTTGGGACGTGCTCTTCGGATGGTACTGTTTTCTCTCGTATCGATGGTCGTGGGTCCGGCAGTTGATGAAAGTGTAGGGCCGGATTTTGGCGATGCAATATGCCAATTGAATGACTTGCGGGGTTAGAAATTGCGGCTGCGATCGGAGCCGATGGGCGTGGGCTCACCGGACTTCTCTAACGTGCCATCACGGATGGAAGACGGAAACCCGTCCCGCCTGTCCCATCTCCCGCCGGTGGCAGAGATATCAAGCAGAACAGAGGGGATGCCACACGGCACGACCCTAAAGCCGGCGGCACCACCGCCGAATGAGCGCTTGAAATTCCCCGCCAACAATGCAAGCAGACGCTGGGAGACCAGAGAAACGGCAGAGTGGCAATGATCATTTCATTCGACATCGGCGGCTCCGCCATCAAGGGCGGCATCGCACGCTCCGAGACAGACATCGTTCCCCTCGGCCGCCGCCCGACGCCCAGGGATGATTTTGCCGCTTTCGTCGAGACCCTGCGCGGCATCATCGCCGAAACCGGTGAGCAGCCGAGCCGCATCGTCCTTTCCATCGCCGGCGTCGTCGATCCCGATACACAGCGCCTGATCTGCGCCAACATTCCCTGCATCCACGGCCGCACGCTCGCAGCCGACCTCGAAGCCGAGCTCGGCCTGCCGGTGCTGATCGCCAACGACGCCGACTGTTTCGCGATGGCCGAAGCCGGTCTCGGCGCCGGCCGCGGCCACCGCATCGTCTTCGGCGCCATCCTCGGTACCGGCGTCGGCGGCGGCCTGGTTGCCGACGGACGCCTCGTCAACGAGGCCGGCGGCTTTGCCGGCGAATGGGGTCACGGGCCGATCATCGCATCCGCAGCCGGCAATCCGCCCGTCGCCATTCCCGCCTATACCTGCGGCTGCGGCCAGAAGGGTTGCGTCGACACTGTCGGCGGCGCCCGCGGCCTGGAGCGCCTGCATAAGACGCTGCACGATCTCGACCTTGCCAGCGAGGAGATCATCGCTCAGTGGCGCCATGGAGAGGAGAAGGCGACACGGACGATCGACGTCTATGTCGATCTCGTCGCCTCGCCCTTAGCACTGACGATCAACATCACCGGCGCGACCATCGTACCGGTCGGTGGCGGGCTTTCCAATGTCGAGCCGCTGCTTGCCGAGCTCGACCACGCCGTGCGCGTCCGCATCCTGCGCAAGTTCGAGCGCCCGCTGGTGGTGCGCAGCGAATGCCGCATCGAACCCGGCCTGATCGGCGCGGCACTTTTGGGACTGAAGGCCGAGGCGGCCTGAAGCAGTTCCACGAAAAGTGCGAAGCGATTTTCCGTCCGGAATTGCGATTCCTTAAAGCATCGGCCACATCCGAACGACCGCTGCGAATCGATCCCAGTCCTTGCGCGCCGAAGGCGTCCAGGCAGCCTCGGCGATTGCCGGGAGCCGCGGAAAAACCAGCCGGTTGAAATAGGCGCGCGAGAGGAAGTTCTCGGTCCAGATGCAGGCCTGGATGCCGCGCATCTTCTCCTGCAGCGCCTCCGGCAGCTCGCCCTCAGCCTCGTAAGCATAGGTATGTTCCGGCGGTGCGTAGCCCGCCCAGCTGGCGCCGGGCTCGGCCCAGGCCTCTGCCTGCGCCATGTCGAGATAATAGGCTTGCCCCGGTGTCATCACCACGTCGTAACCTTGCTGTGCGAGCTCGATGCCGACCTCGGACTTTTCCCAGGCCATCAGCAGCGTGCCGTCACGATCGACCCCGCCGCCATGCGAGACCTCGTTCCAGCCGACGAGTTTCTTGCCGCGCTCCGACAGCATGGCTTTGATACGTTTCAGGAAATAGGATTGCAGCTCGGCGGTGCCGGCAAGTTTCTCCCGCTCCATCAGCACCTTGCAAAGCGGCGAGGAAAGCCAGGCGCCATGCGCCACTTCGTCGCCGCCGATATGGAGATATTCGCCGGGAAACAGCGTCACCATTTCGTCGAACACCTTGCCGAGAAATTCGTAGGTGAATTCTACAGCCGGATTGAGAGCGTTGTTCGGATAACCCTGCACCGAGCGGTAACTGTCCGGCGCCTCCTGCCCGTCGACGAGCTCGGGCAGTGAGAACAGCGTCGCCATGCTGTGGCCTGGAATATCGATTTCCGGCACCACCTCGATATGCAGCGAGGCTGCATGCGCAACGATCCGCCTAGCGCCCTCCTGTGTGTAATGGCCGGCGCGCGTTTGCGCCCCGTCGCCGAGCTGCGGCACGAGCACTTCGTCCGGGCCGCGCCGGGCGCCGATCTCCGTCAGCGCGGGGTAGGCTTTGATCTCCAGCCGCCACGCTTCGTCATCGGTCAGATGCCAGTGGAAGATGTTGAGCTTGTTCCAGGCGAGAATATCGATCAGCCGCGCGACGTCCGCCACCGGATAGAACTGCCTGGACACATCGAGATGGCAGCCGCGCCAGTCATAACGCGGCTGGTCGGCGATCGTGCCGAAACTGGGGAATTTGAAGTGCTCGCGATCGGCGCGGGCGCCGTGCAGCAATTGCGCCAGGCTGATCAGCCCGTAATGCCGCCCGGCATCATCCGCACTCGAAAGCACGATCTCATGCGCGGTAAAACGCAATTCGTAAGCGAAGGCAGCGATCGACGATTCGGTGACGAAACGAATGGCCCGCCCGCCTTCGACGGCACTGAGGGAAAACGGCACGTTGTCGGCCGGATAGAGCCGCTGGTAAAGCGCGAGAACCAGCGAGAGTGCCTTGACCGCATCGGCCCGCGTCCGCGCGGCCGGATAAAGGACGACCGGCAGCTCTCCAGCCTTCAGCCCGAGCGCCAGCGGCCAGGGCAGCAGCGAATAGGGTTCCTCGGCCCGGCCCGGCGGCAGAATGGGCGGCGCCACGCCACCATCCCGGCCTTCGAGCATCAGATCGCCGAAACCAACCGGAACGTGGCGCCCGTCGCCAAGTGTCAGATAGGCCGACTTGACGCCTGATGTCATATGTTTCGGCGCCCTGGTCAGCCCCTCGACCGTGAACCGCCAGCGCCCGCCGGGCGGCACGCTCAGCCCCTCGGGCGGCAGGAATTCATGGAAATGCGCGACCCGCCGCTTGAGGCTGCCGCCGTCGCAGACATGTTTGTCGGCAATCCGCGTCTCTGATGTATAGGCGAGCGAGAAGCCGGACAGCGGTTCGGTCGAAAGGTTGAAAAGCGTGAAGGTGAGGCGCCCGAAATTGCCCTCGATCGGGCTCCAGCTTGCTTCCAGATGGTAATCGGCCATGGTCGTGCCCTGCCTCGTCGCTGAGTGGCCGGGATCGCGGTTGGTCTCCCGGCATGCTTTCGCAGCTTAGCTTTTTCGAGGCGGCAATGGAATCGGCGCGCAGCTCCAAGACGGAGCAGGCTGTAAAGACTGCGCGGCGCTGTGGGCAGCGACGCGCTTTGATGAGGAAGCTGTGACCTGCAAGGAAAACGGCGCGGCTTTCGCCGCGCC
>NZ_JACCEY010000009.1:346965-377628 GCF_013591995.1 Rhizobium sp. WYCCWR 11146
CTGGCCTGGCTCGTCCTTTGTCTTCGGCTCCCGGCCGAAGAAAAGGGCGTAACCGGCGGGCAGAACCAGAATGGTAAGCACGGTCGCAACCAGGATGCCGCCCATCATCGCGTAGGCGAGCGGACCCCAGAAGACACCGCGCGAGATCGGGATCAGCGCCAGCACGGCGGTCAGCGCCGTCAGCATGATCGGCCGGAAACGCCGCACGGCCGCGCCGACGATCGCCTCCTGCCGATGCATGCCGGCCTTGATATCCTGGTCGATCTGGTCGACCAGGATGATCGAGTTGCGCATGATGATGCCGAGCAGCGCGATGACGCCGAGGATCGCCACGAAGCCGAAGGGCGCGCCGCTGATCAGCAATGCGGCCGCCGCACCGATGATCCCGAGCGGACCGGTGGCGAGCACCAGCATCGCCTTGCCGAAATGCTGCAGCTGCACCATCAGCAGCACGATGATGACGGCGAGCATGATCGGCGCCTTGGCGGCAATCGACATCTGGCTTTCCGCCGCATCCTCGGCGCCGCCCTGAATTTCGACATGGTAGCCGGCAGGCAGGCTGTCGCGCAGGTCCTTCATGTCGGCATACATCTTCATCACCACATCGTTCGCCTGCACATCGTCAGGCAGCGTGGCGCGCACGGTGATCGTCGGCAGCCTGTTGCGCCGCCATTCGATGCCCTGCTCCATGACGGGCACGACCTTTGCGACCTGCGAGACCGGTACAAAGCCGCCGAAATCCGTCGGCACATAGACCGAGTTGACCGCCGACAGCAGCGAACGGCTGGCATCCGGCTCGCGGGCGACGATCGAGACCGTCTCCTCACCATCGCGGAAATCGTCGAGCGCAGCCCCTGACATGGCGGTCTGCAGCATCTGGCGCACACGCTGCGAGGTGACGCCGAGTGCCCGGGCGCGGTCCTGGTCGATCACCAGCTTCATCGCCGGCACCTCTTCCAGCCAATCGTCATGGATGGCGCCGAGCTCCGGATTGGCCTGGAAGCGCGCCTTTACCTGATCGGCGATCTCCCTGACTTCCTGGCGGTCAGGCCCCATGACGCGCATCTGCACCGGCCAGCCGGTCGGCGGACCGAGGAAGAGGCGGTCGACCTTGCCGCGAATATCGGGGAAGTCTTCCGCAAGGATCGTCCGCAGCTTGACGATCAGCCGCTCGCGCGCCGGTTCGTCATTGGCCATGACGAGCAGCTGGGCGAAGTTCGGATTGCGCAGCTGCTGATCGAGCGGCAGGAAGAAGCGCGGCGCGCCTTCGCCGATATAGGTGGCGATGAACTTCTTGTCGGGATCATCCATCATCTTGGCTTCGAGCGCCTTTGCCTGCACTTCGACTTCCTTGATGCTGGTGCCCTCGGGCAGCCAGAGATCGACGAGAATTTCCGGCCGCGAAGATTGCGGGAAGAAATTCTGCGGAATGAACTGGAAGGCCCAGAGGCTGGTGACGAAGGTGCCGAGCGTCAGCAGCAGCACGATGACGCGGTGGCGCACCGCCCAGCCGACCGTGCCGCGCAGCCGACGATAGAAGCCGGTGTCGAAGGCGTCGTGATGCTTGCCGGCATGATGGCGCTGCTTGAGGATCATATAGCCGAGCCACGGCGTGAAATAGACCGCGACGAACCACGAGGTGACAAGCGCGATGCCGACGACGTAGAACAGCGACCGCACATATTCGCCGGCCGTCGAGGCGGCGAAGCCGACGGGAATGAAGCCGGCCGTGGTGATCAGCGTGCCCGTCAGCATCGGGAAGGCGGTCGAGGAATAGGCAAAGCTTGCCGCCTCGATCTTGACGAGCCCTTCCTCCAGCTTTCGCTCCATCATCTCGACGACGATCATCGCATCGTCGACGAGCAGGCCGAGCGCAATGATCAGCGCGCCGAGCGAGATGCGCTGCAGGTCGATGCCGAGTTCATACATCAGCGCAAAGGTGGCGGCGAGCACCAGCGGAATGGCGATGGCGATGACGAGGCCCGATCGCCAGCCGATCGACACGAACGAGACGACCAGCACGATGATGAGAGCTTCGCCGAGCGCATGCATGAATTCGCTGACCGCATCCGTCACCACGTCGGGCTGGTTGGCGATCTGATCAACGGCGACGCCATAGGGCAGCGCCTCCTCGAAGCGCTGATAGGTCGCCTCCACGCCCTTGCCGACATCGGTCACATTGAAGCCCTTGGCCATCACGACGCCGACCTGAACGCTGTCGTGGCCGTTGAAACGGTACTTGCGCTGGTAGGGATCTTCGAGCCCGGAACTGACGGTCGCGATATCGCCGAGGCGCGTCACCTGGCCGCCGGCGCGAAGGCGCAGTTCGCGGATATCGGCCGCCTTCTTCACGTCGCCTTCGACCGATATGCGCACCGAGCGCAGGCCGGTATCGACCGAGCCGGCCGGATCGACATTGTTCTGGCCCTTGATGGCGTTCTGCAGATCGAGGATCGTCAGGCCGCGCTCGGCGAGCGCCTTCGACGAGACGTCGATATAGATCTTCTCAGGCTGGTCGCCGATGATGACCGCCTTCTCAACGCCCGGCGTCGTCAGCAGCATGTCGCGCGCCTGGATCGCGAATTTCTTCAGTTCCGGATAGGAATAGCCGTCGCCGCTGATCGAATGCAGCGTGATGAAGGTATCGCCGAACTCGTCGTTGAAATAGGGGCCGAGCAGGCCCTGCGGCAGCTCGCTGGAGATGTCGCCGACCTTCTTGCGCACCTGGTAAAAGGCATCCGCCACCTCTTGCGAATTCGTGTCGCCCTTGACCTGCAGGGTGATGATCGCACTGCCCGCCCGCGTATAGGACTTGACCCAGTCGATATGCGGCGTTTCCTGCAGCTTGCGCTCGATCTTGTTGACGACCTGATCTTCCATTTCCTGGATGGAAGCGCCCGGCCAGATCGCCTGAACGACCATGACGCGGAAGGTGAATTCGGGGTCCTCGCGCTGGCCCATGCGCATCAGACCGAGCACGCCGGTGATGATGATCAGCCCGAAGAGGAAGCGGGCGATGCTTGGATGTCCGATCGCCCAGCGCGACAGATTGAAGGGCCGCTTTTCGGTGGTGGTGGCGTCCATGGTCCTGTTCTCTCTTTATGGCGCGTTCAGCGGACGGTCTGGTCCGTGGCAGCCAGGGCCGACTGCTGGTCCGGCACCTTCACCTTCAGGTTTTCGCTCATGAACTGCGTGCCGGCCGAAACGACGAGATCGCCGGTATCGAGACCCTCGGTCACATGCACGCCGTCGCCGGTGAAATCGGCGACCTTGATGTCGCGGCCATGCACGGTCGCCGTGTCGCGGTCGACGGTCCAGACCATCTGCTTACCGTCCTTTTCAGCCAGGGCGCTGAGCGGGATCGAGACATAGCTGTTGCCGTTGCTGACATCGGCCTCGATCGTCGCCGTCATGCCGAGCAACACCTGCGGATCGTTCGGCAGGCTCACCCGAACCGCAAAGGTACGCGACTGCTGGTCGGCGCTGCCGGAAACCTCGCGCACCTTGCCGTCGAGCACCAGCCTGTCGTCAGCCCAGAAGCTGGCCTTGACTGTCTTGCCCGGCTTGAATTCGGCAATGTCATTTTCCGGAACGGCGATCTGCACTTCCTTTTCGCCGTCGACGGCAACGGCGACGACGGGAGTGCCCGACGCAACGACCTGGCCGACATCGGCATTGATCGTCGTGACAATCCCGTTGTGGTCGGCCTTCAGCTCCGCATAACTCACCTGGTTCTTCGCCTGATCGAGCGCCGAGACGGCGGCATCGCGGCTTGAAACGGCCTGATCGTAACTGAGCGACGCTTGCTCGAGCTGGGATTTCGGCGAAACATTCTTGTCGAACAGCTGCTGATTGCGCTTGTTCACGAGATCGGCGGTTTCGACGCCTTTTTCAGCGGCTGCGAGATTGGCTTCCGCCGTCTTGACCGCCAGCTGGTAATCGGTGGAGTCCATCCGAGCGAGCACGTCGCCCGGCTTCACCTTGTCGCCGATATCGACGAGGCGTTCGGTGATTTTGCCGGCGACGCGAAATCCGAGGTTCATCTCCGTGCGTGCCTTGACCGAGCCCGAATAGTCGAGCTTGCGGGTGTCGCCGGCCTTGGCGATCTCGACGACCTTCACCGGCCGGATGACTTGCTTGACCTCAGCCTCCTCTTCCGAGCAGGCGGAAACGCCGATGCCGATGGCGCCGAAGAGCACGAGACTGGCGACGGACGGCATGCGATGGCTGAGGGTCTTGAGCGAAAACATCTTCCGCACTCCTGGATCGTTTGGGGTTTCGGCGGCGGCTGCCGTCCATTATTTCTTCAGCGCCCTGATCACATAACTGATCAGCTCGTCGACGCTCGCGCGGTTCGTTTTCGCAAGACATTGCGCCACCATCTGCGGATGGCAGAGCGTGTTCGTCGCAGCGCCGAAGCAGCGCGAGGCAACGACCGGGTCCTGCTCGGCGAATTCCCCGGCTGCAATGCCTTCGGCGATGATTTCGGCAATGAGATCATGGACGCGGTCGATATGTTTCTCGATGACATGCCAGTCGCGTTCGATCGCGACGATGATCATCTCGTGCACCTTCATCTCGTCGAGCATCAGATCCAGCGTCAACTGGTGCTGGGTCTCGACATAGCGGCGCAGCCGCTCGCTGGCGCTGATCGGCTGATGGCGGATGTCGTAGGCGATTTGATAAGCGGTGGCGAGCATGCGCCCGCAGAGCGCCTGGTGAATTTCGACCTTGGAGGCGAAGAAACGATAAATATTGGCCGGCGACATGCCGAGATCGCGGGCAATGTCGGCCACCGTCGTCTTGCTGTAGCCATAGTGCCGAAACAGTCGCTCGGCTGCATCCAGAATGCGCGTGACATTCTCCTGCCGCGTGATGTCGAGCGTATTTTCCGCAATGTCGTTCATGATTTTCGAGACCCGAATTATGACTGACGATTTTCGAATTTCGTCAGTCATAAAATATCAGACGTTACTTGTCAACATACTGGGGCGCAGCACAAGGTCTCGCCGGACGAGCGCGGTCCGGCGGAAGCGATAACTCGATGAATGGTGAGAAGGCCTGTCCGACAGCCGATGACGTCGGAATAGGCGGACGCCGACAATGGGGGCAGCAAATGGAAAGTGCCGCGGCGAGAAGCGCGCGGCACTTCGTCAATGGAGTGACGGGTCAGACGACCTTGACGTCGAGTGTGATCGGAACGGAGGCGAGCGCCTTGGAAACCGGGCAGCCGGCCTTTGCCTTGTTGGCGAGTTCAGTGAAGGTCGCCTCATCGGCACCGGGAATACGGCCGGAGAGCGAGAGATGAATGGCGGTTATGGCAAAACCGCCCTCGACGCTTTCGAGCGTCACCTTGGCGGAGGTTTCCATATGCTCGGCGGTAAAGCCGGCTTCGCCGAGGATCAACGACAGCGCCATGGTGAAGCAGCCGGCATGGGCGGCACCGATCAGTTCTTCCGGGTTGGTGCCGGCAATGCCTTCGAAGCGGCTCGCAAAGCCGTAGGGATAATCCTTCAGGGCGCCGCTCTGCGTCGAGATCAGGCCTTTTCCGTCCTTGAGGCCACCGGTCCAATGAGCCGAAGCCGTGCGATTGATCTGCATGCCGTCCTCCTGTTTTCGATTGTGCTTTCAGAAAGCGGCAGGGGCCGCTCCATGCCTGCGGGAGATCAGATAGCCTTCCCGATGGGCAATATAATGCTCTATCCCGAGAAGACGACAGGCTTGTAAAATTAGCGCTATCGAAGCCCTTTCAGGCGGGATGCTGCAGCACGCTGAGGCCGCCGTCGATCGTCAGGCAGGTGGCATTGATGAACGGGCACTCGTCTGAGATCATGAACACGGCCGCCATGGCGATCTCCTCCGGCGTCGCGATGCGCCCGCCGGGATGCAGTTTCATCGTCTCGGCCTTTGCCGCCTCCGGATCGGGAAAGCTGTTCCAGTAATCGATCACCTTCTGCGTCGAGACATAGCCCGGCGCCAGCGCGTTCACACGGATATTTCGGGCGGCATATTCGAGCCCTAAGGATTTCGTCATCCCGAGCAGGGCGTGTTTTGCCAGCGGATAGGGAAATGTGTGCGGGATGATGGTGAAGGCGTGCGTCGAGGCGATGTTGAGGATGACGCCACCGCCCTGTTCGATCAGGCCCGGCAGCACCGCCTTGCAGCAGTTCCATGCGCCCTTGAGATTGATGTCGAAGCAGCGGTTCCACTCCTCGTCCGTCGTCTCGAGCGGTTCGGCGAAGACATTCACCCCGGCATTGTTGACGAGCGCGTTCAGCTGTCCGATCTCTTCACTCGCCTGAGCGACCAATGTCGTGATCGTCCCGGCATCGGTAATATCGGCCGGCAGATAACCAAGCCGGCCGCCGCTGCTCTGGAGCTCTTTCGCCGCCTGAGCCAGCAGCGCCGCATCGCGATCGACGAGAAAGACGGCGGCATGCTCCCGCATGAAAGCCTTTGCGATCGCGAGGCCGATACCCTGCGCAGCACCTGTTATCAGGATGTTCTTGCCCTGCAGACGGCTGGCCATCCTATCACCCCTTCGGTTGAACCGGCAGCGCCGACATCAGGATCGTCACCGTGCCGGCAAGCGCCTCACCAGGCGCAAGCGGCGTGAGCCCACCGAAATCGGGAAGGTGGTGGCCGTTCGGCAGATGGCTCATCGGCTCGAGGCAGAAGAAGTCGCTCCGGTTGACCGGCATATACAGCATGAAGCGATCGAGCGCACCGTCGGCTTCCAGCGCCGCCTGGATTCCAAGTTCCGGCCAGGCGATTGCCGCCCGCCCATTCCACCCCTCGAAGGCATTGTTCATCCATTTCTGCGGCAAAAGCTTTTCGGACCTGAAATCGAAATCATCGGGCACAGGGCCGGGCACATCGGGAAGATGGTCGGGCCGCTCGTTCCAGTAACGATCGGCAGCAATCGTCAGTCGCGTCTTTGGCGTCCGCGCGAAGAAGGGATGTTGACCGAGCCCGAAAGGAAGGGCGGCTTGGCCGCGATTTTCCACGGAAAGCCTCAGCACCAGGGCATCGCCGGCGAGACGGATCTCCTGCCGGGTCAGATAGGCATAAGGTGAGACCCCGTCGGCGCTCCGGGAAAAGCAGAATTGCGTATGCTCGGGGCTGGAGTCTTCAAGCTGCCAGAGGCTGAGCCAGCCGTCGCCGTGCCGATAGAGCGGATCGGCAGTATTCGGCTGGAAGGCATAGTCGCGTCTGGCAAAGGACATGATATTGCCTTCCACGCGGTTGCCGAACGGCACCATCGCGAAGTTCGCCATCGCTCCATCCGGCCCGCCGGCCGCTACGAGAAAGGGGATGCCTCGATAGGTCCCGGCAGTGACGGCGGCGCCCCGACGGCTGACCCGGACAGCGAGATCGCCATGCCTCAGTTCGATGTCGTCCCCGTCTTGTCCTTGGTTCATCCGCGTCGCCCCGCAGCCGAAGACCTCAAATTGTCGAGCAGCACTGCGATCAGCAGGATAAGCCCGCGGACCACATACTGATAGAACGCCTGGATATTCAAGAGGTTCATGACGTTTTCGGCAATGCCCATGATCAGCACGCCGACGATGACGCCGCTCATCGCCGCCCGGCCGCCAGCCAGCGAAACGCCGCCGAGAACGCAGGCCGAAATTACCGAAAGCTCAAGCCCTGTCGCCGCATTCGGCTGGCCGGACGTAATGCGTGAGGCAAGCAGGATGCCGGCAATGCCGCAGACGAGACCCTGCAGCGCAAAGATCCAGATCCGCATATTGACGACATTGACGCCGGCAAGCCGCGAGGCCTCCGGATTGCCGCCGATCGCCAGCGTGTTCTTGCCGAAGACGGTGCGGTTGAGCACAAAACCGAAGAGGATGAAAAGGATCAGCATGATCCAGATCGGCGTCGGCACGGTCAGGAAGCGCGACAGGGCAAGCTGGTAGAAATCGGGATCATTGATGCCGACAGCGCGGCCATCGGAGGCGATCAGCGCCAGCCCGCGCACGATCTGCATGGTCGCAAGCGTGGTGATCAGCGCATTGATGCGAAAGCGCGCAATGACGATACCATTGACGAAACCGACGACGGCGCCGCAAAGCAGGGCGGCGACCAGCCCGACGGGAATGGAGCCCGTCGCATTCGAGACCATCACCGCGATCATGCCGGAGAAGGCGACGATCGATCCGACCGACAGGTCGAAATCGCGCGATGCCAGGCAGAACATCATCGTGCACGCGACGATGCCGATCGTGACAACCGACTGCAGCAGCCCCAGCATGTTTCGCTCGGTCAGGAAGTTCGGAACGAGGAGCGAGACGATCACGAAGGCAGCAGTGAAGATCACCACCAGCCCCTGTTCGCCGAGAAGGATTTTTTTCAACGAATTCATCGTCCGTATTCCCAATCCTAAATAGTGCCTGCGGCGTTCTTGTCGGGAAGCGCGGCCGTCAGGATGTTGCGCTCGTCGAAATCCGGACGGATGACAGTGGCCGCCACCCTGCCCTGGCACATCACCATGATGCGATCGGAAATGCCCATGACTTCGGGCAGCTCGCTGGATATGACCACGATCGCCATGCCGCCGGCCGCAAGCTCGTAGAGGATTTCGTAGATTTCCGATTTCGCCCCGACATCGATGCCGCGCGTCGGCTCATCGATGACCAGCACCTTGATCCCCTGCTCGGACAGCCAGCGGCCGAGAATGACCTTCTGCTGGTTGCCGCCCGAGAGATTGATGATGTCCTGCTTGCGCGACGGCGTGCGCACCCGAAGCTTGGCGATGAACCGATCGGCCAGCGCCGCTTCTTGTCTCGGGCTCAGAATGCCGAAAGGCGAAAAATGCCGGCGTGATGAGATCGCGATATTCTCCTCGATCGACCGGCCCTGGACGATACCGTCGAACTTGCGGTCCTCGGGGCAAAGCACCATGCCGGCATTGATCGCCGCCTTCGGATTGTTCGGTGAAACGGCAACGCCGTCGATCGTCACCTGGCCCTGATGCCTAGTGTCGGCGCCGTAAAGCAGCCGCGCCATCTCGCTGCGGCCTGCGCCGATCAGGCCGAAGAAGCCGAGGATTTCGCCCTGGCGGACGGAAAAGCTGATCGGATGGCGCAGCCTCGGCCCCGACAGGCCCTTGACCTCCAGCCGTACGCCGCCGTGCGGACGTTCGCGCCATCCCCAGACATTGCTGATCTCGCGTCCGACCATTTCCGAGATGATCTGCTCGCGCGTGGTTTCGGCGATCTGAGGATGGTGGGCGGCAAGCTTGCCGTCGCGCAGCACGGTCAGGCTGTCGCAAAGACGAAATATCTCGTCGAGACGATGCGAGACGTAGAGAATGACCGTTCCCTGCGCCTTCAACCTGTCGATGAGCGAAAACAGGATTTCGCTTTCGCGCGAGGAAAGCGAGGAGGTCGGCTCGTCGAGCGCAATCACCCGTGCATCGAGCATGACGGCCTTGGCGATCTCGACCATCTGCCGCGCACCGATCGAAAGCGAGGCGACCTTGGCCGACGGATCGACATCGATGCCGATCTCCTCGAGCTTCGACCGCACTGTCTCGATCAGCGCCTTCGAATGGATGACGCCGCCCTTGGCCGGAAAGCGTCCGAGCCAGAGATTTTCGGCGACGGTCAACTCTGGAACGAGCTGCAGTTCCTGATGGATGACGATGACGCCGGCATGGAAAGCGTCGCGGACAGACCCATACCTCTGCACCTCGCCGTCGATGAGGATGTTGCCGGCATCGGCGGCCTGATCGCCGGACAGTACGCGGATCAGCGTCGATTTACCGGCACCGTTTTCGCCCATCAGGCCGTGGACGGCGCCCTTCTCGACCGTGAAGGAAACATCCGCCAGCGCCTGCACGCCGGGATAACCCTTGGAGATATTGCTGAATTCGAGGAAAGCCATCATCGCTCCGCCGAGAAGGACCCGGCGGCACGCTGAGCGGCCGCCGGACGATATCATCTTGGAAGGACGATCACTCGATGCCAAGATCCTTGCGGACCTTTTCGTAATCGTCACGCAGCGCCAGCGAACCGGAGGTCAGCGTCAGCTTTGCCGGCTCCTTGTCGTTGGCGATCCAGTCGTACATGTTGAGCGCCGTCTCGTAGCCGTGACGCTTCGGCGAGATGATGACGGTGCCGAAGAAGCCCGTCGCCGCCGGCTTCTTGAACTCGTTGATCGCCGATTCCGCACCGCCGATGCCGACACCGATGACGTTCGCCGCCGGAATGCCGACCGATTCGGAGGCACGGACGGCGCCGAGGACGGCTTCGTCGTTGAGGCCGAAGGCGACCCAGTATTTCACGTCGGCATGCTTGTTGAGAACGGTGGTTGCCGCGTTGAGCGCCGCTTCCGTATCCGTCTTCGCCTGCGGCGCATCATAGATGTTTTCGGCCGGGAAGCCGGCGGACTTCAGCACCGACATCGCGCCTTCGACACGGTCGACGGCCGTCGGGAGCTGGTCATAAGAGACCCGCACGGCGCCGACATTTTTCATGGCCCAACCGCGCTTCTTGATTTCGTCGACGATCGCCTGGCCGACGGTCTCACCGATCTTGGTGGCTGAAATGCCCATATGCGGCACGTCTTCCAACGGCTTGCCGTCGGCGCTGACGAGGCGGTCGTCGCCCGTCATCAGCTTCAGCTGGTTGGCTTCGGCCTTGGCGACGATGCCGGGGCCAAGCTTGACGTCGGGCGTGCAGATGATGAAGCCCTGCGCACCCTGGGCGCCGAGATTATCGATCGCCGACTGGACCTTCTCGCCGTCTTCGGCGCCGATCTTGACGACGGTGAAGCCTTTTTCCTTGGCGGCCTGGTCGGCGAATTTCCATTCGTCCTGGAACCACGGCTCCTCAGGCTGCTTGACGATAAACCCTATCTTGACGTCCGCGGAAAATGCCGAGCCGGCTGCCAAAATGGCGAAAGTGCCAGCCAGAATGGCTGCTTTGAACAAGCGCATGTCTCTCTCCCTAAACTCTCAAAAACCGAGCAGCTGCCTCCCAGGCAACGTCCAATGAATTATGATAAATCATCATACCAGTCAATTGCCAATGTATGATGATTGGAATAATAGGATTATTGACGAGATGCCGGGAGGAAGCGTCGCAATGCGGATCGAATTCGGATAATCAGGTTCGATTGCCTAGCACGCGAGACAGAGCGGAGAGGTGAGTTGGAAACAATCGAGCGACAGAGCGGGGCCGAAAGCCGCCGCATCGAGCGCCGCCCGCGCGTACGCCGCAACGTCACGGCGGCGATCGCTCAGGATATCTGTGCGGACCGCTATCCCGCGGGCTCGCCGCTGCCGCGCGAGAACGATCTCTGCGAACTCTACGGCGTCAGCCGCACCGTCATTCGCGAATCGCTGAAAGTGCTGGAATCCAAAGGCCTCGTCCGCGGGAAACCACGCATCGGAACCACCGTCTGCGACAAGGACGACTGGAATATCCTGGACGCCGACGTGCTTGAATGGATGGGTCCCTATATCAAGGATTTCGACCTGCTCGGCTGCATTCTCGAAGCCCGCCGCACCATCGAGCCGGCAGCCGCCGAATATGCCGCCGAGCGCGCCAGCGCCCAGGAGATCGCCGATCTCGACAATGCCTGGCGACAGATGCGCGACAGCGCCCGCGACCCGGAAAGCTTCACCGATGCCGATGTCATGTTCCACACGGTGCTGCTCACCGCCAGCCACAATCAGGTCTTCCGCCGCCTGTCGAGCGCCATTCACGCGGCGCTGAAATATGCGCTGCATGCCTCCAATATCGGCGTCGAGAATCGCGAGGATGCGGTGCTCGTTCACGGCCAGTTGGTCGAGGCCCTGCGCATGCGCGACAAGGCGGGCGCCCGCGAATGCGCCAACCGCATGCTCGATCTTGCGGTGCGCGATCTTGCCGCCGCCGAAAAAGCGATCGGCAGAACGAAATGATCGATCACGACAAATCTGCGGACGCGCCGCCGATCGCAAACCCGGGAAGAGACTGAAAGAACAGCGATGAAGATCACCAAACTCACCACCTATATCGTTCCCCCGCGCTGGCTGTTTTTGAAGGTCGAGACCGATGAAGGTATCGTCGGCTGGGGCGAACCGGTCGTCGAAGGCCGTGCGCTGACCGTTCAGGCCGCCGTCCAAGAGCTGGAAGACTACTTGATCGGCAAGGATCCTTTCCTCATCGAGGACCACTGGACCGTGATGTATCGCGGCGGCTTCTATCGCGGCGGCGCCGTCCACATGAGCGCGATCTCGGGCATCGACCAGGCGCTGTGGGACATCAAGGGTAAAGCGCTCGGCCAGCCGATCCATTCCCTGCTCGGCGGCCAGCTCCGTGATCGCATCAAGGTCTATTCCTGGATCGGCGGCGATCGGCCCTCGGATGTCGCCAACAATGCCAAGGAAGTGGTTGCCCGCGGTTTCAAGGCGATCAAGCTCAATGGCTGCGAGGAAATGCAGATCGTCGACACCAACGAAAAGGTGGAGAAAGCAGTTGAGACCATCGCCGCCATCCGCGAGGCGATCGGCCCGCATATCGGCATCGGCGTCGATTTCCACGGCCGTGTGCACAAGCCGATGGCGAAGGTTCTCGCCAAGGAGCTCGACCCCTACAAGCTGATGTTCATCGAAGAGCCGGTGCTTTCCGAAAACAAGGAAGCGCTACGCGATATCGTCAACCATACGTCGACGCCGATCGCGCTCGGTGAACGGCTCTTTTCGCGCTGGGATTTCAAGCAGGTTCTGTCCGACGGCTATGTCGACATCATCCAGCCGGATCTCTCCCATGCCGGCGGCATCACCGAATGCCGCAAGATCGCGGCGATGGCCGAAGCCTACGACGTGGCGCTGGCGCCGCATTGCCCGCTGGGCCCGATCGCGCTCGCCGCCTGCCTGCAGGTCGATGCCGTCAGCTACAATGCCTTCATTCAGGAACAGAGCCTCGGCATCCACTACAACAAGGGCAACGACATCCTCGACTATATCTCCAACAAGGAGGTGTTCCACTATGCCGATGGTTTCGTCTCGATCCCGCAGGGTCCGGGTCTCGGCATCGAGGTCGACGAAGCCTATGTCATCGAGCGCGCGAAGGAAGGTCACCGCTGGCGCAACCCGATCTGGCGGCACGCCGACGGCAGCTTCGCCGAGTGGTGAGAGCGCATAACCCCGAAAATCGGAACCGATTTTCGGAAAGGATTATGCGCAACTCAAAGTGATAGGGTCGCGCAAGCGGCCCTTTTTCATTCACCGTGTAGGATGTCGGGGGTCTCGTCCGTCATAATGGAAGCTCAAAGAGGAGATTTCAGGATGGCCAGAGCAATCGCGATCATCGTCGCCCGCATCATCTTCAGCTTCGTCTTCTTCATGGCCGCCGGCTTCAAGTTTGCCGATATCGGCGCAACAGTGGGCTATATCACTGCCGCCGGCTTTCCGATGGCGAAATTCCTTACCTGGATCGCTGCCTTCTTTGAGATCGCGCTGGCGCTCGCTTTCATATCAGGGGCCTTCTTCTCCGAGGCCAGCCTGCTCGCAGCCATCTATGTGATCTTCCTCGCTTTCGCCTTCCACGGTCCGTCCCATTGGCAGCAGAATCAGGCCGAGTTCGGCTTCTTCGTCGATCACTTTACCTTCCTCGCCGGTCTGCTCTTTGCCGCCGTGCATGGACCTGAGAGATGGGCGCCGAGCCACAGCCTCCTCAGGAGGCTCTAGCACCGCGCTCTAGCGACCTGCTCTCCTTCAGGAACCAACAGCCATGCGAAGCATTGGCTTACCGGCAAAACGGCAAGGAGAGCCCGCCCATGGAGCTGAAGGGAAAGATCGCGTTGGTAACAGGCGCCGGTTCCGGCATCGGCAAAGCCGCCGCGTTGCGGCTCGCTGCCGAGGGTGCAAGGGTCGCAGCATTGAGCCGCACCGCCGACGAAGTCGAAAAAACTTGCGCCGAGATCAAGGCCGCCGGCGGCCAGTCGATCGCGTTAACGGCAGATACCAGCGACGAAGCTCAAATGCGAGGCGCCGTGGAACAACTGACCGACACCTTCGACGGCCTCGACATCGTAGTCGCCAATGCTGGGATCAACGGTGTGTGGGCGCCGATCGACGATCTGAAACCGGAAGAATGGGACAAGACCATCGCCGTCAATCTGCGCGGCACCAATCTGACCCTGCATCTGACGGTTCCTCATCTGAAGCGCCACGGCGGCTCGATCATCGTCGTCTCTTCGATCAATGGCACCCGTACTTTCACCACGCCGGGCGCCACCGCCTACACCGCAACCAAGGCGGGCCAGGTCGCCATGGTCCAGCAGCTCGCGCTCGAACTCGGTCGACACGGCATCCGCGTCAATGCCGTCTGCCCCGGCGAGATCGAGACCAATATCGGCGCCAATACCGACAGCCGCCATCGCGAGGAGACGGAGGTTCCGGTCATCTGGCCGCAGGGGGATATCCCGATTGCCGGCGGCAAGGCAGGCAAGAGCGAGGACGTCGCCGAAACAATCCTTTTCCTCGCCTCCGAGCGCGCGCGGCACATCACCGGTACGCCAATCTGGATCGACGGCGGTCAGGGCCTGTTGCGATAGACCTTGCAGTCAGGAACTCAGCTGTTCAGCCGGGCGCTGTCGAGGGTATACAGTTCCTGCGCGCGCTGCACGCCGCGCAACGCATAACGTCCGACGCAGGCGAGTGCGGTACGCTGCTGCTCCGGTACCGCCGCGGCGAAATCGGAGGAGATCAACAGGTTGAGATCGACGGAACGACACATTGAGGCGATCCGGCTGACCTCGTTGACGGCAGGTCCGATAACGGTGAAATCCAACCGGTCCTGGCTGCCGATATTGCCGTAGAAGACATCGCCGATATGCAGGCCGATATAGACGTCGGTCGTCGCCCGGCCATCGGCCGCACGCGCGGCATTCAGTGTGGTGAGCTTTTCCCGCAGCAGCGATTCGGCGCTCAGCGCCGCGCGACACGTCTCCGCTGGCACCTCGCCCTTAAAGATGGCGAGCACACCGTCGCCGATCAGCTTCAGCACGTTGCCGCCGGACTCGTGGATCGCCGTGATCACCGCCTCGCTATAGTCGTTGAGCAGCGGGATGATCTCCTCCGGCGGCACGCTGTCGGAGATCTTGGTATAGTTCAGCAGGTCGGAGAACCAAAGTGCCGCGGAAATTCGCTCCGATTTGCCGCGGCTGATCTTGCCTTCCATCACCTGGCGCGCCGCGTCCTCGCCGAGATAGACCTCGGCGATGGTGCGGGCGATACGCCCGAGCGCGATGCATTTGATCGCCAACCCCAACACCGGCACCAGCTTGCGCAGAATGGCGAGGTCGTGATCGGAAAAGCCCTCGGGATGTTTCGTCGCGAAATGCGAGAAGAAGCAATCCATCTCGCCGATCGTGCCGGCCTCGCTGAAACGATGCATCATCGCCACGAAATCCGTGTGACCGGCTTCAGCGATCGTATCGAGCATGGAGAAATCGATCGGATCGCCGAAGCCGAGACGCCGGCGTATCTCCCGCTCGTTGCGAGACCAAAGATGATAGAAGGCCGAACGCTGCCAGTTCGACGCCGCCTCCCCCGAGATCGTCGGACCATATTCGAACTCGGTCTGGATTTCCTCGATGCTGTCCCAGCGGAAGGCACGGCCCTCATGCACCGGATGCAGCGTATCCATCAGCGCCAGACCACGGTCGAGCGGCAGGCCGGCATCCCGGCAAGCCGAGCAGAAACCGGTCATAAGTTCGGCTTCCGAAACGCCCTTCAGTCCCTGCTCCGTGATCCAGGCTGCAATCGTGCTGACGTCGCTGTAATCCATGTTCTCACCTTCACTCGTGCTAAAGCGTAGCCCGAATTCGGCATTAAAGGAAAGCCAATTGGCTCACCCGGCCGCGGGCATATTGTAGGGCGTGACGATTTCGACGGATGAAAGCGAGGGCGTAACTGCGCGCGGCAATGCAGTCGCCCGACTCATGATCGCCCGGAAGGCCGAACGTGCATCGGTCCTGAGATCATGATGCAGCACGAAGCCGATCCGACGCGCCGCAAGCAGCGCGCGATTATCCGCATCGAGATCATGAGCGACGAAAACGCGGACGGGACGTTTGGCCGCGTCGAAGGCCGCCAGCACCGCCCGGTTGCCGCCGCCGATCGAATAGACGGCGTTGATGGCGGGATCGGCCGCAAGCGCTACCGCGGCAAGCGTTCCTGTCGCGGCATCGGTGCCGTGCCCCTCGCTGATTTCGGTAATTCCGATGTCGGGATAGCGGGCGCGGATGATGCGGCGAAAGCCGATTTCGCGCTCCTCCTCGCCCCGGAAGCGTCCGCTCGACAGCGTTACCAGCACCTTGCCTCCATCACTGCCGAGGAATTCGCCGATCAGATAGGCGGCGGTCTCTCCCGCCGCCCGGTTGTCGGCGCCGGCATAGGCGATGCGGGCCGAATTCGGCAGATCTGTCACCAGCGTCACGACGGGAATGCCGGCCGCGTCCGCCCGCGCTACGGCGGCCGCCACCTCGGCGACGTCAGGCGCCTTGAGTACGATGCCATGCGTGCCGCGCAACCGGATGCGATCGAGAAGCTGCACCAGTTCGGCCGGCTTCATCACCTCGGCAAAGTGGAAGCGACAGCGGAAGACGCCCGGCAGAAAGGTCGCCATCTCCGCCTCGAAGGCGGCGCGCACCGCATCGCTGAAACGCTGCGGTGTCTCCATGACGATATCGATCGCCAGCATGCGGCCGCTGCCCATCGCCCCGGCCTGCTGCTTCTCCAGTTCCGCGATCGCCGCCTTCACCCGCATCTCGGTCTGCCGGCGCACGCCCGGTCTGCCATTCAGCACCCGGTCGACGGTGGCGGTGCTGAGCCCGGCCTGGAAGGCGATGTCCTTGACGAGAAAGAGGTGTGCCATGCGATCGGCCTGATGGTTTTTTGATGAATTTCTGATCTATATCACCTGGCGTCGCGGCGTATAGTGCCTCCATTGGAAAGAGGGAGGAGCCCGCCATGAAAACCGACAATCAGCAGAAACTGCGCGCCGACCGCGTCTGGCTGAGCGAAGACGCCTGCGATCTCGATGAGTTTCGCGCCCTTGCGGAAAAGACGACCGCGCTTGCCGATTACCCCTCGGCGTCCGCGGTCGAAAAAAACGTGCTGATCTATGACAGCCGCAAGGTGATGATGGCGGCTGCAACGCCAGAAGGCCGACGCGCCGTGTTGGCGGAAATCTGCGAGGCCTTCGGCGAGGGTCCTGGTGTCGTCGTGTTCAAGCGCGCTTACGAAGACACCGGCATCATCGATCGGGCCAGCACGATCTTCGATGCGATCATCGAGGAACAGCACCGCACCTCGACCGGCGGTGGCGACCACTTCGCCAAGCCTGGCGCCAACGACCGTATCTGGAATTCGCTGGAAAAACATTGCCTCGCCGATCCGGCAAATTTCGCCGAATATTACGGCAACGCCATCGTCGCGCTGGCAAGCGAAGCCTGGCTCGGCCCGAGCTACCAGATGACGGCGCAGGTCAACCGCGTCAATCCGGGCGGTTCGGCGCAGTCGGCGCACCGCGACTACCATCTCGGCTTTCAGTCCTCAAAGGTGATCGAGCAGTTCCCGGCACATGTGCATCGGCTCTCGCCGGTGCTGACATTGCAGGGTGCGGTCGCCCATTGCGATATGCCGCTCGAAAGCGGCCCGACGCTCTTCCTGCCGCACAGCCAGACTTATTTACCCGGTTATCTCGCACTGAAGCGGCAGGAGTTCCGGGATTATTTCGAGACCAACCATGTCCAGCTGCCGCTCGAAAAAGGCGACGTCGTCTTCTTCAATCCCGCCCTCTTCCATGCCGCCGGCACCAACCGCTCGGCCGACATCAAGCGCGTCGCCAACCTCCTGCAGGTCTCCTCCGCCTTCGGCCGGGCAATGGAAACCGTCAATCGCGAGAGGATGAGCGCCAGGCTGTTTCCCGCCTTGAAGGCCTTTCAAGGCAGGCTCTCGCCTGACGAAATCGCCAACGCCGTCGCCGCCTGCGCCGAGGGCTACTCCTTCCCGACCAACCTCGACCGCGACCCGCCGCTCGGCGGACTGGCGCCGAAGACACAGGCGCAGTTGATGCATGAGGCGCTGAAGGAAGGCTGGAGCGATGAAGGTTTTACGGCAGCACTTGCCGAGCAGGCGCAGAAGAAGCTGAGCTGATTTGGAGCTCGAGCCTCGTACATCCGCACTGACATAAAAGCCTCCCGCACCCGCGGGAGGCTATTCGCACATCATCACAATGGAGGAACCACATGAGCACAGACCACGGCCGCCTCGACGGCAAGATCGCCATCGTCACCGGCGGCACGCAAGGATTGGGCGCGACCATCGCCCGCCTCTTCGCCGAACGCGGCGCGGAAGGCATCGTCATCTGCGGCCGCAACGAAGCCAAGGGCAAGGCAAAGGCGGCGGAGATTTCGGCTGCTACCCGCACCCGGATCGTCTACGTCAAGGCCGACCTCGGCAAGGTCGAGGATGCACAGCATGTCGTGCGCGCCTGTGACGAGACCTTCGGTCGTGTCGATGCGCTGGTCAACGCCGCCGCCATCACCGATCGCGGCACCATCCTCGACACTAGCCCGGAGCTCTTCGACGCCATGTTCGCCGTCAATGTTCGCGCGCCGTTTTTCCTGATGCAGGAGGCGGTGAAGGTCATGCGTCGCGAAAAAATCGAGGGTACGGTCGTCAATATCGGCTCGATGTCGGCCAAAGCCGGCCAGCCCTTCATCGCCGCCTATTGTGCCTCCAAGGGCGCGCTGGAAACGCTGACGAAGAACACCGCCTATGCGCTCCTGCGCAACCGCATCCGCGTCAATGGTCTGAACATCGGCTGGATGGCCTCCGAGGGCGAGGACCGGATCCAGCGCGAATATCACGATGCCCCCGCCGACTGGCTGGAGAAGGCGGCGGCAAGCCAGCCCTTCGGCCGTCTCGTCGATCCGCACGAGGTGGCGCGCGCCTGCGCTTACCTGTCGTCTTCCGAATCCGGCCTGATGACCGGCTCGGTCATCTGCTTCGACCAGTCGATCTGGGGCGCTTATGACGGCTCGCCGCATCCGGTCGCGGCCCTATGAGAAAACCGCAGCCCGGCATTTCCATCGCCGGGCTCTGGCACCTCCAGCTTTTTGCCGCTAGGAAAGAACGGCAGCATTCAGGGAGGAAACTGGCATGGGCGACAATCCGATTTATGAGATCCGCGACGAGCGCTTCGGTGCAATGGTCATCGGCAGCGCCGGCCTCGAGGAGCTTTATTCCGGCTGCCGCTGGACGGAAGGCCCGGTCTGGTTTTCCGACCTGAACTGCCTTCTCTGGAGCGATATCCCGAATGAACGCATGATGCGCTGGACACCGGATGGTACGGTCTCCGTCTTCCGCTCGCCCTCCAACTACGTCAACGGCAACACCCGCGACCGGCAGGGCCGACTGGTCTCCTGCGAACATGGCGGCCGCCGCGTCACCCGCACCGAGACGGACGGCACGATCACCGTTCTCGCCGACAGCTATCAGGGCAAGAGGCTGAACTCGCCGAACGACGTCGTCGTGCACTCCGACGGCGGGGTCTGGTTCACCGATCCGACCTACGGCATCCTGTCGGACTACGAGGGCCACAAGGCCGAGCCCGAGCAGCCCACGCGCAACGTCTACCGGATCGATCCGGCAAGCGGAGCGATCGACGCCGTCGTCGAGGATTTCATCCAGCCGAACGGCCTTGCCTTCTCGCCCGATGAGACGAAGCTTTATATTGCCGATTCCGGCTCCGCAAAACATGACGTGCCGCGCCATATCCGCGTTTTCGACGTCATCGACGGCAGGGCGCTTACCAACAGCCGCTATTTCTGCAGCCTCGATGTCGGTCATCCCGACGGTTTCCGTTTCGATGTCGCCGGCAATCTCTGGACGAGTGCCTCCGACGGCGTGCACTGCTTTTCGCCCGACGGAACACTGCTCGGCAAGATCAGGGTGCCGCAGACGGTGTCCAACCTCACCTTCGGCGGCCCCAAGAAAAACCGGCTCTTCATCACCGCGACGCGTTCGGTCTATTCGATTTATATCAAGACGACCGGCGCACAATATCCATAGATCAGGCCTTCGGTTTGTCGGGGCGGCCGTGCAGCGGCTCGGCCCGATGCCAGTTTTCCAGGATGCGGCCATCGGTGTGTTTCTGCCGCGCCCAGCGGACGCCGTTCGAGATCACCTTATGCACGGTCTTGTCGTGATAGATCGGATAGGTCTCGTGGCCAGGGCTGAAGAAGAAGATGCGCCCGCGCCCACGCTGGAAGGTGCAGCCGCTGCGGAACACTTCGCCGCCGGAATACCAGGATATGAAGACCAGCTCGTCCGGCTGCGGAATATCGAAGGGCTCGCCGTACATTTCCGAGGCATTGACCTCGAAATAGGGCGGCAGCCCCTCGGCGATCGGATGCGAGGGATTGACCACCCAGACGCGCTCCAGATCGCCTTCCGGCGTCTCGCGCCAGGAAAGGTTGGCATTGGTGCCCATCAGCCGGCGGAAGAGCTTGGAATGATGGCCGGAATGCAGAACCAGCAGGCCCATGCCCTTGAGTACGCGCTGCTGCACGCGGTCGATCAGCCCGTCGCTGACCTCCTCATGCGCCATATGCCCCCACCAGAGCAGCACGTCGGTATCATCGAGCACGCTGTCCGGCAGGCCTTCATCAGGATCATCGAGCGTGCCTCGGCGGATTTCGAAATCCGGATGGGCAATGCCTGACGCGATCGCTCCGTCGATACGATCGGGGTAGATCTCCTGAACCTCCTTGTGAAGCTGCTCGTGGCGTCCCTCGTTCCAGATGGTGACCTTGATTGTCATGGCATTCCTCGATGTCTAGGCTGTGATGTTTCAGGCATTGTCAGGCGGTTGCCGGACGGATCACCCGGCCGGCGGAATCGAACAGATGGCAGGCGGCGGGATCGGCCGTCAGCGGCACGCGGTCGCCCGGCCGCACCGCGATATCGCCTTCGGCGCGCACCACGATCGGCTGCTGCTGCGAACCGACGGTCATGTAGGTCTCGACGCCGAGCCGCTCGACGATGACGACCTCGGCAGTGAAATGGCCCTGGCCCTCGGCTGCGATCTTCAGATGCTCCGGCCTGATGCCGAGCTTGGCCTCGCCCTGCGGCACCGCGCCGTTCGCATCGGCCAGATCGAGCGAAAGCCCGATCGGGCTATCGAGATGCAGCTTGCCCGCCGATGGTCGCGTTGCGGTGACGGGAATGATGTTCATCTTCGGCGAGCCGATGAAGGTGGCGACGAATTCATTGTCCGGCTGATGATAGAGCGACATCGGCGCACCCTCCTGCGCTACCACGCCCTTGTTGAGCACGACGATGCGGTCCGCCATCGTCATCGCCTCCACCTGGTCGTGGGTGACGTAGACGACGGTCGCTTTCAGCTCGCGGTGCAGGCGCTGCAGCTCGGCGCGCATCTGTACGCGTAGCGCCGAATCGAGGTTCGACAGCGGCTCGTCGAACAGGATCAGCGCCGGTTTCTTGATGATGGCGCGGCCGATCGCCACGCGCTGGCGCTGGCCGCCGGAAAGCGCGGCCGGGCGGCGGTCGAGGTAATCGGTGAGCTGCAGGATTTCGGCCACACCTTCCACCTGCCGGCGGATCTCCGCCTCCGGTACTTTCTTCAGGCTGAGCGAGAAGCCGATGTTTTCGGCAACGCTCATATGCGGATAGAGCGCATAGGACTGGAAGACCATGGCGATGCCGCGCTTGTCGGGCGGCACGTCGTTGATGCGTTTGCCGTTAAGGATGAGGTCGCCTTCATCGATGCCTTCGAGGCCGGCGATCATCCGCAGCAGCGTGGACTTGCCGCAGCCGGACGGACCGACGAAGACCGCGAATTCACCATCTTCCACAGTGATGTCGACGCCTTTGATGACCTCGAGCGCGCCGTAGAATTTGCGAACGTTTCTGAGATTGATCATCTGTTTCTCTTTCTTGATCTCAGCCCTTCACACCGCCCGAAAAAGTCTGGACGAGGAAGCGCCGCGCAAAGCCGAAGGCGACGACGGCAGGCAGCAGATAGATGAATGCAAGTGCGGTCAGCAGGCCGTAATCGATCTCGTTGATGCGCAGGAAGGCGCGGAAGAGACCGAGCGGCAGCGTCTGCAGCTCTGGCGACGACAGGAGGATCAGCGGCAGCAGGAAATCGCCCCAGGCCGACATGAAGGCGAACAGCCCGGCGGCGGCAAGCCCGGGCAGTGCCAGCGGGATCAGCACCCGGCGGATGCGCTGGAAGAGTGTTGCCCCATCCATCAGCGCTGCCTCCTCGTAGTCCCGCGGCAGCCCATCGAAGAAGGTCTTCATGATCCAGAGCGCCAGCGGCAATTGCATCGTCGCAAGCACCAGGATCAGCCCGAGATAACCGTCGATGAAACCGGTCCAGCGCATGATGTCACGCGTATAGCTGCCGAAGATCGGCCTGAGCACTGCCGCTTCCGCATTGTTCAGCGTCAGCAGGAATTTGTAGAGCGGCACGACGAGCGCCGTCGGCGGCAGCACCCGGATGAGCAGGATCGCGTAGAGGAAGGGCAGCTTCCACCAGGCCCGGGTGCGCGACAGTGCATAACCGCCGAGTCCGGAAAGCACCATGACCAGCAGCGTCGCGCTAGCGACCACGAAGAGCGAGTTGAACAGCCACTTCGCCCCGTCCTCCTTGGTGAAGACTCTGACATAGTTGGCGAAGGTCCACTGCTCCGGCCAGTGCAGGAAGAGCTGCGCATTGCCGTCGAGCGAGGCGAGCAGCACCCAGAAGAAAGGCACCGCGCAGAAGATCGAGATCAGCGACAGCGTCGCATAGGCGATGAGGTCGGAGCGACCCTTGTTTGCAGTTTCGCTTGGGGAAACGACGGCCATGTCAGACCTCCACCTTCATGGCCCGGACATAGGCGATACCCAATATCAGAGAGATGACGAGCGCGACGACGGCGACCGCGGCACCATAACCCAGTTGGAACGCCGTAAAGGACTGGTTGTAGATATAGATGCTGACGACCTCGGTCGCCCCACCCGGCCCGCCGCGCGTCAACGCATAGACGAGGCCGAAGACGGCGATGGTGGAGACGGCCGAGATCAGCATATAGAGCAGGATCGTCGGCATCATCAGCGGCAGGGTGATGCGGCGAAACATCTGCGACGGGGTGGCGCCGTCCATGCGCGCTGCCTCGTAGATCTCCGCCGGAATGGTGCTAAGGCCGGCCGTCAACAGGATCATCGCCGTGGCGATGCCGCGCCAGGTGTTGACGACAATGATCATCGACAGCGGGAAGACCTGCAGCCAGTCCGCCGGCGTGATGCCGAAGAAGCTGACGATGCGGCTGAGTGTGGCATTGTCGCCGCCCGCCAGCATCGAGATCCACATGAAACCGGCGACGACTTCAGGGGCTGCGTTCGGCAACAGGATGATCGACGAGAACACCCGCCGAAAGCGGATCGGGCGGCGCAGCGCAATTGCCGAGATCAGGCCGAGCACGAACTGGCCGATCACCGCCGAACCGATGACGAAGACGAAGGTGACGAACAGCGAATTCCAGAACTTCGCGTCGTTGAAGAGCCGCGTGTAATTCCTGAAGCCGACGAAGCGGGGCCGAAGGGCCGCGGCTCCGGTCAGCGCCTCATTGGTGAAGCTCAGATAGATCGAATAGAGGGCCGGATAGATGACGAAGGCCAGAAGCAGCACCAGCGAGGGCAGCAGGATCAGCAGCCATTGCCGCTCGGCGCGCTTTTCATGAGAGTTTCGGGCCATGGAAGCTCACAACCTTATCGATAGAACCGGCTTGTCGAATAAAAGCGGGAAGACGCGGGCGTTGGCGCCGCGTCCCCGTCCTGGCGGAAGAGACGATGCCGGTGCTTACTTGACCATGTCGTCGCCGAGCGTTTCCTTGACGTAGTCGACAAGGATCTTCTGGGCGCCGGCGGCATCGGTTTCCTTGCGCAGCAGCGCTTCGGTGGCCCGCGCCACACCTTCCGAAACCGTGCCGAAACCGGAGGCCTGCTTCAGGAACACGCCGTTCCCGGCCGCCGCATGGATCGGAACCAGTTCCGTCAGCTTCTGGAACTCGGCATTGTCAGCCGCACCCTTGCTGGCCGGGATGTTGCCGATGCGGGCGGCGTAGGAAACCTGCGTCTCGATCGAACCGATCTCCATCAACGCCTTGATCGCCAGTTCTGTATTTGCCGACTTGGAATTGACGGCCCATGGCGCGGCGAGATTGGCCAGCACATATTGGCCATTGCTCTGGCCGGGAACCGTCCAGGTACCGACCACCTTCGTTACGTCAGGGATCGGGTTCTTGCTTTCGCGACCCCAGTCGAAAATGTAGCACCAGGAGCCGCAGGTGGTGGCGACAAGCTTGCCTTCCGGGAACATCTGGTATTTCGGCACGACCCAGGGCTCGGGCCCGAGCAGCGGCTGCGTCGGCATCAGATCCTTGTCGATCAGTTCCTTGTAGACGTTGAAGACGTCCTTGATGCCCTCGCCATTGAGGTCGAGCTTGCCGTCGGCATCGACGAGCTGCGGCGTCTTGGAACCGACGAGCAGGTGCTGGAAGCCTTCGTCGAAGGCGCCGCTTCCCCAGGAGACGCCGGCCGGAAAGAGCAGGCCGTAGGCGCCGGTCTTCTGCTTGATCTCGGCCGCGCGGTCGAGAAGTTCCTGCCAGGTCTTTGGCTGTTCGGTGGAGATGCCGGCTTTTTCGAGAACGTCCTTGCGGTAATAGATTTCCTGAATGCCGAGCATGAACGGCATCACATAGGTTTCGCCATCCGGGCTGACTGCAAGCTCCTTGGCGACGTCATAGAGGTTGGCGTAGCCGTCCCAGGCCTTGAACTCCTTGGTAACAGGCGCGAGGTAACCGGCTTCCACCATGTCGGAAACGGCAGCCGTCGTCGGGATGGAGAACAGGTCGGGCGCGTTGCCGGCGCCGAGCTCCGTCAGGAGCTTGGTAAGATAATCCTTGTCGGGTGCCGGATATTCGATGACCTCGACGGTGACGCCATATTTCTTTTCGATCCGCTCGACCGTCGACTTCATCGCGTCGATGCCGGCCTGACCATGATTTGCAATTCGGATTGTTTCTGCCTGCGCCAGCGTCGAAACCGCGCTCAGCAGAACGGCGCATAGGCCGCCAAGAACCATCTTCTTCAACGGAAGTCCTCCCTTTTGTAGAGACACGGCGCCCTCCAGCGCCGGTCGCGAAAATGTACACGCATTCCAAATGCTGGCAAGACGGTTTTTGAAAAGATTTGAACGTGAGTTTTAATATGCTGATATTACTTGTTTATTTAGATATTGCCATCGCCATACCGTTTGTGTAATCGTGTGCACAATCTATCCAGGGAGGAATTTTCATGTCTGAGAAATTGCGTCTCGGCGTCATCGGTGCCGGCTTGAAGGCGGCGGAATATGCCGAGAGCTGGGTCAAGATGCCGGAGATCGAATTTGCTGCACTCGCCGACACCACGGCGGCTTCGCGCCAGCGCCTGATCGACGTCTGCCTCGCCGCCGGCGCACCCGAGCCGAAGGGCTTCGAGGATTATCGTCAGATGCTCGCCGAATGCCGGGGCGAACTCGACATCGTCTACGTCTCCACCCCGCATACCTTCCATGCCGAGCAGGCAACCGCCGTCGCGGAGGCCGGCCTCGACCTCTTCCTGGAAAAGCCGATGGTGACGACAGTCGCTGAAGCCGAGAGGCTGATCGCCGCGCAGAAAAAGAGTGGCGTCACCATCGTCACCGCCTTCCAGGGCGGCCTGTCGCCGCTGGTGCTCGACACGCGCCGGCGGGCTCTCGCCGGCGAGTTCGGCGAGTTGATCGCCATATCGGGCATGATCTGGGAAAGCTGGTCGTCGAATTACCACGGCCACTGGAAGCAGCAGCCTGATATCTCCGGCGGCGGCTTCATGTTCGACACCGGCGCCCATATGATGAACACCGTCTGCCTGCTCGCCAATTCCGATTTCGACAGCGTCTCGGCCTATATGAACAATCACGGCAGGCAAGTCGATATCGCCACCGCCGTCTCCGCCCGACTGAAGAACGGCGCGCTGGCGACGTTGACGGCCGCCGGCGAAGGCCCTCCGGGCTGCGCTTCCTACATCACCTTCTTCTATTCGAAGGCGATCGTGCGCATCGACGCCTGGGGTGGCTGGCGCGAGATCAGTATCGGGCGTACCGCCGAGCCGCGCGAGGAAGCCGAGATTCTCGGCAACCCGATGAAGAATTTCCTCGCCATTCGCGAGGGAAAGATGGAAAACTCCGGCTCCGTTGAAATGGGCCTCAGATTCGCTAGGCTATGGGATGCAATCAAGGAATCGGCAGCGGCCGACGGCGCTTCCGTCAGGATCGTCGCCCAATAGGCGCTGAAGATGAGCGGTATGAGCAGACGGCGGATCACCTCGAAGGAACTGGCGAAACTCGCCGGCGTCTCCTCCGCCACCATTTCCCGCGCCTTTTCGCCGGATTCGCGCATCGGCAGCGCGACGCGCGACCGCATCCTCGCCGTCGCGCGTGAACATGGCTACCAACCGAACGCGATCGCCCGCTCACTGAACAACCAGCGTTCGCGGCTCGTCGCCCTCGTCGTCAATGCGATCGGCAACCCTTGCGAGGCCGAGGAACAACAGCTTCTCGTCCACCGTCTGCAGGCGAGACAATTGCTGCCGATCATCCTCTGCTGCGCCGATCATTCCGACCGACTGCAGCTGATGCGCCTTGCCTCCACCTATCAGGTCGATCACGTCGTCGTCTTCTCCGACATGGTGTCGATGCAGGACGCGGTCGATATTTTCCACACGACCAAGCCGATCATCGTCTCCTTCGAGCCGCTCGACAACGAAAGCGTCTCCAGCATCCGCATCGACGGCGCTGAAGCCGCCGACGAGATCATCGACAAGATCGTCCACGACGGCAAGAAGCGTTTCGCCTACCTCTCCGGCACCAATTCAAGCTGGATCGACAAGCTCAGGCGAAAATGGTTCGCCGATGCGCTGGCCAAGCGCGGCCTTTCCTTCGAAGCGCAGGCCTTCGGTGACTACTCCTATGATTCCGGCTTCAAGGAAGCCGTGCTCCTGCTGCACCGTGACAAGGTCGACGCCATCATCTGTGGCAACGATGTCATGGCGATCGGTGCGCGCGATGCCGCCCGCCGGGTGCTCGGCAAGAACACGCCTGATGATATCGCCATCGTCGGCCAGGACGGCATCGCCATGGCCGCCTGGGATTGCAACGACCTGACCACGCTGAGCCTCGACCACGTCGCCTTCATCGATGCCGTCGTCGAACTGATCGAACGCCATGACGCCGAGATCGAAGGCCCGCACAGCATCACGCTCACCTGCACCGCCCGCTGGGGCTCGACCGCCTGACAGCTCGCATACCCATTGCATCAAGGAGGAATAGTATGACTCAATTTTCACGCGCCGAAAGGCGCCGCACCGTCCCTGATGCTGTAACCGGGAGAGTTTGAAATGCGTTCCGTCGTTTCCTTCAACGAAGGCTGGAGTTTCCATGAGGGCTTCGGCCAGCGTTTGCTCGAAGCTTTCGATGCGGCCAAGTCGGTCAGCCTGCCGCATACCGCCGTCGAATTGCCCTTCAGCTATTTCGACGAGACCAGTTATCAGCGCGCCTTCACCTATCAGAAGGTGCTGCGCTGGCTGCCGGAATTCGAAGGCCGCGAAGTCTCGCTCGTCTTCGACGCCGCCATGGCCGACAGCGTCGTCTATCTGAACGGCGAGGAAATCATTGCCCATAAGGACGGCTACACGCCCTTCGAGGCCCGCCTCACCGGCAAGCTCGTCAAGGGCGAGAACCTCGTCACCGTCAAGATCGACGGCAGCGAGAATCCCGACATTCCGCCTTTCGGCGGCCGCATCGATTATCTGACCTATGCCGGCATCTACCGCGAGGTCTGGCTGAAGGT
The DNA here is from genome assembly GCF_013591995.1 of Rhizobium sp. WYCCWR 11146. Taxonomy (NCBI): domain Bacteria; kingdom Pseudomonadati; phylum Pseudomonadota; class Alphaproteobacteria; order Hyphomicrobiales; family Rhizobiaceae; genus Rhizobium; species Rhizobium sp. WYCCWR 11146. The sequence continues at coordinate 374,911 of NZ_JACCEY010000009.1, forward strand.
CACCGACCCGGTCTCGATCCGCAATCTCAAGATCGAAACCACCGACGTTCTTCGCCCGGAGAAATCGGCGACCATACGCGTCGACATCGCCAATCCCGAGGGCCGCAGCTTCTCGGCGACGGTCACCGCCACGCTGAAACAGGCCGACGGCACGGTGGTCGCCACCGCCGCGACAGAAACGATCGGCAGCCGCACCACGCTCTCCTTTGGTGGCCTCACCGGCATCGCCCTCTGGGACATCACCGATCCCACGCTCTATGACGTCACCGTCGAGCTGAGGACCGAACACGGCTCCGACCGTGTCTCAACCAGGTTCGGCTTCCGCACCGCCGAATTCACGCCGGAAGGTTTCCTCCTCAACGGCAAGCCATTGAAGCTGCGCGGCCTCAACCGTCATCAGGCCTTCCCCTATGTCGGTTATGCCGCCGGCCGCTCCGCCCAGGAGCGCGATGCCGACATCATGAAGACGGTGCTGAAGTGCAATATCGTCCGCACCTCGCATTATCCGCAGTCGAAATGGTTCCTCGACCGATGCGACACAATCGGTCTGCTGGTTTTCGAGGAGATCCCCGGCTGGCAGCATATCGGCGATGCCGACTGGCAGCAGGAATCGATCGAGAACGTCCGCCGCATGATCGAGCGCGACTGGAACCACCCCTCGATCATCATCTGGGGCGTGCGCATCAACGAATCGCAGGATAATCACGATTTCTACGCCGAGACCAATCGCCTCGCCCGCGAACTCGACAGCACCCGCCAGACCGGCGGCGTGCGTTATCTCACCGAGAGCGAGCTGCTCGAAGACGTCTACACGATGAACGACTTCATCCTCGGCAATGAAGAGCTGCCGGGCGCCAACCGCCCACGCACCGCGCTGCGCGCTCAGCAGGAAAATACCGGACTGTCCCACAAGGTGCCGTACCTCATCACCGAGTTCAACGGCCACATGCACCCGACGAAGATTTATGACCAGGAGCAGCGCCAGGCCGAGCATGTGCGCCGGCACCTTGATGTACTGAATGCCGCCTATGGCGACCCTGATATCTCCGGCGCCATCGGCTGGTGCATGTTCGATTACAACACCCACAAGGATTTCGGCTCCGGCGACCGCATCTGCTATCACGGCGTGATGGACATGTTCCGCGAGCCGAAATTCGCGGCCTATGCCTATATCAGCCAGTGCGACCCTTCCGAGGAGATCGTCATGAAGCCGGTGACCTTCTGGGCGCGCGGCGAACGCAATATCGGCGGCGTGCTGCCGCTGATCATCCTGACCAACTGCGACGAGGTGGAGCTGCAATATGGCTCGCTCAGCAAGCGCATCGGTCCGGACCGCGAAAACTACCCGCATCTGCCGCATCCGCCCGTTGTGCTCGACCATCGGCACTTTACCGCCGACGAGCTCGGCACCTGGGGTCTCGAATGGATCGACGGCACCTTCACCGGTTATATCGGCGGGGAGCCGGTGGCCAGCCTGACGCTGGCGGCCGATCCGCTGCCCACGACCCTGGAAGTCGTTGCCGACAGCTCGACGCTGAGGGCACGCGAACGCGACAGCACGCGCGTCATCATCCGCGCCCTCGACCAGCGCGGCCAGCGCCTGCCCTTCATGAACGACAGCATTTCGCTGAAGGTTCACGGCCCGGCAAGGATCGTCGGCCCGACCAACGTGCCACTGCAGGGCGGCACTGCCGGCTTCTGGCTGGAGGCGACAGGGTTCACCGGCGAGATCACCGTCGAAGCGGTCTCCTCGCGTTTCGCGCCGGTGACGCTCGGTGTGACGGCCGCCTGACGGCCGTCACCCAATCCTGGCCTGGCTCTCCGGATCGAAGAAGACGGCCTTGTCGAGATTGAAGGCGAGGCGGGTATTTTGTCCTGGAGCGATGCCGGTATCGGCGCGCAGGCGGGCGACGACAGATTTGCCGCCGAGCTTGGTGACGGCGAAGGTGTCGGAGCCGGCCGGCTCGACCACCTCGATCAGGCAATCGCCCTCGGTCAGCGAGCGCGCCTTGCGGTCGGCGCCATCGGGGTCGGTCAGCGCTTCGGGCCGAATGCCGAAGATCACCTGTTTGCCGGTATAGGCGGTCAGTCCGTCATTGCCTGATATGACAGGCAGTTTGAGCGGGGCGGCATTCGGCCGCTCCAGCGAGACTTCGAGCCCGCCGGCGCCGTTCTCGACGGTGGCGTTGAGCAGGTTCATCGCCGGCGATCCCATGAAGTCGGCGACGAAGATATTGGAGGGGCTGTTATAGATCTCGGCCGGCGTGCCGAACTGCTGCAGCACGCCGTCCTTCAGCACGGCGATCTTGGTCGCCAGCGTCATCGCCTCGATCTGGTCATGGGTGACATAGACGAAGGTGGTGCCCATGCGCTGGTGCAGCCGCTTGATCTCGGTGCGCATGTCGACGCGCAGCTTGGCATCGAGATTGGAGAGCGGCTCGTCGAACAGGAAGACCTGCGGATTGCGCACCAGTGCCCGGCCCATGGCGACACGCTGGCGCTGGCCGCCGGAGAGCTGGCTCGGCTTGCGGTCGAGCAGATGGCCGATCTGCAGCATGTCGGAGACTTGGGCGATCGCCCTGGCACGCTCCTCCTTCGGCACGCCGCGGATCTCCATGCCGAAGGCGATGTTGCCGGCCACCGTCATGTTCGGATAGAGCGCATAGGACTGGAACACCATGGCGATGTCGCGCTTGGAGGGATGCAGCCCGCTGATGT